>JACWEO010000002.1 GCA_014653355.1 Pelagibacterales bacterium SAG-MED47 | reverse complement strand
ATTTTTTTTCTTTTATTATCTTTTTAGATTTAACTTTGTCCTGCCAAAAATTATCTTTAAGAATTTTTATGTTAGTCTTTTCTAATTTTGAATAAATTTGATTTTTTTCAAAGGTACTCCTTAACTCTTTGATTAATCTTTTCTATTTCTTTTTTAAAATATAAATATTTATTCTCCATTAATAAAACTTTAATACATTATTTGAGTCTAATCTATTGTTATTTGAATACAGGACTTTTCCGTCAACAATATTCTCTTTTTTGTAAGCTTCAATTATTGTGTCCTGAGAAGAAAATTTAGCCTTTTGTCCTGTTAAAGCATCTATAACCATCATTGATATTCCATCAGCAACTTTAAAAGGTCTTGCATCAGATTTTTTTATAGCATTTTTAACAAAATCCTCAAAAATAGGCAAAGCAACTTTAGATCCTGTTTCGTATTTGCCCAGTGGTTTTGGTTCATCCATCCCGGCATAAACACCAATAACTAGATTTGAAGTAAAACCTATAAACCAGGTATCAGTATTATCATTTGTAGTCCCTGTTTTTCCTGCCAAATTTAATTTTAGTTTTTTTAATTTCTTTCCAGTACCTCTTTGAACAACTCCCTCTAAAAGTGAAGTAACTTGATATGCGGTTTGATTGGAAAATACTTTTTTATAATCATCGTCAATTATTGGATATTCATTACTTGTAAATGAAATTTTATCACAATCTATACAAACTCTCTTATCATTATTGATAATTGTATTTCCTTCACTATCCTGAATTCTATCTATAATAATTGGTTTTACTAACTTACCACCATTTACAAATGCTGAATAAGCAGAAGTCAATTTTAAAAGTGTTGTTTCAGCTGAGCCTAAAGAAATTGATAATAATTTATTAGGATTATTGTAAATTCCAAGTTTTTTTGCGAAATTTGCAACTTTATCTACACCTAAATCTTGTGCAATTCTAACAGTCATCAAATTACGTGATTTTTCTAAACCAATACGTAAGGTTGAGAGACCATAAAATTTTTTACCGTAGTTTTCTGGTTTCCACATCTTTAAGTCTGATCCTTGATTTAAAACTAATGGAGCATCTAAAATCAAGGATGAAGGTGTATAATCATTTTCCAAGGCAAGAGCGTACACAAAAGGTTTAAATGCTGAACCCGGTTGCCTTAAAGCTTGTGATGATCTGTTAAACTCACTATTTTTGAAACTGAATCCCCCACTTAAAGCTAAAACTCTCCCAGTAAATGGATCCATAACTACAATTCCCCCATTTATTTTCGGAATTTGTTTTAAACTGAAGTTACTACCAGAAATTTTTTTTACATAAATAATATCTCCTTTTTTAACTAAATCTTTAAAATTTTTTTTTGTCCATGTAATATCACTATAATTAATTATTCCTTTTAAATTATTTTGTGTTTCAATTTCAGCTGAAAATTGGTCAACTTTTTTTATAATAGCAATTTTCCATCCAATAGAATTTTCTAAAAAATATTTTTCTAAATCTTTACTCCAATTTGAATTAATTTTTTTATTTTCTAAAACACCATGCCAACCTTTTCTTTTGTCATATGCAATTAATCCATTTCTTAGTGAATTGGTGGCTATTTTTTGGAGTTCAGGATTTATTGGGGTATTTATATTAAATCCTTGATTATAAACTTTTTCATACGTAAGTTTTTCTATAATTTTTTTTCTCACATCTTCTATATAATATTGAGAATCTTCTAAAAAAACTTTTTTCTTTTTTTTCAATTTTATTTTTTTATCTTTCAATATTTGATATTCTTTAGAATTAATAAAATTATTTTCTAATAAATTTTTTAATACCAAGTTTCTTCTAAATTTAGCTAAATTTTTATTTTGATATGGATTATATTTACTTGGTGCTTTTGGTAATGCAGCTAATAGTGCGGCTTCCTGATAATTAAGCTCTTTAATAGATTTATCAAAATATTCAAGACTAGCAGCAGCTACACCATATGCTCCACTACCAAGATAAATTTGATTTAAATATAATTCTAAAATTCTTTCTTTTGATAAAGATCTTTCGATTCTAAAAGCTAGGATGGCTTCTTTAATTTTTCTGTTAATACTCACTTCATTTGTTAATAAAAAATTTTTAGCTACTTGTTGTGTGATGGTAGAGGCTCCCTCCAACCTTTTAGAGGTAATCATATTTTGAATATTGTTAATCATAGCTCTTAAAACTCCTTTAGCATCAACACCTGGATGAGAAAAAAAATTTTTATCTTCAGCAGATAAAAAAGCGTTAATTACATTTTTTGGAATTGAGCTATAAGGTACAAAAATTCTTTTTTCTTTTGAGAAATCAGCTACTAGATCTCCATTACCAGAATATACTTTACTAGAGACTGGAGGTTTGTAGTTTTTTAAAAATTTATAATCAGGAATATTATTTGAATAATTCCATAAAATTCCAATAACAATAAAGCCAATTAGCAGAAAAAAGCTAGCAAAACTGATAAATATTTTTCTGATTAACGTGCTCATTTTGTTTCCATTATATATTGGAATTTGTTAAAGATAAGGCAGAAACTAACAAAATTTTAAAAATTTTTATAATGAAACAATCAAAAAACATATTATGGAAAAAAATTTATATATTGATGCATCGCATCCAAATGAAACTAGGGTGGTACTTAAATCAAACGACAATATTGAAGATTACGAGTACGAAGGATTAAAAAATAATCTTATAAAAAATAATATTTATTTAGGTAAGATAAGTAGAATTGAACCATCTCTACAAGCTGCGTTTGTAGATTTTGGCAGAGATAAACATGGTTTTTTGTCATTTAACGATATTCAGTCAGATTATTATCAAATTCCAAAAAGCGATTTAGAAATTATTAAACAAGAGGAAGAAAAGGCAAGAGAAAAATTATCCAAAGAAGTAGAGGCCAAAGAGGCTGAAAATCTTGCTGAGGGTAAATTGGAAATTGATGATCCTTTAGAAACATCAATTTCAGAAGATAAAAACAAAGAAGAGGACAAAGAAAAAAAGAGAGATATTAAACCTAAATTTAAGAGATATAAAATTCAAGAAGTTATTAAGCCAAATCAAGTAATACTTATTCAAGTTATAAAAGATGAGAGAGGACAAAAAGGTGCAGCTCTTAGTACTTTTATATCAATAGCAGGGAAATATATTGTTTTAATGCCTAATACACCTAAAGGAGGAGGTATTTCACGTAAAATCTTTAATCCTATAGATAGAAAAAAAATAAGAACTATTTTAAATGAAATAGAAATACCAAAAGAGATGGGATTAATTGTTAGAACTGCTGGTAGCAATAAAACAAAAAATGAAATTAATCGAGATTTAACAGGCCTTATAAATACCTGGAATCAAATAAAAGAGACTGCACTTAATAGTATTGCTCCTTCATTAATTCATCAAGAAAGTGAAATAATCAAAAGAACATTAAGAGATATGTACGATGAAAATACGAAAAATATATTTATTGAAGGTAATGAGGGTTACAAAAAAGCTCAGAACTTTATGAAATCTCTTATACCCTCACACGTTAAAAAAATTAAAAAATACAGAGGTAAAATTCCATTATTTATTGATCAAGGTATTGAGCAAAAACTAAATCAAATTTTTGACTCTGAAGTAAAATTAAATTCAGGCGGATATTTAGTAATAAATCCTACTGAAGCTTTAGTTTCAATAGATATTAATTCAGGAAGTTCAATTAAACAAAAAAATGTTGAAAGCACCGCACTTGATACAAATTTAGAAGCTGCCGACGAAATTGCAAGACAAATTAAAATTAGAGATTTATCAGGTTTAATTATAATTGATTTTATAGATATGTTGGGCTTCGGAAATAGAAAGTTAGTTGAAAGAAAATTAAAAGAAAAGTGTCGATCTGATAGGGCTCGTATTCAGATTGGAAGAATTAGTAATTTTGGTCTATTAGAAATGTCAAGACAAAGATTAAGGGAAAGTGCAGTAAAATGGAAAGTAGATTTGACAGACGAATCTTTTGCACAAAAATTATTGAAATTAGTTGAATTAAAAGCTGTTCTAAACAAAGCTAAATTTGTTGATTTAAAAGTAAGTAAAAAAATTTCAGATTTTTTAAAAGAAAATTTTATAGAAGATTTAACTTACTTTGAAAAAAAAAATAAAATGACTATAGATATCATAACTGACGGTTCATTAATTGTACCAGAATACATAATTAATATTAAAAATAAATCTAATAAAACTTTAGAGTTAATAGAAAATTTTAAAGTTTTAAAAAGTATTGAACAACAAAAAAAAGATCAAAATATAATTAAATTTAAGGATAAGAAAAAATTTAAAAAAAAACCTTTTAAAAAAAGAGTTTATTATAAAAAAGCTAAATGATACCTTTGCTAGGTGAAGAACGACTACCCACTAAACTTTTTTCAATTCTTCCTGAAAGATAGGAATGCCTACCAGCCTTTACTGCATCTTTAAATGCTAAAGCCATTTGAAAAGGTTTTTTTGCTTTCGCTATTGCAGTATTTACAAGAACACCATCACATCCTAATTCCATTGCAATTGTAGCATCTGAGGCTTGCCCTAATCCTGCATCAATTATTAAAGGTAATTTAGTTTGTGTCCTTATAATTCTAATATTTACTTTATTTAAAATTCCTAAACCAGAGCCTATTGGAGCTGCTAAGGGCATAATAGCACAAGCCCCAACGTTTTCTAATCTTTTTGCCATTAAAGGATCGTCATTACAATAGACCATTACTTTAAATCCTTCTTTTGTTAATACTTCTGTAGATTTTAAAGTTTCTATCATCTCAGGAAATAAATTTTTTTTGTCACCTAAAACTTCAAGTTTTACTAATTTCCACCCTCCAATTTCTCTTGCTAATCTTAAAGTTCTGAGAGCTTCTTCAGAACTAAAACACCCTGCAGTATTAGGTAAATATGTAATTTTTTTTGGATCAATGTAATCCATTAAAAGTGGTTTTTTTTTATCAATAATGTTAACTCTTCGAACCGCAACTGTTACTATTTCAGCACCTGACAATTTAACTGATTTTGCACATTCTTGCATATTTCTATATTTTCCAGTGCCGACTATTAGTCTTGATTTGAATCTTTTATTTGCGATAACTAAATCATTTTTTTTCAATTTTAACCACCCCCAATAAAATGAACGATTTCTATTTTATCGTTATTTTTTAAATTTATTCTATTTAATTTTTTTTTATCAATAATCTCTTGATTTACTTCAATTGCGACTTTTTTAATAGGTATTTTTAAACTATTAATTAAATTTAGTAATTTGGTATTTTCATTAACCTTTTTTAATTTACCATTTACTTTAATTTTTATTTTTTTCATCGTATATAAGAAGTTGAATGAATAATAAAATAATTATTATTAATGGTCCAAATCTTAATCTATTAGGAGAAAGAGAACAATCACAATATGGAAATACTACTTTTGATAAATTAAAAGATAAATGTATAAATAAATCAAAAGAAATAGGACTTGAGCTTGACTTTGTCCAATCAAATATAGAAGGTGATCTGGTAAATATAATCCAAGAGTCGCGAAAAAGATTTGATGGAATGATTATTAATGCTGCAGCCTTTACTCACACGTCTGTAGCAATAAAAGATGCTTTAGAAATATTTAAAAAGCCTATTATTGAATTACATATTTCAAATATTTACAAAAGAGAAGAATTCAGACAGAAATCATTAATTAGTGATACAGTAACAGGGGGTATATTTGGCTTAGGTATTGATGGTTATATTTTAGCCATAATTTCAATGCAAAACCTTTTGAAAAATGAAAATAAATAAAAAAATTATTAAAGAATTGAGTGATTATTTAGATGAGTTTAATCTAACAGAATTAGAATATACTGAAAAAGATACTAAAATAAAAGTATCAAAAAACTATAGTTCAATTAGCAATCAAAATAATTCACCAAAAAATATTTCATCTTCAAATTATGAAGTTAAGGATCAATTAAATAAAGATGTATCAGGTAAAGAGGTTACTTCACCAATTATAGGAACGGCATATCATGCACCAGAACCTGGTGCAAAAAAATTTATTGAAGTTGGTAAAAAATTAAAAAAAGGTGATACTGTGATGATAGTGGAAGCAATGAAAACGATGAACCACGTGCCTTCAACATCAGATGGAATAGTTAAAGAAATTTGTGTTGATGATGGTCAACCAGTTGAATTTGGTCAAACATTAATTATTTTAGAGTAATGTTTAAAAAAATCTTAATTGCAAACCGTGGGGAAATTGCGGTCAGGATAATCAGAGCTTGCAAAGAGTGGGGTATTTCAACTGTAGCAGTTCATTCTGATGTAGATAGAAATAGTATGCACGTGAGATTAGCAGATGAAAGTGTGTGTATTGGATCGCATCAACCAGTAAATAGCTATCTAAATATTCCTGCTCTTTTATCAGCAATTGATTTAACTAATGCAGAAGCTGTTCATCCTGGATATGGATTCTTATCTGAAAATGCTAATTTTGCAAAAATATTAGAGGAAAATAAAATAAAATTTATTGGAGCATCTTCTAAACATATTCAAATGATGGGAGATAAAATTCAGGCAAAAAAAATTGCAAAAGAAAATGGACTGCCTGTAATTGAAGGTTCAGAAGGAGGTGTTAAAGATATTTCTGAGGCAAAAGAACTGTGTAAGAAAATTGGTTTTCCTGTGCTTATCAAAGCTGCAGGTGGTGGAGGTGGAAAAGGAATGAAAATTGTAAATAAAGAGAGTGAGTTTGAAATATTTTTTTCAACAGCGAAATCAGAGGCAAAAAAATATTTTGGTAACGATGAAGTTTACATTGAAAAATTTTTTCAAAATCCAAGACATATAGAGGTTCAAATATTGTCAGGAAAAAATAGAACTATTCATTTACACGAAAGAGATTGCTCAGTTCAAAGAAGACATCAAAAATTAATTGAAGAAACCCCAAGTCCAGTTTTAAATGATGAAATAAGATCCGATTTATTTGCTAAAACTGTCAAAATGGTAAATGAAATCTGCTACGAAGGAGCAGGAACTGTCGAATATATTTATGAGGATGGAAAATTTTATTTTTTAGAAATGAATACTAGAATTCAGGTTGAACATCCAGTTACAGAAATGGTAACAGGAATTGATATCATAAAGGAACAAATTTGGATAGCCTATACAGGTGAAACTGCCCTTAAACAAAGTGATGTTAATCCAAGAGGTCATGCTATTGAATGTAGGATAAATGCTGAAGATCCAAGCAAGAATTTTCAGCCTTCCCCAGGAATGATAGAAATGTGCCATCAACCATCAGGATTTAGAACAAGAGTTGATGGTGCTATATTCCAAGGATATAAGGTGACACCATATTACGATAGTTTAGTTTGTAAATTGATTTGTCATGGGCGGAACAGAAAAGAAGCAATTCAAAGAATGAATAGATCTTTAGAAGAATTTGTTATTGAAGGTATAATTACTACAATTCCATTACATAAAAAATTATTAAATCATGAAAAATTTATTAATTCAGACTTTAACGTGGGTTGGTTAGATAAAGAAAAAATATTTTAAGAACAACCTACCAGCCAGATATCATAGACAGGATGATCAAAAGGAGTTAATGAGGGGCTAGATGAAAACATCCACCCATTGAAAACAAATACATCATCTTTATCCCTATTAGTTAAATCACTAACCTGAATATAAGCTATAATTTCGGGGTTATCATCAAATTCAGAGTTTTTACATTTTATACTTTTAATCAGTAAATCTTTATATCTTGTGTCATTTTTATTTTTAAGCTTAATTAATATATTTTTAGAACTTATTTTATCTAGAATTTTAATTGATGTGAAATTTCCCTCCAAATCGCTTTCTGAATTTAATTTTAAAGGAAAAATTAAATATAAAAAAAGAATTAATGGAAAAATATAGCTCTTAATCTTTCCAATTTTTATATTTTTTTTCAATAGCATTTTTATTTTTATTTGGATAGTAAGCTGATTCTGTTCCAGTTAAATTTGGTTTATGTGGTTTTTGCCAATCGTATTTTTTAAGATTGTGGGACTTTTCTATTTTATTTGGAGTAAAATGTATCCATGAGTACCATTCAACCGGTATTTTAGATGCATCAATTTCATTATCATAAATTACCCACCTTTTTCCTTCATTACTTTCATAATATTTATTACCTAAATGATCCTGACCAACAAACTTACCAAAAAAAATTGTTTTAATTTTGGTTCCAAAAGTGTCTTGATTCCACCAAATGAAAATTTTTTTAAAAATTGTCAACATAAAAAATATTAAATATTTCAATTTAAAATTGTATAAATTAAATTAGACTAAAATTTGATTTTGTATATAAATTAATCTATTCAATATTGTAATTTTTAAAAAAAATTGAGGTCAAATGGCAAAATACTTAGTTGAAACATATTATACTTGTAGTTTTAAAGTTAATCATTACTTAGATGAAGTTAATGAGACAGAATTAAAGAATCTTGAAAAAAGAGACGATGGAAAATATGAGATTATTGAAGTTAAATTAGACAATAGGAAAACCAAAAGTTTAGAAGAAAATAATAAGATTATAAGTCAAAGTAAGAAAATAGATATTGTCTCCAACAACAAATTTCCTGATAAAAAAATATTAGAAAATATAGACAAAAAATCTGAAAAAAATGGAAAAAGATTTAGTATGCCCGATAGAAGGAAAGGCTACATTCAAAAAGCAACTATTGGTGATCATAAAGTCTATTTACACACAGGCGAATATGAAGATGGAAAAATTGGTGAAATATTTATCGATACTAGTAAAGAAGGAGAGTTAGTTAAAGCACTAATGAATAATTTTGCGATTTCTGTGTCACTCGGGTTACAATATGGAGTTCCTTTAGATGAATTTATTAACGCATTTGTAGGAACAAAATTCGAACCTTCTGGTAAAGTTCATGGAAATGATAGGATATTAAGTGCATCTTCTATTTTGGATTACATATTTAGAGAATTAGCTATATCTTATCAAAATAGAGAGGATCTAGCTCATACACCAGCCATAGGAGCCTCAGATGATCTCTCTTTAGAGGATGAACAAAACTCAGATGAACAAAATCACTTATTAAAGATTGTAAAAGATATAACTAGTAAAGGATTTGTGAGAAGTAATTACAAAAAAAATCTTGTTGATTTATCTGATATTAAAATAAGTCTTAAAGGAAAAAAATAATTATTTTTTTAACTTTAAAATCAAGTTTAATTCTTTAAGTTGATTTTCGGTAACTTCAGATGGTGCATTCATTAATAAATCTTGTGCATTTTGATTCATTGGAAACATTGTAACTTCCCTAATATTTTTTTCATTTGCTAGGAGCATTACAATTCTATCAATTCCAGGAGCAATTCCTCCATGAGGTGGAGCACCATAGCTTAACGCATTTATCATACCACTAAATTTATCATCAACTTGTTTTTTGCTATAACCTGCAATAGAAAAAAGTTTATACATTAGTTCAGGCACATGATTTCTAATCGCCCCTGAGGAAAGCTCTACTCCATTACAAACAATATCGTATTGATAAGCTAATATTTCTAATGGATTATCAAAATTTATTTTTTCAATATCCTCTTGTGGCATTGAAAATGGATTGTGACTAAAATTAATTTTTTTTGTTTCTTCATCTTTTTCAAACATAGGATAATCAACTATCCAACAAAAAGCAAAAATGTTTTCATCAACTAAATCTAGATCTTTTGCAATTTTATCTCTTGCTAGAGAGGTTATTCTTTCTAGTTCTTTTTGTTTATCGCATGATAAAAAAATACTATCTCCAACTTCTGCTTTCGTTTTTTTTATTATCTCTTTTAAAGCATCCTCTGAGAAAAACTTACCTACAGGACCTTTAGCTACAATTTTTTTATCTTTATCAATTGTAAAATAAGCCAGCCCTGATGCACCTTCGTTTTTAGCCCATTTATCAATATTATCAAAAAAACTCCGAGGTTTATCTTTTGTATTTTTTGTAACTATACATCTTACTTTAGATCCTGATTTTACTAATTTTTTAAAAATTTCAAAGGAAACATCATCTCTTGAGAAAATTTCAGTAATGTCCTCAATAACAAGAGGATTCCTCAAGTCTGGTTTATCACTCCCATATTTTAATAATGCATCGGAGTAAGAAATTTTTGGAAAATCCTCAAATAAAAGCTTTTTATTTGAAAATTTTTTGAAAGTATTGACCAATAATTTTTCAACTACCTTGAACACATCCTCTTGTTCAACAAATGACATTTCTAGATCAAGTTGATAAAATTCTCCTGGACTTCGATCTGAACGAGCATCCTCATCTCTAAAACATGGTGCTATTTGAAAATATTTATCAAATCCTGAAACCATTATTAGTTGTTTAAATTGTTGAGGTGCTTGCGGTAATGCATAAAATTTTCCGGGATTTAATCTACTTGGGACAAGAAAATCTCTCGCACCTTCAGGGCTTGAAGAAGTTAAGATTGGTGTTTGAAATTCCAAAAATCCTAATTTATTCATCTCATTTCTTAAAAAAGATATTACTTTTGATCTTAAAATAATATTTTCATGAATTTTTTTTCTCCTTAAGTCTAAAAATCGATATTTTAATCTTATTTCCTCAGAATACTCTTGGTCACTAAAAACAGGCATAGGCAATTCTTTACAGGTTCCTAAAATATTAAAGCTTTCTATTTCGACTTCAACCTCACCTGTCTCAAGTTCTTTATTAACCGTTTCTTCTGATCTATGAACAACTTTACCATTAATATTTATAACTGTTTCAAGCTGAACCTTTTCTAATTCTCGAAAATGTGGATTTTTCTTTTCAACAATACATTGTGTGACTCCGTAATTGTCTCTTAAATCAATAAATAAGAGGTTTCCATGATCTCGCTTTTTATTAATCCAGCCAGCTAATAAAATTTCGTTCCCAACATCTTTTTTTCTGACTTCATTACAATTATGACTTCTAAATTTATTCAATTAATCTCCTAATACCTCTTTTATAATTTTTAAATCAATAGATTTTTTTTTTTTTAAACTAAGCTCATCAATCTTATATATAAAATAAAAAATTTTACTATACGATCTCTCAATTCTTTTAATTATATAATCTATTAGTTTTTTTTCTATTGAAATTTGTCTATCTGATAAATTTTTTATTATAAGAGCATATATCAATTCATCGTCAGGATTTTCAATATTCTGTAAAAGAAAACTTTTAGTTCTAGATTTTAAATCAATTAGTTTAAAATCAATATTAACCAAAGGTTTTATTGAAGTGATAATCAAAAATTTATTATCTTGTTCAATCATATTTAACAAAGTATAAATCAATTTTTCATCTACGTTATTTTTAATATTCTCTAGGACTATATTTTGATGAAGTTTTATTTCTTTCAAGTGACTGTCATTTAGTGAGTCAGCCTCAAATTTAATACCTTTAAATTTTTTTAAAAAAATATTTATCAAATGAGTCTTTCCAGAAAAATTTTCCCCACTTATATTTAAAAAATTTTTTTCCCAATTAGGCCAACTATTCAGTAGTTGTAGAATACGTTTGTTACTTTTAGAAATATAAAAATCCTCATTTTTAAAGTTGTTTTCGTAATTGAATTTAATAATTTGTTGATCAGAGTTTTTCATTTTAAGATCCATGTCTCATTTTGTGTATCAATATCGAATTTATCCTCTTTCATGGATTTTAAAAAATTTTTAGGAGTTCCATTAAAAACTATTTGATAAAAAATATACTCTTTATCAAATTTTAAAATATTATATTCATAAACTAGGTTTATTTTATTTAGTTTCTTTTCAAAATTTTCAATTTTAAAATTATCGTTATTCTTAACTTGAATATTTAAATTTAATTTAATCGAAGTATTAATTTGATTCAAATTTTTCCAGTGATCCTCATAGTTAATTTTTAATTGATTTATTATTTTTTTTGAATTCATTTCTGAAACTAAAAAAGATTGGTTTTTCAAAATAATGTTTTTTTTTAATAGTAATTCTAGATAAAACTCTTACTTCATTTTCATTTTTAAAGATTAAAGCAATTATAGAGTCTTCTAAATAGTATTTATCAATTACTTCTTTAAAATCATATTCTTCGATTGAGTCAAATTGATTCATAATCAAATTCAAGTCTTCAAGATCTTCACTAGGTAAAATGTATTCTATAAGATGAAATTTTTCTTTGTTATCATTCCATTCATCAAAAATTTTATTTTTTGAAAAAATTAATAATTCTCTCTTATTCTCATCAATTATTATGGGTACAAATAAAAATTTTTTTTTTTCTGGTACAGAAGGAAATATATTCTTTGTTTCTAAGTAATTAAAAAATTTTTTCTTATTAAAAGAAACACCCAAATTTACAAAATATATTTCATTTACAAATTTTTCCTCTTTGATTGTGAAAGTTTCAATCATACCTTTAATTTCATTTAATTTTACTTTTCTTATCTTTTTTTGATCAGTTGAATTGACAGTTAACAAGATTAATTCAGAAAAAGCTTTTTCGAAACCTTCGTCAATTACCTCATTTTTATTAAAATTCATTTCAAAAGGTCTTGAAATTTCGATGTTATTTATATCAAAAGGTTTTCCTTGAACATTATCTGTGGAAAAAAAAAATATAATTAGAGATAGAAATAAAAAAAAATTATATAAGTTTTTAAGATGATTAAATTTATTATTAGTCATTGTATCTTATAATAATGAATAAAAACTTATTTACCTATAAAAAAAGTGGTGTTGATATAAATGCTGCCGACAAGTTCATAAAATATATATCTGAAATTACATCAAAAAAAAAAGGCAAAAAAAAGTTTAATAATATAGGTGGTTTTGGTTCTATAAACAGTATTCCTAAGAACTTTAAAAAACCAAAAATCGTAGCTTGTACTGATGGTGTTGGTACTAAAATTGAAATTGCTAATCTAATTAATAAATACGATACTATTGGGATAGATCTTGTTGCAATGAGTGTAAACGATTTAATTGTCCAAGGTGCAAAGCCACTTTTTTTTTTAGATTATATTTCTATTAATAAAGTTAATTTGTCAAAATTAAAATCTATTATCAAAGGTATTGTAAAGGGTTGTAATATTTCAAATTGTGATTTAGTAGGCGGTGAAACAGCTGAGATGCCTGGAACTTATGAAAAAAATAAATTTGATATGGCTGGTTTTGCTATAGGGATAGTCGATGAAAAAAAAATTTTAAATAAAAATAAAATAAAAAAAAATGATTACATAATAGCTATACCTTCTAGTGGGTTACATTCTAATGGTTATTCGCTTGTTAGGAATATAATCAAACAAAAAAAAATTGATGTTAAAAAAAATTATTTTCTCAAAAAAGAATTAATTAGACCGACTAAAATTTATGTAAGTGAGGTGCTTAATCTAATTCAAAGAAATTTGATTAATGGTTGTGCAAATATAACTGGTGGTGGCCTAGCAGATAATATAAAAAGAATAATTCCAAAAAAACTTTGTGCAGAAATATATTTAGACAAAATTAAAACCTTAAAAATTTTTCAATGGTTAAAAAATAACAGAATCAGTGATGAAGAAATGTTAAAGACTTTCAATTGTGGTGTTGGATTTTGTTTAATTATAAGTCCAAATAATTTTTATAAAATTAAAAAATATTTTTCAAAACAATACGAACCTTATATAATAGGCAAAATATCTCAGAGCAAAGATAAAATAAAATTTTATGAAAAAATTTCTTGGTTTAGAAAAAGTTAAAACAGCAGTATTCATTTCTGGAACAGGAAGTAATCTAAAAAGTCTTATTAAATTTTCACATAAAAAAAGTTCTCCTATTAAAATACAATTGGTCATATCTAATAATAAAAAAGCAAAGGGTTTAAATATCTCTAAAAAATATAAGATAAAAAATAAAGTATACTCGTTCGATCAAAAGAAATCTGCTGAAAAAAAAATTTTAGATGACTTAAATAAAAACCAAATATACTTAGTTTGTTTAGCGGGTTTTATGAAAATTTTATCAAAAAATTTTATTAAGAAATTTAAAGGTAAGATAATTAATATTCATCCATCTCTTTTGCCAAAATATAAAGGTTTAAATACTCACAAAAGAGCAATTAACAATGGAGACAAATTTTCAGGTTGCACAGTTCATTTCATAAATTCTAAAGTAGACTCTGGTAAAATAATTTTACAAAAAAAGGTTAAGATAGTTAAAAAAGATACATCTGAGGTTCTAGCAAAAAGAATATTAAAACAAGAACATTACTTGTATCCTCTAGCAATTAAAAAAGTATTAATTAATCTTTAAAAAAGAAATCAATCTCAATTATAGCATTATCCAAGCTATCAGAACCATGTACTGAATTTTTATCTATTGAAATCCCATATTTTTTCCTGATAGTTCCTTCTTTAGCATCCTTTGGGTCGGTAGATCCCATCAACTCTCTGTTTGCAATTACAGCATTGGCTTTTTCAAGAACCATAACAACTATAGGACCTGAGGATAGATAGGCACATAAATCTTTGTAAAAAGGCTTTATTTCATGAACTTTATAAAATTTTTCAGCCTCAGATTTTTCTATTTGAATTTTTTTCTCTTTTAAAATTAAAAAACCATTATTCTTAAATATTTCTTTAATTTCAATATCTAAATTTCTTTCAACAGCATCAGGTTTTATTATTGACAAAGTTTGTTCAATATTACTCATAGTTATCCTTGATTAATTGGTTTAACAATCTCACTCCATAACCAGTTGCTCCTCCAGAATTTAATGCTCCTCCATATTTTGAAAATGCCATTCCAGCAATATCTAAGTGAGCCCAAGGAGTTTTATTAAGAATAAATCTTTGTAAAAATTGGGCTGCAGTTGTAGAGCCAGCGCCTCCAACATAGTTTATATTTTGCATATCAGCATTTTTAGAATCAATTAACTTATCATAATTTTTATGAAGAGGCATTCTCCACAATTTTTCCTCTACTTTTTCACCAGCTTCAAGCAATTGTTTTGATAATCGATCATCATTTGAAAAAAGTCCTGCATACTCAGATCCTAAAGAAACTATAATTGCACCAGTTAAAGTTGCCAAATCAACCATAAATTTTGGTTTAAATTTTCGCTCAGTAAAAGTTAAAGCATCAGCTAAAACTAACCGACCTTCAGCATCTGTATTTAATACTTCTATTGTTTTACCACTGTAAGATTTGACTATATCACCAGGTCTTTGAGCATTTCCACTAACCATATTTTCTACAAGACCTACAACACCAACAGCATTAATCTTAGCTTTTCTTAAAGCTAGATTTTTCATTAACCCTACAACAACTGCAGAACCTGCCATATCATAAGTCATATCTTCCATAAATTTTGCTGGTTTGAGTGAGTAACCACCTGTATCAAAACAAACTCCTTTTCCAATAAATGCTAGTGGTTTTGAACCATTCTTTGCGCCATTCCATTCAATTGTAACAAGATATGAACCTTTTACACTTCCTTGCCCTACCCCTAGCAAAGCGTTCATACCTAATTTTTTTAATTTTTTATTATCATAAATGTTTACTTTTAAACCATGTTTCTTAAGTAAACTTAATCTTTTTGCATATTCATCTGGGTGTAAAACATTTCCTGGCTCAGAAACTAAGTCTCTGGCAAAAAAAGTTCCTTCTTCTAGTGCTTTGAATCTTAATAAATTATTAGTGGAAGGTTTATTCTTGTTTCCAAACACACTAATTTGAATAATTCTTGTATTTTTTTTTGACTTATATTTTAAAAATTCATATGATTTCAATTTTAATCCATGAAGAAAGAACCCTAAAAAATCTTTATTTTTGCTAGTTATGCTATCAGAGTTAATGAAATATTCACAATTTTTTCCATAATTTATACGTCCATAAAACTCAGATCCTAAATTTTCTATGTTAAAATTTTTAATATTTTTTTTTATTGAAACAAGGATAATTTTTTTTTTTGCATTAAGCTCAAACATAAATAAATTTTTATTTAAATCGGCTGATTTTAATAAGTCACCCACGTAAGAGAATTCAGAACTAGAGAGGTACTTTTTTAGAGGTTTTATATTAAATTTTTCATCTGTAAATAACACATGGTTATTTAAGCGATTTTTTTGAGCAGTATTTTTAAAATTAATTTTTATTGACATGATTATTGATAGTTTTATGGTTAATATTCCTTTTTAAGCTTGTTTTTATTGACATTTTTAATAAATATGTACTTAAGGTTGTATTAAATTCGTAAACTAATTGTTGAGAATATATATGTACAATTTCGATAGATTTCAATGAAAAAATTAATTTTTAAAAAATTTACAAAAGATATCAGTCTTTTCTTTTTTATTTTAATCATATCCATTGCAACAATTGTTTGGATTATACAAGCGGTAAATTATTTAGATTTAATTTCTGAAGATGGTCATGGCTTAAAAGTTTACTTTGCTTATACCTTATTTTCTTTACCAAAAATAATAAGTAAAATTCTTCCGTTTGTTTATATGATATCTTTATTTTATGTAATAATAAATTACGAATTGAATAATGAGTTAATCATTTTTTGGATAAATGGAATTACAAAATTAAATTTTGTAAATGTATTGCTTAAAATTTCTTTTTTGTATTTCATATTACAAATAGTTTTGACTACAATTATAGTTCCTTATACATTGGATAAAGGAAGATCATATTTTAGAGACTCAGATATAGATTTATTTACTTCAATCATAAAAGAAAAAAAGTTTATTGATACAGTTGAGGACTTAACTATATTTGTAGAAAAAAGAAATCAAAATTCTTTACAAAAAATTATTATTAAAGAAAGAATTAGTGATACTCAGTCTAAAATTATTTTAGCAAAAAGCGGAGTAATCATTACTGAAGATGATAAGACAGACAGAATTGTTTTGAATAACGGAAAAATAATTAATACAGAAAAAGATAACCAAAATATTATAGATTTTTCAAGTTTTAATTTAAATTTAAGTAAGTTTACCACAAATACAATTACTCATCCTAAGACACAAGAGATGAATACTCCAAATTTGTTAAAATGTTTAAAATTAATCACTAACCATAAATTAGTAAATGAAAATATAATAGATAAACAATTTTTCATTGGTTGTAATTACCAAATTTCAGGACCTATCATCGAAGAATTCTTAAAAAGATTTTTAGCTCCAATATTTATAATTTTAATAGGTCTTGCTTCATCTCTTGTTATTACCTCAAGCAAGAATCAAGATAATTATAAACTTCAAAATATATTAAAATTCATATTTGGAATTATAATTATTATATCCTCTGAAATGGTAATGACACATTCAGGAATTAGTATATTAAATATTAAGTTTTATTTTTTAATACCATTATTATTTTTTTTAATAATATATTCTTACGTATATTTTAATTTGAGGACTTTTAAAGGATAGTAAACTGATGATTGATATCCATAAATTATATCTTTTAAAAAAATTTTCAAAAAAAATTATATTAATATCATGTATTTTTTTAGTTTTAGTGATGATCATAAATCTAATAGAAGAAGCAAATTTTTTAAAGGAATCTAATACAAGTTTTTCAACTCCAATTTTATTAACTTTTTTAAATGCTCCCTCATTGTTATATGAAATGTTTCCTTTTATTTTTTTGATTTCAACTCAATTTTTTTATATTGAGATTTATGAGAATAGAGAAATAGATACTTTAAAACAATTTGGAGTAGATAATTTTTCTATGTTAAGATTTATTTCTTTTACTTCATTTTTTTTTGGTGTTTTAATAATATCTTTGTTCTATAATTTCTCCTCTACTCTAAAGAATCAATACCTTAAAATCAAAAATGATTTTGCTGGAGATAAAAAATATTTAGCAGTTATAACCAAAAATGGAATTTGGATTAAAGATAATTCTAGTGAGGGCTCAATAATAATAAATTCTGATAAAATTCAAAATAACTTTTTGATTAATACATCAATAACCCATTTTGATAAAAATTTCGATATAAAGAAAAATATTATTGCAAAAAAGATAGATATAAAAAGTAAAAATTGGAAATTATTTGATGTTATTGTAACTGAGGTAGAAAATGTATCAAAAAAATACGATAGATACTCTTTAAAAAGTAACTTTGATTTAGAAAAAATAAGTAACCTTTTTTCAGATTTAACATCTTTAACATATTTTGAGCTCTTAAAATTAGAGAAAGACTATAAATCAATAGGTTACTCGATTGATGAAATAAAGATTCAAAAACATAGAATTTATTCTTTTCCTATATTGTTATGTATAATGACAATAATTGCATCAATCATAATGGTATATAATAAATTTAAAAAAAATCTTTTATTAAATCTATTTATCGGAATATTTTTTTCAGTATTAATTTATTATTTAGGTAATTTTTCAAATTTGTTAGGTGAAAATGGTAGATTGCCTCTAATTTTATCTGTTTGGTTTCCTATCGTAATTCTAATATTTTCATCAATTATAGGAATAATTAAAATAAATGAAGAATAATCTTATTATATTAAAGTTCTTATCAATAATATTTATTTTTTTTACTATAAATATTAATAAAATTTATGCTAAAGAATTAAATATCAAGGCAACTGAAATTCTTACTTATGATGAAGAGGAAAAGATTATTGGAAAAGATAATGCTGAAGCAAAAATTGAGGGTGAAATTGAGATTTTTGCAGATGAATTTATATATTATAAAAAGAAGAATTTATTAATTGCTGAAGGAAATGTGGTTGTATTTGATATTATTAATAAAATAAAAATCAATTCAAAAAAAATAACATATAACAAATTAAATAATTTAATAATTTCTTATGATAAGACATTTTTTGAAATTGAAAATAAATATAAAATAAACTCCAGTGATGTAAATTTTGATATTAATAAATCAATCATTTCATCAGATAATTCTGCTACTTTAGAGGATTACTTAGGCAACTACATAAATACTTCATCATTTAAGTATTCAAATGAAGATCAGATTTTGGATGGAGAGAAAATAGAGTTAATTGATAATGAAAAAAATAAGTATTACGTGAATATTGGCAAAATAAAATTAGATAATTATGAGCTTTTAGGAAAGGATATAAGAATATTCTTGAGAAATGATACTTTTGGAATACCTCAAAACGAACCTAAGTTAAAAGGAAATTCTGTATATTATTTTGACAATAAAACTATTATAAAAAAGGGAATTTTTACTTCATGTAAGGAAAATAATAATTGTCCTCCTTGGTCAATTACATCAAAAAAAATAACTCATGACAAGAATAAAAGAGAAATTCACTATGAAAATGCTTTGTTGAAACTGTATAATATTCCAGTTTTATATTTTCCAAAATTTTTTCACCCAGATCCAACTGTTGATAGAAGATCTGGTTTTTTAATGCCAACTTTTGGAGAGTCAAAAAACTTGGGAGCTTCAATTAATATTCCCTATTTTCAAGTAATTTCTGAGTCGGAAGATTTTACTTTTAAACCAAGATTTTTTTCTAACACTGAATATCTTTTACAATCTGAGTATAGAAAACTTACAAAAAACTCATCTCATATTGCTGACTTTAGTATTAATAAAAGTGACACAGATTCAAGTGATGGACGGAAAACTCATTTTTTTTCTAATTCTAAATTTGATCTGGACTCAATTTTATTTGAAGAAAGTAATCTTGATATCAAAATAGAAAGAGTTTCAAACGATAATTATACAAAATTGTACTCATTAGAGTTAGCAGATTCAATAATTAATGATACAGATGTTTTAGAAAACGTTGTTGAATTTTCTGGTTCTCAAGACAACTTTTCTATTGATCTTTCCTTAGAAAGTTATGAGACAATGAATAAACTTAATAGCGATAGATATGAATTTGTATATCCTAATTATTCACTTACGAAAACTATTGCTTTAGAGGATAAACTATTAAATAATTTAGAAATTTCTTCAAGTGGTAATCAAAAAAAATACTCAACAAACACTTATGAAGCAGTACAAATAAATGACTTAGTATTATCTACTGAAAATTTCATAAATAATTTTGGTTTTAATAATAGTCTCAAGGTAGCTTTCAAAAATGTTAATAGTGATGCTAAAAATTCATCAAAACTTAAAGACAAAAGTCAAAGTGAAATTCTATCTTTATTTTCATATGACTTCAATTTACCATTAATCAAGGAAAATCAGAATTTTAAAAATTATTTAATACCTAAAATATCTTTAAGACATAGCCCAAATGATGGTAAAAATTTAAAAACTGAGTCAAGATTCTTAAATTCAGATAATATTTTTAGTTTAAATAGAATTGGTTTTAATGAAACATTTGAAACAGGGACGTCTTTGACAATAGGATTAGATTTTGAAAAAAAGAATAGTGAAAACGATACTATTTTTAGTTCTAAAATTGGTACTGTTTTTAGAGATAAGGCTAATGAAAATTTACCCGAAACAAGTACTCTAGGTAAAAAACAATCAGATTATGTCGGAGAAATTGATTTCAAACCCAATGAAATTTTTCAGTTTAATTATAATTATTCATTAAATAATGATTTTGATGAATTTAACTTTCATAAAATTGAAAATGTATTTACAGTAAATAATTTCATTAATACTTTTTCTTTTTATGAAGAAAATAATCTAATTGGGAAAAAAAGTTATTATGAAAATAATATTACTTACAATTTTGACACAAAAAATAGTTTGATCTTCAAAACAAGAGAAAATAAAACTGACAATTTAACTGAATATTATAATTTAATTTATGAATATAAAAATGATTGTCTTACAGCATCAATTAAATACAATAAAGAATATTACTCAAATAATATTTTAAAACCTGAAGAGGAATTATTTTTTAATATCACATTAATTCCTCTTGGCTCTACGAAAAGTGACAATATATTAGGCCTTAATACAAAATAGATTATGATCTTTTTCGATTTTAAGAAATATTTTTTGGTAATTGTATATTTTATATTAATATTGACATCAGATAATCTTTATTCAAAAGAAGTAAAAATAGTTACAAAAATTGAAAATGAAATAATTACAAATATTGATATTGAAAATGAGTATAAATATTTGATTACTTTCAATAAATCTCTTCAAGAGATGAACAGAGAAAAAGTTTATAAATTTGCAAAAGAATCTTTGATAAAAGAAAAAATAAAAAAAATAGAAATTGTGAAATATCATGAGTTAAATAAAAAAAATGAAATGATAGATGTTATGATTAAAAATTTATATCAGAATATTGGAATAAATTCTAAGGATGAATTTAAAAAATATTTAAAAACTTTAGATTTAGATTTTGACAAAATCTACAAAAAAATAGAAATAGAGGGAGTTTGGAATCAAATGATATATAGTAAATATCGTAACAAAGTTATAATTAATCAGGAAAAAATAAAAAAAAAAATTAGAGAAAATCCAAAAAAAAATGAAGTATTTCTTCTAAGTGAATTAATTTACGACTTTAAAAACCAAGAAGAAATTAAAGAAAAATATCAAAAAATTTTAATGGATATTCAGTCTATTGGATTTAAGGAAGCTGTTATTAAATACAGCAATGCTGATTCTAAAAATAATTTTGGTTTGATAGGTTGGGTAAACAAAAATACTTTATCAAAAATAATTAAAGAAAAATTAGATAATTTAGATATTGGAGAAATTACCGATCCTATATTGGTACCTGCGGGTGCTTTGATCTTAAAAATAGATGATAAAAAACTCGAAAAACTTGATACCAATTTAGATGAGGAATTAAAAAAAATTATTCAGTATGAGACTAATACACAACTTAATAATTATTCTGTTCTTTATTATAATAAAGTTAAAAATAATTTGACTGTAAATGAATTTTAAACCTATAATTATAGTTGCTGGTCAGCCAGACAGTATTTTTTTTGAAGTCTTTTTTAAAGCTCTAAAAAAAAAGAAATTTAAAAGTCCATTAATTTTAATTGCATCTTTGAGAATACTTAATTCTCAAATGAAAAGGTTAAATTTTAAAAAAAAAATAAAGTTACTAGGCTTAAAAAACCTTAAAAAACAGAAATTAAATAATAAGTCTATTAATCTAATTCATGTTCCTTCTAATTTTAGTCATTTTAAAAAAAATAAGATTATAATTTCCAACCTTTATATTAAAAATAGTTTTAAATTAGCATTTAAAATTATTAAATCAGGTTTTTCTCACAAATTGATTAATGGCCCAGTAAATAAGTCAAAATTTTTAAATAAAAAATTTCTGGGAATAACAGAATATATATCAAAAAGTTTTAAAGTGAAAAAAGTTGCAATGTTAATCTATAATGATGAAATTTCAGTATGTCCGGTTACAACGCATTTACCTTTAAAATTAGTCACAAAAAAAATTAATTATTTGTTAATAAAGGATAAGGTAGAATTGATAAATAATTTTTATATTAAGAATATCGGTTTAAAACCAAAAATTGCAATAACCGGTATAAACCCACATTGTGAGAGCATCTTAAAATTAAACGAAGATACCAAAATACTTCTTCCAACTATAAGGCGTTTGAAAAAAAAGGGCTATAATGTCTATGGTCCAATTCCAGCTGATACAGTTTTTTTGAAGCAAAATAGGACAAAGTACAATGTTATATTGGGAATGTATCATGATCAAGTTCTTGCACCTATTAAGGCATTAAAAGAATATGATGCAATAAATATTACCTTGGGATTACCTTTTTATAGAATTTCTCCAGACCATGGTCCTAATGAAAAAATGGTTAATAAAAACTTATCCAATCCTCTTAGTCTTATTAAATCAATAGAATTTTTAGATAAAAAGTGATTCAAGCAAAAAAAAGTTTAGGTCAAAATTTTTTAATAGATGAAAATATAATTAATAAAATAACAAATTCTATAGAAATTAAAGACAAATCAATATTAGAAGTTGGTCCTGGAACAGGAAATTTAACTAAATCTTTAATTAAAAAAAATCCAAAAAAAATTTTTCTTATAGAAAAAGATAATAAATTAGCCTTACTATTAAAAGAAGAGTTTAAAGATAAAGTTACTGTTATAAACGAGGACATTTTAAAATTTGATGAAAATTTACTTTGTGATGAAAAATTAATAGTTTTTGGAAACTTGCCTTATAACATCTCGACTGAAATCTTATGTAAATGGATTATAAACCTTAATGATAAAAAAATTTGGTTTAGCAATCTTATATTGATGTTTCAAAAAGAAGTTGCTGATAGAATTATTTCAAAATATAATTCGTCAAAATATGGAAGATTATCAATTATTGCTAACTGGAAATTAGATATAAAGAAGATTACTGAAATCAAACCATCTAGCTTTTACCCAAAGCCAAAAATAGACAGTTCATTGTTATTTTTTTCAATGAAGAGAGATTATTTAAAACTCAAAAATCCATTAAATTTAGAAAAAATAACAAGAATCTTTTTTAATCACCGAAGAAAAATGATAAAAAAACCATACAACCAACTATTTTCAGGAAATTCAACTATTTCTAATAAACTTAATATTAATTTAAATTCAAGGCCACAAAATTTAGATTTTGAGACTTATTACAAATTAACTAGTGAATACGAAAAATTAAGAGGTTAATTTTTCAACGTGCCTTCTAATATAATCAAGATCATAATCTTTAGAACCGTTATCTATCTCTGCTTTAATTAAATTATGAATTTTAAGATAACAATCCTGTAAATTTTCATTTATTACTACATAGTCATAATTTATCCAGTGTAACACATCTCTACTAAACTGCTTCATTCTTTCATCAGCAATTAGTTTATCTTTCATATCTCTATTAGATAACCTTTTGAACAAAACATCTTTGCTAGGTGGTAAAATAAAAAAAGTAATTAATTTATAATTTAGTTTCTTGTTTTTAATTTGATCAGCGCCTTGCCAATCAATATCAAATAATACATTTCTACCATTATTTAATTTATCAATAACTGGGGTTCTAGTTGTTCCATAAAAATTATCAAAAACCTTTGCATATTCTAAAAATTCCTCATTTTGTATTAGTTTCTTAAATTTTTCTTCAGTTACAAAATAATAATCCTTATCTCGAGTCTCATCAGGTCTTGGTTTTCGTGTTGTATGTGAGATTGAAACGTCGAAATTCTCTAATTTTGAGAGTAAACTTACTAAAGTGGTTTTTCCTGCACCAGAAGGTGAGGACAAAATAATCATTACCCCATCATTGTCTGCGGGCATCAAAAGTTTAGTTTGCTTTTCCTTCTATAAATTTCACAGCATCACCAACTGTTAAAATTTTTTCAGCTTCGCTATCAGAAATTTCTGAGCCAAACTCTTCCTCAAAGGCCATAACTAATTCAACTGTATCTAAGCTATCAGCACCTAAGTCGTCTATAAAACTTGATTCCTCTGTTACCTTTGCTTCATCTATACCTAAGTGATCTGCAACTATTTTTTTTACTTTATTTGAAATATCTTCAGACATTTTATTCCTTATTGTTTTAATTTGTTATTAGTTTAAATACATGGTTTGTCAAGCCATATACATACCTCCATTAACATGAAGAGTTTCACCATTAATATAATCTGATTGGTTTGAGGCTAAAAAAACTACAGCATTTGCAATATCACTTGGCTCTCCCAATCTTGCTGAGGGGATATTTGATATTATTTTTTCCTTAAATTTTTCATCTATTTTATCAGTCATAGCTGTTTTGATAAAACCTGGAGATATACAGTTAACATTAATATTTTTTTTTGCATACTCAATTGCTAAACTCTTAGACATAGCCACAACTGCTGCTTTAGAAGCCGTATAATTAACTTGACCTAAATTACCAGTGTGACCAACAACAGAAGTTATATTAATAATTTTACCCGATTTATTCTTCAACATTTTTTTTATCGCAAATTTACTTAATAAAAAAGTAGAAGTTAAATTAATATCAATTACTTTTTTCCACTCTTCTAAACTCATTCTTATTGCTAAATTATCCTGAGTAATTCCAGCATTATTAATAATACAATCTAACTTTCCTCCTAGTTTAGATGTTGCATTTTCAATAAATTCTTCGATGCCGTCGATTTGCGAAATATCAAATTTTAAAATTTGAATAGTTTTAAATTTTGATTTTAAATTATCTAATTTTTCATCCTTAGTACCCGTTGCTAGTAAATTTGCACCAGTTTCATTTAATTTATCAATAATTGAGTTTCCTATACCTCCTGTAGCACCAGTTACAATAATATTTTTTCCTTTTAAATTATTCATATCTTTAAATCTTTTATATCACTCTCATTATTAATTGTATTTATTTTTACACTTTTATTTATTCTTTTAATAAGGCCTGACAATACCCTTCCTGGTCCTATTTCTATAAATTGATTAACCCCTTTCTCAATCATATTTATTACACTTTCTCTCCATCTTACTCTTTTTTCTATTTGTTCAATCAAAAGTTTTTTTAATTCTTCTTTATTTAAAATTTCATTAGCAGTAACGTTTGATATTAATGTATTTTTTGAGTCTAAAAAGTTTACATTTTTTATTTCTTCTTTCATAGTTTCTGTAGCTTTACTCATTAATTTACAATGAAAAGGAGCACTCACTGGTAATTTTAAATTTTTAATATTATTTACCTCCAAAACTTTTATTAAATTTATTAAATCAGTATTTTTACCACTTATAACAATTTGATTCTCAGAATTATCATTTGCTATTTGTACCTCGGAATCATTAATATTTTCTTTTAAGATTTTTTCTACTATTTCAATTGTTGAACCTAAAATAGCTAACATTCCACCCTCACCTTTGGGAACAGAATTCTGCATAGCTCTTCCTCTTATTCTTAAAAGCTTTATAGTATCTGAAAAACTCAAAAAACCAGCAGCAGATAAGGCTGAATATTCTCCAAGAGAGTGCCCTGCAAAATATTTTGCATTGTTCAAATTAATCTTATATTCTTTTTTTATTACATTGAATATAGAGTAACTAATTAGAAATATTGCTGGTTGAGTATTTTCTGTAAAATCTAATTTTTCTTTTGGGCCATCTAGAATAATTTTTGACAATGATATACCTAAAGTATCATCTGCTTCTTTAAATAATTCTTTTACTAAATCATATTTTTCAAAAAACTCTTTTCCCATTCCAACCAGTTGAGATCCTTGTCCAGGAAAAATTACTGAAAACATCTAAAATAATCTATTTTTTTTGAGCATTTTGTTATTGTAATTGAAGATTTATAATAGTATATCCTCATTTTTTATTAAATAACTTAAATGAATTTATACGAGCATACAATTATAGCAAGACAAGACACTTCTCCAAGTGAAATAAAGCAATTGATAGAAAAATATACAAAAATCGTTGAAAAAAATGATGGAGAAATTGTTCAAACTGAAAATTGGGGTTTATTGAATTTATCTTACCTAATCAAAAAGAATAAAAAAGGTAGCTATATTCATTTTAAAATCAAAAGTAAAGGTAATGTAATTAAAGAATTAGAAAAAAGTGAGTCAATCGATAAAAAACTTTTAAGATATTTGAGTGTAAGAGTTAAAAAATTTGATTTAGATACAGATTACTTTTCTAAAAAAGAAGATAAAGAGAGAAAAGAAATTCTTAATAACTAATTATGCCCAAAAGACAAAATAGAAATAAAAAAAATAAACAAAGTAACTTTTCAAAGCTTAGTATTTTTCAACCTAATAGAAATCGATTTAAAAAAGGATGTCCTCTATCCATTAAAGGTGCACCAAAAATTGACTATAAAAATATAAAACTTTTAAAAAAATATATTTCCGAAAATGGTAAAATATTACCATCAAGAATTACTAATGTGAGCCAAAAAAAACAAAGAGAATTATCTCTTTCTATCAAAAGAGCTAGAAGCTTAGCACTATTATAAAATGAAAGTTATTTTATTAGAAAATATAAAAAAAATTGGATCAATTGGAGAAATTATTGATGTTAAAAGAGGTTTTGCTAGAAATTTCCTGATAGCAAATAAAAAAGCTTTATACGCATCAAAGGAAAATATTTCTGAAGTAGAAAAAATTAAATCTCAGCTATCCAAAAAGGACAGTGAAAAGAAAAAAGATGCTAAACTAATTTCTGAAAAGGTTAATAAAAAAGAGTATAACATTAATAAACTTAGCACTGAAAACAAAGAATTATATGGGTCTGTTAAACCGACAGAAATTTCCAAATTAATTTTAGAAACTGACCAAATTGAGATAAAGCCATCAATGATACAACCTTTAAAAGAAATAAGATCTCTTGGAAAGTTTAAAGTAAAGATTTCTTTACACTCTGAAGTTGATGCTGAAATAATTATCAATGTTGAATCAGCAGAAAATATTCAATAATTATACAATTTTCTCCCCAGCCTTTTTTAAAATTTTTTTTAATTAAATTTTCATATAATTTATGTGTGTGGAAAATAAATTAAGTATCGTAAAAAATAATTTTAAAGAACTTCCAAATAATATTGAAGCTGAGCAAGCTGTAATTGGCACAATATTAGTTGCTAATGAAATATTTGATGAGATTAATATTATGATTTCTAGTGCTAATTTTTATGATCCGATGCATCAAAAAATTTTTTCTGCCATTGAGAATCTTATTTATAAGGGTATGTTAGCTAATCCGATCACCTTAAAAAATTTTTTTGAAGATGAAAAAGATGATTTAAATATTCCTGAATATTTAGTCAAAATAACTAAATTTTCTACATCGGCTAGACAAGCTACTGAATACTCAAAAATAATTTATGATATGTTTGTAAGAAGAGAATTAATAAAAATTTCTGAACAGACGATTGATACTGCAAAATTAAATGATTTAAATACAAATGGACAGGACATTATTGAGCAGTCTGAGAGATTATTATTTGATCTTGCAGAAAAAGGAACATTTAATTCATCATTGATTAAATTTGATGAGGCTATGAAACAGACAATCGAAATGGCTTCAGCTGCATATAAAAATGAAGAAGGGATAGTAGGAGTGCCTACAGGGTTAAGAGATTTAGATGATAGACTTGGTGGCCTACATCAGTCAGACCTGGTTATAATTGCAGGAAGACCATCAATGGGAAAAACTGCTCTAGCAACAAATATAGCTTTTAACGCAGCACAAAAATTACAAGAAAATGGTAAAAAATCCTCTATAGCTTTTTTTTCTTTAGAAATGTCCTCTGAACAATTATCAACAAGAATATTAGCTGAACAATCAAGAATTAAATCTAATGACATAAGACGTGGTAGAATTTCGGATGAGCAATTTGATAAATTTATAGAAACGTCAAAAAATATATCAGAACTTCCTTTATATATAGATGAAACTCCTGCTATAAGTATTGCTGCTATGAGCAACAGATCTAGAAGAATCAAAAGATTATTTGGTTTAGATATGCTTGTTGTTGATTATATACAATTGATGAGAGGTAATTTTAATAATAAAGATGGAAGAGTTCAGGAAATTTCAGAAATAACTCAAGGTCTTAAAGCAATCGCAAAAGAATTATCAGTTCCTGTTGTTGCTTTATCGCAACTATCAAGAGCTGTAGAACAACGTGACGATAAAAAGCCTCAACTTTCAGATTTAAGGGAGTCTGGATCAATTGAACAAGATGCAGATGTAGTTATGTTTGTATACAGAGAAGCTTATTATTTAGAGAGAAAAGAACCAAGGCCTGCCACAGTAGAACATGCGGAATGGCAGGCAAAAATGAATGAAGTTTCTAATTTGGCAGAAATTATAATCGGTAAACAAAGACATGGTCCAACTGGAAATGTTATGCTTGAATTTGAGGCGATGTTTACCAAATTTAAAGATACTCAAATCCGTTAAATTTTAATATAAAAGGGTTAAATGTTCACCCAATTTTATCAAAATACAATACTTAGAAATCCAAAATTCGTTTTTGTTATTCTAATAATTTCATTATTAAGTTTTGGGTATTATTCAAAAGATTTTAGACTAGACGCTTCATCTGAGACTTTATTAATAGAAGGAGATCCTGATCTAAAATATCTGCAAGAAATAACTAAAAAATACGGATCTAAAGATTTTTTAATTTTAACTTACACCCCTAATAATAAAATGGTTTCTGATGAGTCTATAAATAATCTTTTAAGTCTTAAATACAAAATCCAAAGTTTAAATTGGGTTCATAGTGTAATTACTTTGCTCGACATTCCTTTGTTAAACAGTTCTGATGCCCCTTTACAAGAAAGGCTAGAAAGTTTTAAAACACTTAAAGATGAAGAAATAGATAGAGAGAGAGGTTTTAAAGAAATAGTCAGCAGTCCAGTTTTTAGAAATTTTGTTATTAGCGAAGATGGGAAAACTAGTGGAATTATTGTTAATATAAAAAAAAATGATGAGCTCAAAGATATTAATAATAAATCTAACAAAGAGATTGAAAAATACAAAGATTTTTTAAAAAAAAAAAATCATCAAAATATTCTCGAAATTAGAGATATTATTAAAAGTTATGAGAACATTGGAAAAATACATTTGGGAGGAATACCAATGATTGCGGATGATATGATGTCATTCATTAAAAGCGACATTATAGTTTTCGGAATTGGTGTTCTTTTATTTATTGTCGGAACATTATGGTTAGTTTTTCGAAAATTAATTTGGATTATTGTACCTATAAGTAGTTGCTTTTTTTCTGTAATCATCATGATGGGGCTGTTAGGTTTGTTGGGATGGAAAGTAACTGTAATATCCTCAAACTTTATTGCTTTAATGTTAATCCTTACAATGGCAATGAATATCCATATCAGCACTAGATTTTTGCAACTTAGAAAAAGTCATCCTGATAAATCAGTATTAGATTTAATAACTTTAACAACATCGAAGATGTTTTGGCCAGTTCTATATACCGTTTTAACAACGATTATTGCATTCCTTTCCTTAATTTTTAGTGAAATTAAACCTATTATAGATTTTGGCTGGATGATGACTTTAGGACTAATTACTTCTTTCACTATAACTTTTACATTACTACCTACTTTGATTAACTTTGTGCCTAAAGAAAATATTTATTTGAAAAAATATGAAGAGTCAGTAATTACAAGTTTTTTTGCAAAAGTTTCTCAAGAGAAAAATAAAATAATCTTTATTATTACAGGAATAATAATGGTCCTTAGTTTAATTGGAATCAGCCGTCTTGAAGTAGAGAATAGTTTTATAAATTATTTTAGTAAAAAAACTGAGATTTACAAAGGCATGAAACTTATAGACGAAAAGCTAGGTGGAACTACACCCCTCGAAATTATTCTTAAATTTCCAAAAGATAAAAAAATAATTCTTGAAGATGATGAATTTGACGATTGGGATAACGAAACCGAAAATGAGGAAATTAGTGATGAAAAGTATTGGTTTACTAAAGATAAAATTGATAAAATTTCTTCAGTGCATAATTATCTTGACGGTTTGCCTCAAGTTGGAAAAGTTTTATCATTTTCATCAATTATTGATGTAGCTACATTATTAAACGATAATAAACCTCTTGGTACTTTAGAGATGGGAGTATTATACTCCAAACTACCTCTTAGTATTAAAAAAGAGATTGTTGATCCTTATATTTCTATTAAAGATAATGAAGCAAGAATTAATCTTAGAATTATAGACTCTCAAGAAAATTTAAGAAGAAACGATTTAATTAAAAAAATTAATTTAGACTTGGAGAATAAAATTGGTTTAAGTAAAGATGAATTCAAATTAGCAGGTGTTTTGATATTATTCAATAATTTACTTCAAAGTCTTTTTAAATCTCAAATTTTAACACTCGGTTTAGTAATGATCGGTATATTTATAATGTTTGTAATACTTTTTAAAAATATAAAATTATCACTCATCGGTGTAGTTCCAAATTTTATAGCTGCTTTTTTTATATTGGGAATTATAGGATTATTAGAAATTCCACTTGATATGATGACTATTACTATCGCAGCAATTACTATTGGAATTGCTGTAGATAATAGTATTCATTATATCTACAGATTCCAAGAGGAATTTAAGAATTTAGGTGACTATAACAAAACAATCAATCTATGTCACTCAACAGTGGGTAGGGCAATCTTAAATACGTCCATAACAATTGTTTTTGGGTTTTCAATATTGGTTTTATCTAAATTTATACCAACAATATATTTCGGAATTTTTACTGGTTTAGCAATGTTGTTAGCAATGATTTCAGTTTTAACTTTACTTCCATCTTTAATACTATTGATTAAACCATTTGAAAAATCTTCTAATGCAAGAATTTTTTAAAAATTTTTATGCAACAACTTCAATTATTGACATAGCTTATATATTTATCACTATCCTATCTTTAATAAAATGTTACAAAAAAGGTTTTGTTTTAAGTATTCTTTCAATGGCAAAATGGTTATTAGCTTATGTGATAACTTTAATTATATTTCCTAAATTAAAACCTTATTTAAAAGATGTTATTGATAATGAATATATTCTTGATATTGGCCTTGGAATAACAATTTTTGTTATAGTTATATTTTTAGTTCTGATGGTAAATAAAGGAATTAGTAAAGCGGTAAGTTATACAGGAATTGGGAGTTTAGATACTGTATTTGGATTTTTCTTTGGATTTGTGAGAGCATATATTATCTCTGTATGCATCTTTTCTGGTACAGATATAGTATATAATTATGAAAAATGGCCAATAAATGTTAACAAATCATACATCTTTCCATATTTGGAAAAAGGTAGTAATTACTTAGTAAAAGATTTTCCTAATGAAAAAACATATAAAGATTCAAAAGAAAAAATTGAGGATCTTTGATCCTAAATTAAAGGAAGAATGTGGTATATTTGGTGTTTCAAACACCAAAGATGCTTCTGCTTTAACAGCACTTGGACTCCATGCTCTTCAACATCGTGGCCAAGAAGGTTGTGGAATTGTCTCATTCGATGGTAAAAAATATTATTCTGAAAAAAGATTTGGTCTTGTAGGTGATAACTTTAACAAAGAAAAAGTTCTTAATAATCTTAAAGGTAATTACGCTATTGGTCATAATCGTTATAGTACAACAGGAAATAATACTCTTAGAAATATTCAACCTTTTTTTGCTGACACTAACGCTGGAGGAATTGGTGTTGCTCACAATGGAAATTTAACAAATTCAATTTCTTTGAGGAATAAATTAGTTGAAGATGGAGCTATTTTTTATACTACCTCAGATACTGAGACAATTGTTCAACTAATAGCAAAATCTAAAAGACCAAAAACAATTGATAAAATTGTAGATGCAATATTTCAAATACAAGGTGGATATGCTTTAGTAATGCTAACCCAAACTTCCTTAATAGGGGTACGAGACCCTTATGGTATAAGACCCTTAGTTATTGGTAAATTAGGTAAAAGTTTTGTGCTAGCATCTGAAACTTGTGCTTTAGATATCATTGGAGCAAAATTCTTAAGAGAAGTTGAGAATGGAGAAATTGTTTTAATAGAGAACAATGAATTAAGAAGTATTAAACCATTTCCACTAAAAAAAGTAAGACCATGTGTTTTTGAATATATTTATTTTGCAAGACCAGATAGTATTATAGATAACAAAACTGCTTATGAACACAGGAAAAATTTAGGTAAAGAACTTGCAAAAGAAAATGATATTGATGCTGATATAGTTGTGCCAGTCCCAGACTCTGGAAATGCAGCAGCTCTTGGCTTTTCTCAAAAATTAAAGATTAATTTTGAGCATGGATTAATAAGAAATCATTATGTTGGTCGAACTTTTATTGAACCTAGTCAAAAAATTAGAAGTTTAGGAGTTAAATTAAAACTCAATGCAAATGAAACTACCATAAGAAATAAAAAAATAATACTTGTAGATGACTCACTCGTTAGAGGGACTACATCACACAAAATAGTTAAAATGTTGTATGATGCTGGAGCAAAAGAAGTTCATGTAAGGATTGCTTGCCCAGAAATAAAATATCCAGATTTTTATGGAGTTGATACACCCACTAAAAAGGAATTGCTGGCAGCAAATAAATCAAACAATGAAATATGCAAATACATTGCAGCAAAATCTTTAAAATTCTTATCAATAAATGGTTTATATAGAGCAATTGGTTTTGATAAAAGGAATGAAACCTATCCACAACTTACAGATCACTATTTTACGGGTGATTACCCTGTTAAACCAGTTGATGAACTTGGAGATAACAAGATAACTCAATTATCACTATTAAGTACAGCTTCAAATAATTAGTTATGAAAAAAGTAAGTTTTATTGAAATGAAAAATGGAACGAGGGAAGATTATCTCTTTTTAGATAAATATGAAAAAGATTTTGCCAACAAAACTGCAGAAAGAATAATAGAGTTCATGTCTAACCTTACAGAAACACTTAAAGGGTATCAGATTTCTAGATTAGAACATTCACTTCAGAGCGCTACTAGAGCTTATAAAAATGGTGAAAGTGAGGAGATGGTTGTTGCTGCTTTACTTCATGATATTGGTGACGAATTAGCACCTATGAATCACTCAGAATATGCCGCTGCAATTTTGAAACCGTATGTCTCAAAAAAAACCCACTGGATAATTGAAAAGCATGGAGAATTTCAAATGTATTATTATGCTCATCATCTAGGTGGAAATAAAAATAAAAGAGATGAATACAAAGGTCACAAATATTACCAAGAGACTATAAACTTCTGTGAAAAGTACGATCAGAATTCATTTGATCCAAATTATAAATCATTCTCACTAAAGTTTTTTAAACCAATAGTCAAAAAAATTTTTTCTAGAAAGCCATATTCTTTGCTTTAAATTTATCAATTAAAAATTATCTAATAACTAATGATCAATTCAAAAGAAAAAATAATCGCACATTTTTACTCTGGAATCAAAGAGACAAAAGATTTTAAAATTGGGATAGAACATGAAAAATTTTTGTTTGATAATAATAATAATAAGAGAATTAATTATGCAAAAGTAAAAGAAATGTTCAAGGCATTATTAGAATTTGGCTGGAATCCGGTATTGGAGAAAGAAAATATAATTGGACTAAATAAAGAAGGAAAAAACATAACTCTTGAACCTGGAAATCAGATAGAATTATCTGGAGATAAATTAAATAATATTCATGAAGCTTGTGCAGAAGCTCAGGATTATTTATTTGAATTAAGACAAGTTACAAAAAAGTTAGATATTAATATTGTGAGTGTGGGGTTTGACCCTATTTCTAAACTTAATGAGATACCAAATAATCCAAAAAAGAGATATGAAATAATGACTAAAGACATGCCATTAGGAGGAGAATTGAGTTTGGATATGATGTATCGAACTTGTGGAACCCAAATTAATCTTGATTATAGTTCAGAGGAAGATTTCAGAAAGAAATTTAAGATAATAAATTCAATCGTTCCTATTACAATCGCTTTGTTTGCAAACTCATCTATTATTGAAAAAAAAAATAGTAAGTATTTGTCTTATAGATCAAAAGTATGGCAAAATACTTCTAGAGCAGGACTTCCAAAAATATTTTTAGAAGATTTAAATTTCGAAAAATATGCTGAATTTATAATCAATTTTCCTATTTTATTTATTAAAGAGGGTAACAACTATATTTCTGGAAAAAACTATACTTTCAAAGATTTTATGGATGGAAAAATCAGTGAAATTAGGAATCGAGTACCAAATGAAGATGACCTATCTACACATCTTAGTACAATTTTTACAGAAAATAGATTGAAAAAGTACATAGAAATTAGATCGATGGACACCTGTGGTTGGGACTGCCTATGTGCAGGTCCTGCATTTAATACCGGGTTATTGTATGGAAATCTATGTGAGGTTTACGAATTAATCTCTAAATGGGATAAAGACAAAATTATTAATGCTTATCTAGAGGCACCAAAAAAAGGATTTAATACACAGCTTATGGGTAAAGATCTTCTTTATTGGGCTTCATATCTTATTAATCTTTCTAGAAAAGGTTTAGAAATTAGGGATAATCTCAATAAAAGCAGAAAAAATGAAACTATATTTCTTAATCATTTACAAAAAATTATTGATAACAAAGCTACAAATGCAGATCATATGATCAGTAAATTTTCAAAAAATGAAGATTTAACAATATTATATGATAAGTAAAATTGTTGCTATTCAAGGGAACCATCCCTCAAAACTTAATCCTAAGACTGATACAAGTATTTTTTTAGCTCATGAGATACAAAATAAAAATTATAAAATTTTTTATTATGAACCAAAAGATATATCAATAATTAATTATAAAGTTGTAGCTGAAGGTTTTTTTATAAAATTCAATTATTCAAAAAAAAAATTTTACAAGAAGTTAAAAAAACAAATATTAGATCTTTCAAAATGTAGATTTATATTAATAAGACAAGACCCCCCCTTTAATCTCGAATATATATCTACAACTTATATTTTGGATAAGATAAAAAATAAAGTGAGAATTATTAACGACCCAACATCAATTAGAAATATTTCAGAAAAACTATACTCATCAAAATATTTAAAATTTATGCCTGATACTATTTTCACAAAAAATATTAAAGAGATAAAGAAATTCTTTAACAAAAACAAAAGTATAATCATAAAACCTATTCATGGTCATGGCGGAAATGATATCTATTTGTTGGAAAAATTAAATTTAAAATTTATAAAAAGATTTATTAAAAAACATGATCATATAGTTTGTCAAAAATACCTACCTAAAATAAATAAAGGTGATAAACGTGTTTTTTTGATTAATGGTGAAATTGTTGGTGCAATATCAAGAATTCCAAAAAAAGGTTCCTTTTTAAGTAATATGAGCAAAGGTGCAAAACCAGTAAGAACTCAATTAACGAAGATTGAAAATAAAATATCGAAATTAATTGCTAAAAATTTAAAAAAAGAAAATATTTTTTTTGCTGGAATTGATTTTATTGATCAAAAACTAAATGGAGATATTAACGTCACCTCCCCTACTGGGTTAAAAACTTTTTTTGAACTATCAAAAGTAAACCTAGCTAAAACTTTTTGGAAAGAATTAAAAGCTTGAGAAATTTTACAGATCAACAAAAAGGTTCTTTGCTTGCTTTTATTGCAGTGATGTTTATTACTCCAGATTCGTTATTCATAAGACTTTCTAATTTAGAAACCTGGGGACTTGTTTTTTATAGAGGAGCTATCCCCTTTTTTACTGTGTTCCTAGGGATGTTGCTAATCTATAAATTAAATTTTTTTAAAATTCTTTTTACAAGTGGGATTTATGGTTTTATTTATGTACTAACTTTTAGTATTACTAATATTACCTTTGTCGTATCTATCCAAAATACAAATGTAGCAAATACTCTTGTAATGATTGCTACTGCTCCAATGTTATCTGCTATTCTTTCTGCTATTTTTCTGAAAGAAACACCAGATAAGAAAACATGGTTGTCAATAATTATTACTTTTCTTGCAATAATTTATATTTTCTTCGACTCCTTAAAATTAGGAAATTTTTATGGTGACATTTTAGGTTTTGTTACTGCGATAGGTCTCGCCGTAGGAGCAGTTACTATACGTCTAGCAAAATCTAAAAATTTAGTTCCAGCTGCTGTTGTAGGCAAGCTTTTTGTAGCTATTTTTGCTTTATTCTTTGTTGAAAGTTTTGTTCTTAATAAGAACGACCAGATAATTATCCCTCTGATGTGTATTCTTTGTGTTGCAATACCATTTGTTTTAGTCACTATAGCGCCGAGATTCATTCAAGCAGCAGAAGTCAATCTTTTCTTTTTATTGGAGACAATTATAGGTCCAATTTGGGTTTGGCTAATAATCAAGGAACAGCCAAGCATTGAAACTCTTCAAGGAGGTGTAATAATTGTAACTACCATTGCAATTCACTCATTTTTAAAACTAAGAAAAAATTAAGCTAGTCACAATTAAGTCTTGATTTAATAATACATCGCGAATAGTTACATCAGATTTTATGAATAAAGTTTTAAAAAATTCTTGGGCATTATTTTTGGGAATGGGCTTCCTTATGATGGCTTATGGTTTTCAAGGTTCCCTTTTAGGAGTTCGAGCTGTTCAAGAAGAATTTAGTTTGACTGCTACAGGATTTATGATGTCAGGATATTTTGTTGGTTACTTTATCGGTGCAGCAACAATTCCAAATATAATTTCTAGAGTTGGTCATATCAGAGTTTTTGCTGCTTTTGCGTCCTTAGCTTCTTTGGTTATTTTAGTTCATTCTGTTTTGATAAATCCATTTATTTGGTTTTTGTTACGAGTGTTAACTGGGATAAGTATGGTTTGTATATATACTGTTGCTGAAAGTTGGTTAAATGATAGATCGAATAATAAGAATAGAGGAAGTGTTTTATCAATATACATGGTAATTTTATATGGTTCTATGGGTACTGGAATGTTTCTTCTTAATTTCAGTAGCCCAGAAAATTTTCAGCCATTTATTTTAGTTTCTGTAATTACATCTGCAGCTTTAATACCAATACTTCTCACTAAAAAAAAACCACCAACTTTTAAAAGAATTAAAGCTATGACACTAAATGATCTATATGAGGCATCTCCTTTTGGTATGGTTAGTTCTTTTTTTTATGGAACAATTCAGGCTGCTTTATTTACTTTATTAGCTGTTTACGCAACTTCAATGAACTTTACTATATTTGAAATATCCATTGTTACATTCCTTTTAGCAATTTCTGGTGCAGTTTCACAATTTCCTATTGGAAAAATATCAGATATGTATGATAGAAGAAAAGTAATTGTTATTTCAACATTTGGGGCATCATTATTTGCCCTTCTTGCGATTTTAGTTTCTGGACAAATGTATTTACCTGACGGACTAGCAACAAGTAAAACTTGGTTTTATATTTTTTTGATACTTTTTTCTTTTTGTAGTTTACCAATGTTTTCACAAATTTTAGCTCATACTAATGATTATATTCCTAAAGAAAAATTTGTAGCAGCAGGTGCTGGTTTACAATTTGTATTTGGATTAGGTGCTATGAGTGGACCATTTTTGTGTTCGGTATTTATGGACATAGTAGGTTCAAATGGTTTTTTTATTTTTTTATTTTTCTTTCACGGAGTAATTGGTATTTTTGGAATTTATAGAATGAAAATTAGAAAGACAGTAGAAAATCCAGACTCTCAATTTGTTGCCATGCCTTCTACTATAACACCAGCAGGAATTGAACTGAATCCAATAACAGAACCAATTGAAGAACCTGTTAAAGATGAGTAAATAATCAATTTATCCTCTCTATATAATTAGACATTTTTATTAAGACTTGTTTTTTTGACAATCTATCAGTTCTTATCAAAACTGAATCTTTGACTTGGATTAAAGGACTATTTTTTCGTTTCTTATCCATAAGTGTTCTTTTTCGAAGAGATTTTTTAACATTACTTAAAGAAATTTTTTTTTTAATATCAAGCCATCTCCTATAACTTGCAGTTTTAAGATTGCATTTAAAATAAAATGCTAAATCATATTTTGGATTTTTTGCTAAAATTTTACTTGCAATGTCTCTTCCCTCAACACAGATCCTATTGTTACCTTTAATAATTTTTTTTTGAAACTTATTTACAATTTTTCGTATCTTTATATTTTTTGCTAAAATAGATACATGATTACTTATTTCTTCTGAATGTAAATTGAGTTTAGCAATCTTTTTATAAGAAATATTACTTAATTTATTATTTAAGAAAGAAATAAAATTTTTTGGTTTATGTCTAATTATTAGCTTACTACAAAATCTATAAATCAATCCAGAATTAATTAATAATAAATCATATTTTTTTGAAATAAGTTTTGCTGCAGTGCTTTTGCCGCTAGCTGACTCCCCATCACAGGCAATTATTAATTTTTTAAATCTTTTCACTAAAACTTAATAATATTTCGAATGGTTTAATGCAAAAAAAATATTAATAATTATGAAGTTTATAAAGATAAACACTTATAGGTTGAAACTCAAATTAACCACTCAAACAAATTTTTTACATACTTGGTATTGAATCATCAGCAATTTTTTGCTCAAATAGTATTTGTAAAAATGACTAAGAAAAAAAAATTTAAAATTAAAATTAAAAAAAATAGTACTAAACGAGATAATGGTTTAGCTAAAATTGCAACTATTACTACTAAGTCATTAAGTAATGCTTATGTAAACTTTAAAAAAAATCAAGAGTTAAGAAAAATAAAAGAGATCAAATTAAAAAAGCTTCAAGAAAACAATGAACTTGCTAAAGAAAAAAAGGAACTAAAAGTATGGGAAGAAAAATTAAAAAAAGAAGATAATAAATTAAGATTAAAAGAAGAGGAATTAAGAAATAATGAAAAATCACTTAAGTTAAAAGAAGAAAATCAAAAAATCGAAAATGAAAGATTAGTAAAAAAAGATGAAAATTTACTTTTAGTTGCCAATGATTTAAGAAATAAAGAAAAAGGTATTAAATTAAGAGAAGAAGAACAGAACAGAAAAGATATTGATTTAAAAGCAAGAGAAGAAGAACAAAAAAATCTAGAACTCAAAGAAAAAAGAAGAAGAGATAGAGCATTAAAAATAATTAAAGAGGAAGAGGAAAAACAAAGACAATTAGAGAATATAAAAATTAAGGAATGGGAAGAAAAATTTGATAGAGAACAAAAAGCCAAAGAACATCAAGAAAATTTAAGAGAACAAAAACTAAGAGAGAAAGAATTAGAAAAACTAAGAACTTTTGAAAAAAAAGAGGATGTAGTTGAAAATAATTTTTCTTCAGGTCTTAAAAAGTTTGATGTTGATAAGACAAAAAAAAACTAAATTCTTATCTTAAAGAATAATCCAAATTAGCTTTATTGTTTAGGAAAGTAATCTTTTAATTCACCCTCTCGGTAAACATCTGCAGTACAACAATGTAAACCTCCTCCAAATGCATATGCATCTCTTAGATCAACAGGAATTACTTCTATTCCAAGATTATTTAATTGTTCAGCTTGGTATTTTTCACTTTTTTCAACACAGATTGTTTTTTTATCTAAAATTAAAATGTTCATTGAAAGCCAAACTGACGAATAACATAATGGGGGTGGCTCATTATGTGCAGGCTGAGCAGCATCAATTATTTCCCATCCATTATTTTCGAATAATTTCCGTTGTTCTTTTGGCAAACGTCTTTGTGGATTATTAATTATTAACCCTTCTTTAATTGGGGTAAAAGTTGCATCAATGTGAATTGGATAGGGATCCCCTGGGAAATTTACAGCATGAACTCGATGATTTTTGAAATGTCTTTGAAGCCAATCGATACCCTTTAAATTGGTTGTAAAGCCATGCTGAACAATTAAATCCTTACCAAATCTCAATACATCAGCTGCATCAAATAAAGGCTCCTCCTCTGTTGTTACAAAAAATTTATCCTCAGTCCATTTGAGTCTTTTTTGAATTCCTATTTTATCTGATAAATAATCTTTTCTATAATCATCATCAGTTAATCTTGGTTTTGGAGCAGACTCGTGTCTCATATTTTTGTCCAAATCATAATATTTTTTTAATAAAGGTCGATAACAGAGATATTCAAACCATCTACATCTATAGCTCATCGTTGCTTCTAAAATTTCATTTCCAACTGTTAATAAAACATCTCTTGGTGGCATACAGCCAAACATCGTTTCTGCTTTCCAATCTGGAGTTGATATTTTTTGGTTAAAGTTTATTGGTGAAGGTCTATCAACTTTTATCCCACGTTTATTCAAAATATTAGAAAAGTCATCTAATAATTGATTTGCCTTGTCTATTGTATCTTTCATTCTAGGACCAAATTTTCCTCTCATATCAGAGTCCTCAGGGACCTTAGCATCTAAAGCTGGTTCTGGTGCTGGTATACAAGTTCCATCAGCTTTTCCAACTATTACGTGTTTGAGGGGATCCCATTCATTCCAACTATTTACGATCTTTTTGTTATTATTCATTATAATTTTTGTTAAAAAATTTAATTAAGAGCTATATATCTTTTATTCCATCTCATAATGAGACTATAATAAACAAGTGATATAAAAAGAAAAAAACCCCCTATTATTGTGTTTGTAGATGGTATTTCATTTATTCCAAAAAGAGGTAACCAAACCCAGAAAATTCCACCAATTACTTCTGTCAAAGATAGCAAAGTTAATTCTGCAGCCGGAATAGCTTTAGAGCCAATTGAATATAATATTAGGCCAAAACAAACTAAAGTACCATGTAAAGAAAACATTGTACCATTATAACTGGAAGAAAAAAAAGTTTGATTTTTTATTAAAATGATTATAGCAGCAAAAACAAAACAAAATAAGCCTGCTACCGCAACTGTAGTAAATTTTGGAGTTTCTTTTCTCCACCTTAAAGTTACTGAAAAGATTGAAAAACCAATTGACGAAGTGATACCAAATATAAAACCCACTAATGAACTTTTTTCAGTATTTCCTAAAGCCATAATTATTATACCAATAGTTGCAATAGAAATTGAAATCCAAACATTTAAAGATATTTTTTCCTTTAAAAATAAAAAAGCTAGTAATGCTGTGAAGAAAGGCATTGCAGCTAAACATAAAAGAGTAATTGCTGCAGTTGTATTTGTTATTGAATAAATAAAAGAAATCATAGCAATACCTAAACCAATACCACCTATGATCCCTGATTTTCCTATTTTCTTATAATTTTTATAAAAATTTATTCCTTCTTCAAAATATAAGTATAAATTTAAAATAATAAAAATTGTTAAACCTCTTCCAAAAATATATTGCCAAGGAACCAAATGAGGATCATTCATATATCTAACAACAAGTGGGCCAAAAGACCAAAGAATACCAGCGAGCAAAACAATAGGCACTGCTATTTTTTCATTTCTTAGCTCTATCATTTATAGATATTTAATTATAAAAAGATGGAACTACAACAAAAATGAGTTATTAATAATATTCTTACTAATTTACTATTTTTAGTTGTACTGCATTTGTTATAAAAAACTGTAATTTCACAAGTATTTTAATTTGAATATTATATATTTTAGCTTATTAGAACAATATGGACTTAGAGGTATTAAAAATTGCATCAGATACAAACAATAATAGGTATATTAAAAACTATACCCATTCGTCAAAACTAAAAAATCCATTATGTGGAGATGAAATACAGATAAAACTAATAATTAAAGGTAATAAAATTTTAGATTTTGGATATGAAGATAAATCTTGTATTTATTGTAAGGCATCAGCAAGTTTGTTAGCAAAAAATTCGATTAATCAACAAAAATTGAAGATCAATGAATTGTGTGATGATGTAAGATCTTATTTTGAAAAGAACGATGATATTATTAAAAAAAAATGGGTTTTTTTAAAAAAGTTACTCAACCAAGAAAATTTTAATCGTAAAGAATGTATTTTATTGCCTTTTAAAACCCTTAAAAAGATTGTATCTAATTAATTTTATGGGTAACATCAAACAATCCTTAATTGCAGGTTTTTTTTCTATAATAACAATAGGTATTTTAACAATCTTAACCTATAAAACTGAGTTTGGTATATTTTTAATTGCTTCGTTCGGCTCCTCTATGGTTTTGCTTTATGGCTATCCTGAAAGTCCATTTGCCCAACCCAAAAATATTTTTTTTGGTCATCTTCTTACTGCAATGGTTGGCATAGTTTTTCTAAATTTTTTACCCATACCATTATATCTAGTAATACCTTTGGCAGTTGGGTTTGGTGTGGGTTTAATGATCTTATTTAATGTAACTCATCCGCCCGCAGGTGGAAATCCAATTATTGTAATTATCGGTAGTGTATCTCCAGACTATTTATTGAATCCTATTATTATAGGATCAATAATTATTATAATTTTTGGTATAATAATTAATCGTTATATTTTAAAAAAAAGTTATCCAAACTCAAAATAATTTGTTTGCTAGCAGCTTTAAAATAATGTTAGATATCTCAAATAAATTAATATTGAGTTAACACTGGAGAGCGGATGAAGATATTATGTATATTGTATGATGATCCAAAAGGTGGAATGCCTGGGTCATACCCTTTAAAAGATTTGCCTAAATTGGAAAAATATCCTGATGGAATGACTTTACCTTCACCAAAAGGTAGGGATTTTAAACCTGGAGAATTATTAGGTTGTGTTTCAGGAGAGCTAGGTCTAAGAAAATTTTTAGAGAGTAATGGTCATGAGTTAATAGTTACAAATAGTAAAGATGGCGACGGATGTGAAGCAGATAAACATATCATTGATGCTGATATAGTTATATCGCAGCCTTTTTTTCCATATTATCTCACTAAAGAAAGAATTTCAAAAGCTAAAAATTTAAAAATGGCTATTACAGCTGGAATAGGATCAGATCATGTTGATTTACAAGCTGCTATGGATAATAAAATTGATGTTGTTGAGGTAACTTTTTGTAATTCAAGATCTGTTGCTGAACATATAGTTATGATGATAGTTTCTATGGTAAGAGATTACCATAACCAACACAGAATAGTAAATGAAGGTGGTTGGAATATTGCTGATGCAGTTCAAAGATCTTATGACGTTGAAGGAATGCATATTGGGACTGTGGCTGCTGGACGTATAGGACTAGATGCATTAAGAAAAATGAAACCTTTTGATGTACACTTACACTATTTCGATAGACACAAATTACCTGACAGTGTCGAGAAAGAATTAAACTTAACTTTCCATGAGTCAGTTGAGTCAATGGTAAAAGTTTGTGATGTAGTAACTATAAATTGCCCTCTTCATCCTGAAACTGAAAATTTATTTGACGATGTTTTGATCGGTAAAATGAAAAAAGGTGCATATATTGTAAATACTGCTAGAGGGAAAATCTGTAATCGAGAAGCAATTGCAAAAGCGTTGAAAAGTGGTCAACTAAGTGGATATGCTGGCGATGTATGGTTTCCTCAACCAGCTCCTAACGACCACGTATGGAGAACAATGCCAAATCATGGAATGACTCCTCACACATCTGGAACATCTTTGTCAGCTCAGACTAGGTATGCAGATGGAGTTAGAGAAATTCTAGAATGCTTTTTTGAGGGAAAAGAGATCAGAGACCAATATCTTATTGTTAAAGATGGCCAATTAGCAGGTATGGGAGCCCACTCTTATAGTAAAGGTTCAGCAACAGGTGGATCTGAGGAGGCTGCGAAATATAAGAAAAAATAAAACTTTCTTAAATTTTATCAAAGGTATGCTACCGAAAGTAGCTACCTTTAGTATTATAGACTCAATTTATCTTTATTGTATACGATACCTCATGAGGTTTATAATAGTCTTAATTTTAAATTTTGTAACCATAATAGAAGCTTTAGCGCTTGAAAAAAGTAAAGCTTATTTTGCCGGTGGTTGTTTCTGGTGTGTAGAAGAATCTTTTGAAAAGTTAGATGGAGTTAAAGAGGTAATTTCAGGATACTCAGGCGGCACTACTGAAAATCCAACTTACAAAGAAGTTACATATGGTGATTCGGGTCACTTTGAAGTTGTTGAAATAATATATGATAATAAAATCATATCCTACGAAAAATTACTAGAAAATTTTTGGATTAATATTGATCCATTCGATGCTTATGGTCAGTTTTGTGATAAAGGATATAGTTATAGATCTGTTGCTTTTTATCAAAATAATAAAGAAAAAAATTTTATAGAAAGAGATATGAAAAAATTAGAAAAAAAGTTTAATAAAATAGTTGTCACATACATAAGAAAATTTGAAAAATTCTATGAAGCTGAAGAACGTCATCAAAATTTTTATAAAGTATATTTTCAAAATTATTTAAGATATAAAAAAGCATGTAAAAGAGATGAAACCTTAGATAAAATCTGGAATAGATAATATTTTATGAAAAATAACATTAATTGGAATTTTGATAATACATATTCTAGGCTACCTGAAATATTTAGAGAAAACATAAAACCAGTAAGTGTTAAAAATCCTGAATTGATTTTACTTAATGAAAATTTAGCTAAAAGTCTTAATTTAGAATTTTCCAATATAAGTAAGTCTAAGTTATCCACATTATTTTCTGGAAACAAATTACCTGAAAAAAGTAACTCTATTGCTCAAGCCTATGCTGGTCATCAATTTGGTCATTTTACAATGCTAGGAGACGGAAGGGCAGTATTAATTGGTGAACATTTAACTAAAACTAAAGATAGATATGACATTCAGTTTAAAGGATCTGGTAAAACTGCTTTTTCTAGAAATGGAGATGGCAGAGCTGCTCTAGGGCCTATGTTAAGAGAATACATAATAAGTGAGGCGATGTATAACTTAAAAATACCAACAACAAGAAGTTTGGCTGTTGTAAAAACTGGTGAGGACGTTATTAGAGAGACAACTTTAGAGGGTGGTATCCTTACAAGAGTAGCTTCAAGTCATATTAGAGTAGGTACTTTTCAGTATATTGCTGCAAGGAATAAAAAAGATGAACTTGAATTACTAATAAATTATGTAATTAAAAGACATTATCAAGAAATTGAAAAATCTAAAAACAAAGTCGTAGATCTTTTGAAGAAAGTTTTAGATAAACAAATTGATCTTGTGATTCACTGGATGAGAGTTGGTTTTGTTCATGGGGTAATGAATACAGATAATATGAGTATTGCAGGGGAGACAATCGATTACGGTCCTTGTGCCTTTATGGATATTTATGATCCAAAAACAGTATTTAGTTCTATAGACAAAATGGGAAGATATGCTTATTGCAATCAACCCGTTATAACGAAATGGAATTTAGCTAGATTTGCTGAATGTCTAATACCATTTATAGACAGAGATCAAAATAAAGCTGTTGAATTGGCATCAGAAATAATCAATTCCTTTGAAAAAAAATATGAGAAAAGATGGCTTCAAATGATGAGAGATAAGTTAGGTTTGGTAGGTGAAAATGAAAAAGATAAATCTTTGATTATAGATTTACTAACTTGGATGCATCAAAACAAAGCAGATTACACAAATACATTCTGTCATTTAATGGGTGAAAAAATTAAAGAGGACAAAAAATATAAAAACAAAGATTTTATAATATGGAAAGAAACTTGGAAAAAAAGACTCTTATATAAAAATAATACTCCCAACAAATTCAATAAACTAATGAGAAGTGTTAACCCTTTAGTAATACCTAGAAATCATTTAGTAGAAAATTCTTTAAAAGAAACTGAACGAAATAATCTTAAACCAATTAATCGATTATTAAAGATTTTAAAAAAACCATATACTAGGCAAGAAAGTATTATCAATTTTCAGAGACCACTATCATCAAATGAAAAATATCAAACATTTTGTGGAACATAATTTATAATATTCTTTGATAGAATTAAATACTTTTCCAATTTTCAAAAGGAGTAACTAAATTTTCTAAATTTTCAGTATCTTTTGCAGTAATAAAAATATCAGCAGAAATCGACACTCTATTATTATTTTTTATATTCGGTTGTGTTTGATGAGATGTTTTTGATGGAAATACAACTATATCGTTCTCTTGTGCTTCAAAAACTATTGCCGCAGAATTAGATATGTTTCTTTTTTTTATTATCTGTTTTTTGTTAGAGGTGGGTGATAAAAATAAGCCTGGTAAAAATTCATTGTGTTTTGTCTCGTCAATAAAAAGTAAATTTGCATCTGACTGAATTTTTTTTAGATAGTAAGCAAAAGATAAATGTGATTGTAGGTGTTTATGAAGAGCTATATTTTCTTTTTCATTTGAAATTGTAGCCCATGATCTTTGCACAAAAATATTTAATTGTTTACTGTCTACTTCTATAGCCTCTAAATATTCAATTATTACTTTTTTAACTTCAATAAAAAAATCTTCAAACGCAGGATTATTATGAATATATTCAAAACCTTGGGTGTCTCCAGTCCAAGCGCTAGATTTATTTTTGTATTCTTCATTTTTACTCTCTTTTTCCATAGCAAAAATTTCATCTAACATCTTTTTTTTTTGATCTTCCGAGAGATGTATCTTAGATTTTAAAACTGAAAGTGGAAAAAAATTAAATATTTGTCCCATTATAAAACATAAGGTTCGGGTCTTGCTTTTTTACCCAAAACTCTTTCAACAGCCATATTCGAAATATCTATTGATTGATAATTTCCTGTAGTAATCAATTCTGTCAATGCTCTTCCAATACCTGGGGCTTGCATTAAACCTCTTCCTGTAAAACCTGTAGCAAGATAAACATTTTCAAATTTTGGATGTTTTCCAACCACAGCATTATTATCTAGTCTATTACAATCATAATAACCAGCCCATCCACCTGTTAACTTTAGTTCTTCCATTTCTGGTATTCTATGTGCTAAAGCAGGCCAAACAAGTTCCTCAAAATCCTCCCAAGCGGGCTCAAGATCTTTAGCATCAAAAACTGACTTTGGTGAACCAGCTAAATACTCTTTTCCCTCCGGTCTCCAATAAACCCCTGTAGTTAAATCCCCTGTGAGAGGCATTTCTGGGATATGTTTTGGACATTTTACTCTAAACACTGTGTGCTTTTGAGGTTCAACTGGAATATCTTCTAGAAGTTCTTTAGTCCAACAACCTGCAGCAGAAATAATTGTTTTAGCTTTTATTTCTGAGAGATTTTTAATTTTTCCTTTTATAAATTCTGCGCCTAATTCAACTGCTTTACTTTTTAATGCATTATGAAACATAAAAGGATCTATCCAACCTTCGCTCTGATTATCGGTAAAAGTTGCAGTTTCTATACCATCATCATTTATGTAAGGAAAAAAATTTCTTAATTCGGATCCCTTTATATTTTTTGTTCCAGCTTCACAAGCTTTATGGTTCTCTAAGGCTTTATATTGCTCTTCTGCATGTTCAGGTCCAAACATTAATAAATATCCATTGGTAACCATACTTGCTGTTGGTTTTGGATTTTTCTCAGTTTTGAGTAGTTCTGGAATTTGAGATATAAATTCTCTTGCAAATTTACCTAGCATAATATTTTCTGTTTGAAAAAACTGCCGTCTGAAACCTCCTAATGATAATGGAAATGAAGCTGTTTTATATGTTGGATCTCTCTCGATAACTTTTACTTTTCTACCTTCTTTAGACAAGAAATATGCTGTTGCTGTGCCTATTATTCCTCCACCAACTATAACAACATCATCCATATTTAATTTAAAACCAGTAAGTTAAAATTTAGAAATAGTGCATAGACAGTCCAAAGTAAATAGGGAATCATCAAGTAATAACTAAGTAAATTGACACGTTTAAATCTTTGAATAAGAACAATTATCAAAAAAATTAATCCTATAAGCACAACAAGAGCTAAGAAAATCTTATGTAATCCAAAAAAAACAATACTCCAAGTTGTATTAAAAACTACATGAATGAAATAAATATAAATAGTGTTCATGTCTCTTTTTTTACTATGCCAAAAAAGCCAAATCGCTATAGTCATCATCAAGTATAAAGTTATCCAAATTGGAGCAAAAATCCAATCTGGTGGATTATAATTTGATTTAATTAATTGTGAATACCAAGGTTCTTTAGAGCTCATTGTTACTTGCCGCCCAACAAATGAAGCTGAAAACGTTATAAAAAAAAATAGAACAAATGATATAAATTTGTTTTTTAACATATAAGTATTATACATCAAGATATGATTAATAAAAAAACTATTTGGATAACCGGTGGTAGCACAGGTATTGGAAAAGCATTAGCAATTAAATTTGCCAGCAAAGGATGGAATGTAGCTATTTCTGCAAGAAGAGAAAATCTTCTCAATGAGATTTCTAATAAAGAGCAAAATATCCATGGGTTTCCTTTAGATGTAACTGATAAAAAAAAAAGTAAAGAAGTATTTGAAGAAATTAAAAATAAATTTGGAAATATTGATATTTGTTTCTTTTCAACTGGGACTTGGGATCCTAAAAAAGAAAAAGATATCGATGTAGACCAAATTGAAAATGTATTTAAAGTAAATTTTTTTGGTACCTTAAATAGCATAAAGGCTGTTGAAGAATATTTTAAAAACAAAAAAAATGGTACTATTTGTGTTGTTTCATCTATAGCAGGATATAGGGGTTTACCTAATTCTACAGGTTATGGTCCGTCTAAATCTGCTTTAAACAATTTAGCTGAAAGTTTATATTTTGATTTTAAAAGATCGAACGTACGTATTTGTTTAGTTAGTCCTGGATTTATTAAGACGCCTATGACAGATAAAAATGATTTTAAAATGCCTTTTTTAAAAACTACTGAGTATGCAGCAGAAAAAATTTACGACGGTTTGATAAATAAAAATACTTTTGAAATTCATTTCCCAAAAGCTCTTACAATAACACTAAAAATACTAAGTTTTTTACCTAGTAAAATTTATTTTGGATTGATAGGAAAAATGACAAAACATCAAAAAAAAAATTAATCTTTAACGAATACAACAGTCAATTCTGCTACTTTAAACCCAAACTTAGTCATTGTTGCTTTGTTAATTGCAACACGTTCATCCTGTTTGAAAATCCAATCATCAAAAGTTATTTTCATCTCTTTACCTTTAACTGGTACTAATAATACATATTCAAACTTGAAAGCTGGACCGTAAGAATATCCTTTTGCTTTTCCCACAACATCACCTGCTGTACCCTCATAGTTATTGTCATCAATTTTTGTAATTTGCCATTGTCTATTTTGAACTTCACCATCATCCCAGTTAAATTTTTCATCAAGTATCAAATTTTTGCCATCCCATTTTCCATTTAGATCAGCTGAAAACTGTCTTGTAACTTTACCAGATCTATTTTGGAGTACTCCCCAGGCTTTTACATTTCCTGATAGATAATTTTCTATAATAAGTCTTGGTTCTTTATTTTTAAAATCTTCAGGTTTCATAGAGCTAGTATTTGAACAACTTGTAATTAAGAATAATACAATTATCAATAAAATTGAATTAATCATTTTTTTTTTGAACATATTTTTCCTTAATTCTTATTTATTTTGAATTGAAAATTGTATCAGGTCTATATTTTTAGATTTAAATCCAGCCTCACAATAAGATAGGTAAAACTCCCACATTCTTTTAAACGTCAAATCAAAACCCTGATTTTTAATAAGATCCCATTTTCTATTAAATTCATTTTTCCAGATTGCTAATGTGTTTGCATAATGGTCAGCATAAGAATCATAAGACTTAATTGTTAAACCGTTTTCTGAAATATATTTATTCAAGCTATTTTTGCTTGGAAGAAATCCCCCTGGAAAAATATATTTTTGAATAAAATCTTGTTTAGTTTTATATCTATCAAATAAATTATCATCTATAGTAATTGCTTGAATAGCTGCCTTTCCATTTGTAGACAAATTTTTCTTAATTGTTTTAAAATAACTTTCCAAATAATTTTGCCCTACTGCTTCTATCATCTCAATGGAGGCTATTGAATTATATTTATTCTTTAAATCTCTATAATCTTTAATTTCAATATTTACTTTTTCATTTAAACCACATTTGTAAATTCTTTTTTTTGCATACTCAAATTGTTTTTTTGAAATAGTAATACAATCCAGTTTTACATCATATTTTTTTCCTAGGTATTCGGCAAAACCACCCCATCCACATCCAATTTCTAAAACTCTATCACCATTATTTGGTCTTATTAAATCAATCATTTTTTGATATTTGTTATTTTGAGCATCAGAAAGATCTTTAGTATTCTCATTAAAAATTCCACTTGAATAAGTCAAAGTTTCATCAAGCCATAATGAGAAGAAATCATTACCCAAGTCATAATGTTTTGCAATATTTTTTTTACTTCTATTTTTTGTATTTTTTATAAATATGTTCTTTAAAAAATTTACAATTGGAAAATCGAGTAAACCTGAAAATTTGTAAATAATTTTAATATTTCGGGCAGTTATTTCTATCAAATTAGATAAATTATCAGTTTCAAATTCTCCTCTCATATAAGACTCGGCAAAACCAATACTGCCTCCCTTAATAAGATTTAAAGAAAAATTTGGTTTTTTAATTATTAATTTAGCTTTTAAATAATCTTGAGGATTACCTATTCTTAAAACCTCACCTTGATAATTTGTAATTTCTAAATACCCAACATTAATACTATTTAGTATGTTAAAAATAATTTTGTCTGCAAGTTTATATAATGCCATTAATTCTCAAAAGATATATTATTTTTTATTTTAAATTTTTTCTTGATGAACTTTATTCCCTTGGCCCATAATTTAAACGCTTCAAAATGTATCGCTCCAATAATTTTAAAGGTCATTAATGGATGTTTTAAATAGGATTTGATTAATTCTGAAGTTGTAAAATCTGTTTTTTTGCCCTCTTGAGAAGCGTATAATATTTTTTCATTAAATTGATATTGATCTATTACGACTAAAATTTTATCTGCAGGTTTTAAAATTCTGAAAAAATAATTACAATTCATCTCAATAAATGGTGATACATGAAATTTTTTTTCACAATTATGTTGTAATAAATTATCATTTTTCACTTTAAAGAAATAGGTATGTTGCTCACCAAAAGTATTTTTGACTTCATATAGTATTGATATTAGATCATTATTAGCATCATAAACATAAAAAACACTTAAAGGATTAAAAACATATCCAAATATTCTTGGGTAACACAAAAGTTTAATTTTAATATTTTCATAGCTTATATTGTTTTGTTTAAGAATTTTTTTAACCCAATTGATTAGTGGTGAACCGTCTCTATCACCATGATCTTTATCAAAAAAACTTATTAAATTGAATCTATTATATGAAAAAAACTTAATTGCTTTATCCAACTTTTCTAATTCGGAAAGATCAATTAAAAGTGAAAATACTTTATATTTAAAAAAATGTATTTTTGGTTTGAATCTTTTATGAATTACAGTGCCATTATAAATACAACTAGTCATTAAGGGTTTTAAGCATTTCAATAGATGATTTTATTCCATCTTCATGAAAACCGTAACCAAAATAACTACCACAAAAAAGGATATTTCTTTTATTTTGTAAATTTTTTAGCTTACTTTGAAAATTTAGTGCAGATTGATCAAAATATGGGTGAGTAAATCTTACTTTTTTCAAAATTTTTAACTCATTAATTTCAAAATGGGGATTTAAGGTTAGAAAAATATTTTCTTCACATTTTAAGTTTTGTAACAAATTTAACCAATATGTAATTGAATTTTTTTCAATTTCATCTTTTTTGATTGAAGAGTTCCATGAACACCAAGCTTTTTTATTTTTTGGCATAGCTTTTTCATCTGTATGGATATAAGCAATATTTTCTTTATATTTATAATTTGATAGTACACTTTTTTCATGATCAGTAGGATTATCAATTATTGATAAAGCTTCATCTGCATGTGTTGCTATAACAACTTTATCGTAATCAAAATACTCACTTTCTCTACCATAATATAAATCAATACCATTTGATTTGGTTTTTATTTTTTTAATTGGATAATTTTTAAAATGTTCACCACTAATTTTTGAAAGTATATTTTGAACATAGGTTCTACTCCGATTTGAAACAGTATACCACTGAGGCCTATTTTTTAATTTGAATAAACCATGATTTTGAAAAAACTTTAAAAAAAATCTTAATGGCATTTGGCTGGCAGCACTAGGTGGCATTGACCATATTGCTGAAACCATTGGTATTATGTGGTAGTTAATGAACTCTTTTGAGAGACTTTCTTTATTCAAATAATCACCTAGCGTTATCTCTTCATGAATTTCTTTCAAATTATCAAATTTTTTGTAAAACTTAACAATATCAAAAAACATTTTTAAAAATTTAAGATTAAATAAATTATTTCTATTTGAAAAAATTCCATCTAATCCTTTGCCACAATACTCAAATGAAGAATTTTCTACTGACACAGAAAAAGACATATCACTTTTTTCTATAGCAATATTATTCTCATCAAAAAAATTTATTAAGTGAGGGTAAGTTGCAAAGTTGAATACAATAAATCCTATATCTACCGAAATCTTTTTTATGCCAAATAATAAATCAATGGTGTGAGAGTGGCCACCAAAATGATTCTCTTTCTCAAAAAGATCTACATGGTGTTTTTTCGATAAGTAATATGCTGCACTTAATCCTGAAATGCCTGAACCAACAACAGCAATTTTCATTTATTTTTAAGCTGCATCTTCTTTAAATTCATCTATGCTTGGGCAAGTACAGAATATATTCTTGTCGCCATAAACATTATCTACTCTTGCAACTGGAGGCCAGAATTTACTAGTTCGTAAGAATTTTGCTGGATAAGCCGCTTCTGCTCTTGAATATTTATGTTTCCAATTGTCAGAAGCTAGTTCACTATCTGTGTGTGGTGCGTTTTTAATTGGATTATCTATCTTGTCAAATTTACCTGACTTAATTTTTTCTATTTCTTTTTTAATCATAATTAAAGTGTCACAAAATCTATCAAGTTCTGATAAACCTTCACTTTCAGTTGGTTCTATCATCATAGTACCAGCTACAGGCCACGACATTGTTGGAGCATGAAATCCAAAATCTATTAACCTTTTTGCGATATCTTCTTCTGTTACCCCTGTCTCTGACTTTATATTTCTGATATCAATAATACATTCATGTGCAACGTTACCATTTGACCCTTTATACAAAATCGGAAAGTGATCTTTAAGCCTATGAGCAATATAATTCGCATTTAATATTGCAACTTGAGAAGCAAGCTTTAATCCCTCTGACCCCATCATTTTAATGTACATCCAAGAAATTGAAAGAATACTTGAACTACCCCAAGGAGCTGCTGATACTGCTCCAATTCCAGTTGTTGGTCCACAATCTTTTATTACTGGATGATTAGGAAGATAAGCTTGTAAATGTCTTTTACAGGCAATAGGCCCCATACCAGGTCCTCCTCCACCATGAGGAATACAAAAAGTTTTATGTAAGTTAATATGACAAACATCTGGACCAAAATTTCCTGGTTTTGCAACTCCAACTAGGGCATTTAAATTTGCCCCATCCATGTAAACTTGACCACCATGTTTATGGACTAATTCACAAATATCGATTATTTTTTCCTCAAATACTCCATGGGTAGATGGGTAAGTCACCATTAATGCACCAAGGTTTCCAGAATGTTGTTCAGCTTTTTTCTTTAAATCATCAAAATCAACATTTCCATCTTTATCACAATTAACAACAACCACTTTCATTCCAACCATCTGTGCGCTTGCCGGATTAGTACCATGAGCTGAACTTGGAATTAAACATATATTACGATTAGCCTCATCTCTATCTAAGTGATACTTACGGATAACCATTAAACCAGCATATTCACCCTGAGCACCTGCATTAGGCTGTAGAGATACACCTGAAAAACCAGTTATTGATCTCAACCAATTTTTTAGATCAGTAAATAAATCTCTAAACCCTTCCATTTGTTCGATTGGAACAAATGGATGAGGCTCTGCAAATTCTTTCCAAGAAATTGGGATCATTTCAGCAGCAGCATTTAACTTCATTGTACATGAGCCAAGTGCTATCATCGTTCTATTCAATGCTATATCTTTATCCTCTAACCTTTTAAGATATCTAAGCATCTCAGTTTCTGAATGATAAGAGTTAAAAACTGGGTGTTCTAAATATTTTGAAATTCTTAATAAGTTTTTTGGTAGATTTGGTAAACTTACTGAAGGATCCTCTTTTTTGATTGATTCTGCTGAATTAAAAATTTTTAATAGTTGATTTACTCTATAAACATTTTTTCTTTCATCAAATGAAACTGCAAGCATTTCAGAATTCACTTTTCGTATATTAACTTTTTGATCTAAAGCATTATTATAAATTTGATCAGTTTTTTCTTTAGTAACAATTGTTACAGTATCAAAAAAATAATTAGAGTATAGTTCATATCCAGACTGTTTAATTTTATCAGCAAAGCTTTTTGCTAATTGGGATACTCGTTCAGAAATATTTTTGATTCCTGCTGGACCATGATAAATAGCATATGCTGCTGACACAATTGCTAATAGAGCTTGGGCAGTACAAATATTACTAGTTGCCTTATCTCTTCTGATGTGCTGCTCTCTAGTTTGTAGTGATAATCTATATGCCTTATTGCCATGTCTATCAACTGACACTCCAACAATTCTACCTGGCATAGATCTTTTATATTCATCTTTCGTTGCAAAAAAGGCTGCGTGTGGACCTCCATATCCCATTGGAATACCAAATCGTTGAGAGCTTCCAACTGCTATATCAGCACCAAGTTCCCTAGGTGTTTTTAATTTTGCTAATGCTAATAGATCACAAGCTAATATAGCCTTTCCATTCTTTTTATGAATTTTGCTAATTGCTTCACTTGGGTCTTTAATATTTCCTAAAGTTCCTGGATATTGTAAAATTCCACAAACTAAGTCCTCTTTTAATTGAACTAATACCTCGTCTTCATTACCAACTAAAACTTTTAAACCCATTGGTTCAGCTCTTGTTTGAATTACATTAATAGTTTGAGGATGACAATCCTCAGATACAAAGACTAAATTACCATCTTTCTTATTTAATCTGTGACTAAGACCCATAGCTTCTGCTGCTGCTGTGCCTTCATCTAGTAAAGATGCATTTGCAATATCCATTCCTGTAAAATCAACAATCATTTGTTGAAAATTTAATAGCATTTCCAATCTTCCTTGTGCTACCTCTGGTTGATAAGGCGTATAGGAAGTATACCAACCTGGATTTTCTAATATATTTCTTAAAATTACATATGGTGTATATGTTCCATAATAACCCATTCCAATAAAATTTGAGTAAACCTGATTTTTTTTTGAAATTACTCTTAATTTTCTTAAAGCTTCATATTCTGAATTCGACTCACCAATATTTAATTCACCTTTAAACTTTATTTTTTCTGGAACAGTGTTGTCAATTAAATCATCTAGTGATTTATAATTTAATTCTTTTAACATTTTTGATTGATCTTCTTTAGAAGGTCCAATGTGTCTTTTTAAAAAATCTTTCTCTGAATTTGGTAACATTATGCCGATGTCTCCTTTGCAAATTTATCATAATCATCTTTGTTCATTAAAGTATCCATTTCTGATAAATCTTTTATTTTGAGTTTAAAAAACCATGCTGTATTTTCTGGATCTTCATTAATTTTTGATGGATCATCTACTATAGCTTGATTAGTATCAACCACTTCACCACTAACAGGGGTATACACATCACTTGCTGCTTTTGTCGACTCAACTACACCAGCTGTTCCATCTTTTTCAACATTTGAACCTTTTTCTGGAAGTTCTGCAAAAACTATATCACCTAACATTTCAGTTGCATGTTTCGTAATACCAATCGTTGCTACATCTCCATCTAACTTAATCCACTCGTGTTCTTTTGAATATTTTACCTCACTCACTAATTTACTCCTTTGACATAACTTTTTTTATAAAATGGTAAACTACAAACACTTGCTGGATGCTTTTTTCCTCTTACCTCCAATAATACTTTAGTATTTTTTTTTGAAAATTCATTTTCTACATATCCCATTGCTACAGGCCCATTTACACTTGGTCCAAAAGTACCACTAGTAATCTCTCCAATATGCACATCTAATTGATTAAATATTTTTGTTTTTTCCCGAGCAATTATTCTTCCCTCAGGTTTAATCCCAACTCTAATTTTACTGACACCATTATTTAATTGTTCTATGATTATATCGGAACCTATAAAATCTCCTTGAGATATTCTTTCTTTTGAGATCGCCCATTTTAAATTTGCTTCCACTGGAGTTTTATCTTTATCAAGATCATGACCATATAAACATAAACCAGCTTCTAATCTTAAAGTATCTCTTGCTCCTAAGCCTATTAACTTAGAACCTTTATTAATTAATTCTCTAGTAAATTTATCTGCAAGATCATTTGGGATTGATATTTCAAACCCATCTTCACCCGTATACCCAGACCGTGTAATGTAGACTTTCTGATTTTCAAATGAAAACCAATTTCCTAACATAAAGTTTAAATCTTTTACTCCATTAACAACATCATTTAGAATTTGTGATGATTTAGGGCCCTGAATTGCAATTAATGATCTATTATGATCCAAAACCATTTTGTACTTGTTCTTTAATAATTCCTTTAACATTTTAAAGTCGTTGTCTTTGCATGCCGCATTAAGAATTATTAAAAAACCTTCATTAATTTTTGTGATAATCAGATCATCGTAAATCCCAGCATCTTTATCCATTAAGAAACTATATTTTGAACGATTTAGTTTTAAATTTTTTAAATCTAAAGGAAAGATTTTTTCTAAATCTTTCATTAAATCTTCACCACCATAAATAAATAATTGGCCCATATGTGAAACATCAAAAATCCCTGAGTGATTTCTTGTGTATTTATGCTCTTCTACTATACCTTCAGAATATTGTATTGGCATTTGATAACCTGCAAATTCTACAAATTTTGCTTTATTATCTTGATGTAATTGATGCAGCGAAGTTTTTTTAATTTCCATATTAACTCTTTATACCCATCTGTATATTTGCCTGAGAGTTTTGCTCCTTCGGCGAGAATTAAATCTCTTTCCAGAGTTAATATTTTACGGTCCTTTTTACCTGAGAGATTCCTGGGTGGTTGCTCCTTCGGCGCTACGATATTTTGTAGTCTCTCCCGTGAAAGAATAATCTTACATGTATGTGAAAAAGTCAATCAGAAACAATTTTTTTTCTCTTATTCAAAAGTGAATAAAACTGAAGTAATACAGCAAAAAATATAATTACACCTCCTATTAATCCAAACATTGAGGGTCTTTCACTTACAAATAGAAATGCCCATATCGGACCAAGCACAGATTCGGAAAGCATAATTATTCCAACCGTAGCAGAGGGAGTTGTTCTTGCTCCAATTGTAATAAATATAAAACCAAAACCAACCTGAAAAAAACCGGCTAGAAAACCTAAAAAAATATCATGAGGGGATATCACTATTTTAGTTGAGAGCAAAAACCCAAATAAACATGAACATGCTCCAGCTACAAATTGAGCTGGGACCATGTCCACAGTTGGGTATTTTCTAATTATTATGATTAAAATTGCAAAAACTATCGGCATTGAAAATGCTGCTAGGTTTCCAGATAACTCTCCTGGTGTGAGTGAATTACCAACCATTAATAAAACACCTATCATTGCTAAAATAATTGAAGTTAAAGTTGTAATGCTTATTTTTTCTTTTAAAAAAAAATACCCAAATAATGAAAGAAATAGTATTTGAAGTGAAATGATAAAATTAGTATTTGCAACTGTCGTATTATACATTGCAAAAACATAACCACAGAAACCAATAGATAATATTATTCCACCAAAAAATCCTGGTAAACCTGAAATGTAAAATGATTTCAAAGTTTTTCCTTTATAGCTAATAATTAAGAAAGCTAAAATAGTAAGAGAAAAAAATAAAGATCTCCAAAATAAAATTTGCCATAAAGTTGCACCCTCAAATGATTTAACAAGTAATCCCCCAAAACTTAAACTCAAAGCTCCTAAAAAAATTAATAACGGGCCAGGTAAGTTTCTTATAAAAGTCATTATATTTGTGAAATTAGTTTTTGAGTCTCTAAGTCATATAGTTTAAATAAAGTTTCTGCGCTAGATAATTCGACTTCTTGAAATTTAATTTTTGAACCAGGCGCAAGTTGGACTAATTTGTCATAATCAGCACTGATAACAACTCCTATTTTGGGATAACCTCCAATAGTCCCATGATCAGAAAGCATAATAATTGGATTTCCATCTGCAGGTACCTGAATTACTCCTTTTATTAAACCTTCGGATTTTATGTTGGTATCAACAATATTTTCAATTTGTGGTCCATTTAATCTCATACCCATACGATCTGATAATTTCGATACAATAAATTCCTTATCAAAAAAAAAATTTTTTCCCTCATCAGAAAAATAATTAAAATTTGTTCCTTTAATAACTCTAATTTTTTCTATTTTTGTATTTATGTAATTTAGCTTTTTATCATTTAAGTTTTTATTAATTTTAGAAATATATATTTTTTGTGCATCCTCTAGTCTTTTTCCATTATTCGATCCTATATTTGCTTTTGTATTAATAGAGCAACTAGACCATTGATATTCTAAATTAAATTCACCACTAATTGCTAGATATCCATAAACAGATTTGTTAGTTGTCATAATATCTATTTCATCCCCATTTTCTAATGTGAAAGATTTATAACAGTCTCCCTCGATATCATTATCATTTTTTTTAATTATAAATTTTACATCCCCTGCAATTGCACATTTAATTTTGTCACCAAAATACTTCAACAATGGACCTTGATAAGCAAATTCAATTACTGGTGAATTTGTTTCGTTCCCAACAAGCTTATTAGAAATTTGGAAATTTCTATTATCCATTGCCCCACTAAATGGAATGCCAATATGATAAAGGTTGCTTCTACCTTGATCTTGAAATGTTGTGTTTATTCCAGCTCTTTTAATCTCAAAATAATTTTTATTCATTGTAATTGTTGTATTGGTCTTTTGTAATTTGCTCAAAGGTGACTGCATCACCTGGGTTGATTAAATTTGGATTATTCTCCTTAGAGCTATTAAAAATAACACTTGGTGTGTTCCCGATAATATTCCATCCACCAGGACTTTCAAAAGAATAAACATTTGCGAATTGTTCTGTAAGTCCAACTGAACCTTTCGGCACTTTTACTCTAGGTGTTTCTAAACGGTTTGCTCGTAGTTCATTTTCTAGGTCACCCAAAAAAGGCATCCCTGCTATAAAACCAGTCATATAACAAAACAATTCTTTACCAAAAAATTTTTCATAAATCTTATCTCGATTTATCTTTAACTTTTTCTCTAATCTTATTATATCAAGTGAAAATTTTTCATCACAACAAACTGGTATCTTAATTTTTTTACTTTCTAATATATCATCATTGATAACATCTAAATTTTCTATTAATTTTTTAATAGTTTGAAAATTTTTTTTACGTATATCAAATGAAATTATTAATTTATTATAAGATGGAGTTAGGTTATTAATACCATCAATATTTTCTTTTTGAATACTTTTAAAATAACGTATTACTTTATTATTTACCTCTTTGTTTACCTCAGTTCCAAAATCACAATATAAAGCTGCGTCACCAAGATTTGATATATTTTTTATCATGCCATGTTATACTTTTAATTTATGAGTATGGAAATTAATATAAATTGTGATTTGGGTGAAAAATCTAAACATCATTCCAACAAACATGATCCAGAATTGTTAAAAATTGTTAATTCAGCAAATATAGCTTGCGGTTATCATGCTGGTGATGAGGAAACAATGAATCAAGTAATTGCTATATCAAAAGAAAATAGTGTAAGTGTAGGAGCCCATCCTTCTTTCAATGACCCAGAAAATTTTGGAAGAAGTAGAATGAATTTATCATCAAATGAAATTAGAAAATTAATAATTGATCAATTTGAAATCTTACAGACTATAGCTCTAAAATATAATGAGGAGGTAAGCCATATAAAACCACATGGAGCACTAAATAATATGGCTTGCGAGGATATTGAATTATCTAGAACTTTGGCAAAAACGGTTAAAGAAATCAATAAAGATCTAATTTATTTAGTACCCACAGGTTCTAAAATGGAAGAGGCTGCAAAGAAACTTAATATGAAAATAGCTTGTGAAATTTTTGCAGACCGAAACTATGAAGATGATGGTAATCTAGTTTCTAGAAAGAAACCAAATGCGTTGATAACTGACCCTGAAATAGCAAAAAAGCATGTACTTAGTATGGTCAAAAATCAGGCTCTTAATTGTCACAGTGGAAAGTTGATACCTTGTGAAATAGACTCAGTTTGTATACATGGGGATAATATGAGTTCTCTGGAAACTGCAAAATCTATAAGAGAAAACTTACAAAATAATGGATATAATTTAGTTCCATTAAATAAAATGAAAAAATTTGTTAATGTTTAAAAAGTTTATTATTTTAATTATTACCTGCTTTTTTTTAACTGCTAATGTTTTTGCTGCTGGTGGTGGCGAAGGCGGTGGCGGCGAAGGCGGCGGTGGCGGCGAAGGCGGCGGCGGCGGCGGCGAAAGCGGCGGCGGTGGCAGCGGCGGCGGTAGCGGAGGTGACAGTGGCTCTGGAGGAGGTGAAGGTAACTCGACTAAAGTTAAAACAAATTATGATAAAGCAGTCTATCATATAAAAAGAGCAAAAAAATTTGAAACTAAAGGAAAATTAGATAAAGCAAAAAAAAGATTTGCAAAGGCTCAGAAACTTTTAATTAAATCAAATATAAAGAATCCAAATAACCCTAATACATTAAACTATTTGGGATTTACTACCAGAAAATTAGGTGATTTCGAGCAAGGAGAGAAATATTATTTGTTAGGACTGACTATAGATCCAGATCATATAGGTATTAACGAATATCTTGGAGAGCTTTATGTTGCAACTGGTCGACACAACCTTGCAGTAGAAAGATTACAAGTCTTAAAAGGTTGTAATTGTGAAGAATATGAACAACTTGAAAAAATAATTGCAGGAGAAGAAGTTTCAAAATACTAATTTAAATTTTGCACCATTTTCTCAGGCATCCATAAAGCAATCTCCGGAAATAACACCACTAGTATTACTGCAAATACCATTAATAAGAATAATGGAAAGGCACTTCTTGCAATATATCCCATATCTTTATTTGCCATGCCTTGAAGAACAAATAAATTAAATCCAACAGGAGGTGTTATCTGCGCCATCTCAACTACAATAACCAAAAAAATACCAAACCAAATCATATCAAAACCAGCCTGTCTTATCATTGGCTCTATTATTGCCATTGTTAGCACGACGGCAGATATACCATCAAGAAACATTCCTAAAATAATATAAAAAATCATTAAAACTAAAATTAAAACATATGGAGAAAGTTCCATGCCTTGTATCCATATTGCTAAATTTCTTGGTAATCCTGTAAAACCCATAGCTAAAGATAAAAAAGTTGATCCAGCTAAGATAAAAGCGATCATACAAGAAGTTTTTGTTGCACCTAACAAAGAAGATCTGAATGTTTCTAAATTTAAACTTTTTTGAAAATATGATAAAATCAAAGACCCAACAACACCAAGTGAAGCTGCCTCAGTTGCAGTTGCTATTCCAGTATATATAGACCCTATAACTGCAGAGATAAGTAATATTACTGGTAAAAGTTGTTTTGATCTCTTGATTTTTTCTAAAAAAGAATATTCCTCAAGAATTTTTGGCATTTCTTCCTTATTAATTAAAGACCATATAATAACATATGACATAAATATTAGTGCAATCATTATCCCTGGAATGATTCCTGCTATAAATAATTTTGCTATGGATTCTTGAACAGCTACACCATAAATAATTAAAATAATTGATGGAGGTATTAATAGTCCCAAAGTACCTGAGCCAGCTAAGCTACCTATTAAAATTTTTTCTGGGTAATTTCTTTTTCTTAACTCAGGGATAGACATCTTTCCAACTGTAGCTACAGTTGCCGCTGATGATCCTGATATTGCAGCAAATAGAGCGCATCCAACAACATTTACATGAATTAAGCCTCCTGGAAGCTTTTGCATCCAAGGAGATAGGCCTTTAAATAAATTTTCTGAGAGCTTAGTTCTAAAAAGAATTTCACCCATCCAAACAAATAAGGGCAATGCGGTCAAAGTCCATGAGGATGCAGTTCCCCATATTGTAGTAGCCATTGCATCACCTACTGGTCTAGAAGTAAATAACATCATGCCAATTGCTGATACCCCTATCATGCTTAATGCAACCCAGATACCAGAACCTAAAAAAAACAATAAAACACTAATAAAAAAAATTGTTAAAAATATCTCAGCCATTTATCTTTTTTTTATATTTAGGATAAATTGATGAAAAACACATATAAAAAATATTGTTGAACCTATTGCTATACTTGTTTGAGGTATCCATATTAATATTTCATCCGCACCCTCACTTCTTTCCTGAAATTTGTAAGATATTATTAACATTTTAACAAAATAGAATGCTAAATATCCTGAAAAAAAACTGGCCAAACTCAAACACCAAATTTCAATCAACCATCTTTTCCTACCTGAAAGTTTTTCTAAAAAAAGAGTAATTCGTATATGTCCACCCTCTACAAAAGTATAAGCTAGTGCAAAGAAAGATGCTGAAGCCATACAATAACCAGAATATTCTGCTAAACCTCTTATATAAAAACCAAATATTCTTGACGAAATACCTATAAGAATAAAAACTGCAACTAATATTAAAAAAATTGCAGCAATATAGCCAGAAAATTTATAAAGTTTATTTAGATTTTTATTGATAGTACTTAACATAATAATTTAAGGCCACTTAAAATTTTTAAGTGGCCTTAAGATATATTTAATTTAATTATTTATAAGCTGATAAAACAGACGCTCCTCTTGATCCAGCTTTTTGAGACCATTCTTTAGCCATTGTCTCTCCAACTTTTTCAAAATGAGATTGTAAAGATGCATTAACTTTTCCAACTACCATACCAGCATCTGCTAGAGCTTTTTTATCTCCAACATTTCCTTGTTTTGATAATTGCCAACCTTTTCTTTCTGCTAAGGCTGCTTGCTTCATTACTAAATCCTTAGTTGCTTTATCCAATTTATTCCAAGACTCTTTATTCACGATCACCATATTTTTTGGAAACCAAGCTGCAATGTCATAAAAATATTTCACACCATTCTCCCATATCTTAGAATTTTTTCCAGTCGTTGGAGATGTAATCATACTTTCAACAGCACCTGTTGAAAATGCTTGACTTATTTCTGCTGCTTCTATTTTGGTAGGAGCCATTCCAGTTAATTCAGCAATTCTTATTGTAGCAGAATTGTATGCTCTAAATTTTAAGCCTTTCAAATCATTAACTGAATTAATTTCTTTCTTACTATACAAGCCTTGTGCTGGCCACGGTACAGCATATAGGAAAACAAGCCCTTTAGCATCCAAACCTTTTATAATTTCATCTTTTGATGCTTTATATAATTTCATAGCATCTGAGTAAGATGATGCCAGGAATGGTTGCGAGTCTATTTCCAATAATGGATCTTCTTTTCCTAAAGCAGACATAAATCTTTCACCGATTTGTGCTTGTCCAGTTCTCACTGCTCTAAAAATTTCTCCACCTTTAAATAGTGATCCACCTGGATGAGTAACGATTGTTAGTTTACCACCACTTTTTTCAGTTACATTTTTTGCAAATTCAGTTGCGTTTGCAGAATGAAAATTTCCCGCTCCATAAGCAAGAGCCATGTCCCATTTCTCTGCAATCGCAAGATTGATTGACAAAATTAATGAAACTAAAACAGTTATTAAGTATTTTATGAATTTCATTTTTCCTCCAATTTGTTTAAATGTATTTCATTATGTATTAAAAAGATTATCAATAAAAAAATAATACTACTTTTGATTGAATTATTAGAAATATCTAATATTATGTTTGTACTTTGTTAGAACAATCACTCATATTACTTCAGATTATTTTCATCGACATAATCTTAGCAGCCGATAATGCAATAATTATTGGTCTTATCGCTGCAAGTTTTGCGCCAAAAAATCGAAAACAGATTATATTATGGGGTGTTGCTGGAGCTTTGATATTTAAAGTTATTTTTGCAGTATTTGCCACATACTTGTTTGAATTCTATTTCATTAAAATTTTAGGAGGATTACTTTTAATTTGGATTGTAAACGATTTAAGAAAAGATCTTTTTGAAATCAAGAAAGTTAAATCTCCAACTAAAAAATCAAAAGAACCATCATATATTCAGAGTGTATATAAAGTTTTATTTGCCGATATTACAATTAGTTTTGATAATGTTATAGGTGTTGTGGGAGCTGCTAAAGGTAATTTTAGTTTTATGATCTTTGGTCTAGTACTTTCTGTAATTCTTACAGGAGCGATGGCTACATATCTTGCTAATTATATTCAAAAACATTTATGGATTGCATATATTGGATTAGGCTTCATATTATTAGTGGCAATTCAGTTAGTTATCGGTGGATTAGTTGACCTAGATATTCTATCTATCAACGAACAATTTAAAAAATATTTTTAATAAGAGTGTTTTTTTGTTGGATATTTCTTAAATTTAACATCTTCAGAAAACTTTTTTAATCCTATATTTATGTATTTTTTAATATTAATAAATTTTTTAACAAATCTTATTTTTGTGCTATTTAATCCAATTAAATCATCTGTAACAAGCACTTGGCCATCACAATGAACTGATGATCCAATACCTATTGTTGGAATTTTTAAGGATTGCGTAATTTTTTTCGCAGTAGCTCCTTTTACACATTCAATGACTATAGCAAATACCCCACTACTTTGAAGTAGAAGAGCATCTTTTATTAATTGTTTTGTTTCCCTAGTTGATTTACCTTTTGACTTAAATTTTCCTTTGGCAGATTGGGGAAGAAGACCTAAATGGCCCATAACTGGAATCTTTTTTTTAATAAGATATTTAATTTGTGTAATAATTTTTTTTCCACCCTCTAATTTAACTGCGTCACATTTTGTTTCTTTAATAACTCTTTTAGCATTTTTATAAGCAGATAAATTAGACCTATATGTATTGAAAGGCATATCTACAACCATTAAACTTTTCTTGACACCAAGCCTAACACTTTTTGAATGATCAATCATATTAGTCAACGTTACTTTTTTTGTAGTATCGTAATTATATAAAACAGATCCCAATGAGTCTCCGATTAAAGTGATATCAACATATTTATCTATTAGCTCAGCAAAATTTTTTGAATATGCTGTAAGACACAAAATTTTAGATTTATTTTTTTTTTTAAGAATATTCTTAATCTTAGTATTCATTTTATTAAATTACTCTAATTCAATAGTACTCGGTGGCTTTGAAGTTATATCGTAAACTACCCTATTTATTCCTCTTATGCTATTTACTATTTTATTTGAAATCATTTGTACAAATGATTTTTTAAACTCATAAAAATCAGCAGTCATACCATCTTCTGAAGTTATAGCTCTCAGTAAACACAAATATTCATAGGTTCGATTATCACCCATTACCCCAACAGTTTTTACTGGAAGTAAGGCTGCATAAGCTTGCCAAATTTTATTATAAAGACCATGTTCTTTAAGACCCTGTATAAAATAATAATCAGCTTCTTTTAAAATGTTAATTTTTTCTTTAGTTATAATACCAGGCATTCTAATTGCTAAACCTGGACCTGGAAACGGGTGTCTTGAGATAATTTCTTTATTCAAATTAAGCTCTAAACCTAAATTTCTTACTTCATCTTTAAATAAGAATTTAAGAGGTTCGACTAATTTTAATTTCATTTTTTTTGGTAATCCACCTACATTATGATGAGATTTAATTTTTGATGTTTGGCTTCCTGTTACTGATCTGCTTTCAATAAGATCTGGATAAAGTGTTCCTTGAGCTAAAAATTTTACATTCTTAATTTTTTTTGCATATCTTTCAAAAATTTTAATAAATAAATTTCCAATTATTTTTCTTTTTTTTTCTGGATCTGAAACGTTTGTTAACTTTTTTAAAAATTCTTTTTCCGCATTAACGTATATTAAATTAATCTTGAGTCTTTTCTTAAAAGTATCAACTACTTGTTTTTCCTCATTTTTTCTAAGAAGACCAGTGTTAACAAAAATACAATATAACTTTTTACCAATAGCTTTATTTAATAATTGAGCAACTACAGTACTATCAACTCCTCCTGAAAGGGCACAAATAACTTTATATTCGCCAACTTGATTTCTAACCTCTTTAATTAATTTCATCTTTTGATCTTTTGATGACCAGTTTTTTTTAATTTTACATATTAAAAAAATAAAATTTTTTATAATTTTTTTACCATTTTCTGTATGCGTAACTTCAGGATGAAATTGAACACCATAAAATTTATTTATCTTATCTTCGACAATTGCATATTTTGAATTTTGACTTGATGCAATTACTCTAAAATTTTTAGGTAATTTCGAAACTTGATCAGCATGACTCATCCATACTTTATGAATTTTTTTTTGATTAAAGAAATTTTTTATTAAAAGACTATCTTTTTTTTTATAGACATTAGCTAAACCAAACTCTCGATGCTTTGATTGTTTGACCTTACCACCATTTAATTTTGACAAGATTTGGTGACCAAAACAAATACCTAATATTGGTATATTGTTTTTAAGTATTTCTTTATCGAAAGAATATCTATTGATCTCATAAACATTAAGGGGGCCTCCTGATAAAATGATACCTTTAATACTAATATCAATATTTTTTTTTTTAATCTTTTTATGACTAATAATTTCTGAGAACACCCCTAGTTCTCTTATTCTTCTGGCAATCAATTGTGTAAACTGAGAACCAAAATCTATGATTAATATTTTATTTAAACTTTGATCAAGAATCATTTTTTGGCTCTATATTTACCAGAGTCTCCAAAATATCCTTATTATCATCACATAGTTTTTTACAAACTTTTGTAAAAATATTTGATAGATCTTTTACTTTTGAATAATTTGATTTTTCTAAGGCAATCTTCATTAACATTAATATGGCTTCTTCGTTATCAGGTTCGATTAATAATGTTGTTTCTAAGTTTTTTTTTTCTTTTTTTTGATCTTCTTCAAAATTGTAAATCTTAGCCAAGTACAAATATGAACTTGAGTCTTTAGGATTAAAAACAATACTTTTTTCAAACATAAATTTTGCATCGTCATATTTTTTATTTTTATAAAGTTCTAAGCCTTTATCAAAATAATTCTCATTACCAAAGGAAATGCTTACTAAATTTATGAAAAAATAAATTAATACAGTTTTTTTTAAAATTTTAATCATTATTATCAATCATCACTTTTTACTATATCAACGTTATGTACCATGCTTTCATAGAATCCAGCTTTTGTAATCTTTACAAAACGTGGTTTATTTCTTAAATATTTAATTTGTTTAGAGCCAAGATAACCCATCGATGATTTCAAACCACCAATAAGTTTGAAAATTATTTTTTCTACCTTACCTTTATATTTAGCAAATCCTTCTACACCTTCAGGTACATATTTTGAGATATCTTTTTGTTTTGATTGAAAATATCTATCAGCTGAACCTTTGTTCATAGCACCCACTGATCCCATGCCTCTAAAACTTTTAAATAGCTTTCCACCTCTTCTAATTAATTTACCTGGGGTCTCATCGGTGCCTGCAAATAGTGAACCTACCATCACAGCATCTGCTCCTGCAGCAAAAGCTTTTGCTAAATCACCAGAGTATTTAATACCTCCATCAGAGATAATCTTAACATTTTTATTTTTAATTCCATTTCTAACAGTTAAAATTGCACTTAACTGAGGAACTCCAATACCTGCCACCAATCGTGTGGTACAGATAGATCCAGGACCTATACCAACTTTGATTACATCTACTCCTAATTTTAAAAGAAATTTTGCAGCTTCTGGTGTAGCTATATTTCCAGCACACAGTGCTGTCTTTTTATTTTTTCTTTTTTTAATGAATTTGATTATCTCTGAAACTTTTTTTGTGTGACCATGGGCAGTATCAACAACAATCATGTCTATATTTTCTTTTAAAATAGCGTCAGCCCTCTTAAATTCTCTTGGGCCTGCACCTACTGCTGCACCAACTAAAAGTTTTTTAATTTTTACTTTTTTAATTTCCGATATTTGAGTCTTAATATCTAAATTTCTATGTATTACACCCAATCCTCCAGTTTTAGCTATGGCAATTGCCATTTTACTTTCTGTAACAGTATCCATCGCAGAAGATAAAAGAGGAATCCTTAACTTTAAATTGTTAGTTAATTTGATGCTAGTATCTACTTCAGATGGAAGTATTTCAGAATACTTTGGTACAAGTGTAACGTCATCAAAGGTGAGTGCTTCTTTTATAGGAACCATGATCATTTATATATGATTCCTTTAAAATTTAAAGTGTCTATCTTAGATTTTTACAAATGATAAAACTTTCTTTTGAGTCTTTACGACTTGATTTAGGTTTAAAAACCTTAACTTCTTTGTAAATTTTTTTTCCAAGTGCGACAATTTCATTGAATGAACTTCCCATAAAAATTTTTGAAATAAAAAAACCTTTTTCAGAAATTACATCTTTCGAAAAAAGCATAGCTTCTATACATAATTCTCCAGTTTGAATTGCATCTATATTTTTTATACCTGTTGTATTAACAGCCATGTCAGACATGATAACGTCTATTTTTTTTGTAAGAATTTCTTTAATTTGATTTTTAGTACTAAGTTCGGTAAAATCACCTTTTATCTGGATAGTGTGTTCAATTTTATCCATAGGTTTAAGATCTATAGAAAATAATTTTCCATTTTTAATAACTTTTGAGGCATATTGAGACCAGCTACCCGGGGCAGCACCTATATCAATAACATTGATACCTCCCTTAAAAATTTTAAATTTTTCATCTAGTTCAATTAGTTTATATACTGATCTTGCACGATAACCGTCAACTTTAGACTGACGTACATATATATCTCTTCTTTGTTTGTTTACCCAATTTTTTGAAATTTTATTTTTTTTCAATTAATTATCGTATCTAAGACTTTTAGTAATTTTATTTTTACTTAAAGTCTCAATCTCTATTTGTATAGTTTTATCAACCCTCATATCTTTACCATCTTTCCATATTCCGGCAGCAAGATGCATTATTCCAATTTTATAGTTTGGTAAATATGGTTCAACAAATGTTTTTTGTTGTTGATCATATTTTGGAAGCAAATTACTTGTAATCCAATTACAATTTAAAGGTAAGAATTCTGTCTCTAGATTATCAATATAAACTGACATATTTATTGCTAATCCTTCTGATCCAAAAATATTACCAGCTTTTAAAGTTTTCACTAAATTTTTTTGCCAAGAACCCCAAGCTTCAGAATTTTTTTCTAGTGAAAATACTCCAATATTTATATGAGGTGCAAAAGCTAATTTTCTTGCATTGTTATAACTAATCCCTGATTTAACAGCATGTTTAAAATTTTGTGATTTTATAATTGCTAATTTTCCTAGTAACCAACTAACCTTTGATAAAACTTTATATCCTGGGCCAATTGTTTGTGTAATTCCCAATTTTCCGTTTTCACAAGCTTTAAAATATAATTTTATACAATTCCAATCGTTGACCCAGGCATCACAATCAATCCAGAGATATTTTTCGTAGTTAGGAAAATATTTTGGTAAAAAAGCTCTAGAGACCTGGCTTTTTAGCCACTCTTTTCCTTTTACTTTAAATTCTGGAACTTCAATATCCCATTCTGCAGATTTTATTTCATCTACTTTGTTTGATAGTTTTTCTTTTTGCTGTTCAGTAAGTCCTGCATCTAGAATACAGATCGCAATACTTTCACTATCATTAAATCTCTTAATTGAATTAATTAGCTCTTCTAATAATGGAAAATAATTGGCATCAGCCAAAGAAACAATTACATTTTTTTTCATTAAAGTACGTCTTCAAGATCATCTTCGTCCTGAATTTTATCTTTTTCATGTTTATTCTTTATTTTTTGATAATGAACGTAGCTAATAGGTAATAATAATAGATAAATTATTGCACTTATCGCTATTACGTTAAAAGTATAAATTAATAAAAGTCCAAAAAATAAAACAATTCCAAATAATAGAAATATTGTAGTTCTTCTTCGTATGACTATCTTTTTAAATGAATAGCTAGGAAATTTACTAATTAATAGAAAAGAAGTTGTTACAAAAAAAATGGGTACAATTAAATCATAGTTTAATTCAAAAAAATCAAATCCACTTAAGCTTACAATTAATGGAGTTAGTACTAATATACCACCTGCTGGAGATGGGACACCTTCAAAAAAGTTGTCTCTCCAAGAAGGTTCTTGATTTGAATTAATATTAAATCTTGCGAGACGTAATGCTACACAAATCACAAATACTAAACACAGTAACCATCCAAACCGTCCTAACGTATTTAATTTCCAAAAATACATTATAAATACTGGAGCTACTCCAAAACTTATCATGTCAGTGAGTGAATCTAATTCTTTACCAACTTTAGATGTACCCTTAATTAATCTGGCAATCCTTCCATCTAGACCATCAATCAACGCCGCAAACATTATTGCTATGATTGCTAATTCAAACCTTCCATCTAAAGCAAATCTGATTGAAGTTAGGCCAATACAAACACCAATTAAAGTGAGCATATTTGGTAAAAGCATCCTAGCACTTTTTTTATCTGCTACAATTTTTAAATTATTCTTTGGTTGTTCCATTTTACTTTTTAGCTAACAATGTTTCTCCTGAAACAGCTATTTGGCCTACTTTAACTAATGGTTCATAATTTTCATAATAAACATCAGCTCTACTTCCAAATCTTATCATTCCAACTCTATCACCTTGATTTAATTCTTGATCTTTGTTTGCTTCACAAACTATTCTACGAGCAACTAAACCAGCAATTTGGACTAATACGATATCGTTATTTTGATTATCTTTTATCTTATAATAGTTTCTCTCATTATCTTCACTCGCTTTATCAAGTGAAGCATTAAAAAATTTACCAGGTTTATATAAAATTTCTTCAATCTTTCCACCACAAGGACTTCTATTTACATGACAATCAAAAATATTCATGAAAATACTAATTTTTTTAAATTTTTTATTCACCAAATTCAGTTCTTTAGGACCATCTACTTCTTCAACTTTTATTACTTCTCCATCAGCAGGACTAACAAGGAAGTTATCATCATTGATGATAACTCTCTCAGGATCTCTAAAAAAATAGTAAACCCATATAGTTAAAACAAAACCTACTAATCCTAGAAAATCACTAAAAATATAAAATATTATTGTTATTATTCCTGCTATAACTAAAAACTTGTATCCTTCTGCGTGAATTTTTGGAAATATTTTACTAAACATATTCTTCTATTTGATAATTTTTCATTAATATGTATATAAAATCGCGAAATTCAATTAATAAGATAAATATAAAATAAGTGAGCAAAATTAACGTAAAAAACCCTGTTGTTGAGTTAGACGGGGATGAAATGACCAGGATCATCTGGGATTTTATTAAAAACAAATTAATTCTACCGTATCTGGATCTGGGTATTAAATACTATGATCTTGGAATGAAAAGTAGAGATAACACTGATGATCAAATCACAATTGACTCTGCAAACGCAATTAAAAAAATTGGGGTTGGGATAAAATGTGCAACTATCACTCCAGATGAAGCCAGAGTTGAGGAATTTGATTTAAAAAAAATGTGGAGGTCTCCAAACGGTACTATAAGAAATATTATTGGTGGTACTGTTTTTAGAGAGCCAATAATTTGTTCAAATATTCCAAAATTAGTTCCTTCATGGACGGATCCTGTTGTGATTGGAAGACATGCCTTTGGTGATCAATATCGTGCTACAGACTTTAAAGTTCCTGGTAAAGGTAAAATGGAAGTTAAATGGACTTCAGAAGATGGTAAAGATGAAATTAAGTATGAAGTTTTTAATTTTACTGGACCTGGAGTTGCTCTTTCAATGTATAATTTAGATAAATCAATAGAGGATTTTGCCAAATCTTGTTTTAGTTATGGTCTTATAAAAAAATGGCCAGTCTATATGTCCACTAAAAATACTATTTTAAAAAAATACGATGGAAGATTTAAAGATATATTTCAAGAGGTTTTTGATAAAGAGTATAAAAAAGATTTTGAGAAACATAAATTAACATATGAGCATAGATTAATTGATGACATGGTAGCATGTGCAATGAAGTGGAGTGGAAAATATATATGGGCGTGTAAAAATTATGATGGTGATGTTCAATCTGATACAATGGCTCAAGGATATGGCTCGCTAGGATTAATGACTAGTACACTACTAACTCCAGATGGAAAAATAATGGAGGCTGAAGCAGCTCATGGTACAGTAACTAGACACTTTCGAATGCACCAGCAAGGTAAAGAGACGTCAACTAACCCAATAGCGTCAATTTTTGCTTGGACTAGAGGATTAGCACATAGAGGTAAGCTAGATGGAAATCAAGAACTTATAAAGTTTGCTAATACTATAGAGGAAGTTTGTATTGGTTGTGTTGAGAGCGGATCAATGACAAAAGACTTAGCAATACTAGTTGGCCCATCTAGTAAATACCTTACGACTAATCAATTTTTAGATGTAATAGATAGTAATTTAAAAAAGAAATTAAATTAAAGCCTTTATTTTTTCAAAAGCTTCATCAATTTTATTTTGGTCTTGGCCTCCAGCTTGAGCAAAATCTTTTCTTCCACCCCCGCCTTTGCCACCAATTATCTCAGATCCTAATTTAGCAAATTTTACTGCATCATATTTGCTAATCAATTTTTCTGTTATACCAACTGCAAGACCAACTTTATTATAACTACTAGCGAAAACAACAACAATACCTTCTCCTAGGTCTTTTTTTCCACTATCAACTAATTTTCTTAAATCTTTAGGCGGTAAATCTTGAACTTTTTGAAATCTGACTTTTACACCATTTATTATTTCATCATTAATAATGTTTTTGGTTTTATCTTTGAGCACATAACTAACATTTAATTGATCAAGTTGTTTTGTGAGATTTTTTATAAGCTCTTTAAGATCTTTATTATCAATATTTGGCTTTCCACCTAATTTAATTATTTGAGATGATAATTCTTTTATATTTTCTTCATCTTTTTGAGTTGATAAATTTGATAATTTCTTTTTGTTTTTAATATAATCTTCTAACTGCTTATCTCTTAATGCTTCAACTCTTCTGACACCTGCAGCAATAGAAGCCTGACTAATTGTTCTAAATTTACCAATATTTCCAGTATTTTGAACGTGTGTTCCACCACACAATTCTGTTGAAAAATAAGTTTCTTTTTCTTTACCCATTGAAACTACCCTTACTTCTTCTCCATATTTTTCCCCAAAGAATGCTAAGGCACCCTTATCAATTGCAGCTTTTGGGGTCATAATTCTGGTTGTAACCTCGGTATTTGCTTGAACATATTCATTAACAAGTTTGTCAATTTTTTGTAACTCTTCACTAGTAATGGGTTTCATATGACTAAAATCAAATCTAAGTCTATCAGGTGCAACTAATGAACCCTTTTGCATAACATGTTTTCCTAAAGTTCTTCTAAGAGATTCATGAAGTAAATGTGTTGCTGAATGGTAAGCTTTAAGATTGTCTCTTCTTTCAACATCAATTTTCATTTCTACTACATCTTTAATTTTTACTTCACCGCTTTTTACTGATCCATAATGCACAAATAAATCTCCAAGTTTTTTTGAGTATCTTCAACTTCAAATACAGAGTTTCCAGAAACTATTGTACCTTGGTCTCCGAGCTGACCACCTGACTCTCCGTAAAATGGTGTTTGATTTGTTATAATAATACCTTTTTCATTAGTTGATAATTTTTTTAATTCTTTATTATCTTTTAAAAGATTTAATATTACTCCCTCAGATTGATTGGACTTGTAGCCTAAAAATTCTGTAGGTCCTGTTTTATCCTTTATTGAAAACCAAATAGCTTCTTCAGAGCTATCACCAGAACCTTTCCAGTTTTTTTTTGCTAACTCTTTACTTTTTTTCATCAGATCATCAAATTTATTGTGATCAACTTTTAAAGATTTATTTTTCAAAATATCTTCAGTTAGGTCTAAAGGAAAACCAAAAGTATCATATAATTTAAATGCTACTTCACCTGATAAAACTTTATCTATTTTAGAAATTTCTTCATTCAAAATTTTTATTCCTCTATCAAGTAAGACCAAAAATTTTTCTTCTTCCATTTTTAGAGTTTCTTTGATTAAAGATTCAGATCTTTTTAGTTCAGGATAGCTGCCCGACATTTCTTTTTTAAGTGAGTCAAATATTTTATAAAAAATTGGTTCTTTAGATCCTAATAAATGAGAATGTCTCATTCCTCTTCTCATTATTCTTCTAAGTACATACCCACGTCCTTCGTTTGATGGTAACACGCCCTCTGCTAAAAGAAATGAGCTTGCTCTTAAGTGGTCAGCTATAACTCTAAAACTTGAAATATTATTGTCTACCTGATCAACCTTTGTTACATCTGATATAGAACTAATCAATTTTTTAAAATGATCAGTTTGATAATTATCATGTGTTCCCTGTAATAGTGCTGCAATTCTCTCTAAACCCATACCAGTATCAACAGATGGTTTTGGAAGATCTATTCTTTTATCTTTTGTTACTTGCTCATATTGCATAAAAACTAAATTCCAAATCTCGATAAATCGATCTCCATCCTCATTTTTGGTGCCCGGCAAACCTCCTTTTAAATGATCTCCATGATCATAGAAAATTTCTGAACATGGTCCACAAGGACCCATTTCTCCCATTGACCAAAAATTGTCTGATGTAGAAATTCTTATTATTCTATCATCACTTAAACCCGCTATTTTCTTCCATAAATTGAATGCTTCATCATCTTCATGAAAAACTGTTACATAAAGTTTATTTTTATCTATTCCAAAGTCTTTTGTAATTAAATCCCACGCATAATGAATTGCTTTTTCTTTAAAATAATCACCAAAAGAAAAATTTCCTAACATTTCAAAAAATGTATGATGTCTCGGTGTATACCCAACATTTTCTAAATCATTATGTTTACCACCCGCTCTTACACATTTTTGCGAGGTAGTTGCTCTTTGATAGTCTCTTTTCTCTAAACCTGTAAATACATTTTTAAATTGAACCATTCCAGAATTAGCAAACATCAATGTTGGATCATTATTTGGAACTAAATTGCTAGACTCAACAATCTTATGATCGTTTTTCTCAAAATATTTTAAGAAAGTTTCTCTTATCTGATTTAATGATTTCTGAGCCATATTTTTAAAATACAGCTTTTTTATTCTATGTCTAGATAACGATGAGGGGGTAAAGGCGCTTAAAACAAGCGCCTTTATAATTTAAAGATGACCTTTAATTCTAATTCTTTTTAGGAGGAGTAGCTTCTTTTTCAGCTTCTTCTTTTTCAGCTACTTTCTTCTCTTTTTCAATTTTTTCAGGACTTAATGGATTTCCTTCAATCTTTTTAGAAATCACACCAGCTTTTTCCCTAATTGCCATTTCAATTTCTGCAGCAACTTGTGGATTTTGAGCTAAATAGACTTTGGCATTTTCTCTTCCTTGTCCAATTTTCTCTCCTTTGTAAGCATACCATGCTCCTGATTTTTCAATGATGTCAGCTTTAGCACCAAGGTCTACCAACTCACCCATTTTACTAATTCCTTTTCCATACATTAAATCAAATTCAACAACTTTAAATGGTGGAGCAACTTTATTTTTAACTACTTTCACTCTTGTAGAGTTACCGATAATTTCATCTTTATCTTTGATGGCACCAATTCTTCTAATGTCCATTCTTACTGATGAATAAAATTTAAGTGCATTTCCACCTGATGTTGTTTCAGGACTTCCAAACATAACTCCAATTTTCATTCTAATTTGGTTAATGAAAATCATCATTGTGTTTGTGTTAGAAATTGAACCAGTTAACTTTCTTAAAGCTTGACTCATTAATCTTGATTGAAGACCAACATGATGATCACCCATCTCACCTTCAATTTCAGCTCTTGGAGTTAACGCTGCAACAGAGTCAATTACGATTACTGAAATAGATCCTGATTTTACTAGTGTATCAGCTATTTCTAAAGCCTGCTCCCCAGCATCTGGTTGTGAGATTAAAAGCTCTTCAGTGTTCACACCTAATTTTTTTGCATAAACTGGATCTAAAGCATGTTCTGCATCAACAAACGCACAAATGCCTCCAGCTTTTTGAGCTTCGGCAACTACTTGTAATGCTAATGTTGTTTTTCCAGAAGACTCTGGTCCATAAACTTCTACAATCCTTCCTTTAGGTAATCCACCAATTCCTAAAGCCAAATCCAAACTTAGCGATCCTGTAGATATTGACTCAATATCCATAGCTCTTTTTTCACCTAGCTTCATAACTGAACCTTTTCCAAAATTGTCAGTTATCTGGCTGATCGCAGCATCTAATGCTTTGTTCTTTTCTTTAATATCCATTTCTTGATCTTTAGTAGATTTAACTACCTTTAAATTATTTTTTGTCATTTAAAGCCTTTTTTTTATTTATTATTAATACTCGAATCATAAATCTATTATGTACTACTTTTGTTCTCATTTGCAAGATTTAATTAATTTAGCTCAAAAAGCTTGAATTACTTGATTTTTAAGTAATCACTATTCAATAATCCAACAGATTTAAGTAGATTGAATTGAGATAAAATGTAGCCTCTCTCAGAATCAACTAATGAAATTTGAGCATTAAGCAATATAGAATTTGATTGAATAACTTCTAAAGTAGTCCTATCTGAACCACTGTTATATTCAGCTACTATCCCTTCATTAGCAATTTCTGCAGCATTAACTTGTGCTCGAACAGAATTTAATAAACTCTTGTTTGATTGATAGTTTGACCAAGCACTAGCAACATCTGTTTGGTTCTTTGTGGTCATATTCTCAAGTAACAAATTTTTTTGTAATTCAAGACTTTGATTTTTTCTTAAAGATGCAATATTTTTTCCACCTGAAAAAAATGGCCATGTTACTGTAGCTTTAAAAGTATCTTTATCTCTTTCATCATAGGTTGAACTTAGATCTTCAGTTTCCGATCTATCAAAAGATAAGGTTGCGGATGGTGCTAAATCAGATTTGGCGCTGGTAGTATCTTTTTTTGATTGTTCATATTCTAACTGGGCTATTATTAAATCTGGATTATTTTTTTTTGATATTTTCATAGCTGAAATTAATTCATTAGGTAATGAAACTTCTATGATAGAAGACTTATTTAGTGTCTGAGGATCATTTAACTCTCCTATAACATTTTCATAATTAAGCTTACTTGTTAAAAAATCATTTTCAGCTTGTATTAATTTAGCTTGCGCTCCAGCTAAAGAAGATTCTGATTGTGCTAAATCTGAAAAAGATATATTTCCTCTTTCAAGTCTAATTCTATCTGTTTCAACTTGACGATCTAATAAATTAAAATTTGATCTATTAATCCTTAGTTTCTCATTTGCTGAAATTAAACCTGTGTAAGCTTGAATAGATTTATATAAAATTTCTTGTTCTTTCTTCAAGAGTTTTGCTTTTGCTAAATCTATTCCTATTTTGCTTTTTGCTAATTCTGCACCTCTTCCGAAATCTATCAATGTTTGTTCAACTGTAATTGATTTTACTTTTGGATCTACATTTGTAACTGAAGCATTAGATCCATCTCGATTTGTCAATTTATCAGTTTCTTCCTCACTTTTACTACCACTTATCGTAACAGTTGGAAGGTAAGAACTTTTTGAAATATTTAATTCTTGCTGAGAAATATTTAAACTTTCTCTTTCAGCATTAAGTTCTGGATTATTATTGTATGCTTTCTTAAGAGCGATTGAAAAAGTTTCAGCAAAAGAATTTGAAAATAAAAAGAACACACCTAAAATTGGAATTATAATTTTTTTCATTTTCTTTTGTATATAACAGAGGCAATTTGGTGATTATTATTTAAATTAAAAATAACTGAAGCATACTTGGGCATATATCTAAACATATTTTGAGTTATTCGTTGATATGTCTGCATAAATTTAATTACATCTCCTCTACTCATAATTTTTAATTTTGAGTTTTTTTTACTTTTAAGCCAAAGCTTACGTTCTTGTTTAAGCCTCCATTTTTGCAAAAGACTAAAGTTTTTTGCTTTTAAATAAATCAAACAATTTAATTGCGAATATAAGTTTTTATATTTTGATTTCAATTGTTGGTTAACATATTTTCTCCAGATTTGCTTTTGATCTTTTATTTTTTCCATTGGATTTATTGTTTTCCTTAAAGAATTATTTTTTTCTGATTTTGCACCAACACACCAACCTTCAAAAATTATTACATCAGGCCTATTATTTAAATCATACCATTTTTTTTTATTAAATCTGTCGTCAATAGCTTTATTAAAGGTTGGCAGTTTAAATCTTTTAAATTTTTTATTTTTTGATTTTTTAAAAAAATTCAACATCATATTAATATCATGAGTTCCAGGCACACCTCTTGTTAAAAGCATGGGATGTACTTTTTTTGATAAAATTATTCGTTCTTTTCTTGTTTTATAAAAATCATCAATTGAAATTCTAAAAACGTTAAGTTTAAAGTATTTAGTTAAAATAATTCTAATCAAAGAACTAATTGTAGTTTTACCAGTCCCCTGACCACCAGCTAAACCCACAAAATATGGTCTTTTCTGATATGCCTTTTTGCTAATCCAAAAACACAATGGGATTAAAAAAAATTTAATCATTTTTTCTTTATTCTTAAATTTATCTGCTTTGGTTTCTTGAGATTTAATAAACTTTAAACAATCTTTTTTTACCTTACTAAAACATAAACTAAATTGTTGCATGAAAATTATTTTTTATCTAGTGGATGATTTTGACCGTCATTAACTGGAACTTCTTTTAAATCGAAAGTATTTATTTCATCAACACATCCCACATTAAATCCTGTCATTGCTGGATTAATTCTTGGATTATGATGAGTATAAATTCCACAGTCTGAACAAAAATAATGTTTTGCAACTTTAGAATGAAATTGATAAAGTTTTAATTTTTCTTCTCCTTTTACAATTTTAAAATCTTCATTTTTTACCATCGACATAATTGCTCCTTTCCTTTTACAAATAGAACAATTGCATTTTATAACTTTAGCTAAATCTACGTCTAAATTAATTTCTGCTTCTACGGCTCCACAATGACATACAAGTTTTTTCATTTTATAAATTTATCCTATACATTACTTCATTTCTTTTTAACATTGGTAAAGTAAATGGTGAATTATAAGATGCTCTTATTGGAGGACTTTTAATTGTAATATTATCTTGTTCAAGCTGTTTTTTTAATATGTTTTTATTTTTTAAAAAGTTTTTATCTGAAGATCTACCTGAATATTTAATTACAGCATAATATCCACCCTCTATAGTTAAAATTTTTATATCTGAATTAGAAGGTTTTGGTGCATTATCTTCATTAAATTTTAAAGGGAGATAAAATTGCATTGTCATATTTTCATTTTTAATCTCTTGAGTAACAGGGACCGTCATCTTAATTTCTTTATTTTCCTCATTGTTCCCAGAAATATAATTAAATAGTTTTCTAAAACCATTACCCTCTATAGAATTTGTTTCAATAACTAATCGATCAGAGTATTTTCTGATTTCATATTCTTTATTTTCTTTTACTAATTTATAATTAGCTTCCTCGTATGCCATAGCTTGAGAACTTAAAGTTAATATTGAAATTAAAATTACTAAAATTTTTTTCATTTAGTATTTAATTAAACTATCTCTAGTTGAAGTTATCCACAAGCATACAAAATGTAGTTTTGATGTTCACCTTTTGATTCACTTTTGATTCATTTATAGACTCAAAATACAACCTCTTGCGTGCATTACATAAATAGGCTATAAATTAGAACAAAACATGAACATGAAACTAACTATCCCTTACTATTTGCATAAAGCTGGTGCTGGTTTCCCATCACCTGCCACTGATTATATCGAAGAAGATATCGATCTAAACATGCATTTGATCAAAAATGTTCCAGCCACTTTTATTATAAGAGTGCAGGGGAAATCTATGGTCGATGTTGGGATTAATGATGGAGACTTATTAGTTGTTGATAAAAGCTTAAAACCAAAAAATTTTTCAACAGTTATTGCAAATGTTCATGATGAACTTGTAGTTAAAACTTTAGTTCAAGAAAGAGATAAAAAATTTTTAACATCAGGTTCTAAAGAGTTTTCTAATAGAATTTTAATTAATGAGGAACAAGATATATTTATTTGGGGAGTTGTGACTTATGTCATCCATTCAACATACTAGAAAATTAGCTTTAGTTGATTGTAATTCTTTTTATGTTTCTTGTGAAAGATTATTTAATCCTAAGATAAGAAGAAAGCCTGTTGTTGTTTTGTCAAATAATGATGGTTGTATTATATCAAGATCAAATGAAGCAAAAGCTTTAGGAATTAAAATGGGTGAACCTTATTTTAAAGCTAAAGACATTATTATTAAAAATAAAGTTGAGGTCTTTTCATCAAATTATTCTTTATATGGAGATTTATCTAGAAGAGTAATGAGAACACTTAAAAGATTTAATTCAGAAATAGAAATTTATTCAATTGATGAAGCGTTTTTAGACTTATCGAGCTTTCCTGACAGTGAAGTGGAGAAGGTTGGAAAAGAAATCAGAGAAACTATTTTACAATGGACTGGTATCCCTACTAGTATCGGTATTGCTAAAACAAAAACTTTGAGTAAAATTGCAAATCATATTGCAAAGAAAAAACAATCAGGTGTTACTAGTTTGATTGGTATAGAAAATTTAGATCCTATTCTTGAAAAAATTGAAATTAATGATGTGTGGGGTGTTGGTAGACAGCTTACAAAATTTTATCAAAAAAATGGAATCTATAATGCTAAGCAACTTAAAAATAAATCCAATACATGGATCAAAAAATCCTCTAATGTTTTGGGTTCAAGAACTGCAATGGAATTAAGAGGTGTCCCATGTATCAATTTAGAGACAACCCAAACAAAAAGAAAAAGTTGTGTTGTCTCAAGATCTTTTGGAAAAAGAATTGAAAAATTTCAAGAATTAAAAGAAGCAGTTGCAAATTATTGTTTAAATGCATCTGAGAAAATTAGATCAGAATCTTTAGTTGCAAAAGCTATAACTGTATTTGTTAGAACGAGTCCTTTTCAAAGAAACTTTGGTTATTATTCAAATGCAAAAACAATTGATTTTCCAATAGCAACAAATAATAGTATTGAGACTGTTAAGACTGCAGTAAACATTTTAGAAAAGATTTTTAAAAATGGTTATCAATATCAAAAAGCAGGTGTCATGCTTACAGGATTACGTAATGATGATGGTAGAAAAAATTTGTTTTCATCTGAAAAAGATGAAAAGATAGATAGTTTAATGAGATCAATTGATAATACCAATTATAGATATGGAAGATCAACTTTAAGTCTTGCTAGTGCAGGGGTTCAAAAAAAATGGAATATGAGAAGGCAATATTCCTCTAAAATAGATACGGCTGATTTTTATTGTCTACCAACGATAAGAGCTACTTAGTAAAATGACAGTTTGGTTCTACAACTGTCCATGATGAAGTGCCGAAATTTCTTTTTAAAATATTTTCAAAGTTAAAAAGTATTTTTCTTTGATAATTATTAAGGGTGCTTTGATTAGCAGACCATTGTTTTAATCTTTGAACATTCTCATGATCTGGAAATCGAGTTACATAAGCATAGAGCCATCCCCAATTACTACTTGATCTAATATCTAAATCTTGAACTTTATAGTTCTTTGCTGGTCCTGGTGATTTCATCTCTTTTGCATATTTAAATACAATTTTATTAGTCTCTGTGAAATCTATAAAAAACTTAACGATGTTATGAAAATTTTTTCCCTTATAATCATATTCCCAAATGTTATAGCCTTGGTTTTCAGCAATAATTGCTATTACTGACAATGCGTTCATAGCTCTACCTTGGTAAAACATTGCCCTTCCTCCTCTTCTTGTTTCAATAGGTAAACTACCATCTTTTCTTTGATATCTAATTGCTGCCTCATAGTTTAAAAAGGCTTTTCTAAAAAGCTTGTCATCATTTAACAAAACACCTAGCTGCATATGGCTTATTGCAGATGATAATGCATGATTATGTGCTCTCTTTGGAACACCATTTGCTTGAGTTCCTTCTTTGTATTTCATGTCATACATAAGATGTTTATTTTTCTTTACTATCTTTTGGAACCAATCTTTAATTATCTTATCCTCATCTTCAGGGACATTGATCACTTGCTTAACAAATGAATATCCTGCGATCATTGGTGATGCTACCCAAAGATTAACTGTTAAAGTATCATTCCAATGTCTGCCTTCATGGTTAGAAGGTCCTATTCTTTTTGCAGCATCAGTTTTTGCCCAATCTAAAATTACTCTTTTTACATTCTCACAAGCTTCAATATTTCCTCCACCACAAGGACGTTTAAAATTTTCAAAACTATCTAGAGCAGATATGAATCTATTATCCAGGCCATATCCTGATGGAGCCTCAACTTTTGCTAATGGCAAAACAGGATTGGTTGTTTGATTTACATACATACTAGTAATGCATCTATCTAGATTTTGTGGAATTGGAAAAATAATTTCTGGCTTAGTGATTGTTGCCTTTTTTTTTATTTCTTTAAAATCACTATATGAAGTATTTGAAATAAAAATTGATAAAAAAATGAAAAATAAAATTTTTTTCATTTAATAAGATACATAAAATTATTTTATATTATCAATATCGTGAATGTTTGTTAAACAATTGTTAAATTCTTCAATATTTTCTCTTAAGGCTAAACTAGAAATTGAATAAATCATAATAAGCAATAAAACTAAAGGCAAAGAGGTAATAACTGAGGCATTACTTTTGATTAGCAAAATGTAAAAAACAATAAATAAAGCAGATCGAATTAAGACTGTTTTTCTATAAACACTGATAATTGAAAGTGAGTGTTTTAATAAATTAAAAAAACTCATTTGTGAGGGTCCAAAATACCTAGTACCTCTAACAGAAGGTGAAGATACTAAATCTTTTTCCACTTTTCTTAATGAACCTGAAAAACTACTCCAAGTAGCCTTTTCCTTTAACATTTTCTCAATTGTTGATTTTGATAGACAACTATAGTTTCCAAATTTAATGGATTGCCCTGTAAATGCTAAAGTTAAAAACTTATGAAATTTGTAACATAATTGAAAAAATATCCCTTCTGAACGCTTCACTCTCTCTCCTACGATTGATTTTTCACTTTTTTGTTCAGAAAGTTTAATGAAGTTTTTGATTTCTTCAGGTCTATCTTCTCCATCACCATCCATAGGGATTACATAATCAAAATCTTCTTTTTCATAAATATATTTTAGTCCTGTAGCAATACATCTTGCATGACCTTGGTTTATTTTCATATTTAAAATTTTAACTGAATAAATATTTTCTAAATCTTTTTCTTCTAAAGGGCGATCATGGTTGGATGCATCATTAACGATAACGACTGATATTTCATGGTCTAAACTTTCTATACTTAAGTTAATACTATCAAGAAGTTTAAGAACTGATTGCCAATCATTATAAACAGGAATTAAAATTTTAAATTTCATAAATTAATTCTTAAGTATTAATATCTTCCCAAACATACATCATCTATACAAATAAATTTAGATGAATTATTTAGTATATCATCATTTGTATACCCTTCCCACTTTGGTCTTGATTTAAGGTGGTACGAAAGATTTCCAGCTTTCCATTCATCTCCTGTTACAAATTGAATTTCTTGATTAAAATTTTGATCCCAAGTAATTTGAGTCTTTATTGCTATTTCTTTTCCAGGATAGTCTGTTCGTTTATCGGGTTGAGAAATTGATATATATGAATAAATAATTGGTGATAGAAAAAATAAAAATAAAAATCCCACCAAGAAAGAATTAATTTTTTTTAAATTTATTTGAGATCTTAGTAGGTAGACAAAAAATACTCCAAAAAATAAATAAAATGGAGTCATCCACATTGTTCTTATTTTTGATCCCATAACCATCGAGGTTGCAAACATTAAAGCTATAGGTGCTAGATTTATAAAAAATAAAAATAGAAGTTTTTTGTCTTTAAAATTAAACTTAAACTTAAATTTTTTTGTTAAAAGAAAAACTAAAAAGAAAAAAGGAATTAATATTCCAATTTGTTTAGCTAAGAAAATTAATGGGTATTTAATATGATCAAAAATTACAGACTCTTCTAAACCTGTTCTTTTAAGTCCATAAAAAATAGTTATGAATTCATTATCATAAAGCCAAATAAAATGAGGTACCAGTAAAACTAAAAAAACTTCAAGGGTAATTAAATACTTAAAGTCAAACTTTTTGGTCTTTTTGAAAAAAATTAAATATATAAACAATAAATCCACCGATATTAAAAGATAAATAAATAAGTATTTTGATAAAAAACCAATTGCTGCAAATATTCCAACCAACAAGCAATCTGATAATTTTATTTCTTTAGAGTCATATATTCTCCAAGAATAATAAACTACCATAGACCAAAAAGGTAATTGGCAGACATTCACATTAAATTCAGGAGTGGTAAAATTGTAAAAATATATTGATGTAAGTAATAATATTGAAATTAAGGCTAAACTAATATTGCCTAAAATTTCATTTGCAAATTTGAATACATAATAAAAAGCGATTAAAACAAATAATTGGCTTAAAAGATAATATGCCCAATCTTGAGCACCAAATATTTTATAAAAAACTTCAGGGAAAAAAGCACTCATCGGTGGATGTTTGCTAAATCCCCAATCTAAATTACTTCCCCAGGCTAAAGCTTCTATAGTATCTAGAGGTAAATTATTATTTGTTATAGATGGAACTAATGTCCAAACTATCAAATGAGATAATGCAAAAATAAAAAAAATATTATTAATATTTCTGTAAACATTCATTAACAAATATTTACAATAATTAAGGTTGCTTGACACCCCTATTTTGCTGAATATACTCCCTCGAATTCAATTTGAAAATATGCCTAAAACCAGCAAAGCTAAAAAAAAAGTTTCTAAAGTTAAAAGCAAACCTATAATTAAAACAAAAGCAAAAGCAAAAGTGGCTTTAAAGCCAAAAATAGTAGCTAAAGGTCCTATTAAAATTTCTAAAACCTATATACCTAAAGATACTGAAAAATATATGTGTGAAAAACATAAAGTATTTTTCAGAATAAAGTTACAAGATTGGAAAAAAGAATTAGTCAGAGCAAATAATGAAGCTCTCTATAATGGAAGTATGGATGATAATAGTATTTCTGCAGATATTGTTGACCAAGCCAGTTCATATACTGACAAAAATGTAGAAATGAAAGCAATCAACAGACAGATCAAGTTAATTTCTGAAATTGATAAAGCTTTAATAAGACTCAAGGACGATACCTATGGTTATTGTTTAGATACTGCTGAGCCAATTGGGTTAAAAAGGCTAATGGCAAGACCTATTGCAAAATATACAATTGCTGCACAAGAAAAACACGAAAAAAATGAAAAGGTTCACGCCGATGACTAAAAAAAAGAAAAAAAATAAGCAAGTTCATAATCCAATCACTTACAATTTTACAAAAAAATATATTTACTTTTATTATGGTTTTTTTTGGATCCTTTTATTATTATTTGTATTTACTAGATGAATAAAAAATTAGTATTTATAGTTATTGTAGTTTTATTAATTGAATTGTCTGGACATGGGATATTTGCTTCTTTATTTAGATTGTTAAACTCAGTAAATTAAGGTTTTGGTATAACTTCATCTTTATTCATAAAAGAAAAACCTTTTATGACAGCTTCTCTTTTTGCAATATCATTGTACCATCTTGTCAAATTTTTATAATTAGAAAGCCCTATATCATGCCATTCATGCCTAGCAATCCATGGGAAGGTTCCAATGTCTGCTATTGTATAATTATCACCTGATAAAAATTTTGAGTTTGAAAGCCTCTGGTCAAGTTCAGTATAAATTCTTTCTGCAATTTTGAAATATCTCTCTTCTCCAAATTTACTTTTTCCAGGGTTGTAATGATGAAATTGGTGATGTTGACCTAACATTGGTCCAACATAACCCATCTGAGCCATCAACCACTGATTTATCTCTAATCTATTTTTTTGGTCATAAAATTTTCCACTTTCCTCCGCCAAGTACATTAATATTGCACCAGACTCAAAAATTGTTTTATTTTTACTATGATCAATTATTACTGGGATTTTACTTAATGGGCTAATCTTTTTAAATTCAGGTTTAAATTGTTCACCCTCATCAAGATCTATCTTAGTAGTTTTATATTCATAGCCAATTTCTTCGAGCATAATACTTATCTTTTTTCCATTAGGAGTATTTGCTGAAAAAAGTTCTATCAATCTTTTTTACCAAGTCTTTTTAATAAATTTGAAGAAGTGGTGGTAAATTCAAATCTGTATTTTTCATTTGGTCTTGCTAACTTAAAGCATGCTCTAGCAGCTAAAGCTCCTTCATGAAAACCTGATAAGATAAGTCTTAATTTTCCTGGATAAGTACAAATATCTCCTACTGCATAAATACCTTTTTGATTTGTTTCAAATTTTTCGGTATCGACCGCTATAGTTTTTTTATTAATATTTAAACCCCAATTAGCAATTGGTCCTAGCTGCATAACTAAACCAAAAAAACCTAAGACATAATCAGTTTTTAAGTTTTTAGTCTCTCCATCATCACTTTTGATATCAATACTCTCTATTTTGTTTGATCCATTTACACTTGCTAGCTGATATTTTGTTGATAAATTAATTTTTCCAGCACTAGTTAATTCTTTAACTTTATTTAATGTTGCTTGTGCACCTCTAAATTCATCTCTTCTATGAACAAGATTAACTTTTGAAATTTTTGTTAATTCTACTGCCCAATCTAAAGCACTATCTCCCCCACCAAAGATTGTAACTGTTTTTCCTTCGAATACTTTTTTATTTTGAACTGAATAAAACAAAGATTTATTTTCAAATTTTTCACATTCTTTGGGCGAAAATTTTCTCGGTTCAAAAGAGCCTACTCCACCAGCGATTATAACATTTGGCGTAGAAAAAGACTTACCGTTATTTGTTTTAACAATCCAATTATCATTATCTTTTTTAACTTCATCAACTCTTTCACCCAAATGAAATTTAATATCAAAAGGTTTTAATTGATTGATTAAATTATTTGTTAATTCTTCACCAGTACACTCTGGTACAGCAGGGATATCGTAAATTGGCTTATCAGGATACAGCTCTATACACTGCCCACCAATTTTATCTAGATTATCTACTACTTCACAATCTAAACCAATTAATTTTAATTGATGTGCTGTAAACAAACCAGTTGGTCCTGCTCCAATAATTAACGCGTCTGTTTTAATCATTTAAGTTTGCTTTGATGGTATATTTACCACCAAACCATCCATTTCATCTGAGACTATAAGTTGACAACTAAGTCTGCTATTTTTTTTTGGTTCAAATGCCATATCTAACATATCTTCTTCACCGTCTTCTTTTTTAGGTAGCTTATCAAACCAATCTTCTGTGACATAAACATGGCAAGTCGCGCAAGCCATTCCTCCTCCACAATCAGCATCAATTCCTGGAATATCATTTTGGATAGCTCCTTCCATTACAGTTAAGCCATTTTGTACTTCAACGGTTTGACTTTGCTTATCGTGGGTGATGTAAGTTATTTTTGGCATGAGATGTATATAGCCCTAAAAAAAAATAGGGCAAGTATGCAAAAACATACTCGCCCTATAAATTTAATTTAAACAGTAATTATCTGCTTCTTGCACCAGCTCCAGAACTTACTGCAGCAGCCCAAATTACTAGACCGAATGCAATTTTGTTAATGAAGTCAGCTAAATTGTAAACGACGTTTAGTGAGTTAGCGTCTACACCACCTGTTAGGTAACCAAATACATAACCTAGTGGGTAAATTGCCCAACCTACTGTAACGATCATTCTCATCGCACCAAAAGCAGTAACAAGAGCTTTGTTTCCACTTTTTGAAGCAGCTTTTCCAGCTTCACCTGAGAATATTTCATAAAGAATGTATACCCAACCTGCCATACCGATTACAAAACCAAGTGTAGCGTTGATGTATCCAGCTTCTCCTAAATATCCACCGATTAACATTACTAATGAACCAATTAACAATCTCCAGAAAATTCCAGAGTTTGCTTTTCTTACAGCTACTAGAATTAAGTAGAATTCTATCATCTGTAATGGCACAGTAATTAACCAATCAATATATCTATATACTGTTGGTGAATCGCCAGTTGATACCCATACATCTCTCATGTACATGTAATGGATAAAAGCAATACCAGTTACTAGACCAGCTACAGTCACAGATGTTTTCCATGCTGGATTTACAGAACTTCTTTCCATAAAGAAAAAAGCAGTTGCAGCCAACATACCCATTGAAATTATCCAAAAAGAAATTCCAACGAAATCATCTTGAGCTAACATAGTGGTCGCAGCGTTTGCTACTGTCGTAACACCTAATAGGGCTACAACTGTAAGAGCAAACAATTTAAGTTTTTTCATAAAAAACTCCCTCTTTAGTTAGTTTTTACTTGTTTAGTTTATATAAACTAAGCTTAGGTTTCCCTAAGCCAAAGTTGAGCGATAAATACCAAATTAGAGGAGTTTATAGAAGACAAAATTATCATTAATAAGCATTGATTTTACTTACTTTTTAAAATTAAATACAATTTTGAAGTTAAAAATCTAAAAAAGGGCAATAACGAATCAAATTTTAAATGTCAGCTAAATTTAACAAAATCTACGAACAATCAATTAATAATCCTGAAAAATTTTGGAGTGATGCATCAAATGATATTTTTTGGTTCAAGAAACCAACTAAAATTCTCAATAAATCAAATCATCCTTTTTATAAGTGGTACGAAGATGGTGTAACAAACACTTGTTATAACGCACTAGATATTCACATCGACCAGGGTAATGGAAAAAGAACTGCGCTAATATACGATAGTCCAATAACTGGTACCAAAAATAAATTCACTTATGAGGAGTTGCGTTCAAAAGTTTCAAGATTTGCTGGAGCCCTTCAAGATCAAGGTGTTAACAAGGGAGATAGAGTAATTATTTATATGCCTATGATACCAGAAGCAGTTGTTGCAATGCTCGCATGTGCAAGAATAGGTGCAATTCACTCAGTAGTATTTGGAGGATTTGCTTCTAATGAACTAGCAAGTAGAATTGATGATAGTAAAGCAAAAGTATTGGTCACAGCATCATGTGGTTTTGAGCCTGGAAAAACCGTAGAATATAAACCACTAGTAGATGAAGCAATTAAACTTGCTAATCACAAAATTGATAAAATGATTTTATTTCAAAGATCAGGTCATGAAGTAAAATTAAATACTCCTAAAGAGGTAAGTTGGGAAGAAGTAGTTTCAAAAGCAAATGAAGTTGATTGTGTTGAAATGAATTCAAATGAATTTGCCTATATTCTATATACTTCTGGAACAACAGGTACACCTAAAGGGATAGTAAGAGATATCGGTGGTCATGTAGTTGCATTAAAATGGACTATGAAAAATATATATAACATAGATGCAGGAGATATTTGGTGGTCTGCTAGTGATATTGGTTGGATAGTTGGACATTCATATATCGTTTATGCTCCTTTATTTAAAGGATGCACTACAGTTCTATTTGAAGGTAAACCAGTTGGTACTCCAGATGCTGGTGCTTTCTGGAAAATCATTTCTGACTATAAAGTTAAATCATTGTTTACTGCACCCACTGCATTTAGAGCAATTAAAAAAGAAGATCCTGAAGGAAAATTTTTTTCTAAATATGATCTATCTAAATTTGAAAGTCTTTTTCTCGCTGGTGAAAGAGCTGATCCGGATACAATTAAGTGGGCTGAAAATTTATTAAATGTTCCAGTAATTGATCACTGGTGGCAAACTGAAACTAGCTGGGCAATCAGTTCTAATTGCACAGGTATTGAAATGATGAAAACCAAATATGGTTCAGCTTGTAAAGCAGTTCCTGGTTATGATGTTAAAGTAATCAAATCTGATCAAACTCTCGCTAAACCAAACGAAATGGGAGATATAGTAGTTAAACTTCCATTACCACCAGGAACTTTTCCAACTCTTTGGAATGCAGATAAAAGATATAAAGAAAACTATATGTCAAACTATGAGGGTTATTATCAAACTTATGATGCAGGCCATATTGATGAAGATGGGTATATTTGGATTATGTCACGAACTGATGATATTATAAATGTAGCTGGTCATAGGTTGTCTACAGGAGCAATAGAAGAAGTCTTATCCGAACATCAATCAGTTGCGGAATGTGCTGTTCTTGGGATAGCTGATAAGTTGAAAGGACAATTGCCTATTGGCCTTATAGTTTTAAAGGTAGGTGTAGATAAAGATAACGAAACTATTTCTAAAGAATGTATTAAAATGGTAAGAGATAAAATTGGTCCAGTCGCTGCATTTAAAGTTGCTATAGTTATTAAAAGACTTCCAAAAACAAGATCAGGTAAAATATTGAGAGGTACCATAAGAAAAATTGCCGATAATGATGAATATAAAATGCCTCCAACAATAGATGATCCAGCTATTTTAATTGAAATTAAAGAGGATCTTATCAAAAACAATATTTTAAAAGGTGGTTAAAACTTATTTATTTTTGATAGGCGCAATTTTTTGTGAGGTAGCAGGCACAATGCTTCTTCCTGTATCACAAAACTTTACAAAATTAATTCCAACAACTTTATTAGCAATTTTTTATTTGAGTGCTTTTTATTTACTAACCTTCGTAGTTAACAAACTTCCTATTGCAATTGTTTATGCTACTTGGAGTGGACTTGGAATATTTACCATAGCTATATTAGGCTATATATTTTTTAAACAAACTTTAGCTTGGCAAGCAATTTTAGGTTTATTTCTAATAGTAATTGGTGTCATACTTGTTAATAGCTTTACAGTAAAACTTAATTAAATTTTAAGGGAGTTCCATCTGGTTCTCCTAAAATTTTACCATCCTTCATTTTTATTTTTCCTGCAATAATAGTCAAGACAGGTGTACCTTTAAGTTCAACTCCGTTAAAAGGAGACCATCCACACTTACTCTCTATATTTTCATTTTTAATAACAATCTTTTTATTCATATCTACTATTGTAAAATCTGCATCAAATCCTTCTTTAATAAATCCCTTATTCTTTATTCCAAAAATTTTAACAGGATTTACACATACAAAATTTATTAGTTGACTAAGAGATAATTTTCCATCGTTAATATGATTTAACATAACTGGCATTAAAGTTTGGACACCGGGCATACCTGATGGTGAATTTGGATATTCTTTATTTTTATTTATTTTTAAGTGAGGTGCATGATCTGATCCTATAGTATCATTAAAATTATTTTTAACTGCATACCATAATCTATCGTAATGAGATTTGTCTCTGATAGGAGGATTCATTTGAGCGTATGTACCAAGTTTATCATAACAATCAGGCGCATAAATTGTTAAATGTTGTGGTGTAATCTCAAAAGTAATATTTCCCTTATGTTGGGATAAGAAATCAATCTCTTGCTTTGTTGTTATGTGAAGGACATGAGCTTTTTTATTATAACGCTCAGCAATACGGACTATCCTTCTCGTTGAAGAAATAGCACATTCTTCACTTCTCCAAATTGGGTGAGAGTGGACATCACCTTTTTTAATTAATTTTTTGTTAATGTTTAAAATTGCTTCATCTTCAGAATGAACAGCTACAACCTTAGAGCTATTTTGAAATACTGTTTCAATATCTTTTTCTTCTGCAACTAAAAGGTTTCCTGTTGAAGAACCAGCAAAAAGTTTAATTCCACAACAACCCTCTAAATTTTTTAAATCTGCTAACTCACTAGCGTTATCTGCAGTAGCACCAAAATAAAAAGCATAATTACAATACATTCTATTTCTGGCGAGACCTAATTTTCTTTGAAATTCTTTTTTATTTGATGTTGGGGGATTGGTGTTAGGCATCTCAAATACTGCGGTTATGCCTCCAACGATCGCTGCTCTACTACCTGAATGAAGATCTTCTGTATCAATAGACCCTGGTTCTCTAAAATGTGTCTGAGTATCAATGCAACCAGGTAAAACTGTTAAACCTTTTGCATCTACAATATTTTGAGCCTTGTCAGTAATTTGACCTATCTTTTGAATTTTTCCATCTTTGACAGAAACATCAACATCTTTAAGTTCATTGTCAATATAACACTTACCGTTTTTAATTATAAGGTCTAACATTTATTAAAAAAGTAATTATATTAAAATTTGGCTTGATGCAAATATGAATAATAGTGTTTTTATACTAAAAGATAGATCCATAATTTACATAAGTGGAATTGATTCAAAAAATTTTTTACAGAATCTTATTAGTAACGATATTAATAAAGTTACAGATAATTCAAGTTGTTTTGCCTCTCTTTTAACTCCTCAAGGTAAATTTCTTTATGAGTTTTTAATAATAAAACACAAATCAGGTTTCTTTATTGACTGTGAAAAAACACAATCGGATGAAATATTTAGACAATTAAATCTTTATAAAATGAGATCAAGGGTAGAAATTTTAAATTTGAGTAATGAGTTTGTTGTGGCTAGCTTCGACTATAAAAAATATTTATCGATTAAAGGATCAAAAGACATCTTAGGTTTTACTTTCAAATATAGAGAAGATCCAGTTTTTTTAGATCCAAGAAATAAGGAACTAGGTGCGAGATTAATAATTAATTTAGAAAAACTTTATTTGTCTCTAAAAAAATTAAATCTAAAAGACGACAAAATTGAAAGTTATTACATTAAAAGTCATAAGCTTGGAATTGTTCCAAAAGATCTGAATAAACTTCAGAATAAATTATTTGGTATTGAATGCAATTATGAAGAACTAAATGGTATAGATTTTAAAAAAGGCTGTTATGTTGGTCAAGAAAATACAGCCAGAATAAAACTAAAAAATAAACTTTCAAAAAGATTATTCCCAATAAAAATTATTGATGGAAAGATCTTAGATAATGAAAAGATTTACTTCAATGGTATAGAAATAGGAAAAGTTTTAATTAATGGAAAGTACCCATTCGCATTGATAAAATATTTAAATGACAATTTTAATATAGAACAAACTTTCAAAAGTGAAAATGGAACCCTTAAAGTTTTAATACCACCTTGGCTTAAAATCTAAAATTTAATTTATGAATTTAGAAAGATTTGGTTTGAAATAATTAGGCCCCTTCATAACCTTTCCAGAGTCATTGTATATTGGTTTTCCATCTTTATCTAACTTACTCATGTTTGAATTTTGAACTTCATTAAAACACTTATCTAAATCAATTCCTAATGCATGCCCCGATCCATATGTAACATAAAGAATATCAGTTAGCGCATCTGCAACTTCTAAAAGATCTTTATTTTTCATTGCTTCTATTAATTCATTTACCTCCTCTTGAATTAAATCTATTCTTAGTTTGTTGATTTTATCAGAGCTAAATGAGGGTTTATTCTTGACCTCTTGACCAAAAGTTTTCATAAAAATTCCAACCTTACTAAAATTTGACATATTGCTCCTGTAAGTTTTTATAAATTTAATGTATATTTATAATAATTTATTAATTACTAATTAATCAATGAAATTAAGAAAAGAATTTGACACTATTGGCTCTATAAATGTCCCAAGTGACAAATATTGGGGTGCATCCACACAGCGTTCTAAAAAATATTTTGATATCGGTGAATTTTTAGTAAGGCCAATTCTGATTAAATCAATAGCAATTATAAAAAAGGCGGCTGCAATAGTGCATAGTAAAGAAGGACAAATTTCTTCAAAAATTTCTAGAGCAATTATAAAAGCATCTAACGAAGTTATTTCCGGAAAATTGAATAAGCATTTTCCTCTTAAAGTTTGGCAAACTGGTTCGGGTACACAAACAAATATGAATGTTAATGAAGTTATTTCCAACAGAGCAATCGAAATTTTAGGTGGAAAAAAAGGTACAAAAAAACCAGTGCATCCTAACGACCATGTGAACAAATCACAGTCAACTAACGATGTATTTCCCACAGCAATGCATATAGCTATAGCAATAGAAACAAAAAATAAATTGATTCCCTCTTTAGAGTTATTAAACCAAGAACTGAAAAAAAAAGTTACAAAATTTAAAAATATTATTAAAGTTGGTAGAACTCACCTTCAAGATGCAACCCCATTGTCTTTAGGCCAAGAATTCTCTGGATATCAATCTCAATTAGATGATTGCATTAGTAGAATTAAAAATTCTTTAAATGAAGTTTATTTTCTTGCTCAAGGAGGCACAGCTGTAGGTACAGGAATTAATACTAAAAAAGGTTTTGATAAAAAAATAATCAACGAAATAAAAAAAATTACAAAAATCCATTTCAAACCAACAAAAAATAAATTTGCAGCTTTAGCGGCCCATGACCAAATTGTAAGTTTTTCAGGCACCTTAAATACTACTGCAGTTTGTTTAATGAAAATTGCAAATGATATAAGATTTTTAGGTTCTGGTCCTAGGGCAGGTTATGGTGAACTTGTTTTACCGGCAAACGAACCAGGTTCCTCAATTATGCCTGGAAAAATAAATCCAACGCAGTCAGAAGCAGTAACTATGGTTTGTGTTAAAGTTATTGGAAATCACAATGGAATTACAATGGCTGGTTCTCATGGTCATTTTGAATTAAATGTATTTAAACCTCTTATCGCGCATAACATTTTACAATCAATAGATCTTCTTGCTGACAGTACAAAAAACTTTGCACTTTATTGTATAAGAGGAATTAAAGCTGATAAACTTAGAATTAAGGAATATCTTGATAACTCTTTAATGCTAGTTACTGCATTAGCTCCTCACATTGGTTATGATAATTCTGCTAAAATAGCAAAAAAAGCTTTAAAAAATGGAACAACATTAAAAGAAGAAACTTTGAAAACAAAATTAATAAGTGAAAAAGAGTACAACAAAATTATTAATCCAAAAAAAATGACTTATCCTGAATAAGCTTTAAAAAATTTTCTAATAAAATTTTTGAAAGTGATCTTATTAAACCCTCTATCTTTTTGAGAATTAAATTTATTTATAAAATTTTCTAAATTAGTATCTAATTTATTATCAATTCTGACATTATAAAAACTAACATCCTTACTTGTAAAATTATAATTAATATCAAATTGAATTTCAGTTATTTTTTTTCTCAAATCTTTTTTAATCTGAAAAGATCTATAAAAATTATCTAAATCTTTAATTTGTAGATTAACTTTTCCTACTAAATTAATACTTTCATTATTATAACTTATTAGGCCATCCTTTAGATAAATTTTCAAATCATTTTTCCAATTGATACTTGAGTCTGAAAGATCAATATTTCCCTCTTCGATAGCAATCTTTAATTTCAAATTTTTTAATTCATCTATATTTACAATATCTTTAACATTTAAGTTAAGATTAATATTTAAATTGGAATTACTAAAAATTTCTGATTTTATTAAATCAAAAATTATAGAGTCGTAACTAAATACCTTTTTGGGGCTTAATCCATCATAATTAAAATTCGCGTATAAATAAAATGGTTTAAAATCCATCTGACCTTGGAAATTATTTTTGATATCATCTGATTTAAAAATTAATGAATTATTGCTTATCTGATAATCAAACGAAATTACCTTATTAATCAATGTTATATTAATTGATCCATCTTTAATTTTATCATCATATTTTATTATATTCTCAATTGATAATCTAATTTTTTTTGACCTAAATTTGGAATATATTTTTTTATTGAATTTATCATTTTCAATAACTAACTTAAAGGGTGTATTAAAAATTTCGTTATAGGATAAAAGTCCATTAAATAAATTTTTAGAGTTATAATAAAATTGATGTTTTTTAATTTTATTAATAAATAGAAGTTCTTGATTATTACCTTTAAAAAATAATCTACTATCTTTAATAACTATTTTATTCTCATTTGGTTCTGTATTTAAAAGATTCACAAAAAATATTAAATCATCTTTATTAATTGAAAATTCTGTTTTTTTTAATAATAAATCTTTTACTTCTAAATTGTTTATTTTAAAAAAATTATTGATAGATATAAATATTTTAAATTTTTTAATTTGTGCTATATCATTATTTTTTCTAAAGATAGTGGAGTTATTTGTAATAAAATGAGGTTTAGGGAACAAGCCATAACTTAACTTATTGTTAATTTTAATATCTATATTATACTTTTTAGAAATTTGATTCTCTATTTGGGCCTTAATTAAATTTTTGTTATAAAAAATCGGTAATAAAAAGTAAGATATAATTAGAATAAAAATAATACCAATTATTAAAAAGGCTTTATAATTCTTAATTAATTCAAACTTTTTATAATTAGATTTTAAATACCTTATTTTATTAAAATAGCTTTCTATTGAATCATTTATTGATAAAAATTGTTTTTTAAGTTTTTTTGTAAATAAATTTTGTTTTGGCATAAAACCTCAACAACTTATAATTAAATATTTAAAATGGTAAACTCTGAATTTTTAAAAAATTTAAATAATGCTCAAAAAGAAGCTGTATTGCATCTTGATGGGCCTTTATTAATAGTCGCTGGAGCGGGATCTGGAAAAACAAAGGTCCTTACAACTAGGATTGCTAATATTATTAAAGAAAAGAAAGCTTTTCCTAATCAAATTTTAGCTGTTACATTTACAAATAAGGCTGCTAAGGAAATGCAAAACAGAGTGAGTAAAATTATTGGCTCTGGAGCAGTTGGTTTGTCTTGGCTAGGAACCTTTCATTCAATTTGTGCAAAACTTTTAAGAAAACATGCAACAGCAGTAAGACTAAATTCAAACTTTACAATTATAGATACTGATGATCAAATAAGATTGATTAAAAATATTTGTAAAGCAGAAAATATTGATGTTAAACAATTAGTTCCGAGATATATTCTTGCAGTTATTGATCGATGGAAAAATAAAGGTTTTTATCCTGATGAAGTAAATATCAATCAAAAAGATATTTATGAGAAAAATATTTTACCAGTTTATAAAATATATCAGCAAAAGTTAATAGACCTTAATACGTGTGATTTTGGAGACTTGATTTTACATGCGGTAAAAGTTTTGGAAAGCAATCCGGATATAAGGGAAATTTATTCTAAAAATTTCAAATATGTTCTAGTTGATGAATACCAAGACACTAATTACATACAAAATAAATGGCTTAATTTATTAACTGAAAAAAATAAAAATATTTGCTGTGTAGGGGATGACGACCAATCTATTTATAGCTGGAGAGGTGCAGAAATTAAAAATTTTTTAGATTTTGATAAAGAATTTGAAAATACTAAAATAATAAGATTAGAAGAAAACTACAGATCTACGCAGAATATTCTTTCTGTGGCATCAAAATTAATTTCTCATAATCAAAATAGGGTAGGAAAAACTCTAAAAACATCAATGGAAGATGGCGATTTAATAAAATTAAATTGTTTTAAAAATGGCAAAGATGAAGCTATTGGAATTTCAGATGAAATAGAAAAAATTAAAAAAAAATACTCTTTAAATAATATTGCTATTCTCGTTAGGGCTATATTTCAAACAAGAGAATTTGAAGAAAGATTTTTAAAAATTGGAATTCCCTATAGAATACTAGGAGGTACTAAATTCTATGAAAGATCAGAAATTAAAGATTGTGTTAGTTACTTAAGATTAATTTATCAAGAGAAAGATGATTTAGCTTTTGAAAGAATTGTTAATAACCCCAAACGTTCGATCGGTAATAGTACTCTAAAATCAGTGCACGAATATTCAAAAAAAAACTTTTTGAGTTTAGAGAATGCATCAAGAAAAATGATAGAAGTAAATTTAATTAGACCAAAAGCTAAAATAGGTCTAACAATTTTTTTAGACCTTCTTAAAAAATGGCGAAATGAATTGAATAATAAAAAAATTAATCATGTAAAGTTACTCCAGACAATTTTAGATGAGTCTGGTTATTCAGCAATGCTTAAAAATAAAAAAGATCTTGAAAATGAAAACAGATTAGAAAATATAAAAGAGTTATTAAGTGCTATGAAAGAATTTGATAATTTAGAAAGTTTTTTAGAACATGTTGCATTAGCAACCTCAATTGATCAGGATTGGGATGGTCAAAAAGTGAATATGATGACAATGCATGCATCAAAAGGATTAGAGTTTGAAGCTGTATTTCTGCCTGGTTGGGAAGAAGGACTTTTTCCACACCAAAAATCTATTGAAGAAAAGGGCCAAAATGGTTTGGAGGAGGAAAGAAGATTAGCCTATGTTGGAATTACTAGAGCTAAGGAAAAAGCTATTATTTCTTTTTCTATGAATAGATTTTATCAAGGTGATTGGATTGATAGTATGGCATCAAGATTTATCGACGAACTACCTGAAGATTGCTTAGAAAAGAATTCTTTTTTTGATGAGACAAATAATAATGAGGAAGATTTTGATTTTAATCAAGACTTAGATGATAATGATAATTTTAAAAGCCCCGGATGGATAAGATATCAAAAAAGAATTAAATGATAAGTGAAAAAATAAGGCGATTAAGAAGTATTTTTATTAAATTTGGGATAGATGGTTATGTTATTCCAAAAAATGATGAGTTCTTTTCAGAGTACTCTCAAAAAGATAGACTTAAAACTATTTCAAATTTTTCTGGTTCTGCAGGTATTGCTATAATTCTTAAAAAAAAAAATTATTTGTTTGTAGATGGAAGATATACAATTCAGGCGCAATTGGAGTCTGGTAAACAATTTAAAATAATTAGCTTAGATAAAATAATTAACTGTAGTTTATTCAAAAACCTAGTGATTGGTTTAGATCCAAATCTTTTTACATCTGAGCAAATTAAAAGGTTTTTTTCAAAATTTAATAAAATTAAAGATATTAAATTAAATCTCATTGATTCAATTCATAACAACTATCAATTACAATCTAGGCCTTTTTTTTCTTTAGATAAAGATATTGTTGGTGAGGGATATTTGATTAAAATTAAAAAGATTATAAATTTAATTAAAAAACTTAAATCAAATTACTTGTTTGTCTCTGCTCCTGAAAATGTTGCTTGGCTTTTAAACATCAGAGGATATGATAATCCTAATAGCCCAATACCAAATTGTAGATTATTGATAAGTAGTAAAAATGAAATATTTTTAATTACTGAAAGAAATAAAGCAAAAAATTTAATAAAAGAAAAGAAAATAAAAAAAACAAACCTTATTAATCCTAAGAATTTCAGTTTATTTTTAAATAAATTAAATAAAGGTAGAATTATAGTTGATAGTAAAAGTTGTTCACTATTTTATGAAAATATCCTTAAAAAAAGATTCTCAATTTCTCATAAACAAGATCCAATTTATTCAATGAAGTCATTGAAGAATAAATTTGAAATTAAGAATATGATAAATAGCCATATATTAGATGGAATAGCTTTGACAAAATTTTTGTATTGGATGAAAAAAATAAATAAGAAAAGAATTAATGAATTTCAAGCTCAGACAAAATTAGAAAATTTTAGAAAAAAAAATAAGAGTTATTTATTTCCAAGTTTTAATACGATTGCGGGGTCTGGTAAAAATGGAGCCATAGTCCACTATAAAGCTAATAAATTGAAATCTAAGGAAATAAAAAAAGATGATATTTTTTTATGTGATTCAGGGGGTCAATATAAATACGGAACCACTGACGTTACTAGAACAATTTGTTTTACTAAACCAAAAAATTACGTAAAAGATATTTTTACAAAAGTTTTGAAAGGTCATATTGCAGTTGTTACAGCTAATCTTAAAAAATATTCCAATGGGAAATTGTTGGATAAATTGGCAAGAAAACATCTTCTTAGGAGCGGACTAGATTATCAGCATGGAACTGGTCATGGGGTAGGTTTCTTTTTAAACGTGCATGAAGGTCCTCAATCAATATCAAAATATAATCAAATAAGATTTAGAGAAGGGATGGTGCTTAGTAATGAGCCTGGATTTTATAAAAAAGGGTTATTTGGAATAAGGATTGAAAATCTTATTTATATTAAAAAATCTAATAATAGATTATTTTTTGAAAACCTTACATTTGCTCCAATAGATAAGGAATTGATAAATTTTAAAAAATTACAAAAAAAAGAGAAAGATTATTTATTTAAATATCACCTTGAAGTTTACTCAAAACTATCAAGTTTTTTAAGTAAAAATGAGAGAAAATGGCTAGCTTCTTTTATTTAACATTTTAAACCAATCAACTTGACTTAATATTTTAATTTGAAGTTCTTTAGCAGTGTTAACTTTCCTTTTAGTAGGTTTTTTTCCAACAATTAAATAATCTAGTTTTTTGGAAATATTGCTAATGATCGATCCAGAATTTTGTTCGATTAAAGACTTTGCTTCAGCTCTACTTATTCCTTCGAGCTTTCCAGTAAGCATAAATGTTTTATCTTTAAGCAGTCCATTTTTTTTGAATTCAACAGCATCCTTTATTGACAAAATTTTTTGAAGGTTATTTAAGACTTTGAGATTAGTACTATTGTTAAAAAAATTCTTAATCGATTTAATTTGAGTTTCCCCAATCCCATCAATATTTAATAATTCATCTAAATTATCAACTTTTGATAATTCTAAGAATTTTTTTTTATTTTTAAGGTGTTTGGATATAAGTTTTGCATTTTCAAGACCTATGTGTCTTATCCCAAGAGCATAAATAAACCTTTCTAATGATATATTTTTACGCAATTCAATAGAATATTTTAAATTTGAAACAGACTGAGACCCCCATCCATCCATTTTTTCAATTTTATCATAATCTAGTGTGAAAATGTCTTGAGGTAATTTAATTAAATTTAAGTTCCTAAAATTTTCTACTATTTTTTTTCCAAATCCTTCTATATTGAAAGCATCTTTTGAAACAAAGTGTTTAATTTTTTCAATTGAGATTTTTTCACACTCGTAACCTTCACTGGAACATCTTCTTACCGCATCTTCTTTTTTTGTTATTAAATTGAATTCTTTTATTGTATCAGATCCACATGAAGGACATTTTGTAGGAAAGGTAAATTTTTTTAAATCAGACTTTCTTTTATCTATATTAACAGAAACTACATGAGGAATAACATCTCCTGCTCTTTCAACTACAACAGAATCTCCAATTCTTATATCTTTACGAATTATTTCTTCTTCATTGTGCAAAGTGGCGTTTGAAACTAAAACACCACCAATATTAATAGGTTTTATTTTAGCTACAGGTGTCAGGGCGCCGGTTCTCCCTATTTGAATTTCTATATTTAAGATTTGTGATATACCGCTGTTCGCTGAGAATTTATGTGCTATAGCCCATCGAGGTGCATTAGCAACATTGCCTAATCTTTTTTGTAGATCGAAATTATTAACTTTGTAAACAATGCCATCTATATCAAAGTCTAAGCTGTCTCTTTTCTGCTCTATATTTTTATAATTTTCTAACAAATTTTTAACACCTACAATAATCTTATTTAAAGGGTTTATTTTAAAACCCCATTTACTTAAATTTTTAAGATATTCACCTTGTGTTTTAATCTTCATATTTTTCTCATGTCCAAACGTATAGGCTATAAATTTAAGCGGAATTTTTTTTGTTTCATTAGGATTTTTTTGACGTAATGAACCAGAAGCTGCATTTCTGGGATTAGCAAACTTATCAGAAATTTTTTTGAAATCAGAATTTTGAATAAATACTTCTCCTCTAATATCAATTTCTTGTGGGAAATTTGTTCCTAAAATTTTTTCTGGTATATCTTTTATTGTTTTTAAATTCTCAGTAATATCTTCACCTTCTTTCCCATCCCCTCTGGATAAACCAGTTTCGAATTTTCCACCCCTATAAATTAGAGATGCTGAGATTCCATCTATTTTAGGTTCCGCACTATACTCAATCTTAAAATTGTTACTTTTATCTAAGAAATTACTTATCCTTTTTTCAAAATTTATTAAGTCATTTTCATCAAAAGCGTTTGATAATGAAAGCATGGGAACTTTATGTTTGATTTTTCTAAAATTTTTGGAAGGTCTAAAACCAACTATTTTTGAAGGTGAATTTTCATCTGTGAGAAAGTCATATTTCTTTTCAAGCTCGAAAATCTCTTTTTTTAAAATATCATATTTTTTATCTGAGATTAGTGGATCATTTTTATCATAATAATTCTCATTATAAGTTAAAATTTCTTTAATCTTTTTCTTATACTTTTTTTTTATTTTTTCTAGCTCCATCTACTTAAAAAGATTTTTAAATTTTTTCAAAATAAAGTTTTGTTTATCTTTTTTAATTTTGATTATTGGATCCTCATATTTTTTATTAAAAACTTTATATGATTCTTTATACCATTGACTACTTTGATAATTGTAGCCCAATAAAATAGCGTATTTTTTTGCCTCATTTTCTAGACCTAAATAATAATTAATTTCTACTAATCTATGTAATGCTTCTTCAACATATTCGGTATCTTCATAATCATTAATTATGCTTTTGAATCTATTCATTGCTGGGATCCATTTTTTTCTAGATAAGTAATATTTTCCAACATAAAGTTCTTTAGAAGCAAGAACACTATTAATTAAAGCAAGTTTAAATTTTGCATCTAAAGAAAAGTCTGTATTTGGGTACTCATTTAAAACTATTTGAAAATATTCCTTAGAACTTAATAAAGAAGATAGATCTTTTTTTTCATCTTTGATTGTTTCATAATAACAGGTTGCAAGTAAAAAGTAAGCATAAGGATAATTCTCATTTGAAGGATAATTTCTTAAAAATCTATTTAATTCAAAAATTGCATCACCATAATAATCTTGAGAATAATATGAGTAAGCCGCCATTAAAACAGATCTTGGTGCCCAAATAGATTGGGGATATATATTTTCAACTATATTAAAATTTTTTGCTGCGAATAAAACATCTCCTTCTTCTAGAGCTTTTAATCCTTCATTATAAGCTTCGATCATTTGCTCTTCTAAATCAGTACTGTCAAGAACGATTTTTTTTTCTTGTTTATCTCCACAACTACTTAAAATGAATATTAAAAATATAATAGTGAAAAAATGTTTCATAATCTCTATTATTAGTTTAAAAAAAATTTTATGCTATTGATTTAAATAGATTTTTTTTGATGTATGTGTGTGGCAAATTCTTTTCTTTTATCTCTAAAATTGAAAAATTTTCATTATTATTAAACAGTTTTCTTAATAATTCGTTGGAAAGATAGTGTCCTCCTTGAGAACACTTAACTTTAGCAAGCATTCTATATCCTGATGTATAAAGATCCCCAATGCAGTCTAAGATTTTATGGTTTACAAACTCTTTATTATTTCTAAGGCCGTTTTCGTTTAAAATTTTATTATCTTTAACTACTATAGCATTATCTAAGCTTCCACCTTTAGCTAAACCTTTTTTTTTTATTATTTCAATATCTTCAAATAGACAAAAAGTTCTTGAATTGAATATATCATCAAGATTATCTTCATATAAATTTATCTTATTTCTTTGGTTACCTATAACTGGATTTTCATATTTTAATTCAAAATCAATATCTAAACTTAATTTTGATGGTTCAATAGAAATCATTCTTTCACCATCTTTAAATTCAATTTTTTTATTTATTTTAATTATCTTAATTGGCGAAGAACTAATATCAAATCCAGTTGAAAGGATTTTTTCTATGAATACTTTTGCAGATCCATCTAAAATAGGAACTTCGATGTTATCTATTTCAATAACAGCATTATCTACTCCTAAGCCAAATAATGCACCCATTAAATGTTCTATTGTAGAAACCTTTGCGCCATACTCATTTGTGATTGTCGTATTCAAAGAGGTATTGCTGACATTTTCAAAACTAGGATATACTAAATTGTTATTTCTTAAATCTATTCTTCTAAAAACTATTCCAGAATTTGGTTCAGCTGGTTTGATATTTAAATTCACAGACTCACCACTATGAAGACCAACTCCATTAAAATTTATGGTATTTCTTACAGTTTTTTGATTTAGCGCAGACACTATAAACTTCTAATGTTCTTATTAATAAAATCAAAAACAACAATTGTTACTAGAAAATACAGATTTATCTAAAAAAATTGAAAAATTTTTCAAAAAAACCATGATTCTTTAAGTTTTTATTATAAAATTTCACCTCATTTGGATTACAACCCTCAGTTATTTGTCTTACTTTTTCAAATAAATCAGTGTTATCCTTGAAAAATTTTTTAACGTAATCAGCACAAATAATTTGATTTATAGAAATTTGATATTTTTCTAAAGAACTCTCAAAACTTTTAATCAGAGCAAGTGGAAGACATGTAAATTTAATATCTAAAGAAAAATTATTACAATTTAATTTCTCAGGTAAAAAATTGTAATTTTCATCATCTATTTGATAGTTTTCAATAATCATATGAATCAATTTATTATTCTCTATGGTTTTCTCACATTGATATCTTGCATCTTTTAATGAATAAGATAAATTTTCTAATTTAAGAACATTTCCTCTATTATTATTTTTAACTGATAGATAAATAGAAAAAAAATCACTGGTATCAAGAACAATAATAATATTCTCAATAAAATGTTTTAAAGTTTTTTCTAATTTAAGAACATTATCATCAAGAAATTCCTGTAATTTATTGAATTCCAATTCATTTGATTCACTTTGAAAAGAAAATTCTTTTTTATAAATTACTTTAAGGTCATTAATTTGAACAACACATAAAATAAATTTTCTCTTACTAATATAAAGATAGGTTTTAAAAATAGATATATTATCCATTTATAATTACCTGATTAAATTGTCTAAAATCTATTATCCTCATATTTTCTAATTTTTTCTTTTTTAATAAATCTTTGTATAAGTTTAATGATTTTACGATTTCTAATTTTGGTAATTTAATCAATATCCCTGAATTTGTCTCTATATCCCATCGACCAGAAGGAAACAAAAATAAATTTTTTATTTCGTAAAATTTAAAGTTAGATTTATCGATAATTTTTTTTAATCTGAAAAATTCATTTATTTTTAAATCCCCATAGATGACAGGTAAATTTTTTACCTCAGCTTTTGCAATTATAAGTTTTCTATTATTTCCAACATAAAAATTTTTGTTATCTTTGCTCATATAAGCTAAAAATTTAGTCCTTTTAAGTTTTACATTCAAAGATGAAGGATATTCTTTAAAAATATAATATTGTTCAATATGATTATACTTTTCCATTAATTCATCAAGGTGAATTCTGTTTAAAAAAAATAAGTTATAAACTTTTAATACCTCAAAACTTTTTGATATTTCCGCATTCTCTTTTTCAGTTAGGCCTACTACTTCTATTTTCTTGATTTTGAAGATTTCAAATATTTGAATATTTTTATTATTTATCGTTCCAAACAATAAGAGTAAAAAAAAATATGCTAAAATTTTTTTATTTTTTGCTAAAGGCATCTTTCAAAATTAATTCAATCAGTTTAATGAAATTAATACCTTTAAAAGCAGCTATTTCAGGCACTAGAGAGAGACTTGTCATCCCAGGTTGGGTATTAATTTCTAGAAGATAAAATTTTCCTTTATGGTATTTGAAATCAGATCGTGTAACACCTTTGCATCCAATTAATTTATGAGCTTTCAAACTTAAATCCATTAATTTTTTGTAATTTTTTTTTGATAAATCCACCGGAATAATATGCTGTGTCTTTGCACTAGAATTATATTTTGCCTGATAATCATAAAATTTTCTTTTTGGTTTTAATTCAATGGCACCAAGTTTTTTTGATCCTATAATTGCAGCTTGAATTTCTCGGCCAGAAATAAACTCTTCAATAATTATTTTATTATAATTCTTTAATAATTCCAATTTTCTCATGAGATTAAATTTAGTACAAATGAATACATTAACACTTGACCCCTCATTTATAGGCTTAATAACAACTGGAAATTTCAATTTTTTTTCAATTAAATTTATTAAAATTTGCTTAGATTTATCAAAAGAGTAAGTAATATATTTAGGAGTTAAAATTCTGTTTTTTATAAAAATTTTTTTTGAAATTTCTTTATTCATAGCAATAGCAGAGGAAATTACACCTGAATGTGTATATGGTACTCCTGTAGTCTCTAAAATAGTCTGAATGTACCCATCTTCACCAAACTGACCATGTAAAGCATTAAAGATAATTTTGGGCTTAAAAGTTTTAATAACATCAAGCAATCTGAAATCTGGTTCAGATATTTTAATATCATATCCATTTCTATTAAGTTCTTTTGCTACTTGTCTTCCTGTTTCAAGGCTAATTAACCTTTCTTTCGATATTCCACCCGAAATAATTAATATTTTTTTATTCAAATTATTTTAAAATTTTAATTTCTTTTTCTAAACTAATTCCAGTCTTTTCCAAAACATTTTTAGCAACAAAGTCAATTAACTTCGACATATCCTCAAAAGATGCATTTCCCTCATTTATAAAAAAATTACAATGTTTATTTGAAATAGACGCATCTCCAAACTTTATATCTAGTGGAACTGACTGTTTTATTAATTCCCATACTTTTTTTCTTGTTTGAGATTTTGGATTTTTAAAAGTACTTCCAATTGTTTTAACTCTTGTTGGCTGGGTTTTTGTTTTTTCCAATTTAAGCCTATTCATTTCATTTTCGATATTCTTTGAGATCCCTTTTGTGCCTTTAAAAGATGCACTTAAAAAAATTAAATCATTTGGTAAGCTATTTTTTCTATACTCAAATTTTATGTCCTTTGCAGGAATTGTAATTACTTTTCCATGGTTATCTATTGCTTGTACTGATATCAATATATCCTTGAATTCTTTCCCAAAACAACCTGCATTCATTTTTATACCACCACCTATTGTACCTGGAATACCAGACAAAAATTCAAATCCACTTAAATTATTTTTAAAAGCAAATTCTGATAAATCTTTATCTAAAACTGCACTACCAGCAATAATGACATTCTCTCGAAGCAGTGAGATATTATTAAAGTTTTTACTAAATTTTATTACCACTCCATCAAAGAGATTATCACTAATCAAAGTATTAGAACCAGCACCAAGAATAAATAGTTTTTCTTTGTTATCTAACTTTTTTAAAAAAAGAATTAATTTTTTTAAATCGTTTGCTATGTAAAAGACTTTAGAACTTCCTCCAATATTAAACCAATTTTTCTTTTTGAGATCTTGCTCAAATCTTACATTTGAACCAAATTCACTTAATAATTTTTTTAATTGATCAATTTGCATCACATTAGTTTAGGAAGTATTTTCATCCAATTAGAAATAGATCCAGCACCCATACCTATTACAATTTTTTTTCCATACATATTTTTTTTAAGAAATTTTGCTAATTGATTATTATCTTTAACCAAAAATAATCTCACTTTTGAGTTTTTGATAATTTCTTTTGCAAAATTTAGATAATTAAATCCTAAACTTATTTTTTCACCTGCGGAATATATTGGGCATAAAATAACTAAGTTTGCATCTTTAAAAGCAAAAGAAAATTCTTTTCTTAGATTTTTTAATCTAGATATTCTATGGGGTTGAAATATGCATACTTTATCATAATCTTTATAAACTTTATTCACACCATCTAATACAACTTTTATTTCTGTGGGATGATGAGCATAGTCATCATAAAAATCTATATTATTATATGTAAAAATTTTGTTAAATCTTCTTTGAACTCCTTTAAAATTTAATAGACCTTTTTTAATATCAGAAATTGATATTCCTACTGTTAAAGCAACTGCTGCTGCTGCTACAGAATTTCTCACATTGTGAATACCAAGTAACGGAATTTTAATTTTTTTTATGATAAGCTTTTTTTTATTTGGGACATTTACATATAAATCAAATTCGGAAAATCTAATATTTTGATTTAAATTTTTAATTAAAAAATTAGATTTTCTATTTACTCCATAAGTGTAAAAATTTTTTGTTTTAAAGTTCTTAACAATTTCATTATTTATTTTATCATCTATACAAATAAATGATTTTCCAAATGATGGAACTTTTTTGATAAATTCTATAAAATAATTTTTTAAACCATCTAAAGATTTATAAAAATCCATGTGTTCTTTATCTATATTAGTTATGATTGAATAAGTTGTAGGTATATGAACAAAACTACCATCAGACTCATCAGCTTCTAATATTGACCAGTCACTTTTACCAAGTTTAGCAGTATTTCTAAATGAATTAATTACACCACCATTAATGATTGTTGGATCTAATTTTGTTTTCTGAAAAATTGAAGCAATTAGTGAAGTGGTAGTAGTTTTGCCGTGAGAACCAACTACAACTATATTCTTCATTAAAGATACAATGTGAGCTAACATCCTGCCTCTTGTAATAATTGGTAAATTTTTTCTTTTTGCCTCAACTATTTCTGGATTATTTTTCTTTATAGCTGAGGAGATTACAATAATTGTAGCTTTTTTTAAATTCTGTTTTTTTTGTCCTATAAAAATTTTTATTCTCTCTTTTTTAAGTCTTTCAATATTCTTATTAAAGTTTAAATCACTTCCTTGAACTTTAAAGCCTTTACCTTTCATTATTAAAGAAAGTCCACTCATTCCTATTCCTCCAATACCTACAAAGTGAACAACTTCAGTTTTTGCTAATTCAATTTTCATTTACAATCTTAAGTATTTTTTGATTAACATTAATCCATGTATTTTGGTAATTTAATTTTTTTAAATTGTTCTTTTTTTTTAAAAATTGGCTTTTATCATTAAGAATATCTTTTAAAATATCCTCAATTTTCATCTCAAAATTTTTTTGCTCTAATAACCAACAACAATCATTATTCTTATAAAAATTTGCATTTTCAAATTGATGATTATCTTTTGAGGTTGGCAATGGAACTGCAATGAAAGGAATATTTAGAAGTGACAACTCTGCTAAAGTAGAAGCCCCAGCTCTAGTTATACAAAGATCAGTATCTTTCATCATATTTGTAAAATTCTTATCAAAAGTAAAAATTCTATTATCAACATTATTCTTGTTATAAAAATCATTTAAATTTGAAATATTTCTTTCATTAGTTTGATGAAAAATGTTGACTGGAAACTTTTTTGAAACCCTAACAATTATATTTTTAAGATTTCCATCAAAAATATTTGCTCCTTGACTTCCTCCTATAATCATTAAATTAAATTTACTTTTTAAATTTTGTGTAAAATTTAATTTATATATTTTTTCCCTAACTAGAGGATTAATAACCATTATCTTATCTTTAAATATTTCAGGAAAATTTTTTATTTGTTCAGAATAACAAAGAATTTTTGTGCAATAGTTTAGAAAAAATTTATTAGCACGCCCTAAAACTTGATTGGGCTCTACCAGGTAAATCTCTAAATTTAAAATCTTGGCTGCCAAAATTATTGGTATAGACATATACCCCCCTGTAGAAAAAATTTTCTCAATTTTTTTTTTTTTTAATAAAAAAAAAGATTTAAATATTAAAAATAGAATTTTAATCAAATTATAAGGTAATAGTATAATATTCCCTAATTTAGGGGTATCTACAATTTCAACTTCGTAGATATCTTTATCAAGATATTTCAAACCTCTTTTATCTGTTGAAAGAATTAAATTATTTTTTTTTGATAAATGCTCAAAAAGAATTGTTGCTGGTATTACATGACCACCAGAACCACCTGTTGTAATCAAATAATTTTTTTTCATTTTAAACAATTTTTCTTTTAGTTAAGTTTAAAATTATGCCTGATAAAATTGAAATACTTATTATTGAGGACCCTCCATAACTGATAAAGGGAAGTGTCATCCCAGTAGTTGGAAATAATCTTATATTAACACCTATGTGTATCATTGCTTGTACTAAAATAAGACTTATACATCCTACTAAAACTAGTTTGTTCCTTTCAACATTTTCTAAATAAACTTTTTTAAAAACTGAATAAATAAATGTTAAAAATAATAATAAGATTAAAATTATGGCAATAACTCCAAACTCCTCTGAAATAACGGATATAATATAGTCTGTGTGCGCTTCAGGCACTCTATTTTTTAGAGTCCCTTCTCCCAACCCTTTACCAAAATATCCACCACTTGTAATTGAGTCGATTGCCTTTTCCGATTGAGCATTATGAGTTCCAGTTTCTGTATTGAAAAATGATAATAATCTATTTTTTATATACGCAAACTTCGTAATAAAATTTATTGAAAAATAAAGTGTAATTAAAAAAATTAAAAAAGAAGTTATTAGAAAAATAATATTTATTCCTGATATAAAAATCAAAACAGACCAACTAAAAAAAACTAATAGTGTTTGTCCTATATCTGGTTGAGCCGCTAACAATAAGGCTATAATTAAAGTTATTAAAAAAGAAAATAAGTACTTTAAATAAATGTTAGTATACTTTTCACTGCTTAAAATAATGCTTATAAGAACTATTAAAAATGGTTTAACCAATTCTATTGGTTGAAATCTAGGGATTAAATACAGGTCAATCCATCTTTGAGCGCTATTTATTTCAACACCTATGATGGGGACTAAAAACAAAAAAGTTAATGAAAACAAAAAAATTATTGGGGAAATTTTGAATAATTTTTCTTGATCAATTGATGACAAAACAAAAATTATCATTATACCAAGTAAGACGAATGATAAATGTTTGAAAAAAAAAGCATAATCATTTGTATCTAACTTATCCGAAACTAATAGTGATGTAGATACTAATGAAAAAAATAATCCAATTACAAACAACAAAATGATCAATGAAAAAATAAATTTATCAATGTTTTTCCACCATTCATAATATAAGTTATATAGAGATTTATTATCTTCCATTTAAATATTTTTTTATAAGCTTGTTAAAATATAGTCCTCTTTCTTCAAAATTTTTAAAACTATCAAATGACGCTGCACTTGGACTAAATAATATAGTATTATTGGGAAATTTTTCTTTTTTAATATTTGTAAAAATTTCTTTTAAAGCATCTTTTAAATAATCAAAATTTTTATATTCTATTTTTCCTTTAAGTTTTTTATTAAAAAATCTTTTATCTTTTCCATATACAAACGCTCTTATTTTACTAAAATATTTCTTTGATAAATTTAAATTATCTCCCTTTTTATAAATGCCTCCTAATAACCAATAAATATTTGGATTTGCTTTTAATAGACCAATAGATGAAGAGAAGCTGGTAGATTTTGAATCGTTAATAATTGTTAAATCTTTTTTTTTTAAGACAATTTGTTGACGATATTTTAATCCTTTGTAACTTTTAATAGTTTGAATAAATGAACTTTTTTTTATTTCAAACCTTTTTGAAATTTCAAAAACAAACTGTAAATTTTCTTTATTTGTTTCAGTTAAAAAATAATCATTTTTTATATTTTTTAACCAATTAATATTTTTTTTTGTATTTACTTCAATTATTTTGCATTCAAATTTATTTGATCTTAGTTTTCTATTGATCAGGTTGTCGTGTTTTTTTACAAATGCTAGATTGCCTTTTGATTGATTTTTTAACAACTTGAATTTAGCATTCACATATTTATTCAAGCTTTGATGTCTTTCAATGTGATCTGGTGATAAATTCAATATAGCTGAATATTTTGATTTAAATATCTTGCTATATTCTAATTGATAAGAAGAAGCTTCAATAATGAAAATTGTTTTTTTTTTCACATTTTTGATTGATAAAACAGGAAAGCCGATGTTTCCAACTAATTTAACATTAAATTTTTGATTTAATAAAACCTTATATAAGAGATCACAAGTTGTTGATTTACCATTTGTGCCTGTAACTGTAATACAATCATTTTTATAAAATGCATGAAATACATCTAAATCAGAATAAATCTTATTTTTGTTTTTTTTTAAAAATTTAGATAATTTACATTTATTAATATCTATCCCAGGGCTTAAAATTATTTGATCAAATTTTAATCTAAAAATATCTTTAAGATTAATTATATTTTTTTTAATTTTATAATTTTGAGATCTTGAATTAAAATCATCGTATAAGAAAATATGATTTTTATTCTTTAAAAATTTAAATGTTGAAAGGCCACTTTTTCCTAACCCATAAATTAATATTTTTTTATTTATAAAAATATTCAAGCTTATGCCCTATCTTAATTTTAATGTAGCTAATGCAATCATGGTTAAAATTATGGAAATTATCCAAAATCTAATAACCACAGTGGACTCTGGCCAACCTTTCTTCTCAAAATGGTGGTGTATTGGAGCCATTCTAAATACTCTTTTGCCTGTTAATTTAAATGAAATTACCTGAACCATTACAGATAAAGCTTCAAGAACGAAAAGACCTCCAGCTATAGCTAAGACTATTTCATGCTTAGTAATAATTGCTACAGCTCCCAAAGAACCCCCTAATGATAAAGACCCAGTGTCCCCCATAAATATTTTTGCTGGGGGTGCGTTAAACCATAAAAATCCCAAACATGACCCTATAATCGCTCCACAAAAGATTGATATTTCTCCAGTTCCTTCAATATATAAAATTTGAAGATACTCAGAAAAAACAATATTTCCTGTTACATAACTAATAAAGGCAAAACAAGCTGCTACCAAAATTACAGGAACTGTAGCTAAACCATCTAGTCCGTCGGTTAAATTGACTGCATTCGATGAGCCAACAATCACAAAAATTGAAAAAGGAATAAAAAACCAACCTAAATTAATTATTAAATTTTTTAAAAAGGGAAAATATAAATTTTTGAATTCTTCGTACTCAACAAAATATGTCAAAGCTATTAATCCAAAAAGAGCAACTAATATTTGCATAATTATTTTAAACCTAGAGGAGATACCTATAGAATTTCTATTTCTTATTTTTTTGTAGTCGTCGTAAGCTCCCAAAATTCCAAATGAAAAAACTATATATAAACAAAATAAAATATAAATATTTGTCAAATCAGCCCAAAGTAATACCGAAAGTATTAGACCTATCAAAATAATTACTCCACCCATAGTCGGTGTACCAATTTTTTTAACAATATGACCGGTTGGTCCATCTTCTCTAATTGGATTAAAGATTTTTCTATTAGAAAATAATCTTATAAAAGGTCCTCCAATTATGAGCGTAATAAACAATGAGGTAAAAAAAGATAAACCAGTCCTAAAAGTAATATATTTAAAAACATTTAAAAATGTAAAAGTCTCAACATAATTAAGTAATAATTCAAATAACATAAGTATTTCTTTTTTTTAAATTAGTTATTATTTTATGAAGACCAGTAGAATTAGATCCTTTAATCATCAAATAATCGTTATTATTTAAATTTGTATAAATCAAATCAAGTATACTAGACTTATTATTCAAAATTTTTGCCTTTTTATTTATTTTTAACCCTTTAAAAGTCTCTTTAATATATTTTCCAATTACATACACGTGATTAATTTTAGTTCTATTAATAATCTTACTAATTAATTTATGTTGTTTGAGAGAATTTTTACCTAGTTCGAGCATATCACCTAAAATCAAATACTTTTTAGAATTTTTTAATTGTATCTTATCAAAATTTTCAATAGCTGTTTTAAGTGAAAGAGGATTTGAATTATAAGTTTCATCTACTAAAAAAAATTTTTTATCTTTTATCTTTACTTTTAAAATATTACCTCTGCCATTAGGAATTTTAAAGTTAAGAAAATTATTTTTCTTTAATTTTTTTATATCTTTGAATACAAATATTGAAGCTAGAGTGGCTAATATATTATACATATGGCTTAAGTTATTATTGAAATAATAAAAAGAAATTAGTAAACCATCTATATTTATAAATAGTTTGTAATAATTATTAATTTTTTTAATTTTCTCTAAATATACAGTTGAAGATTTATTCTTAATTCCAAAAGAAATTACTTTTAATTTTCTTTTAAGTGCAAAATTTTTATGAAAATTATAAAACTTGTCATCCATGTTAAGAACAATAATTCCATTTTTTTTAATATTTTTTATAATTTCAGCTTTAGCTTCAGCTATCTGATCTATATTTCTGAAATTTTTTGAATGAGCATAACTAATATTTGTTATAATCCCCAAATCAGGTTTGATTATTTTTGTTAATTTATCTATCTCACCCTTTTTATCCATACCTACTTCAAAAACTCCAAACTCATCGTTTTGTTTTAAGTTTATCAAGCTTAATGGTACACCATACTGATTATTAAAAGATTTGGGTGAATAACTTATTTTTGATATTTTATTTAATGTAAAACTAATCATATCTTTCAGAGTTGTTTTGCCACAACTTCCTGTAATTGAAATTATTTTTGCTTGAGTGTTTTCTCTGAATATTGATGAGCACTTTGATAAAAAATGAAGAGTATTTTGAACTTTAATTTGTTTAGTTAATGGATAGTTTTTATTAATTTGGTTAACGATTGCTAAGCTCGATTTATTTTTAAAAGCTTCTGAAACAAATTTGTTTCCGTCAACCCTTTTTCCCTTGATAGCAAAAAAAATATCATTTTTATTTATACTTTTTGAATTAATAGAAATATTCTTAATACTGAGGTTCTTAGATATAGATGACTTAGACTCCTCCTTAATTATGTTTAGTTTGATATCTTTTGATAAAGAACTGTTTTTTAATTTTATTGACCTTAATATAACATCTTTATCAGAAAAAAATAATTTTCTCTTTCCATAATCTTGAATTTTTTCATGACCTTTGCCTGCCACTAGCAATATATCTCCAGTATTGAGATCTCTAACAGCCTCGTTAATTGCTTTTTTTCTATCAGAAAATTCCTTAAATTTAAAATTTTTAATCCCTTTTTTAATTTCTGATCTAATTTTGGATGATATTTCATTTCTAGGATTGTCGTCTGTTAAATAAATTCTATCTGCATATTTTTCTGCTACTCTTCCCATAATAGGTCTTTTTTTAAAATCTCTATCTCCACCACATCCAAACAATACACTTAAGCTGTTTGATGGAAATTGTTCTTTTAAATTTAATAAAGCTAATTTTAACGCTTCAGGCGTATGAGCGTAGTCTAAAATAACTCTACTATTATTTCTTATTTTTCCTATTTTTTCGAGCCTTCCCTCGACAGGTTTTAATTTATTGATAACTTCAATTATCTTTTTAAATTTAATCCCACTTTTATTAGCAGCTAATATTGCCATTAAAATATTATTTACTTGTATTTTTCCTATCAGATTTAATTCAATGATATATTTTTTTTTATTAAATCTAATTTCTAAAATTTGTTTCTCACCTAAGAATTTATGTGCAATCAGTTCAATACCGTTACTTTTATCAAATATTAGACTTAGATTAATTTTTTTTTTTTTTGAAATATCTCTTATTTTTTTAATTTGAGGAATTTGAGCATCACTGATTATACTTCCTTTTTTTTGGATTAAGTTATTAAATAAATATAATTTTGAATTAAGATAATTTTTCATATTTTTATGATAATCTAAGTGATCATGAGATAAATTTGTAAATATCCCTATGTTAAACAACAACCCATCAAGCCTATTTTGTCTCAAACCATGACTCGACGCTTCCAAGATAACATATTCAATTTTTTTTTTTCTTAGAACATTTAGTATATAAGATAATTTAATTGGGTCTAAAGTAGTATTATTTAAAGGTCGTTTTCTACCTTTATATCTAATACCTATAGTTCCAATTGATGCAACTTTTTTTAAATTCAAACTTAATATTTGGTAATAGAAATCTGCTATTGATGACTTTCCATTAGTTCCGGTAACAGCAACAATTTTTTTTGGTCTTTTTTCTAAAATTTTATATGAAGTTTCTGCTAATAATTTTCTTACATTAGAAGAGTATATAAAAATTATATTTTCCGTTTTTTTTTTAATTTTTTTTTCAGAAATGATTATTTTAGAACCTTTTTTGATTGCTGAGTTTATATAATCATTTCCATCAAACTTATCTCCTTTTATCGCAAAAAAAATATTATTTTTTTTTAATTTTGAACTATCGGAAGCAATGCCTGAAAAAAAAATTCTACTATATTTTTTATTTATTTTAGGAATATAATCTTTGAGAAGCATTTCTTAATTAACTTCACTGTATTTTGTGGCTAAAATAGGCCCAATTTTTTCTATAATTTGACCTGAAACCTCTACTGTAGTCCACCCGGCAGTATTATATGGAGTTCCCTTATACTTGATATTTGAACCATCTCTGTAATGATACACATAATCCTTACTAATTTTTGGCTCATCCAGCATTATTGCTAAAACATATTTTGGTTGAGATATTGGAAATACAGATACAAAAGAATTTATTTTTTTTTTTGAATAAACACCAGCTACACTTTTTTGAGCAGTTCCAGTCTTTCCACCAATCTCATAACCACTTACGTTTGCTAGTGAAGCCGTTCCTTCTTTAGTTGTAACAATTTTTCTAAGAATAGGTAAAATCTTCTTTGAAACATCTTTATTTAATATTTTTTGTTTTCTTTTTTCTTTATTATTTTTTATTAATCGAGGTTCTATCTCATACCCTCCGTTAACTATAATGGAATATGCTTTGGATAGTTGAAGTAAAGTTGTAGTTATACCATGGCCAAATGATGCCGTTGCTAGTGGACATTTACCCCAATTAAATTTAATCGGTTTGCCCACTTCCTCAATATCAAAGTTAATTTCATTTAAAACTCCTATTTTAGATAAAAATAATCTTAATTTTTCCTCTCCTACTTTTTGACCTATTCTAACAGAACCTATGTTTCCAGAACGAATTAAAATTTGTTCAGCTGTTAAATTTGTAGGTAATTTGTCGTCATATTCTTTTATTAAAAATCCTGCACAATTTAAAGATTTTGGTAAATCAATAAATTCTGTTTGTGGTTCAATAATCTTCTCATCAAAAGCAGCCGCTAAAGTAAAAGTTTTAAAAACTGAACCAAATTCATAAACTCCTTTTGTTGCTCTATTAATAAAATTAAGATCAGTAATTTTTTTTCTTCTGTTGGGATCAAAGTCAGGTAATGAAACTAATGATAAAATTTCTCCATTATTCACATCTATTAAAATTGCTGCACTCCCTCTAGTTCTAAAAATTTTATTAAATTTCAGTAATTCATCTCTTATTAAATATTGAATATCTTTATCAACAGTTAGTACAACTGGTTCTTGTATTTTTTTTAATTCTTTATCTAAAGATTTCTCCAAGCCAGATATTCCATTATTATCATTATCAATCTGACCGATGATATGGCTAAATAGATTTTTTTCTGGATATATTCTAATTAACTTTTCCTCTGGCTGAATAGATTTATCTCCTAATTGCATTATTTTGTCATATTTTTCATCAGAAATTTTTTTTTCAAAATAAAAAAAATTTTTATTATTTAATTTACTTTCGATTTCTTTGTAATCTTTATTTGGAAAAATAAATTTTAGGTTTAATATTAATTTTTTTTTATCAATTACTTTTTTTGTACTAATTCCAATATCTATAGAACTTACTGTTTTTACTAAATATTTATTATTTCTATCTACAATGTCAGCCCTATAAAGATTATCTATTGAAAGATCAGTAGTATTTGAAATTTTTTTATTTGAATTTTTGGATCCTAGATGAATTAAGTGAATTGAATAAATCAAAAATATAACAAAAAAAATAAAAAAAATAGATGCAATTCTGTTGAATGTTATATTTAGATTTGATCGACTTTTTTTGTAAAAAAAATCATTTAGCTGATCCTCTAAAAAGATTCTAGATTCTTTATTATCATTACTCATTAATAAACTTTAATTTTTCTATTGATAATCCATTAGAACTTTTATTTATTATTTTAATTTCCTTGATATCCTTTTTGACAAGTTCATCATCAAAATATAAATTTCGGAACTCAAGTAACTTTTCTGTTGAACTAAGATAGTCATGCTCTAATTTTATAATTTCAAAATCTTTTTTTAAATCCCTTACATTTTCTCCTAAAACGAAAATCATATCATCAATTCGTTTAGTTGAATTTTTAACCAAAGCTGTAAATAAAATCAGAAATAAAATTAAAAAAATAACAAAAAATTTTTTCATAATTTATTTCCAAAATTCTCAATCGTAATTAAATTTTCAAATTTTTTATAAATATCTGTCTCAAAATTAAAAAAATTTTCTTTCTTAATTCCATATCTAAGTTTTGCAGATCTTGATGATATATTTTCTTTTAGTTCCTTAGATGATGGAATTATAGGTTTTTTTTTAATCACATTGAATATAGTTTCTGGTTGATCTAATTTAGGAGAATATCGAGATATACTTTTATATTCTGATAAGCTCTTAAAAAAATATTTAACTATTTTGTCTTCTAAAGAATGAAAAGTGACAACAGCTAAAGTACCATCTTTTTTTAATACTTTTGTAGCTGCTATGAGGCCTTGAATTAGTTCACTAATCTCTTTGTTAACAAAAATTCTTAGTGCTTGAAAAACTTTTGTGGCACTATGAGTTTTAAAACTTTTTTTTCTTTTAGTATTTTCTATTATTTTAACTAAAACCTCGGTATTAATTTTTTTAATTTTTCTTTCTTTGACTATTTTGATTGCAATTTTTTTTGCCTCTCGTTCATCACCAAAGAATTTAAAAATTTTTTCAAGTTCAAAAGCATCTAATTTATTTATTACATCATTTGCCGAAAAATCATTTATCCCCATTTGCATATTAAGATCACCCGCTGAATTAAACGATAAACCTTTTTTATAGTCCTTTATTTGAGTATAAGAATATCCTAAATCAAAAACTACAGCTCTTATATTTTCATTCTTAACTTTAAGGCTGTCTAATAGACTAAATTTTTTATTTTTAAATATAAATCTATCCTCAAATTTTTTTGAAATTTCATCAGCTTTTTTTTTACTTTCAAGGTCTCTATCTAAAGCTATTACTTTGGTATTTTTATAACTTAGTATTTTTTTTGTGTAACCACCTTGTCCAAAAGTACAATCAATAAATGTGCCACCATGCTGAGGGGTAATAATGCTAATTATTTCATTTAGCAGTACTGGATAGTGTTTTGTAATATCCAGTACCATGGTGGCTTCCATTTATTTTTTTGAAGACCATTAATTTTTTTGTCTTCTTAAAAATGCTGGTATTTCAAGATCATCATCTTCACTTTCATGATTTGATGACCCTAATAAATCTTCTGAACTAGGTTCTTGGGTTTCAGAACTAAATAAATCTGGTTCGTTAGTATCAACACCAAATTCTTTTAAATCATTTGAAATTTCTTGATCTTGCTCAGATGAAGTGATTGCTTCTTCTGAAAAAGACATTTCATTTTCATGAGATGTATTTTCGACAACATTTTTTGCTTCTTGGTTTTTTAATAATTCTTCATGATACTGGTTATTTGCTTCATCAACACTTTCATTAAAATTTTCAGAAACGATCTCATTTTCAAGTTTTAAAGCATTTGCCCCATGAGACACAGGGTTGGAAATATTGTTTGAAAATGCAAAAGAAGCAGATGTTGTATTTGATGAAAAATCAGAATACCCAGTATTTCGATTTTGTATTCTATGTACCATGTTAACAACTGATTTAGATTCTGGTTGTTGATTGTCTAAAGAGGTAGCAACAATTGATACTCTTATTTTTCCCTCAAGTGATGAGTCTGTAATAGCACCTATAATAACTTCTGCATCAGCTTCCACTTCTGATCTTATTTTATTTACCACTTCATCAACCTCAAATAATTTTAAGTCTTTACCACCTGTAATATTTACTAATAATCCCTTTGCTCCCTTTAATGTGTAGTCATCTATTAGTGGGTTGCTAATTGCCATTTCAGTTGCTTGCATCGCTCTGCCATCACCTTCTGCTTCTCCAGTACCCATCATAGCTTTACCCATTGAAGCCATAACAGTTTCTACATCAGCAAAATCCAAGTTGATTATTCCCGGTCTAACCATTAGATCTGTTACACTTTGAACTCCATGCATTAAAACATTATTTGAAAGATTAAAAGACTCTTCAAATGTAGTTTGTTCGTTTGCAATTTTAAACAAATTTTGATTTGGAATTACTATGATTGTATCAACATGTTTTCTTAATTCTTCAAGACCAATTTGAGCTCTTCTCATTCTAGATGGCCCTTCGTATAGAAAAGGAAGTGTAACAACTCCAACAGTTAAAATATTCAATTCTTTTGCGGCTCTAGCAATTACATGAGCTGCTCCAGTTCCAGTTCCACCACCCATTCCTGCTGCAATAAAAACCATGTTTGCACCCTGCAATATATTTACAATATCATTTAAAGACTCATCCGCTGCAGCCTGACCAATATCAAGCTTAGCTCCTGCTCCTAAACCTTTGGTCAAATTCAAACCAATTTGAATTTTTGATTTTGCTTTACTATGTTTCAAATCCTGCGCATCAGTATTAACAGCTATAAACTCAACACCTTGCATTCCATTATCGATCATTTCATTAATAGCATTTCCACCTGCTCCCCCAATACCCATTACTAAAAGTCTTGGTTGTAACTCTTTTATTTCTGGTGTTTTAAAGTTAATTGTCATCTTATCATCCCCTTTTTATTTATTTAATTGAAGCTCCCACTTAAGACTTGCACGATTCATATTTGCTTTTTTCCTCGCGTTAACCCTAAATTTTTCAAAAATTGTTGGTTCCCATATTTGGAAAGTTTTGCCCTGGCCAACAAATAAAATTTTATTTTTAATTTTTGTATGTTTTAGTAATTTTTGAGTAAGTGAGATTCTTCCTTCACTATCAAATTGAAAATTTTCACTTTCAGATAATATTGATGTTGCAAAAAAATCTCTTTTCTCTTCGAAGGGACTCAAGGAATCTATTGCATTTGAAATTTTTTCTAATCTATCTTGTGGCCATGCCTCTATTGATTGATTATTAAAAGATGGATAACATACAACTCCATTGTAACCAAGATTAGATAAATAAGACCTAAAACTTGCAGGCACTGATACCCTTCCTTTCTTGTCCAATTTGTTTTCGAAAGTCGATAAAAACATAATTCATAATTTTTATTAACCCATATTTGGGAATATATGGGATATTATGGGTTTTTTATGATAGTGTCAATACTTTCAATTTAAGGTTTTATTGGAATATATTCAGCCTAAAGTGAATCAAAACATGAACATCTAAATCCTACAAATCAAGGAGATTTGCCAGATGAACTATAAGCCGGGTTCTGTCATTTAAACTTATCATTTGTCTAGGCTTAAAATCACTTTTAAGCTCAAGCAACTAACCCTGATGACTAGCCAAGGATGGCTTTTAGTTTTAACACAATGTCATCTCTACTTAGTCTTGCTCCCAGTGGGGTTTTCCAGCGTTCATTGTTACCAATAGAACCGGTGTGCTCTTACCACACCTTTTCACCCTTGCCATGTTATGGCGGTTTATTTTCTGTGGCACTATCCCTAGGGTTGCCCCTGCCAGGTGTTAACTGGCACTGTATCCTTGTAGAGTCCGGACTTTCCTCTTTAAAAATATTAAAGCGATAAGTCGTTCATCTGGCAGTAACAATTTATAATTTAAAAAATAAATTTCAAGGCTTATTATACCTATTTTATAAGATTTTTACTTATTAAAAGGCATTCTTGATCAATTTTACCATTTATCAGATCTTGTCTAAATTTTCTTTGAAAAGCCTTTACTAAAATTGTTTCACTATTTAAATGATTAATTGTAGATATTTTACAATATCCAATTTTATATAAATTATTAAAGAATATTTTTTTTTCATAATTTTCTAATTTAAAATTTCTATATTTTTTTATTTTTTTTTGGTTTAAATTATGCCAAATACACAGCTTTTTCTTTCCCAGTATTTTCCATGGAAATTTTTCCCCAGGATCCTTTTTACGATCTGGAGATATATCTGAATGACCTAAAATATTTTGTTTTTTTATATTATATTTTTTTATTAAATATCTTAAAAGTTTCATTAGTGAGCTAATCTGCTTATAAGAAAATTTTTTATACCCATAAGAATGGCCTGGATTATTTATTTCAATCCCAATTGAATATTTATTTATAGATGTGACTTTTTTCCAATTTGATTTTCCTGCATGCCAAGCTTGATATAAATCAGGTACTAAATTTATTATCTCACCACTATTTTTAATAAAATAATGAGCACTCACTTTTGATTTATAATCACGTAACCTTTTGATTGCTTTAACCTCATCTTTCATACCAGTATAATGAATGATAATGAATTTGATTAATTTTTTATTTCGTTTTGGTATGTCGAAATTAATCGAGTAATAATTGGTCAAATTTAGGCCCTTTTTTAAGCTCATTTTAAATAAATAGTTAATTTACTTTAAATTTTTATATAATATAAGAGCTACTATGATTAAAAAAATTGTAATAATTATAATTACAACCCTTGCGCTAACTCTAAATGTAAATGCATCTTCTGATGGTGATCTTTTATTGAAAAAGAATAATCCAGCAGAAGTTAAAGATTGTTTTGAAAAATTAAATAGAGCTACATTTGCTTTTAATCAAGCTTTAGATGGAATTATTTTTAAACCTGTAGCAAGTGTTTACAAAAAATTTCCTTCACCAGTCAAAAGTGGTGTAAGTAACTCATTAGATAATTTATCAAATTTAGTAACCATACCTAATAATTTGCTTCAAGGTGATTTTAAATCAGCAGGAATAAACATTGGTAGATTTGCGGTTAACACAACTGTTGGTATTCTAGGTATAGTCGATGTTGCCCAGCATATTGGAATGCCAGATTATGAAAAAGAGGATTACGGTCAGTCATTAGCTAAAGCTGGTGTAGGACCAGGATGTTACGTGGTCTTACCAATTTTAGGTCCAAGCACAGCTAGAGATACAGTTGCGTCAGTTACAAATTTTATAGGAGGTGATGCTTGGTATAATGTTACTGTGAAAAACGATACTCATTACTTTACTGATATAGATTATTACAGTTCAAAAGTAACTGGAGGGGTAGACTTTAGAGCAAAAAATTATGACTCAATTGAAAATCTTCAAGAAAATTCATTAGACTTTTATGCTTCAGTAAAAAGCCTTTACTTACAAGATAGACAACAAAAAATTGCAAATACAAAGAAAATTACAGATACTCAAAACGATAGTGATTGGGAAGAAGTAGAAAGTAATTAATTTCTAATCAAAACTTATGAGAATAAAGAAGTATTTATTTATTTTTCTAATTTACTTTGTAAGTATAAATAGTCTTTATTCAATTGAACCTGAAATATTTGTACAATCTACTGTAAATAGAGCTTCGAAAATTTTATCTGAAGAAATCTCTAAAGAAAATAAAATAACAAAATTAAAAAAAATTGCATTAGAAACAGTCGATATAAATGGAATTGGTTTGTATACACTTGGACCAACAAGAAAAAATTTAGATAAAGAACAAAAACAAAAATATTCTAAGTTATTTAAAGAGTACTTTTTAAAAAGTTTCTCAAGTAGACTAGCTGAATATACTAATCCAGAAATTGATGTATATGGGAAAAAAGTTTTGAATGAGAATTATACCATTGTTAATTCTTTGCTAAAAGGAACCAATGAAAGGCCTGAAGTTAAAATCGATTGGAGAATTTACACCAAAAAAAAAGATGAACCACTTATTAGAGATTTGATTATAGAAGGTTTAAGCTTAGCAAGGACACAAAAAGAGGAATTTTCCTCAATATTAAATTCTAATAATGGGAATATAGACTTCCTTTTTTTAACTCTCGAAAAATTCATTAAAAGTTAATCAGATTTTGACATGGTGGGCCCGCCAGGACTCGAACCTGGGACCAATACATTATGAGTGTACTGCTCTAACCAACTGAGCTACAGGCCCTTAAAATATAATTACTACTATATTATTTTAATCTTCTTATCAATCAAAGATAAAAATGTGGTGGGCCGTGTTGGTTACGCTCCAACTACCCCTGCAATGTCAATGCAGTACTCTACTATTGAGCTAACGGCCCAAGTTTTCAAATTATAATTAATCTTTAACTCTCTAAAAAACTTTTAAGTTGTTTTGATCTGCTCGGATGTTTTAATTTTCTTAAAGCTTTAGCTTCTATTTGTCTTATTCTTTCCCTTGTCACAGAAAATTGTAAACCTACTTCTTCTAATGTATGATCAGTATTCATTCCAACACCAAATCTCATTCTTAAAACTCTCTCTTCTCTAGGTGTTAAAGTTGATAATATTTTAGTAGTAGCCTCTCCAAGGTTAGATTTGATTGCTTGTTCAAGTGGAGCCAATGCTTTTGTGTCTTCAATAAAGTCTCCTAAACTACTATCTTCTTCATCGCCAACTGGTTTCTCTAACGAGACTGGTTCCTTTGATATTTTTAATACTTTTCTTACTTTATCTAAAGGCATTCGAAGTTTTTGCGATAATTCTTCAGGTGTAGCCTCTCTTCCAAACTCGCTCAAAATTAATCTTTGAGTTCTAACAATTTTATTTATTGTTTCAATCATATGAACAGGAATTCTTATTGTTCTTGCTTGATCAGCTATAGATCTAGTAATTGCTTGCCTTATCCACCAAGTTGCATATGTTGAAAATTTATATCCTCTTCTATATTCAAATTTATCTACAGCTTTCATTAATCCTATATTACCTTCTTGAATTAAATCTAAAAATTGAAGTCCTCTATTAGTATATTTTTTCGCAATAGAAATAACTAATCTCAAATTAGCTTCAACCATTTCTTTTTTTGCAATTCTGGACTCTTTTTCTCCTTTTTGAATTCTGCTCACTAGTTTTTTAAAGTCAGTCACTGACATTCCAATTTTGTGACTTATTTCAACTAATCTTTCTCTAATATTTTTAAATTGTTCCTTATTTTTTGAAAAAAATTGTTTCCATACTATACTTGTATCTAAAAATTTTTTAAGATTAGGATTGATTTCATTTCCAATATAAAATTTTATAAATTCTGCTCTTGGTATTTTATGATCCATAGCTAGTCTTAAAAGATTGCCTTCTAATGAAATAATTTTTTTATTCTCAATATAGTGTTTTTGAACTAATTCCTCTAATACTGATGGTGATAACTGTAGAGATTTAATATTTTCTAAAATTTCGTTTACAAGTTTTTCGTAGCTTTTTTCTTTTGAAGCAGAAAAAATTTGAGAATTTAAGACACATTCTAGCTTTTCTTTTTGGTATTTAATTAATTTAGTATACCCTTTAGTTAAATTACTAATTGTTTTTAAAACTTTAGGTTTAATTTCCGTCTCCATTGCTGCAAGCGTAGGATTGAATTCCTCATCACTGTCATCATTTAAATTTTCATCTTTTTCTTTGTCATTTTCACTTGAATTTTTTTGTTTAGCACTTAAACCTGTTGACTCATCTTCCATATAATTTGTATCAATATCAATAATTTCCCTAACTAAAATCTCATCTTTTTGTAATTGTAAATTCCAATCAAAAAATTGTTGAGCTGTAATTGGACTTTGTGACAATGCAATTAACATTACATCTTTACCTGCCTCAATTCGTTTAGCGATTGCAATTTCACCTTCTCTTGAAAGAAGTTCTACACCTCCCATTTCTCTTAAGTACATTCTTATGGGATCATCACTTTTTTCAATAGTTTTCCCATCTTCTTTAGATGAATTGTCTTTTTTTCTTAAAACTTTGAAATCAGATTTTTTTTCAACGAGTGTAACCTTTTCATCTAGTATATGAATAAAAGCTTGAGCTAAATTTTCGTCTGAAAGATTTCTTTTACCTAAAGACTTATTCAACTCTTCATAGGTAATAAAACCTCTATGGGTACCTCTACCCATTAACCTTGCAAACGATTTTGTTATAATTCTTTCCACAGCAATTAAATTTGAAGAGTCTTATATAATATTTAATTTGTAAAAATCCATTATTAATTTGATAGTTTTAATTGATATTTTGCTTTTTTTTCAAGTCTTTAAGCTCATTAAATGTTGCTTCGCTCATGTCTTTCGAAAATTTTGATTCTAATTCCTTAATTCTGAATTCTAAATCATAATTGATAAGATCCCTATTAATATCCTCTAATAACTCAATTACATCATTCTTACTATCCAACTTATTTTTTAAAATATGTTTTATAGGAGCAAATTTTATAATCTTTTCAATTAGTTGATTATCTATTTCTAAGTCATCAATTTTCGTCTTTTTTTCTAATTTAATTTTAAAAATTATCTTCTCAAAAATCTGTTTATTGACCTCAGTGAACAATTTAATGTTCTCGATTAAGTGAATATTTTCCTGCATTAATTTGAGATTATTAATTATTAAATATAAAAGTGAAAATTCTTTAAGCTCCACACCTGTTAATGACTTACTTTCATTGAAATATTTTTTTGTTGTCTGTAAAGTTTTAGTTTTTTTTACATACAAATTGTCTCTAATTTTACTTGTGTGAGGAGTTAGTTCAGAAATTTTTTCTAAGAAGTATTCTAAAACATATTTTTTTATAAAATTATCTTTAATAGCATTAGCAATAGATCTTAATTTTTTCTCAAAAATAGCCATTGAAGATGGATTGTTCTCAGTTTGTTTTTTATAATGAGTGAAAATAAACTGATGTATTGGAATTTTTCTGTGTTTTGAAAAATCTATAAAATAATTTTTACCATTTTTATTTACAAAACTATCTGGATCTTCATCATTGGGTAAAAATAAAAATGAGATTTGTTTTTCTGGTTTCAAATCTTTAATTGAATTTTCAGCAGCTCTTAAGGCAGCTTTATAACCACTTTCATCTCCATCAAAACATATGATTATATCCTCAAAAAACTGATTTAATGTAAGTATTTGTTTATCTGTCAATGAAGTACCCAAATTTGCTACCACATTATCAATTCCATTTTTACTTAAACCAATTACATCCATATAGCCTTCAACTAAAAAAATGCTTTCTAATTTATTGGATAACTTTCTAGCTAAATCCAAATTGTATAAGTTTGATCCTTTTTTAAAAAAATAAGTTTCTGGAGAATTAATATATTTTGCAAAATAATCGCTTTTTTCGATAATTCTTCCCCCCAAAGCAATAGGTTGCCCTGCAATATTATTAATTGGAAAAATTAAACGACCTTTAAATCTTTCGATAAAAATTTTTTTTTTATCATCAAAATAAAATAATCCAGTCTCTTGTAAAGACTCTTCACTAAATTCTTTTTTAAGAATTTCAAAAAAACTTGGATTTTTTTCTATGTATCCTATTTTAAATTTCTTAACTTGATCTTTGTTCAAAGATCTTTTTTTTAGATATTCTCTCACATTTAAAAGAGATTGATTTTTAATAAGTTGTTCGTGATAAAAATCGGTATATTTTGTAAATATTAAGGAATATTCTTTCCACCTTTTTTCTCTCTCTTCGTCTAACTTTGAAAACAAATATGGTTGCATACCAGCTAAATTAGCTAGATGTTTAACAGCTTCACCAAACCTCAGGTTTTGAGTTTTCATAACAAAATCAAATATGTTTCCGTGTTCAGAGGTTGCAAAGCAATGATAAAATTCTTTTTCATCATTAACTGTAAATGATGGAGTTTTTTCATTTTTAAAAGGAGAAAGACCCACATATTCTTTGCCTCTTTTTTTTAAACTTACAAATTTTGATACTACTGTTGAAACTTTTAATCTTGTTTTAATTTCATCTAGATATTCTTTTGGATATTTCATTATTTGTTTAATAATTGTTTTAAAAGTAACCCCGCTTTTGCAAAATCAATTTCTTCAGCATTATTCTTTTTCAATTCTCCTATTACCTTGCCTATATCTTTAATTGAAGTTGCGCTTAATTTTGAAATAATTTCTAAACATATTTTTTTAGTTTCTTCCTCACTAAGTTGTTTGGGTAAAAAATTCATTAAAATATCATATTCATTTTGCTCTACCTCTAAAAGATCTGATCTGTTATTTTGTTTATATATATCGATTGATTCGGTTCTTTGCTTGACCATCTTTTTTAACAACTTCTTGATATCCTGATCATCAGTCTCTTTTTTATTTGGCCCTGATCTGTTAGATATATCTAAGTCCTTTATAGACGACAAAATTAACCTATAAGTTGATATTTTTATCTTATCTTTCGATTTTAAGGCATTTTTATATTCTGATTCTATTGTTTCTTTTAAAGACATAATTTTTAATCTACTTTAAAGAAAAAATTCTTCAAAAGAAAAATTGTTTTTTTACAATTTTTTAATACATCTATGTTGCGATAATAAACCAATTATTGTATTAACCTTTAACTCATGAGTTGTAATTGAACAAAAAATCAAAAGAAAAAGCTAACTCAAAAAAAAACAATCAAATTCAAACAGGTATTTTAGTTCTTGAAAATAAGAAAGTTTTCAAGGGGGTTGGTATTGGTTACAATGGAGAAGCAACCGGTGAAGTTTGCTTCAACACTTCTTTAACAGGTTATCAAGAAATTATTTCCGATCCCTCTTATGCAGGGCAGATCATTAACTTTACTTTTCCTCACATTGGAAATGTTGGAACTAATAAAGAAGATATTGAGTCTGACAAAATTTGGACAAGAGGTGTTATCTTTAACTCCGAAATAACCTCTCCTTCAAACTATAGAGCATTTTCGCATTTAGACATTTGGCTAAAAAAAAATAAAATTGTTGGAATTACTGGGCTGGATACAAGAAGTTTAACTAATTTAATTAGAGATAAAGGAGCACCAAAAGGGACAATTGCTTATTCAAAAAATGGAAAATTTAATATTAGCAAATTAACCAACTCTACAATTAAGTGGAGCGGCTTAAAAAATCTTGATCTTGCAAAAAATGTAACAACGTCAAAAAACTATACCTGGAAAGGTATTAAAACCTGGAAAAAAGAAATGGGATTTAAGAAAAATAAAAAGAATTTTTTTCATGTAGTTGCGATTGATTATGGAATCAAAAAAAATATTTTAAGGTATTTTTCTGATTTTAAATGTAAAGTAACAGTGGTTTCTTGTAGAACTTCTGCGGAAAAAATATTAAATCTAAAACCTCATGGAATTTTCTTATCCAATGGTCCTGGTGATCCAGCAGCAACCGGAAAATATGCTATAAAAATAATTAATGAATTAATGAAAAAAAATTTACCAATATTTGGGATTTGTTTAGGGCATCAGATTTTAGCATTAGCTTTAGGCGGGAAGACTACAAAAATGAAGATGGGGCATAGAGGTGCAAACCATCCTGTTAAAAATTTAGTTAATGATAAAGTTGAAATTACAAGTCAAAATCATGGCTTTGTTGTGGTTGAAGAGACTTTACCAAAAAAGATTGAAATTACTCATAAATCTCTTTTCGATAATTCTATTGAAGGTATCAGACTTAAAAACAAACCTATATTTTCAGTCCAGTATCATCCAGAGTCAAATCCAGGTCCACATGATAGTGTTTATTTATTTCAAGAATTCATTAATAACATGAAAAAAAATGCCAAAAAGAAAAGATATTAAAAAGATACTAGTTGTAGGAGCTGGACCAATTATTATAGGTCAGGCTTGTGAGTTTGATTATTCAGGCACACAAGCTTGTAAAGCTCTAAAAGATGAAGGTTATAAAATAATTTTGATCAACTCAAATCCTGCAACAATAATGACTGATCCAGATGTTGCTGATAAAACTTACATAGAACCCATTACATTAGAAATTTTAGAAAAAATTATAAAAAAAGAAAAACCAGATGCATTACTTCCAACAATGGGTGGTCAGACGGCACTTAATCTTGCTATGGAGGCTGAAAAAAAAGGAATTTTAAGAAAATATAATATTGAACTCATAGGAGCAAATTCAAAAGCAATAGCAAATGCAGAGGATAGAAAAAAATTTAGAAAAAATATGATAGATATTGGTTTAGATTTGCCTAAATCTGAAATTGTAAATAATATCAAACAATCGAATAAAGTTTTAAAAAAGATTGGTTTTCCAGTAATCATTAGACCTGCCTTTACACTTGGGGGTCTTGGGGGTGGAATTGCTAAAAATAAAAAAGATTATCTTAAAATAATTAAAAGTGGCTTGCATGAGTCTCCAGTTAATCAAGTATTGGTGGAAGAATGTTTGGAAGGGTGGAAAGAATTTGAGATGGAAGTTGTGAGAGATAAAAAAGATAACTGTATCATTATCTGCTCTATCGAGAATATTGATCCAATGGGTATTCACACGGGAGACTCTGTGACAGTCGCACCAGCACTGACTCTTACTGATAAAGAGTATCAAATCATGAGAAATGCTTCCATCGCATGTTTGAGAAAAATTGGGGTAGAAACTGGAGGTTCGAATGTCCAATTTGCAATTAATCCAAAAAATGGTCGAATGGTTGTAATTGAAATGAATCCAAGAGTTTCAAGGTCCTCTGCACTCGCATCAAAAGCAACTGGGTTTCCAATTGCAAAAGTTGCTGCAAAACTGGCTGTTGGTTACACGCTGGATGAATTAAAAAATGAAATTACTAAGATTACCCCAGCATCATTCGAACCAAGTATCGATTATGTAGTTACAAAAATTCCAAGATTTACCTTTGAAAAATTTTCAACATCTCCAGCTACGTTAGGTACATCAATGAAGTCAGTTGGTGAAGCAATGGCAATTGGTAGAAATTTTAAAGAATCATTCCAAAAAGCATTGATTTCTCTTGAGACTGGTTTTTCAGGATTAGATAGAATATTTGTTCTAAATAAAAAACAAATTGAAAAAAAACTTAAAGAAAATTTACCTAATAAACTTCTTCTTGTTGCTGAGGGAATAAGGAAGAAAATTAATTTAAAAAAAATTTTTAAATTAACAAAGATTGATCCGTGGTTCCTAGAACAAATAAAAGAAATAGTTGATAGTGAATCTGAGATCAAAAATAACGGATTACCTAATAATTTTGCTGAGTTTAACAAAATAAAATCAATTGGTTTTTCTGACAAAAAACTGTCTGAATTGATTAAGTCTTCTGAAGGTTTTGTCAGAAGAAGGAGAATCGCTCTTAAAATTTTACCTGTTTTTAAAAAAGTTGACACTTGCGCTGCTGAATTTAAATCATTCACACCATATATGTATTCAACTTATCAAAGAAATTTCTCAGTTAGTTCTGAATGTGAAGCAGAACCTACTCCAAAAAAAAAAATTATCATTTTAGGGGGAGGCCCTAATAGAATTGGACAAGGTATAGAGTTTGATTATTGCTGTTGTCAGGCAAGCTTCTCTTTGAAAGATGCTGGTTTTGAAACAATTATGATTAATTGTAACCCTGAAACAGTTTCAACAGATTATGATACGAGTAATCGATTATATTTTGAACCTTTAAATGAAGAATATGTATTTAATATAATTAAAAAAGAAAAAGAAAATGGAAAACTTGTAGGAATCATTGCTCAGTTTGGAGGACAAACTCCAATTAAACTTGCCAAATTTTTACATGATAATAAACTCCCAATTTTAGGAACGCAATATACCTCTATTGATTTAGCTGAGGATAGAGATCGATTTAGAAGATTAATTAGTAAATTAAAATTGAAACAAGCTGAAAGTGCAATAGCTAAAACATTTAAAGAAGCTATTCATATATCAGAAAAAATTGGATTGCCTTTAATGGTAAGACCTTCTTATGTATTAGGCGGAAGAGCAATGGAAATTGTTCATGAAAAAAATCAACTTAAAAATTTCATTGAAGAAGCATTTAAGGCTGCTGAGGAAAATCCAATTTTAATTGATAAATTTATTGATCATGCAATGGAAGTAGATGTAGATGCTATATCAGACGGCAAACAAGTGTATGTCGCAGGTATTATGCAGCATATAGAAGAAGCTGGAATTCATTCTGGGGACTCTGCATGTAGTTTACCACCAGTATCAATTAAACCATTTTTGATTAAAGAAATTGAAAATCAAACTATAAAATTGGCTTTAGCTTTAAAAGTAAAAGGTTTTATGAATATTCAATTTGCAATAAAAAAAGATGAAATCTATGTAATAGAGGTCAACCCAAGGGCAAGTAGAACAGTCCCATTTGTTTCAAAGGCGAAAGGTATCCCCTTAGCTAAGATTGCTTCACGTGTGATGGTAGGCCAAAAACTTTCTAAGTTCAATTTAAAGGATAGATCCAAAGGGATGTATGCAGTTAAAGAAGCTGTATTCCCTTTTAATAAATTCCCTAAAAGCGATCTTATTTTAGGTCCTGAAATGAAGTCAACTGGTGAAGTTATGGGGTTTGATAAAAATTTTGGTATGGCTTTTGCAAAAAGTCAAATTGCATCAGCAAATTCATTACCAACTCAAGGGTTGGCATTTATTTCATTAAAAGACTCTCATAAAGACGAAGGAATCAGTTTAGCCAAAGAACTTTTAAAATTAAAATTTATTTTGAGCGCAACCAGAGGGACTGCTGAATATATAAGAAAACACGGAATGAAATGTAGAATTATTAATAAAGTCAGTTCAGGGTCACCTCACATTGTTGATATATTGAATTCAAAAAAAATTGCACTAGTCATAAACACTGGGGGTGGAAATTCAGAACATAGACTTAAAGACGCTGTTGCTCTTAGAAGGGGAACGCTTAAAAATAAAATTCCTTACTGTACAAATATGTCTACAGCGCTTGCATGTATAGAGGGAATTAAATCTCTAAAAAGTAAAAAACTTACAGTAAACTCTTTGCAAGACATAAGTCGCTGAAGTTCAATCTCAAGTTGATAGTATTTATACACTTTTGAGTTGAAGGAAATTATAAATATAAAAAATAATTTTCTTTAAACTTAATTGATAAGTAGATTAACTAAAATTATTAAAATTTTTTAAATTAAATGAGTTCGGAAATTCACAAAATCAGACGAAATGAAATAAGAAAAAAACAAAATTTTTATAATGCAGAGGTTATAAGCTTCCCCGATAACAAAAATTTTTTTATTTCTAAAAAACCTAAAGTGAATTCTATTAGTCATTGGAAGATAACAGACTCATCCAACAAAGATCAATTGAAAGCAATATATGGGATTTGTTTCATTTTCTGCACATTAATTATAATGGGTATATACTCAAGCCTTATATAAAAAATTTTAGTCAACCTTCCAATCTGTTGGAAAAGTAACGTAATTAACTTGAATACAGCGCCTTTCTTTAACAATTTTTTTTTTTTCCATCCCATGCCATGTACCTGGACCACTGGTAAATAAATAACCATAGTTGTGTTTATAGGGAATTGTTTTTACTTTTTCTAGTTTATCATTATAGAAATCAGTACCTAAATCTTCTGACTCATTAACATTATTAACAAAAATTAACCCTGACATTAATTTTTCTTCAATATCACAATGAGGTTTTAACCAAAACCCTTCTCTATCACATATAACTTCAACTCTTACAAATGATTTAGAAAGATCTTTGTTAATCATTTTTGAGATAACATTATAAGTTTCTTTAGATTGAAGTTCATTTACGAATTTCACTAAATGCGGAAATTTTTGCGCATTATCTTTTGTTATAAAACATCTAAATTTTATAGCTTTGCCACCTGATGCAATTCCTTTTCTAAATTCTGCTGATCCATCATCAATTGCTCTCGTTCCATCATAATTCAAATTGTGTTTACTTAAATCTGGGATATCCGCATTGATGACTTCTTCGATAGTATTTTGATCTAGTGGATTATTGTACTCCCAATGAACAAAAGGAGTTTCATATTTTTTAGATTGATTTAAAATAGAGTTAAGAAAAGTCATAATTTTTTATTTTTTCTTTTATATAACTTGATATTTTATTAGTTTCATCAAGTTTTTCATATTTCCAATCTTCAACTGAATTTTCTAGATCTTTTGTAATATTTAACGATTTGAATAATTCAAAAAATTTTTTAAATCTGTAATTATTCTTAATTGGTAGCATTTGAGCTATATAGATTGGTTTTCCTGTTATTGCAGCTTCCGAAATCATTGATGTTGAATCACACGTTACAACGATGTGATCCGCTAATTTTAGAGACGAAAGGTATGCTTTTTTATTGACGTTAGGTATGATAATTTGATTTTTATCAAAATAATTTTTTGCCTTTTCAATTATATTTTGAGGGGTTCTCATTGAAGGTACAAAAATTAATTGATAGCCTTTATTTAAAAAATTACTAGTAATTTTAAAAAAAATGTCATCAATAATTTTACCATTATAATTATAATATTTGTTTGGCCCCCCAATTATGAAACTAACAATTTTTTTTTTATTTATTTTAGGTTTCAAATAATTTTCATTGTCATCTAATTCATTATTTCTTAAATAATGAATAGCTCCTTTTGTTTCTAAAACATTATCCCCTTTAAGTCCGTCATGTTCTGGTACAATGACAAAATCAAAATTGTTTACTGAAACTTTTGGATTCTGTATATGTATACTTACTAATTTATTCCTAAATTTTTTTTTTAAAAATATTGATGGAATCACACTTTTTCTTCCACAAGATATTACAAAATCAAAATTTTTAGTTATTTTATTCTTAAATACAAAACTTCGAATTGGGGTAAGTTTTGGTGGAATTAATTTCCAAAAATTATTTAGTTCAATTTTCTCGTGTATAAAATCTAATTCCAAGGCTTTAGCAAGCCCTTCTACTTGGCTTATCATTCCATGCATTCCCTCAGTCAATAATATACCTTTTAATTTAGTCATTAATCACTATATAGCTTTCATATGAGTCAAAATCCAACTAAACACACAAAAGTGTTAATAATTGGGTCTGGTCCTGCTGGATATACTGCAGCTGTATATGCTGCTAGAGCAATGTTAAATCCAATTCTAGTTTATGGCTCAGAGCCAGGAGGGCAATTATCAACCACTACCGATGTTGAAAACTTTCCAGGATTTGCTGAAGTAATCCAAGGACCATGGTTAATGGATCAAATGAAAGAACAAGCTAAAGTAGTTGGAACTGAAATGATAGAAGATCACATAAGTTCAATAAATTTAAAATCTACTCCATTTGAAGCTATTGGTGACCAAGGTCAAAAATATACTGCAGATAGTATAATAATTTCTACTGGCGCTCAGGCTAGATGGTTAAATATAAAATCAGAGCAAAAATTTAGAGGTTTTGGTGTTTCAGCCTGTGCTACTTGCGATGGTTTCTTTTTTAAAGATAAAGAGGTTGCGGTTGTTGGTGGTGGAAATGCTGCTGTGGAAGAAGCAATGTTTCTCACAAAGTTTGCCTCAAAAGTAAAGCTCATCCATAGACGTGATAGTCTAAGAGCTGAAAAAATGCTTCAAAAAAAATTAATGGAAAATAAAAAAATTGAAATAATTTGGGATACTGTAATTGAGGATGTAATAGGTGAAAATGAACCTAAAAATGTAAAAGGTATTAAAATAAAGAATGTTAAAACAAATAAAATTAAAGAGGTCAAAGTAGATGGTTTATTTATTGCAATTGGGCATGATCCTGCAACTTCATTATTTAAAGATCAATTAGAAATGGATAAAGAAGGATATTTAATCACCAAACCTGATTCTACAGAAACAAATGTTCCTGGAGTTTACGCAGCAGGAGATGTAAAGGACAAAATATTCAGACAAGCAGTAACAGCTGCTGGTATGGGCTGTATGGCAGCTTTAGAGGCTGAAAAACATCTTTCACACAAATAAAGTGAAAAATAATTTGCATGTGTTTTTAGGTGCAACTGTGGCGGATGCTGCGGCTAGACCTTTACATTGGGTATATAATCAAAAAAAACTTCAAATCTTTATAAAAGGAAAAAAAGATTTTTCTTTCTTAAAAAAAAATAAAAGCCCATTTTACAGTATTAAAACTGGTAAGGTCTCAGGTTATAATCAAATAGGTCAAGTAATGTTAGAAACTTTGCTTAAAGATCCCAAAAATGTGGAAGAAAGATTTAAAAAAAATATTTTAAAAAGTTTTGGTCCAGGAAGTATTTATTGGAAAAATTTGAAACTAAGAGCAAAATATAGGAAAGTAAAAGATTGGCGAGGAATAATTAAAGGGCCTTGGATCCATCAGAATATCATTGAAGCTATCAAAAATATTAAGACAAAAAAAAAGTTAACTGGAGGTGTTAAAGTAAACGAGTCCGATGGCTATTGTGCAGCTCTTCCTTATTTTTTATATGGCTATAATCCAAAAAGTATAAAAAAGATTATCTCCACAATAACTATTTCAAAAATAAGCCTCAAATATGCTTTAGCAAAATTTTATCTAATAGATTTAGCTCTAAAAGGTAACAAAGACCCTATAAATGAATTTGTAAAAGTTTTTAAAAAAAATTCGTATTTTAAATTTATTGTTGAGGATATTAAAAAAGTAAAAAAATTAAAAACAAAACCTCACTCTGATATGGTTAAGAAATTAGGTATGGCGTGTAGTTATCCAGGAACTTTTAACAGTTCAATTCACTCAATTATAAGTTCAAAAAATTATAAAACAGCTATTTTGAAAACTATTAAGGCTGGTGGTTGTAACTGTTCAAGAGCCAATTTTATTGGGGCTTATTTTGCAGCATTAAAAGGTGTAAATACCATCCCAGAATCTTGGATAAAAAAAACTGATCCTGCAAAAAAAATATTAAACCAACACTAATATAATTTATACTAAGCTTTCACAAAAAAATTTTATTCTTAACATTGCTTTTTTTAAATTTTTCATTGATGTTGCATAAGAAATTCTAAAGTGCCCCTCTAATCCAAATGCAGATCCCTGTACAACCGCAACATTTGATTTTTCAAGCAACATTTTAACAAAATCTGTATCAGTTTTTAATTTTGTTTTTTTATTTAAAAGACCTTTGCAACTAGGAAATACATAAAATGCACCATTAGGATTTAGACAACTAATTCCTTTGATGCTATTTAAACTTTTTACAACAAAGTCTCTTCTTTTTTTAAACGCATTAGCTCTCTTTTTGATAAAGCCCTGTTTTCCATTCAATGCTTCTACTGCAGCAGCTTGGCTTATAGATGATGGGTTTGAAGTAGATTGTGATTGAATTTTACCAAT
>JACWEO010000019.1 GCA_014653355.1 Pelagibacterales bacterium SAG-MED47 | reverse complement strand
GTTAGGTAAATTTTCATTTCTTGATAAAAAATCTTGCCAATCTTTTTTATCTTTATCTGAAATTTTGTTACTCAATTATGTTAATATATCTACAAGCAGCCAGTTTGGATTATTTGATCTTGTATCTCTAGAAAAAACCCAGGTGTCATATATCTTCTTAATTTTTTCTGGATCGCCAGATATTATCTTTTTATCCTTATCTTTAATACAAGTGATTATTTCAGCTACAAAATCAACTGTAACCTTTAAGAGGCTATCATTTATTTTGTGTTCTTTTATAATTGCTGAATTGAATCCTATGAATGTAATCTCTGCAAAATGACCTCTCTTGTTCCTTTCTTTCAATGCTTGATCAAATTGATCGTGAATTTTTTTGCTTAAAAGTGGTTTACTTTTAATTAGCTTATTATCATCATCACTAAAATCTGTAATAATGGTTTCATAGGCAATTTTAGCACCTCTTAAAAATTCTTTCTGAGCTATCTCATCAAATTTTTCTTTTTGTTTATTTTTTACTTTTGGATCTATATTTTTTAATATTTCCTCAAATTGAGGAGGTGCTTTGCCTTCAAAACCAGTTCTTTTTCCTAATATTCCTCTTAATCTTAGAAAAATAAACCCAGCAATCATTGCTAATAAAATTATATCTATATATTCGAAACTATAATTCATAATATTAATCTAATTACTATGTTGATTAATTTCAACTAGCAATTACATTAAAGACAAATGAACTCAGTTTTATTAACAATTATTTTAGTTCCAGTAATTGAGATTTATCTTTTTATCAAGATTGGCTCACAAATAGGTGCTTTTAATACCATTTCTTTGATATTCATCACTGCAATAATTGGGATATTCTACGCAAGATATGAAGGCTTGAATACTCTTAAGTCTGGACTTACTCAATTAATTAGAAATGAGCTACCTGCATATGAAATAATATCAGGTGCAGCAATTGCGTTTGCTGCTTTACTTTTAATAGTACCTGGTTTTGCAACAGACATAATCGGTTTTCTTTTAATTTTTCCGTTAACAAGAAAATTATTTTTAGGAAGAGTCTCTAATAGATTTAAAAATAAAACTCAAAATAAAAAAACTTATATAGATGGTGAATTTGAAGACATTGAAGAAAACGATGAGCGAAAGTTATAAAATATTAGAAAAGTATATAAAAGATATGTCAAGCGAAACTGCAGACATAGAAACTTATATTTTTGTTAAAGATTACATCCATAAATATCAACTAAATTTAGATATAACATCAAAAGCATTAAAAAATAAGTTAGTTGAAATATGTACAACACTAAAATTTGAGGATAAGGAAACTAATACTAAAAAATCATACTTTGAGATAGTTTTTGCTACAATCATAAAAGTAGATGATGAGATTAAAGAAAAAAAAGAACTTGAAAAAATAATACTTTGCGATGTTCAAAAAGATATTTATCCAGATCTAGAAAAGTCATTTTTGAATTTATTACATAATTCTGGTTACCCTGGTATAAAATTTGAAAAAAAGATTGATTTTGAGGATCTTTATAATAAAAAATTTAATTAAAAGTAATTTTTTTTAAGATTTTTTTTTAAAAACTCATTATGCTTTTTTTTTTCTTCTAAATTTGGCTCAATGATTTTCTTAAAATATAGGATATTTTTATTTAATATTTTAGTTTTTTCTACATCTTGATTTTGAAAATTAAGAGTTGGTTCTTTTTGGTCAATCAAATTTATATAAACTTTTGCTAACAAATCACAATCTATTAGTGCTGTATGTAATTTTCTTTTTGAATTATCTATTCTATACCTTTTACAAAGAGCATCTAAACTTATGGAGGATCCAGGAAATTTATTTCTAGCTAAGACTAGTGTGTCAACAATTTCATTCTTAATTTTTTCTTTGCCTATTATCTCTAGTTCATTATTTATATGAGATAAATCAAATTCAGCATTATGAATAATCAATTTTTTATCTTTGATGAAACTTAAAAATTCTTCAGATATCTCAAAAAATTTTTTTTTTTGAGAAAGAAATTCATCACTGTATCCGTGGACCTCTAATGCTTTTTCTGAAACTTTTCTTTCTGGATTTAAATAACAATGAAATGTGTTTTTTGTCGGAATTAAATTTTCTAATTCTATACACCCAATTTCAACTAATCGATGGCCATCCTTAACAGACAATCCTGTTGTTTCTGTATCTAATATAACTTCTTTCATTTTATAATCTCTTTAAGAATAATATTAACATAATTTGAAATTGTTACCTTTTTAAAATCATTTTTAATAATAAAGTTAGATTTTTTTTTTTTATAATCTAGTGAAAGTTGAATTTTTTTAAATTTGTAAAATAATTTCAAGTTAAAATTTTTTCTTTTTTTCAATTTTTTCAAAATATTTTTTTTATCTGCCTCTATAAATATTAAAATATCATTTTTTTTATTAATCTTATTTTCTAGTAAAAGAGGTATATCTAGAATTATAATTTTTTTATTTTTGTTTCTTCTCAAAAAAAAATTCATTTTTTTTCTCACTTTAAAATGAATAACCTTTATAATTTTTTTTAGATTACTTTTGTTAGCTAATATTGCCTTTGTAATTTCATCTTTATTTATTGGATATGAATAAATATATTTTGGTAAAATTTTTTTTAACTTAATGAATACCTTTTTATCTTCCTTATAAATCTTTCCAACTTCTTTATCGGCATTAAAAACAGGATAACCAAAACTTTTAGCAACATAACTTTTTCCTGACCCTATATCTCCTAATATTCCGATTCTTTTCATTAATCCAATAGCTTTCTCACTTCCTTATCAATATCAGGTTTAATGTCATGCCAAATTTTAAAAGCTTCTGCTGCTTGAAAAATAAACATATTTTTTCCGTTCTCGGTTTTATTACCCAAATCTTTACCTTTTTTTAAAAAATTGGTTTCCTTAGGATTATAGATAACATCATAAAAAAATTTATTCTTTCCAATTTTTGATAGATCTAAATCTAAATTATCATTGTTATTCAAACCTAAACTAGTTGCATTTATAATCATATCAAATTCAGGTACTTCACCCCAATCAACCACTTTTATTTTATTCCAACCATCATTTTTAACAGTAATATCATTAAAAAAATTTTGCAGATATTCAGCTTTTGTTTTGGTTCTATTAGTTAATGTAATACTCGAAACTTTCATTTTATATAAAGCGAAGATTATAGATGGTACCACTCCACCAGATCCTAAAATTAAAATCTTTTTTCCGGAAGGGAAATACTTAGCATCTTTAATTGCATTTTCAAAACCACTTATATCGGTATTATGACCAATAACTTTGCTGTCATTGGTTAATAAAATTGTATTAACTGATTGAGTGGTTTCGGCATCCGATGTAAGCTTATCTAAATAAGGAATTATATCTTTTTTGAAAGGAACAGTAACATTTACTCCACTAATATTTTTCTCTCTGATTTTTATTATTAAATTTTTTAAATCATCTCTATTTAATTTTTTTTTGTCATATATTGCTTTAATATTATTTTTTTTAATCCAATAATTGTGAATTAATGGGGATAAAGAATGTTCTATAGGGTTTCCAATAACTAAATATTTATTCATAATTTTTTAAATAGTCCCTAATTTTGTTAACAGGAAGGCCCATAATTGTATTTTCATCTCCTTGTATTTTTGAAAATAAAGACCTCCCCACTCCTTCAATTTGATAAACATTATAAGAATAAAGGGCTTCATCTGAAATTTTGTTTAAATAATCCTCTAATTCCTTATTTGAGAAACTTTTCATAGTAAGTTTGGCCACATCTGTATAATTCCAAATCATTGAACCATTTTTTGATATGCAAACAGAACTAATTAATCGATGCATTTTTCCATTCAGCTTTTTTAAGATTATTAAAGCTTTTTCACGATTGTTAGGCTTTGATATTAATTCTCCATTTAAATCTATCACACTATCTGCACCTAAAACTAAAGTATTGAAATTTTTTTGACTAACTCGGCTAGCTTTAATTTCTGCAAGATTTTTTGAAATTATCTTTGGTGAAGCGTTTTCTTTTAACAAACTTTGTTTAATTGGCTCCTCATCAATAGTCGAGGGTTCGACTTTAGCCTTAATATTATGTTTATCTAATATTTCCTTTCTTACTTTGCTCCTAGATGCAAGTATTATTTCAACCATTTTGTTTATATATTTCGTAAATTTTTATTATTGACGCGGCAGTTTCTTCAACTGATTTTCTTGTTACATCAATACTTGGCCATTTATATTTAATAAAGGTTTTTTTTGCATCGTCCACTTCCTTTTTTATAGTTTCCAGATCTGTATAAGACTTATTTTCTGTTTCTTTTAATGAGTTCATTCTGTTTTTTCTTATATCAACAAGTCTTTCTGCTTCGGTGTTTAAGCCTATCACACAAGCGATTTTGGGATTCTCTTTTAGGTTTTTTGGAATTGAATTTTCATTAATTAAAGGAATGTTTGACGTTTTAAAACCCTTGTTTGCAAGATATATAGCGGTTGGAGTTTTGCTTGTTCTGCTAACACCTAACAATATAATATCAGATTTACTTAATTCTTTCACTAAATTTCCATCATCATGATTCATGGTAAATTGAATTGCTTCGATTCTTTTGTAATATTCATCATTTAGTACGTACTGGCCACTTGGTTGGTGAGACGCTTTTTGATTAAGAAGTTTAGAAAAACTTAAAATCAAATCACCCAAAACTCCAAAACATGGGATTTTTTTTTCATCGCTTGTTTTAGCTAAATATTTTGCCAAAGAACTATCCACAATTGAATACAAGATTATTGAATTAGAATTTTTTTCAGCGTTTGATAAAATTCTTAAAATTTGATTTTCTGTTCTTGTAAAAGAATAAGTGTGTATTTTGTAAACAATATTTTTAAATTGAGCCTTAATGGCAGTAAAAATTCTGTCAAGAGTCTCACCCGTAGAATCAGAAATAAGATAAATTTGATATGTATTCTTCATGTATTAAGTGTTAATAACTATTTGTTGTTTAAATCATATTTGTGGATTTTAACATTTCTAAATTTATGTTGTAAAACCTGGCATTTATTAACATTATTAATCATATGTATAAAGATTTCGAGAAAATTGTATATTTTATTAATAAGCTACAATTTTTCTTATATATTAAAAAAATAATTATGCTCTAAATGCTGATAAAGTGTTTATAAAATGTTAACAAAAAATAATTATCGTTATTCACATGCCATACTAATACTAAAACTAATTATATTTAATTATTAATATGTCACCAATAAATGAAATAATTATTAATAAGAAAACAGACATAAATCCTATATGGATTATGAGGCAGGCTGGTAGATATTTACCTGAATTTAGAGAAATAAGATCAAAAAATACTGATTTTATAAAATTGTGTTTAAATGCAAAACTTTCAACAGAAATAACCCTGCAACCTTTAAAAAGATTTGATTTAGATGCTGCAATAATTTTTTCTGATATTTTAATGTTGCCTTATGGCCTAAACCAAAAAGTCGAGTTTAAGAAAAATTTTGGACCAATTTTAGGTAATTTAGACTTAAATCAATTTTCGAAAATAGACGAAAAAGATTTTGTTCATAAGATAAGTGCAGTGTATGACGCCATTAATAATGTTAAAAATGATCAGCTTTTAGTTAACAAAAGCACAATAGGTTTTGTTGGTGCGCCCTGGACACTTTTAGTCTATATGATAAATAAACAATCGCCAAAACTTAATTTAATTGAGGGATTTTTTAAAAATCAATCACTTATAAAAAATGTATTAGAAATTTTAGATAAATTTTTAAAAATTCATATTAAAAATCAAATAAAACATGGTGCAGAAATCATTCAAATTTTTGACAGCTGGGCTGGATTATTAGATAATAAAGATTATGATAATTATATTTTTAAACCTACTTTATCTATAGTTGAATATGTTAAATCGTTAAAGATCCCTGTTATATGCTTTCCTCGTGGTATTAAAAATTATAGAAATTATTGCGAAATAATAAAACCTGATGTTATTTGTATAGATTATGAAACTGATCCTCTAGAAATTGAAAAAAAAATTAAAATACCTGTTCAAGGCGGAATGGACCCTAAAATTTTATTATCTAAT
>JACWEO010000018.1 GCA_014653355.1 Pelagibacterales bacterium SAG-MED47 | reverse complement strand
GGAGTTAGTGCTGACTCAACAGGGAAAGGTATATGATAATTCAAACCTGGTTGTGTAGTTTTTACAAATTTTCCAAATCTTAAAACAACGCCTTGTTCATCGGGCAGAACTCTGTATAAACCACTCGCTAACCAGACAAAACCTAAAATTAATAAAACTAAAATAGCTTGCTTTCCTCCAGAAGAACTTCCACCTGGTAAAAATTTTTTAATTTTTTCTTGAAACTCTCTTATAATTTTTTCAATATCTGGGGGTCTAGGACCTCTTCCCGATCCGTTGCCACTTCCACCTCCTGGAGGCGCACCCCAGGGACTTCCACCCCTTTGTTGAAAATCATCAGACATAGACTACCTATATAGTGTCTTATTTGTTAAAAACAAGTTAAGATGGAATTATGGCAGACAAAAATCCTGAATTAAGTGACGCAATGAAAACTAAGCTAAAACCTAAGATTTTTAAAAAAAATCCAATTATTGGAACAAAATTTACCATAGCAATCTCGAGTGCAAAAGGAGGAGTTGGAAAATCTACTTTTGCCACAAACCTTGCTTTAGCACTTAAACAAATAAATTGTAAAGTAGGTTTATTGGATGCTGATATATATGGTCCATCTATTCCTAAGATGTTTGGGATAAATGAAAAGCCGAAAAGTGATGGTCAAAAATTAGAACCAATAAAAAAATATGACATACAATGTATGTCGATAGGTTTTTTAACAGACCAACAAACACCTATGATTTGGAGAGGACCTATGGTGACTAGTGCAATTAAAACTTTTACCCAAAAAGTAAATTGGCAAAATTTGGATTTTATTATTGTAGATATGCCCCCGGGCACCGGTGATACACAATTAACGTTTTCACAAGAGATTAAAATGGATGGAGCAATAATTGTTTCAACTCCTCAACAAGTTGCGTTATTAGATGTTAAAAGAGGAATTAAGATGTTTGATAAGCTTGGTGTAAAGATTTTAGGTTTAGTTGATAATATGAGTTTCTTTAAAGGGGATGATGGAAAAAAATATAATATATTTGGTGAAGGTGGCGTAAAAAAAACTGCTGAAGAATTTGATAAAGAATTTTTGGGTGAAATCCCGATTAATCCAGAGGTTGGAAAATCTGGTGATGTGGGTAAACCAATTGTAGAGGCTAAACCAGAACATGAAATTTCTAAAATATATTTGAATTTAGCAAATAAAATTAAATCTACATATATTAAATGAGAGATTTAACATTAATTATTCCAGCAAAAAATGAGGGTGATTCTTTACCAAAAGTTTTAAATGAAATAAAAAGTTTTGATTGTAAAAAAATTATAATTTTAGAGTCATCAGATATCACCACAATCGAAGCTATAAAAAATTTTAATTGTGAAATACTTTATCAATCTGATAAAGGTTACGGTAATGCATTGATCGAAGGTCTCAAAAAAGTAAAAACCGAATACCTTTGCATTTTTAATGCTGATGGTTCTTTTGATCCAAAATATTTGTATAACATGCTTAGTGCTTGTAAAGATAACTTAGATTTTGTATTTGCATCACGCTACATAAAAGACGGAGGAAGTGATGATGATACTTTTATTACTAAAATAGGAAATTTTATTTTTACTAAAATAGGTAATATTTTTTTTTCAATTAATATTTCTGACATTTTATATACTTATTTACTTGGAAGGACAGATTCATTTAAAAAACTCAATTTAAACTCAAAAGATTTCTGCCTATGTGTTGAAATGCCAATTAAAGCTAAAAGAATAGGTATGAATTTCAAGGATTTTCCAAGCTATGAAAGAAAAAGAATTGCAGGAGAAAAAAAAGTAAATGAATTCAAAGATGGATTAAAAATACTTTTATATATGATTAAAAGTTTTTTTAGAAATAATTAATTTATTTCATTACAAATTTTTTCTATTTTATCATCGTCAATCTTAGAATGCCAATACTTAATATATTGAACGTTTTCGTATGTGGGAGGGATAATGTTAAATTTAAATTCATTACAAACTTTCAACATTCCATTTCCACGATTATAAATAGAATCTAAAAAGTTATTTTCTTTAAAAATAAAAAAATTTAAACTGTTTGAAAAAAATATTATTAATAACAAATAAGAAAATTTAGTTGATAATTTAGGATCAATTTTTTTAGTTAATTCAGAAAATAATATAAGATAAATGAAAATGTAGAAAATATGATAAAGATCAGAATATCTAAAATTCATAACCAAGACATTTAAAATAAAAATAGAAAACAATACAAAAAAATAATTTTTATTTCTAAAATTAATCAAAAATAATAAAAATAATAAAAATAATTCAACAAAACTAAAATTATAGGAAGAAAAAAACTGAAAAATATTTTCAAATATATAATCTAAGTTGACTGTTCCTCCAGCCAAATTACCAGTAAACTCAGTCATATAATGTATCGGGTTTGTTAATCTCAGAAGAATAAAATCATTAATTTGTAATATATTGATCCTATCCAATAAAAACAAAAAAATTATAAGAAATACAAATCCATTTAACATTGAAGAAAAAAGAATTAAATTTTTTTTAAAATTTCCTGAAAAATGAAAATAAATCAAAAATATTATGAGGCCTAAAGTAAAAACAATTAAGTCAATATATTTATTTGTTTGGAAACGTGGAAACTCCTGAATATAAATTTGAAAGATAATGAAACATATTATCCCTAAAAAAAATGAAGCTAAAAGATAATTTTTAAGATAAAAATTTTTAGTTTCAGGTAATTCATATTTTTTGTTTATTTTTGGGATTAAATAAATCAAATATGGAACTAAAAAAATAATCTGAATTTTTGTTAACATTGAAAATGAAAAAAAAATTCCTGCAATAAAAAAATTAAATAATAAATCTGTATTTTTTGACAATACAGCATTAATTGAAAAAAATAAGAATAATAAGCTTAAATTTTCAGACCTAATGAAAAAAAATGAACTAATATATCCAAAAGATAAGACAAATACTAAACACAAAAAAAAACGAAGATCTCTTGCTATATCAAGCTTTTTTAAAATCTTATTTAAGAATAAAACTAATACAACGTTAAAAAAAAAATTTAATGTTCTGGAAAAATAAAAATAAAGTTGAAATTTTTCGTTTATATTATTTGAATTTAAAATTTCATCTATATGCCCTGAAGTGGCTAAAAAAATATTTAGAAATTTATAAATCAAACTATTAATTAAAAAGGTAGTGTATGCTGGATGATCTCTATATTCTTGTTCAATACCTGAATTTAATAAAATAGAATTGTATATTATAATCAAATCTTGATCTAAAACTGCTGACCAATGTTGTGTTAACAATTGATAAAAATGTAAACAAAAAATAATTAAAAAAAATAATAGATAAATAAAGTTTTGAATTTTTTTTTCAATCATAGTAAGTAAATCCCAAAATTTGAAAAAATAAATTAAATATTTTACTTGATCAATCTATCTTTTAGATCGAAGGCTTCCATTAATTCATTCCATTCCCTCTTTGACAAACCTGAACTCTCTGGATTTACATCTTTACCCTTAATAAGATTTTTAATTATAACCTTTCCTTTTGCTGAAACTTCTGTGCCACCTACCCTATAATCCATAAATGCATCATAGGTAATTGGCACCCATTTTTTAACAGTATCCAACATAATATCTGCATAAACTCTAATTTCATATTGAGCATGGTGGTCAGCTCTTAATCTTAAAAAATTCATCAAATTTAATAAATCTGTTTTCCAATACCATTGAGTATAAGTGTTTAAAGTCAAATTCATTCTTGCAAGTTCTCTTGCTAAACCTTTTTTGTTTTTATCAATTGTTGTCCCATCAAATCTTTCATTAAGCATCATTTCATAATTATCGTAGGTTCTTTCTGCGTCATCTTTCAGAAGTTCCAAAACTTCCTTTGCCTGATCTCCCTCGATAACCTCACCTCTGCCTTGTCTATTGCTCGATGATTGAGCTGCAAGATTTTCTTTTGTTGGTAAATAAAATTCTTTATCTAAAATAGAATATCTTGCAGAGTACTCATTTACATTCGCAGTTCTATGTCTTATCCATTGACGGGCAATAAAGATCGGTAATTTTACGTGATATTTAATTTCACACATTTCAAAGGGAGTACTATGCCAATGTCTCATTAAATATTTAATTAAGCCACTATCAGTCGAAATCTGTTTAGTTCCTTTTCCATATGAAACTCTAGCAGATTGAACTATTGAGGTGTCGTCACCCATATAATCAACAACTCTTACAAATCCGTGATCTAAAGCGGGCAAGGCCTCATAAAGAATTTTTTCAAGCTCTGGAGCAGTTACTCTTCTTGTTGAATTATTTTGAGATTGTTGTTCTTTTATCTCACCTAATTGTTCTTTTGTTAATTTCATGATTGTTATTGAATCTCTTAAAATTCCTTTTATATTAATAATGTTGGTTTTCCAACTATGACGATAAACGAATTTCGTAATAACCATTGCGGACGTGGGGGCAGTACCCACCACCTCCACCATTTACAACTTATGGGGGTGAACCAGAATCGACGGGTGACTAAAGGCTATTCTTTCGTTCGGAATTGTTCCTCCGTAAAGGGCTAATTTATAATTGCTAACGAAAGTTACGCACTTGCTGCTTAATTGACTTTGTTAATTAAGTAAACGGGGTCTGGGGCACCTGGCAACAGAACGCCCCTTCTCATTTGTTAATTTAGTTTGCAGTATCAACGTTATTTAAAAAATACAACCAAGGGATTCGGCCTGTGTTCGGAATAAAACTTAATCTTACATGGCTACATGGCTATTTTCTGAAGTTGTAAAAACTTTTTAATTATTTGCAGAAATGAAATTTTTTTAAACAGAAGCCAAAACTTGCTGTGTAGCCGTGTAATGTTCTTTTAATACAGAAAAAATCTCTAAGCCTGAGGCGTGGCTGGTGATATTTTTTAATCAATTAATTTTAATATCCTCAAAGTATCATTATCCAAGTCGTTGGCATTTGTAATACAAATTTTTTTATCAGCACCAAAGATAGAATTTTCTACAATCTCAATTTTTTTTGCATCTCCTAAAATAGAACTAATACTTCCAGTATCTATAATTTCAACAGTGATGTTAGGCGTGTTACTACATGCGCCCACAACTTGCCATTTTTCTGTATCTCCTAAAAGGGAGCTCATACTTCCTGAATCTAAAATTTCTATCTCTAAGTCAGTACCCATTAGAGAACTAATGCTGCCAGGTTCTGAAATACGTACTGCAAAATCTATAGTTTGAGCATAAGCATTCCCACTCAACAAAAAACCCAGAACCACGATCCCTAAAAGTTTTTTCATTTAATACAATTTGATAATCAATCCCTTTTTTAATTAGCTGAGTTTTAATTACCCTCAACTAAAACTAGATGAGCTTTAGCTGCTAATTCTCTAACCGCTTTAGCCGCTTGATATTTTTCTGACTCATAGAATTTACGAGCAGCATCAATGCTTTCAAATTCAATTAATATAACAGTACCTAAATTTTCACCTTCTCTTACGTCAGGACTGGGTTCACGAACAAGAACTTTGCCACCGTGCTCTCCAATAGTTGGTCCAGACATTTGTTTAAACTTTTCCATACCTTCTTTATCGTGTACTTTAAGATGTGCTATCAAATATCCTTTACTCATAATTTTCTCCTTTATGTTTTAATGTAACAAATCCTGAACCATGAGTCCAAAATATAGATCTATTCCGAATGTTATTTTGTTCGGAATCTATTCGGAATTATTCTATAATTTGTGTGATTTGATTATTGCTAAGTGTTAAAATATATGGATTATTGAAACAAAGTTCGGGGCACCTGGCAACAGAACGCCCCTATTCATAATTAATTAGATCAGATTAAATTTTAGAAACCACACCTATATATTTTCTTTTATTCTCTAAACTGTTAGCTTCTGCTGATAGTCTTTTAAATACTAAAGTAAATTTTATTAATTTTTGTTTTTTTAGTTCATTTAATGTTTCATAAGATGCAATAGAATAGTGCATTTTATCAGAACCATATTGATTTAAATTCAAAATTATATCATCACATAAAATTACACCATTGTCTTTTAGTAAATGAAGTGAATTTATAATATCGCTACAAACAACAGGATAACCATGAGCACCATCTATCCAAATTAAATCATACTTTTTGTTATGATTTAGTAATTTTAATGAATTTAAAGGTAAAAATTTTATTCTTGTATTTTTTGCTAAGTTTTTATTTCTTTCCTCAAGAAATTTATCAACATTAGTTTTTCTATTATAAAAATTCACAAAATCTTCATCTTTTTCAGGTAAATCGATAGTATCAATTTGAGAGTCTCTAAACAAATTTGATAATAGTAATGAATTAAAACCGTCAAAGGTTCCAATTTCTAAGATATCTTTAATCTTAAAATTCTTATTTAAAGACAAACAGGAAAATATTACTTCATGTTCAGAACTCATATCTCTTATTGTATCAGAATCGAAATTTAGATCCTTTTTCAACAGATCCAAATTTTTTACACCTTGTGCTCTATTTAAACCTAAAAAGTTAAATGTTTCATTTTGTTTTTTTTCAAAATAACTCTGATCATATTTCTTAATTTGAAAATTCAAAGTTACTTTATCAAAAATTTTAAAAATTATTCTATGAGGTTTAAGTAAGTACCTTATTATTTTATTCATAGTCTTAATTTTTATTCAAATAACTTTTTTATTAATTTGTGAACTT
>JACWEO010000017.1 GCA_014653355.1 Pelagibacterales bacterium SAG-MED47 | reverse complement strand
AGTTAATATATTTGGTATTTTTCTAAGCATATTAATTTTTATTCGTGAAAGAAATTATATATCTTTTTTGCAACTTTTGCCTCAACACCTTCAACTGATTTTATTTCATCTAAACTTGCTGACTCAACAGACCGTGCGGAGCCAAAATGGTTCAAGAGGGCCCTTTTTCTTATTGAACCAATACCTTCTATTTGATCAAGTAAAGATTGACTTAAACCTTTTTTTCTTTTAGCTCTATGTGCACTTATAGCAAATCGATGAGATTCATCTCGAATTCTTTGGAGAAAGAACAGGGTAGGGTCATTTTTTGTAAATTTAAACTCTTTGCCATTATGAAAAAAGGTTTCATTACCACTGTTTCTAAGCTTACCTTTAGCTATTGCCACTATTGGTAAATCATGAAGTCCTAATTCATTTAGCGTTTCTCTAGCGACTGAATATTGACCCTTTCCACCGTCAACTAGTATTAGGTCAGGCAACGTAAGATAATTATCCTTTTCCTGGATAGCTCTTTTAAATCTTCTACTTAAAACTTCTTTCATCATTCCATAGTCATCTTGTTCATTTTTTTGAACTTTGATATTAAATTTTCTATACCTTTTTTTGATAAAACCTTCATCTCCATAAGCAATTAATGCACCAACGCTATTAGTTCCTTGAATATGACTATTGTCATACACTTCTATTAAATTAATATTTGTCTCAAGATTAAATTTACTTGAGACAGCATCAAACAACTCTCTGTTATTTTGGCTTTCATAAAGTTTTCTATTTAAACTATCTTTTGCATTTTTAATTGCCTGATTTATTACTTTTAATTTAGAGCCTTTTTTTGCAACTGAAATATTTATTTGCTTACCTTCCTTTTTAGAAAGTGTTTTTTCGATTAAATCTTTTTCTTTAATTTCTTCAGATAATATTATTGTTGATGGTACACTCTTATTTTCATAAAACTGGGAAACAAAAGAATTTATAATGTCTCCTAATTTTTCATCTGGATCGTGTTTTGGAAAAAAAGGTTGATTACCCCAATTTTGTTTTGATCGATAGAAGAAAACTTGAATACAAGTCTTACCGGATTCCTTATATCCAGCAATTACATCAGCCTCAATTAAGTTTGCTTCATTAATTCTTTGTGATGATTGAATTATATTTAGTGATTTAATTCTATCTCTTAAAATTACGGCTTTTTCAAAATCAAGTTCCTCACTAGCTTGTTCCATTTGATCAGAGAGACTTTTTTGTATTCTTCTGGATTTACCGGAAACAAATTCAATTGAGTCATTAACAGTTTTTTGGTATTCATCTTGGTCTACATAACCGACGCATGGCCCAGAACATCTTTTTATTTGATATAAGATACATGGACGTTCTCTATTTTTAAAAACTGTATCATCACAAACTCTCAAGTGAAATATTTTTTGAATCATTTTTATAGTCCAATTAGCTGAACCAGCAGAAGCAAAGGGCCCAAAATAAAAACCGTCTTTAGTTTTTTTTCCTCTATGTCTTTTTATTTGAGGCCAAGAATCTTTATTACCAATAAAAATAAATGGAAAAGATTTGTCATCTCTTAGTAGAATATTAAATTTTGGCTTATATTTTTTAATTAAGTTTGCTTCGAGTAGTAGTGCTTCACTTTCATTTGATGTTGATGTTATCTCCAGTTTTCTTGTTTGAGAAAGCATTCTCTCAGTTCTAATAATATGATTTTTTTCTACTACATAGCTTTTAAGTCTATTAGGTAAATTTTTTGCTTTTCCCACATAAAGTATTTCTCCCTTATCATTGAGCATACGATAAACACCAGGTAATTTTGGGACTAAAGGGAGTTCTTTTTTAATTACTTCTTTTCCAATTTCAGAACTTATCATGGCTCCTTTTTTTGATAATTTGAATACCAACAGATGAACAGTCTTTCAAAATTTCTAATTTTTCAATTTTAAGCATGATCTTACCAATACGTTTATCCTTAAACAGTACATCAAACGTATCCTCTGCTAGAGTCTCTAAAAAATTATAATGTTTGTTCTTAGTTAGTTTTTTAATCAATTTTACAACCTGCCCATAATTTACAATAGATTTAATATCTTTATCATTAGTTGGTTTTTTGTCTCCGTAATCTATTTCAAGACTAAATTTTACTTTTTGATCTTTTTCTTTTTCAAAATCATAATAGCCAAGCTTTAAATCTAGAATAAGATCATTAATGAGAATTTTTTTTTCGTAATTAAATAAGCTTTTGTTTTTATCTATTTTTACAATTTTGAGATTATTTTTTTTCATTTAAAGTAAATTATCCTTAAAAAAATTGATAAATTGAGGCATATAAACGTCAGCATTATCTCCACCTAATGTTACACCTTTAGACAGACACTTTTCTTTTTTCATGGCTTTAAAAATTTTTTTGAAAGTTTTTCTTGGTTTATTTTGAGCTGCTTCGTACCAAGCCTCCTCACTAGGATAAATTTTATATTTGTCTATTAGCCACTCTTTCCATATCGGATTAGTAACCCTGCCGTTATTGTCAACAAATACATCTGGACAATCATGAAGTGTCATTGCCATTTTTTCTCTCCAAGGTTTTTTACCGGCATGCCACGCATGATACCAGCCTTCTTTAATATCAATTTTTACTTTACCTGGTGGTGCTTTAATTCTCTCTGCATGTTCTTTACAATACTTTGCTAAAGTATAGTCATCTGCTCCGCCGTGTACTACAAGCAATGTTGTATTAGAGGTTAATTCAGGCTCTCTAAAAAAACCAGCCATTCTACATTCTGCAGCCTCTGGAAGAATTGCATCAAAACCTTTTGTGCCTTTAATAAATTTTGAAGTAAATTTTACATCCGACAAATAAAATGAGTTAGTTCCACCTCTAGAGTGACCGGTAGTTCCAAATTTTCCATTTGATCTTGGATGTGATTGTAAAACTTTTAATGCCATCATTGCATCAATTGCACCATTAATTAGAGGAACTTTAGACTGATCTCTCCAGACTGTCCTTGCACCTCTAGGACAAAAATTATCTATATACATGACACCTATACCCTCTTTCAAAAGATTTTGTGCAGCATGATACACAAAGTCATCCCAAATATAATCTCCAGGTCCTCCACTACTGTGAGTATAAATTACTATAGGAACTTTGCCCGTTCCTTCTGGCAATCGAAGATATCCTGTTATTTCAATAGGGTTGTTTAAATGACCATCTATCAAAACTGTTCTCTGGTCAAATCCAGTGTATGAATTAAATTTTATTATTTCACCTCCGCCATAACCTTTAACTTTAGATATTGCACTTAACATTGATCTTTTTTTGGTGCAGTTTGACTTAGAATCAAATTGTGGTGATTTATGAGCTAAAAGATTTGTTGTAAAAAGAATTGCAAGTAAAGATAAAATTATTTTTTTCATTCTTTTCCTTTCATTATATCTGGTGTCTGCCAATTTAAGTTTTGGCCACTATCTATTGCCAACACTTGGCCTGTAATAGAACCGTTTTTAATAAAAAAGTCAACTGCATTACAAATCTCATTTACATCAACTTGTTTTTTTAGTGGAGTTGCTAAATATTGACTTTTAAAGTGTTTTTCTGATTGTCTTTTATTTTTAATTGTTGGTCCAGGAGCTATTCCATTTACTCTTATATTAGGCGAAAGGCTCATCGCACTAGTTTTAGTCAAAGTATATAAACCAGTTTTACTCAATGTGTAGGAGAAAAAAAAGGGGGTTAGTTTAAATATTCTTTGATCAATTATATTAATGATATTATTATTTTTACCTCTGGTATTTTTTGAAAATTCCTTTGATAAAAGAGCAGGGGCTTTAAGATTAGTAGAAATATGCTTTTCCCAACTTTTAGAGCTAAAATTTTCTAATTTGTCATTTTCAAATAATGAGGCATTATTTATTAAGCAGTCAAAAAATTTCATTTTTGATTTTGAAAATTTAATTAGTTTTTGAATATCTTTCTCTTTACTTAAATCTGCGCTTACCAAATAAACTTTCGTTCCTAATCTTTGTAATTTTTTACTCAAACTTTCTGCTCTAGATTTTGATTTATTGAAATGGATAGTAATTTCTATGTTTGGTCCAGCTAATTTTACTGCAATAGCAGCACCTATTCTAGTAGCTCCACCGGTGATTATTATCTTCCGTGCTTCCACTTTTTATCCCTTTTTTTTGTAACTTTGGTACCAGGCATTCCTAGAGTAGATCTACCTTTTGGGTAAATTTTATTTTTAACATCATACTGTCTAATCTTAGGGTTTAAAGTGATTTCGAGTTCTGTGCTTTGTAACTTCCTTATTTCATCTCTTATTTTTGCAGCTTCCTCAAACTCAAGATTTGATGCTGACTCCTTCATTTTCTTATCTAACGCTTTCAAATGTTTTTTTAGATTTCCACCAACATTGGACCCTTCACTAATTTTGACGTAATCTTTTTCATAAACACTCTCTAAAATATCACTAATTTCTTTTTTAACTGACTTTGCATCTATTTTATGTTTTTTGTTATAATCTAATTGAATCTTTCTTCTTCTATCTGTTTCTTGAATTGCTTTCTTTATACTTTTAGTCTCTTTATCTGCATACAAAATTACCTTTCCTTCGATATTTCTTGCTGCTCTTCCAATTGTTTGAATTAGAGAAGTTTCTGATCTTAAAAAACCCTCTTTGTCTGCATCTAAAATTCCTACTAAAGCACATTCAGGAATGTCCAAACCTTCTCTTAATAAATTTATTCCAACAAGAACATCAAACACTCCCATTCTTAAGTCTCTCATAATTTCAATTCTTTCAAGAGTATCTATGTCTGAATGAAGATATCGTACTTTAATTCCATTTTCATGAAGGTATTCTGTTAAATCTTCGGCCATCTTTTTTGTAAGGGTAGTAACTAAAACTCTATGATTATTTTCAATTACTTTTTTGCACTCATGCATTAGATCATCTACTTGGTTTTTTGCAGGTCTAATTTCCACCGGTGGATCAATTAATCCAGTAGGCCTAATTACTTGATCTATAGATTTCCCTTTAGTTTGTTCTAGTTCCCAAGGCCCTGGTGTTGCTGATACAAAAACTGTTTGTGTTCTCATCAAATCCCATTCTTCAAATTTTAATGGTCTGTTATCCATACAAGATGGAAGCCTAAATCCATATTCTGCCAAAGTACTTTTTCTTGATCTATCACCTTTGTACATTCCATTTAGCTGTGGAACGGTCACATGACACTCATCAACAAAAATTAAGGTGTTGTCTGGAAAGTATTCGAAAAGAGTGGGGGGTGGTTCACCTGGTTTTCTTCCAGATAAAAATCTAGAATAATTTTCTATTCCCGCACAAGATCCAGTCGCTTCTATCATTTCGAGATCAAATTTAGTTCTTTCCTCCAGTCTTTGAGCCTCAAGTAATTTATTTTCAGCTTTATGTTTTTTTAATGTAATTTCTAATTCCTTTTTTATATTTATAACCGCCTGTTCAATAGTTGGTTTGGGAGTTATATAGTGACTATTTGCATAAACTTTTACTAAACTTAATTCTCTAACCTGGTCTCCAGTTAAAGGATCAAACTCCTCTATTTTTTCAAGTTTATCTCCAAATAAACTCAATCTCCAAGCTCTATCCTCCATGTGGGAAGGAAAAATTTCTAAATATTCACCTCGAGCTCTAAAAGTACCTCTATAAAAATTTTGATCATTACGCTTATACTGAAGTGCTACTAAAGATTTGATTATTTGCTCTCTGTTATATTCGTAATTTTTTTGGAGTGTTAAAGTCATTTTACTATATGCTTCAACTGAGCCTAAACCATAAATACACGATACACTCGCAACTATTAAGACATCATCTCTTTCAAGAAGAGATCTTGTTGCTGAATGTCTCATTCGATCTATTTGTTCATTAATAGAAGCTTCTTTTTCAATATAGGTATCCGATCTAGGTACATACGCTTCGGGAGTATAATAATCATAATAAGAAACAAAATATTCCACCGCGTTATCTGGAAAAAAAGTTTTCATCTCACCATAAAGTTGGGCAGCTAGAGTTTTGTTGGGTGCTAAAATTAAAGCTGGTCTATTTGTGGCCTCAATTACCTTTGCCATTGTAAATGTTTTTCCAGAACCTGTAACCCCAAGTAGAACCTGATTAAATGCCTCTTTATTAGCTCCTTTAACTAATTTTTTGATAGCTTCTGGTTGATCTCCTGCTGGTTTAAAATCTGATTTAATTTTGAATTTTTTTCCACCTTCGAGTTTTCCACTAATTTTTAGTTTTTTACTCTGAATATCTGTAATTAAATCTTGATAAGTATTTTCCATATATTAAGAAAGTAGTAGAATTAAATTATATTTCAATGAGCATAATATCTGACAGTTTAAAGAGAATTAAACCATCACCAACTATTGCGGTAACCCAAAAAGCTAGGGAATTGAGAGCGGCAGGAAAAGATGTAATTGGACTTGGGGCTGGAGAGCCTGATTTTGATACTCCAAATAATATTAAAAATGCAGCTATTAAAGCAATCAGAAAGGGCGATACAAAATATACAGCAGTGGATGGAACCCCAGCATTAAAAAAAGCAATTATTGGAAAGTTCAAAAGAGAAAATAAGTTAAATTATTCTTTAGACCAAATAACAGTCGGAACTGGAGGAAAACAAGTTCTTTATAATACTTTTATGGCGACATTAAACAAGGGTGATGAAGTTATAATTCCAGCACCTTTTTGGGTTTCATATCCAGATATGGTTTTGCTAGCCGGTGGAAGACCAAAAATAGTTAAGTGTACAGAACTAGACGGTTTTAAACTTACCGCTAAAAAATTAAAAAAAGCTATTACAAAAAAAACAAAATGGCTAATTCTTAATTCTCCCTCAAATCCTACAGGGGTGGGATATACAAAAAAAGAAATTCAAGATTTAGCTAAAGTTTTATTTAAAAATAAAAAAGTTTTTATTTTAAGTGATGATATTTATGAACATGTTAGATATGATAATTTTAATTTTTTCACGATTGCACAATTTTCAAAATTAAAAGAAAGAACTCTCACAATGAATGGCGTAAGTAAATCTTATGCAATGACTGGATGGAGAATAGGGTATGCAGCAGGTCCAAATAATATAATTAAAGCA
>JACWEO010000016.1 GCA_014653355.1 Pelagibacterales bacterium SAG-MED47 | reverse complement strand
GTACCAAGAGTTATATATTTTTTGAGTATTGAAAAATACTCTACACTGTACGAACCGTTACTAATTATCAAAGCTAAAATTGCAGCCAGCAAAAGCATTATTCCTGATGATGCTTCTAACTTAAAAAATTCTTTGAATGGTTTAGTAATTTGTTGGATCATATGTACTATTTACTTCTATAGTGCTGATCTTTCAATTGCCAAAAACGTTTATTTATCCTATAAAACAGACGATCGGGGCGTAGCGCAGCCTGGTAGCGCATCTGGTTTGGGACCAGAGGGTCGCAGGTTCAAATCCTGCCACTCCGACCATTATTATGAAAAAAGCTAAAATATATATTCCAAATAAAAGTCCCATGCAATCTGGGGTAGGGAAGAGTGATAAGTGGATTTTAGAATTTGAAACTAACGATCCAACAAAAAATCCTTTAATGGGTTGGGAGAGTTCCAACGACACATTAACTGAATTAAAATTAGAATTTTCAACTAAGGATCTTGCTATAAATTATGCTAAAAAGAAAAAAATTGATTATGAAATTATTGAACCAAAAAAAAGAAAAATAGTAAAGAAATCCTATGCAAATAATTTTTTAAACTAAATTAATGTTTAAATTTTTTACAAATAAAAAATGGCATTTATGGAGTATAGGTGGAACTTTATTGATTTTAGCCGCAACTTGGTACCAAGTTCAATTAGATGTAAGAATTAATGAATGGTTTGGGGAGTTTTATGATACTCTTCAAAAAGCGCTAACAGAGCCTAATTCTGTAACTGAAAAAGAGTTTATTGCATATTTATTTACATTTGCAAAAATAGCCGCCGTTTATATTCTAGTTGTTATATTTAGTGATTATTTTACAAGTCATTGGACTTTTAGATGGAGAACAGCTATGGCTGAATTTTATCATGATAAATGGAATGATGCATCTTCTATAGAAGGAGCCTCTCAAAGAGTTCAAGAAGATACACTTAAATTTGCACGTATAATGGAGGGTTTGGGCGCTGAATTATTAAGAAGTTTAATGACTTTAATAGCTTTCACTCCAATATTATGGGGTCTATCAAAAAGTATTACTGTATTGCCGTGGATAGGTGAGGTGGAACATGCTTTAGTTTGGGTTGCTATTATTTCAGCATTAGGCGGTACAATTATATTAGCAAGTGTTGGAATAAAACTTCCAGGTATAGAGTACGATATTCAAAAAGAAGAAGCAGCTTATAGAAAAGAGTTAGTTTTGGGTGAGGATTTTAAAGAAAGTGCAAAACCTGAAAAAATAACAGACTTATATGGAGGTGTTAGAAAAATACATTATAAAATGTACTTTCACTATCTTTATTTTAATGCTGTTAAATGGAGTTATTTACAAGGCATGGTTATAGTACCTTATTTAGCATTAGCTCCAACAATCATAACAGGTGCAATCACTTTAGGTTTTGTACAACAAATTATAAGAGCTTTTGGAAGAGTAGAAACATCTCTTCAATATTTAGTGAGAAGTTGGCCAATTATTGTAGAGTTAATATCTGTTTGGAAAAGATTAAGAGAGTTTGAGGCTAATTTAGAAAAAAATATGTCGATTGAAAGTTTTCCTAAGTGAATTTAGATAAAAAATTTCAAAAATTATTTTTGAACGTTGTAATTAGAGCAGCAATATCTTCGTTCAATCATGTTGGAAAAAAAAATAAAACCGCTGCAGACAAAGCAGCAGTTGATACAATGCGTGAAGAATTAAATAAAATTGAAATGAAGGGAAAGGTAGTAATAGGTGAAGGAGAACTAGATAAAGCCCCAATGCTATATATTGGAGAAAACTTAGGACTTATGAAAGGACCAGAATTAGATATTGCTGTTGATCCTTTGGAAGGAACTAATTTTGCAGCAATGAATTTGCCTGGTGCATTATCTGTTATTGCTGTTGCTAATAGAAATGAACTATTTACTGCTCCAGAAACTTATATGAATAAAATATCAGTTAACACATCTGAATCTGATGTTGTTGATTTAGATTATTCATTAAAGAAAAATATCTATAACTTAGCAGATTACAAAAACAAAAAACCAGAAAACATGACTGCATGTATTTTAGATCGCCCAAGACATAAAAAGATTATTAATGAATTGAAAAAACTTGGTGTAAAATTAAAGCTCTTATCTGATGGAGATGTATCTGGTGCTCTTTTAGTAACACACGATAAACACGATGTAGATATATTTCTTGGAATTGGAGGTGGTCCTGAAGGAGTACTTGCTGCATCGGCTTTGGACACTTATAATTGTAAATTTCAAGGGAGATTTATATTTGAATCAGATAAGGATAAAAAAAGGGCATCTGTAATGGGAATAAATGATTTTAATAAAAAATATGAATTAAAAGAAATAGTTTCAGGAGACTCTATATTCTGTGCAACAGGAGTTACACCTGGAGAATTGGTTTCAGGCATTAAAATGAATAAAAATGAATTTTTAGCTGAGACTTTGATTACCCACAAATCATGCGGTCTTAAAAAAGTCATCAAAACTAAAATTAAGAGTTGATGTTATCAGTATCAGGCAAAAACTGGAAAGAAATTTCAGTTACAAAAAGAATTATTGAAAAAGTTACTGTCGACAATAATTTTTCAAATCTAGTTTCAAAAATTATAGTATCACGTAAATTTAATAATCTTGAATTAACATCTATAAACAGTTCAATTGAATTATTTAATCCCTTTGCTAATCAAAAAGATTTCAAAAAAGGTCATAAAATTCTTTCTGATTCAATTAGAAATAATGAGAAAATATTAGTCATAGGTGATTATGATGTAGATGGATGTGTATCAACATCTTTATTTATGAATTTTTTCAAAATGATTAAAGAAAATGCAGAATATTATATACCAAATAGATTTACTGATGGTTATGGTGCAAGTTTAAAATTAGTTAAAAAATTAACAAAAAAAAAACCTGATTTGATAATTATGTTGGACTGTGGATCAAATTCTGCAGATTCAATTGAATACCTTAATTCTAATAAGATAAAATCAATAATAATAGATCATCATGAAATTTATAAGCCTTTTCCAAAAGCTACTTGTTTAATTAATATGAAAAAAGAGGTCAACAATAATGAGTATGATTATTTTTGTGCATCTTCTTTGACTTATTTTTTTATTCATTCTTTTTTTCATAATAATAATTTAAAATTACTCTTTGAAAAAAATTTAATATATGTACTTTTAGCCTCCATTTGTGATGTTATGCCTTTAAGAAACCTAAATAGAATAATGGCAATTAAGGTATTAAAAAACTTTAAAAAATATGACTATTTTTTATTCGATAAAATTCTAGAAATCAAAAAAATTAAAAGACCTTTAAATATTGAAGATTTTGGATTTTTAATTGGACCAATTATAAATTCGGCTGGTAGGTTAGGTGATGCAAATAAGATAGTTAAGTTAATTACAAGTGAAAATAATAGAATAAAAAAACAAATATTAGATGAAATAATTCAAACTAATGAAAAACGGAAAAAGATTGAAAATATTTTTATAAAAGAAATAAATTTAAATAAAATAGGAAAAATTAAAGACAATGTTATAGTTTTATATGAAAATATTTGTAACGAAGGTATAATGGGTATTGTTGCTTCAAGATTAAAGGAGATTTTTAATAAACCATCCGTTGTAATCACACAATCAGGTGATTTTTATAAGGCATCAGCCAGATCAACTTCAAATTTTAATTTTGGTAAATATATCAAATATGCAATTGACAAAGATATAATATTGAGCGGTGGAGGACATAATTTAGCTGCTGGTTTTTCTATTAAAAAAGAAAAAATTAATGAATTCAAAGAATACATAAATAAATCTTTCAAAAAAGAAAAAAGATCAACAATCAAAGAGTATATTTCAAAAATTTCTTTAAATACAATTAACAATAGATTTTATAAAGATGTTAAAAAACTAGAACCTTTTGGAACTGAAAATGAAAATCCGACCTTTTTAGTAGAAAATATTCAAATTTTAAAACCAAAAATTTTAAGAGATAATTTGATAAGTTTTTATGCTAAATCTAAAACTAGCAAGTTGATTCCTTCGATTTCATTTAATTTTGTAGATTCAAATATAGGTAGGACATTGTTGTACTATAAAAATAATGTTAATTTGATTGTCAAAATAAAAGAAAACATTTGGAATAATAAAAAAAGTCTTCAGTTAATGGTAATAGATCTCATCACAGATCTTAATAATACTTGATTAATAATAGTTTTTACAATAAAAAACAGCAATTCGGTCCCTTCGTCTATCGGTTAGGACACGTGGTTTTCATCCTCGAAAGAGGGGTTCGATTCCCCTAGGGACCGCCATTTTTTATGCAGTATTATGTATACATGTTAAAATGTATTACCTCAGCCAAAAAAAGAACATATGTAGGATTTACAAATGATCCTAAAAATAGATTGAAAAATCATAACTCTAATAAGGGAGCTAAATACACTAAAGGTAATAAGTGGCGGATGATTTATAAAAAAAAATTTTTATCAAAATCAAAAGCAATGTCTTATGAATATATTTTAAAACATGATAGAAAGAAAAGGTTAAAAATTTACAATAGTTATAAATGAATATTTCAATTTTACTTCCTTATAAAGAAAATTATTCTAAGCAAATGGCAGGGGCAGTTTCTTTATTTGTCAAAGATACTTCTAATGTAAGTTGTTTCAAAAAAAATATTACAATTTTTGGATCAACAAATAGTAGAAAATTTTTAAGTGATAACTATGAAAATCTAAAATCAAAAAAAAAATTCCTTCAAAGTGCTAATAAAGAATATGTTAAATCTTTTTTAAAACATCCATTATGTGAAAAAACAGATATTTTGGAAATACATAATAGGCCTAACTATATTAAACAAATCAAAGAAACATATAAAAATAAAATTTTTCTTTATTTTCATAATGATCCATTATCTATGAATGGCTCAAGAACAGAGTCTGAGCGAGATTATTTAATAAGAAATGTTGATAAAATAATTTTTAATAGTAATTGGTCAAGAAATAGATTTTTTTTAAAATCAAGTTTTAAAGATTTGATAATAAGCAAATCTGAAATTTGTTACCAATCTACTAGTAAAGTCTCAGTTAATTTTAGAAAAAAAAAAAATATAATTACATTTATTGGTAAATTAAATTCAGCTAAAGGTTTTGATATATTCGGAAAAACGATTATCAAAATTTTAGATAAATATAAAGATTGGAAAGCTTATGTTATTGGAGACGAACCCAGAGAAAAAATGTATTTTAAACATAAAAATATTGTTAATTTGGGTTTTAAAAATAATCAATATATTTTAAACTTTTTAAAATCTGTTAGAATTTCAGTTGTTTGTTCCAGGTGGGAAGAACCTTTTGGAAGGACTAGTTTAGAAGCTGCAAGTAGAGGCTCTGCTGTAATTATAGGCAATAGAGGAGGTCTACCAGAAACCTCAAAATCGGCAATAATTTTGAAGTCGTTAGATGTTAAAAATTTATACAAAGAAATTTCATTTCTTATAGAAAACAAAAATAAACTACAAAAAGTACAAAAATCTAATCTCAAAGATTTTTTTTTAACTCACTCTTATGTAACCAATATCTTAGATAATATTAGAAAAAAATTTATTATTAATAAAGTCAATTTAAAAAATAAAAAAATTTTAAAAATAATGCATATAACTAATTTTAATTATCGATTTGAAGGGAGATTACATTACAATACTGGTAGAAGATTGAATAATGGTTTTGTAAGACTTGGACACAATGTTCTTACAGTAAGCGATAGAGATATTTTACATAATAAAAAATCTATTAATGATTTTGGAGGTACTAAATCTTTACAACAATCAATTATAAAGAATTACAATAACTTTAAACCTGACCTTGTAATATTAGGTCATGCGGATAACGTATCTAATGACACACTTAATTATATTAAAAAGAATAATACCTTAATTTCTCAATGGTTTTTGGATCCACTTAGTAGACATGGTCCAGATTATTCAAATAATAAAAACAGAGTTTTAGATAAAGCTGAATTTATTGATGCTACTTTTCTCACTACTGATCCAGAATCTCTAGATTTTAATATTGAAAAAAGTTTTTATCTACCGAATCCATGTGACCAATCATTTGAAATATTAGATAATTTTAGTAAAAATTGTGATAATGATTTATTTTTTGCTATGAGTCATGGTGTTCATAGAGGTGAGCTTAAAAAAGGTAAAAAAGATGATAGAGAAATATTTATAAAAAAACTTATTAAGTTAAATCAATCAATAAAATTTGATATTTATGGAATGCTTAATTCTCAACCAATTTGGGCAGATAATTTTTTAAATAAAGTTGGAAATTCTTCTATGGGCTTAAATCTTAGCAGGGGAAGACCTATAAAATACTATAGTAGTGATAGATTAGCACAATTAATGGGTAATGGACTTTTAACATTTATTGATAGAAAAACCAAATTTAATGATTTTTTTTCCGATAAAGAAATTATTTTCTACAATAATATTGACGATCTTAGTTACAAACTAAATAAATATAAAAAAGATAAGAAACAGCGTAAACTAATAGCTAAAAATGGTAAAAAAAAATATTTTAAATACTTTAATTCAACATTGGTTTCAGACTATATCATTAAGCAAACCCTAGATATTAAAAACTCTAAAAATTTTTTATGGGTAAAATAGCTCTTATTACTGGCATAAGTGGACAAGACGGTTCGTATTTAGCTGAACTATTAGTTAAAAAAAAATATAGAGTTTATGGAATTTTAAACCCAAAAAGTAAAAATAATTTTAAGAATATTAAAAATATTAAAAACAGATTGTTCTTAAAAAATATTGATATTAACAATTATTCTAAAATTAAGAATCTTATTAAAAATATTAAACCAAATGAAATTTATCATTTAGCAGCTCAAAGTTACGTAAATTACAAATTTGAAGATGAATTTTTCAAATTAAATCCTAATATAAATGGAACACATTATATTCTATCTGCTATAAAAGAATTTTCTCCTAAAACAAAATTTTATTTCGCTGCTTCATCTGAATTATTTGGAAACGTAAAAAATTCACCACAAAATGAAGAAACAAATTTTAGTCCTAGATCTGCTTATGGTGTTTCTAAAGTTGCTGGATTTTATCTTACAAAAAATTATCGTGATGCTTATAAATTACATGCATGTTCAGGTATTTTATACAACCACGAATCACCAAGAAGAAATGAAAATTTTATATCAAGAAAAATTACAAAGAATTTAGCTTTAATTTTAAAAGGAAAATTAAAAAAAATTACTGTTGGGAATATCAATTCAAAAAGGGATTGGGGACATGCAAAAGATTATGTCTATGCAATGTGGAAAATGATGCAACTAAAAAAACCTGATGATTTTGTTATAGGAACTGGCAAAATACATACGGTAAAAGATTTTCTTAAGCTTGCATTTAAACATGTCAATCTTAATTATAAATACTTTATCAAAATTGATAGAAAATTATTTAGACCTAATGATAAAGTAGTTCTTAAAGCTAATTATCGTAAAGCCAAAAAGATACTTAAATGGCAACCTAAAACTAATTTTACATCTTTAGTAAAAGAGATGGTTGATTTTGATATAAAAAATAATTAATGACTAAAAAAGTTCTAATATTAAAAAATGATAGAACTGGTGATTTATTTGTTTCATTAAAAGCAATAAATAGAATTATCAATAAACATAAAGATCAAAGAATTATAGTTTTCTTATCAAATATTAATCATAAATTTAGTTTTTTATTTCCAAGTATTCAAAAAATGATAATTTCTATGAATCTTACATTAATAGAAAAAATAAAAATCTTTTTTCATATTTTGACAAATAAGATAGATACTATTTACATCCTTACCCCTAAAA
>JACWEO010000015.1 GCA_014653355.1 Pelagibacterales bacterium SAG-MED47 | reverse complement strand
TAGGAATTAATGAAATAGAACTTGAAATTAAGAAATTAGCAGAATTTATTAGCAAATATAAAAAAATCCTTTCATCAAAAAAAGAGTTACAAAAAGTTATTAGTGATGAACTTAAAAATATTAAAGAAAAATATTCAATACCTAGAAGAACAAAAATAATAGATGCAATACTAAATTATGATATTGAAGAAACAATCCAAAAACAATCTGTTTTAATTACAGTGACATTACAAGGATATATTAAAAGAGGATCATTAAATAATGTAAAAACGCAAAAAAGAGGTGGAAAAGGTAAAACAGGGATTACAACAAGAAATGAAGATTCAGTTGTTCAAACATTGTCAGTTAACACTCATACCTCTGTGTTATTTTTTTCTACAGAAGGTTTAGTTTACAGATTAAAAGCCTGGAAAATACCTGAGGGTTCGTCCGTTTCAAAGGGAAAATCATTATTTAATATCTTGCCCTTAAAAAACCATCAATCTATCAGTTCAATAATGCCTTTTCCTGAAAATGAGAATGAGCTAAAAAATTACCAAATTGTATTTGCTACATCACAAGGAAAAATAAGAAAAAATAGTCTAGAAGATTTCTCATCAATAAATTCTGCAGGTAAAATAGCAATGAAGCTTGATACTAATGATAAAATAGTTGGTGTAAAAATTTGTAAAGATGAGCAGGATATTATTTTAAGCACAAAGTTAGGCAAATGTATCAGGTTTGAGTCAAAAAAATTAAGAATTTTTAAAGGTAGATCGTCTAAAGGTATTAAAGGCATAGTGTTAGCCCCAAATGATGAAATTGTATCTTTATCAATTATTGATAATGATAAATATAATAAAAATGGCAAAAAAACGAAAGATGAAAAATACGAGAAACAAGCGAAAGAGAAATTTATTTTATCTATTACAGAAAATGGATATGGAAAAAAAACTTCTCACATAGATTATAGAGTTACGAATAGAGGAGGAAAAGGAATTATTGGTATTATTAATTCTCCTAGAAACGGAAATATTTCTTCTTCTTTTCCAGTTTATGATGGTGATGAAATTTTAATTTCCACAAACAAAGGAAGAGTTATTAGGGTAGCTGTCAAAGAAATTAGAACAGCTGGTAGAAATACTCAAGGTGTAAGGATTATTAAGTTATCTGGTGAAGAAAAAGTTGTTTCTGCTGATAAAATCGATGATAATTTATTTTAATGAATAAAGTAGCCATTTATCCTGGAACTTTTGATCCTATTACATTTGGACATATTGATTTAATTAAAAAAGGGTTAAAATTATTTGATAAAATAATAGTAGCTGTTTCAGATGTAGATAATAAAGATTATCTTTTTGACTCTTTAGAAAGAATTGAAATAGTAAAAAAAGCTTTATTTTCAGATCTTAAATTAAATAAAAAAAAGATTTTAATAATTTCATTTAACTCATTGACCACAGATTTATGTAAAAAATATAAATCAAATATAATCTTAAGAGGTTTGAGAGCAGCATCAGATTTTGAGTATGAATTTCAACTGGCAGGAATGAATAGAAAATTAAATAATAATATTGAAACTCTATTTTTAATGTCTGATGTTGAAAATCAAATAATTTCTTCAAAATTTGTAAAAGAGATAGTCAAGTTAAAGGGAAATATAAAAAAGTTTACAACGAAAAGTACCATAAAATTATTGAAAAAAAAATATGAATAAAATATTTATATCTTTATTAGTTTTATTTTTTATAATAATAAATCAATCAATAGCAGAGGAGAATATAATGATTTTGAAATTAAAAGACGGTGATGTAAAAATAGAATTGTTTGAGGATGTTGCACCAAATCACGTTAAAAGAATTAAAGAATTAGCAAGTTCAGGAAAATACGATAATGTTGTCTTTCACAGAGTAATAGATGGTTTTATGGCTCAAACAGGTGATGTAAAATTTGGTAATTCAGAGTCAAAAGATTTTGATTTAAAAAGAGCAGGTATGGGTGGGTCGGATTTGTCTGATTTGCAACAAGAGTTTAGCAATCTACCTCATGACAGAGGTACACTTTCAATGGCAAGATCATCAGATCCAAACAGCGCAAATAGTCAATTTTTTATTTGTTTTAAACCAGCACCTTTTCTTGATAATCAATATACAGTTTTTGGTAAAGTAATAGAGGGTATGGAGTTTGTAGATAAGATTAAAAGAGGTGATGAAAAAAATAATGGAGCTGTTCAAGATCCTGATAAAATAATATCTTTTAAGTCATTATAATTTTTAATGGCATTAGAAAAATTTGCCTTTAGAGTTTTAAAAACTGATAAATATGCTAGATGTGGATTGATTAAAACACCTAGAGGTGAAATAAATACACCTGTTTTTATGCCAGTTGGTACACAAGCAACAGTTAAAGCTTGCAAAATTGAGGATATAAAGAAAACTGGAACTGAAATTATTTTAGGAAATACTTATCATTTAATGATCCGTCCAGGTGTTGAAAGAATTAAAAGAGTAGGTGGTTTACATAAATTTATGAATTGTGATTTACCAATCCTAACTGATTCAGGCGGATTTCAGGTTATGTCACTTTCAAAGTTGAATAAAATTGATCGTGAAAAAGGAGCTATTTTTAATTCCCACGTAGATGGAAAAAAATTTTACTTAAGTCCTGAAGAAAGTATTAGAGTTCAACTTGGTTTAAACTCAGACATAGTAATGATAATGGATGAATGTCCTCAAAAAACAAATAACTATGAAATTATAAAAAAATCAATGGAGCTATCTTTGTATTGGGCTGAAAGATCAAAAAAAGCCTTTGGTAACAATCTTCATAAAGGTCTCTTTGGGATTATTCAAGGTGGACTTTTTAAAGACCTAAGAACACAGTCTCTAAAAGAATTAATTAAGATTAATTTTGATGGATATGCAATTGGTGGTTTAGCAGTTGGAGAGTCTCAAAATGAAATGTTTAAAGTATTAGATGATTTAAAAGATCAGCTTCCAAAAAGTAAACCCCATTATTTAATGGGTGTTGGTACACCTGCAGATATCTTAGGTGCCGTTAAAAGAGGTGTAGATATGTTTGATTGTGTGTTACCAACTAGATCGGGCAGAACTGGACTAGCCTTTACTTGGAAAGGAAGAGTAAATATTAAAAATAACAAATATCAAAATGATGATTCTCCACTCGATAGAAATTGTAAAAATCTCAATTTAAATAAATATTCAAAAAACTATTTAAATCATCTTTTTAATACAAATGAGATATTAGGATCGATGTTATTAACACTACACAATATTAATTTTTATCAAGAATTTATGTTAGAAATCAGAAAAAATATTAAGAATGGAACCTTTGATGTATTTCATGATGAATATATAGATAAGCTATAAATAGAAACTATTTGTCTCATTAATTCTTATTTGAATTATTTAAATAAATCTATATATACTTTAACATTCAATTTAAATGTGGGCCCTTAGCTCAGTTGGTAGAGCAATTCCCTTTTAAGGAATGGGTCGATGGTTCGAGTCCATCAGGGCTCACCATAATCATTTGATACCTAAATCTCTTAAATTAATCTTATCAATAAAATATTTACAACCAACAGATAAAATATATCTTTTTACATCTATATAAACATTCTGTGAATACCAAGAATTTAAAAGATAATAATATTTTGTATTATAAGCATTTTCACATTTATTGATCATTTTTGAAAATATTTTTCTTTTAAAATCACAAGTTTGTAATTTTTCATCAACTGAACCAGAACCAGACTGATATTTTTTTTCAACAATATAAACAGTTTTATTGAGTTGATTTATAAGTACAGCATCAGGCAAATATTGTTTGGAAACAATTTCTCTCCAATCAACTTTTTCTTTAAATAAAAAAAAATTATAAAATTCATATTTTTCAGTGTAGTACCCAATTTTTTGATGTTTAAAGTCGATTTCATATGTATTTTTAAAATCTGCTAATTTATTTAAGAAAAAATTTTTATTATTTTTAATAGAATTTATAAAATCTGTACGACCCTCAAATTTTAGACCATTTTTATTTGTATTAGAACCACCACCATGAATATTTGGTTTTCTAATCATTTTATAATAATCGACTTTTTATATCTTTCTCTGCATCTTGGATTCTTTTTTTTGATAATGTGCAATATTTTTTATCAAATTCTATTCCTATAAACTTTCTTTTATTTAGTATGCTGGCTACACCTGTTGTCCCACTACCACTAAATGGATCAAGGATTGTGTCTCCCTTTTTGGATGCAGCTTTAATTATCCAATCTAAAAGAGCAACAGGTTTTTGTGTTGGATGCTTTCCAAAACTTTTTTCACCTTTTTTAGGAGCTGTCATACGCCAAACGTCTTTCATTTGTTTACCACCATTTATTTCTTTCATAATGTCATAGTTGAATAGATGTTTACTTTTTTTATTTTTACCAAACCAAAGGATAGTTTCTGTTGAATGAGTAAAATATCTACAACTTAAATTGGGTGGGGGATTTGGTTTTTCCCATACTACATTATTTAAAAATTTCATTTCTAATTTTTGCGCAGCAAATGCTACTGCATAAATGATATGAAAAGTTCCACTGACCCATATTGTACCATTATCGGTAAGCAAGTTTTTGCATCTGTTCAACCAGTCATAATTGTATTGAAAATTTTGTTCTATACCTTTTGATTTGTCCCAATCACCTTTATTAACTTTAACCATTTTACCATTTACACATGTAATGCCATCATTACTTAGAAAATATGGTGGGTCTGCAAATATACAATTAAATTTTTTTTTCTCTTTAATAAAATTATCAAGAACATCAAAAGTGTTATCATTATAAATTTCAAAATTAGATGATTTAAAAAATGGCTTCATGAATTAAAAGAATTAATTAATAATATCAATAAAATCTATTTTTTGTAAAGTTTTTGATTGTTATACAATATTTAAATTAAGAAACTTTAATTGGTGGGTATTCTAATGTTACTTCATTAGTCCATTCATTTATTTTTTTGATTCTATTTTCTGCCGAAGGATGAGTACTCATAAACTCTGGAGATGATTTTCCTTTATTTAATTTACTCATTCTTTCCCAAATTTTCACTGTTTCTCTAATATCATAACCTGACAATGAAGAGAAAATTAAGCCAAGGTAATCAGCTTCACTTTCTTGTTTCCTATTAAAAGGATTCATAATTCCAAGTTGTGATAATAAACCAATTGTATCCATTCCGGTTGTTCTGTTAACTGATGATAATTTTCCTCCTGAGAATATATCAATTAATTGTGCACTTGTATTAAGTATTACACCTCGGCTAGCTCTTTCTACTGAGTGTTTCGCAACTGCATGAGCAATTTCATGACCCATCACTGCTGCTAAACCATTTTTATTTTTTGTTACTTCTAACATACCTGAGTAAATAGCTATTTTACCTCCTGGCATACACCAAGCGTTTTTAATTTTCTTATTTTCAATGAGTATATATTCCCAATCAAAGTTAGTTGTTGGATCTTCTTGATTCGATTGATAAAAATATTTACTTATTGAATCCTGCATTCTTTTTCCAATTTCTTTTATTTCATTGAGTTTATTTATATCAGAACTCATTTTTTCTTTATTTTTTATCTTTTCAAAAATAGCAGCTGCTTGGGCATTTAATTTTGCTTCAGGTATAATCTTTAATTGCTTTCTTTCAGTAATTGGAGCAGTAGCACAGGAATTGAGAATAAACCCACAACAACCTGAACCCACATAAGTTAAAAATTTTCTTCTATCCATTTTACCTTAACATTGATATTATATTTACCAATGAATCTAAATAATAAAATATTATTATTTCTTTTTATAATGGCAATATCATTTGTAGTCTACTCAAGTTTTAAGTAATATTATGGTAAAAAATAAAAAAAAAAAATCTATTACTTTAATTTTAAGAAATTATTTTATCACAGGTGTTGTAGTTTTAATACCAATAGGATTTACCTTATATTTAACTAAGTTTATAATAGGTATTTCATCTACAATTATACCTGAAAATATCAACCCTAATAGTTACTTACCCTATGCTATTCCTGGAATTGAAATTTTGATTTCTGTTATATTCATTACGATCGTCGGTGGCTTATCTCTATCATTTTTAGGCAAACGAATTTTGAAACTCATTGATGATCTATTCAAAAGAATTCCAGTTCTAAGAACTATTTATTCTTCAATACTTCAAATGACTGAAACATTTTCAAATAAGGATGATAATGATAAAAAAAGTGTTGTTTTAGTTGAATACCCTAGAAAAGAAGTTTGGGCAGTTGGGTTTGCAACAAAAGAGAATAAAGGTGAAATGGCTGATAAAACCAATAAAAAACTAATTAATGTGTTTGTTCCTACAACACCAAATCCTACAAGTGGTTTTTTATTAATGTTTCCAATTGATGAAGTTATATATCTGAATATGACTTTTGAAGAAGCGTCTAAATTTATTGTCTCTGCAGGAACATCTTCAGGTAAGAATTAAGCAATATCGTTTATTATATCTGCTCGATCGTACAATTTAATTAGTGGTTTAAATTTGCTTATATCCTCTTTTTCATTTTCGATTCTTTTAATTTCTTTTTCTGCCAAAATAAAAAGATCATGATTATGAATTGGGTCAGCTAACTTAAAACTCTTAATTCCACTTTGTTTAAACCCTAAAATATCTCCGAAACCCCTTAATTTCATGTCTTCTTCAGATATTTTAAAACCATCATTTGAATCTTTTAACACATTAATTCTTTTTTTTGCATTATCACTTAAATTTGACTTAAACATTAGTATACAAGATGATGCTTTATTACCCCTTCCAACTCTACCCCTTAGTTGATGTAATTGAGATAAACCAAATTTATTTGCATTTTCAATAACAATTACATTTGCATTGGGAAAATCTATACCTACTTCGATAATAGTAGTTGAAACTAAAATTTTAAACTCATTTTTTAAGAATTTATTTAAGATTATTTCTTTTTCGTCAATATTTGTTTTTCCATGAAGTAAAAAGACTTCTTTGGGAAATAATTTTTCCAAGTATTTTGATTTATTAATTGCTGAGGTATGATCAATCTTTTTAGACTCTTCAATTAAAGGGCATACCCAAAAAACCTGATTACCAAGTTTCATCTCTTTTTTTACAAATTTAATTACATCATCAATTTTATTTTCAATTTTACTGTAGGTTTTAATAGGTTTACGAATATTAGGTTTTTCACGAATAATTGAAAGATCCATATCACCGTATATTGTCATTGTTAAAGTTCGTGGTATTGGTGTTGCAGTCATTAAAAGAATATCACAATCTCTCCCAGCTTTATCGGACAATTTTTTTCTTTGGTTAACACCAAATTTATGTTGTTCATCTATTATTATTAATCCAAGTTTTTTAAATTTAACTTTTTTTTGAAATAGAGCGTGGGTTCCAAATATTATATGAGTCTGCATATTTAATAATTTTTCTAAAATATTTTTTTTATCCTGATAGTGTGATTTACCAGAAAGTAATTCAATTTTTATATATTTAGGAAATATTTTCTTTGCTAATAAAAAATGTTGTCTTGCTAATATTTCAGTAGGTGCCATTACTGCTGCTTGAAAACCCGAATTAATAGTATTAAGTGCAGCTAATAAAGATACTATTGTTTTTCCACTTCCTACATCTCCCTGAAGTAACCTGAACATTTTATTATCTGAACATAAGTCTTTATTTATTTCATCAAGTGTCTTATTTTGATCTCCTGTTAAAGAAAAATCTAATTTAGAAATTATTTCATTTTGTTTTTTTGTATCAAATTTTTTTCTTGTTTTTTTAAATTTTTTGATTTTTTTTCTAATTTCTGAGTTTACTAAAAAAGTTGAAAAAATTTCATCATATGCAAGTCTTTGATAAAAGTTTTCTTTGAATTTACCAATATTTTCTGGTCTATGTAATTTTTTGATTGAATCGTTCCAACTTATATTACCGAATTTTTGTAAAATACCTTTTGAATGCCATTCTTCAATTTTTGGCATATCATTAATTATTTTAGATATGATCTTATTATAAACTTTTTCACTAATTCCTTCTGTTAATGAATATTTATTATGCTTTTGTTTAATTATTGAAGAATTCTCAGAAATATAACTAGGATTTGTTAGTTGGTATTTATTTCTAAAATATTTAATTTTACCATTAATGGTTACTTCTTTTCCTATAGGTAATATTTTTTTGACATAACCCTCATAACTATTAAAAAAAACACACTCTATTTCACCGGTTTCATCTTTACAAAAAACTCTATTTGGTAAGTTCCTAATTCTTGGAAAAAAATATTTTTGGGGTATTATAGTTACAGTTTGTGTTTCACCGATCTTTAAATCTTTAATTTTTGATGATAAACTCCGGTCTGTATAAGATTTAGGTAATTTCCATAATAAGTCAAAAATACTATTTATTTTTTTCTTTTTTAATAAGTTTGTAGTTTTAATTCCAACACCCTTTAAAGAACCAAGATCAGATAACAAGTAATTATAATTTCTTTTAATATTCATAAAGTAATATTATATTCCTATTATGGCTACTGATATAGAACAAATAAAAAAAAAGATTATTTATCGATCAAATTATCGCGGTACAAAAGAAATGGATAAAATTTTAGGAGCTTTTACAAATGAATATTTGGATAAATTAGACTACAAAGATCTAAATGATTTAGTTAAATTCTTGGAAATTGATGACAATAATCTTTACAATTTTTACAATGGGCTAAATACATCCATAGCGTTTGAAGATAATAAAATTAATAATCTATTTAAAAATTTTAAATATTAAATGCCTATAAATTAGTGGCGGAGAGACTGGGATTCGAACCCAGGAAAGAGTTGCCCCTTTGCCGGTTTTCAAGACCGGTGCTTTCAACCGCTCAGCCATCTCTCCATTTAGAAGCTTTTATAATTAAAAATATTTAATTCAACTATAAAATAGTCTATTTAAGTTGACTATTATTAGATAAGTAGAATTATTAATGAAAAAAGAATTCAATAAAGGTTTGTTATTAACATCGTTAGGTTCTTTTTGGTGGGGATTTATAGGAGTAATATATTTTGAGTATGTTTCATTTATTGGACATATTGAATTAGTTGTTCATCGATGTATATGGACAGCTGTAATGTTAATAATTACAACTTCATTTCTACAAAAATGGGATATTTTTTTTAAAATCATTTTAATTAAAAAAAATTTAATTGCTTTATTTTTATCTGGATTTTTAATTTTTATAAATTGGGCAATTTGGGTATATGCTGTAGCTACAGAAAGAATTATTGATGCTAGTTTTGGTTATTTTATTATGCCAATTATAAGTGTTTTGCTTGGCTATGTTTTTTTTAAAGAAAAATTAAATAATAAAAGACTTTTTTCTATTTTATTAGTTTTGATTTCAATATTAATAATAATTTTTCTAAATCTAAAAAGTTTACCATGGGTTGGACTAGTAGTAGCTTTTAGTTGGGCTTTTTATAATCTTGTTAGAAAAAAAATTAACATTGATACTGATGTGGGATTATTAATTGAAAGCTTATATATTTTCCCTTTTGCTTTAGTTGTTTTTTATTTTATTGCTAAAAGTGGTTTTAATGATTTTAATTTTTCAAATCCTAGTCTTAGTATCTTTCTGATTTTAGCAGGACCAATGACTGTGATTCCCTTATTTTTGTATGTAAGAGGAGTTGAGCTCATAGGCTTAGGGCCTACAGGGATGATATTTTACATAACTCCTACATTACAGTTTATTTTAGGGTATTTTTATTATAATGAAGAATTTTCTTCAATAAAACTTCTAAGTTTTATTATAATTTGGATTGCTGTAATTATATATTTAAAAGATCTTTATGAAACTAATTAATTTTTTATTTTTATTATTTCTTTCTATTTTCTTTTTCTCTAATTTATATGCAAATGAACAAATTAAGTTTTTAGATTGGAAAAAAAAATTTAGAAACATTGCTTTAGAAAATGATATTTCAGAAAGTACTTTCGATATAGTGATGCAAAATGTGAAGTTTTTACCTAAAGTAATAGGGTATGATAGATATCAACCTGAATTCTACGAAGATACAAAAACTTATATATCAAAAAGGTCTTCAAAAAATAAAATTAAAAGTGGTGTAGAATTTTACAAAAAAAACACAGAATTAATAAATGAAATTGAAAAAAAATTTGAAATTGAAAAAGAATTACTTTTATCTTTAATGGGTATCGAAACTAATTATGGAACATATGTAGGAAAAATGGATATAATATCATCATTATCTACCTTAAGTTTTGATAAAAGGCGCTCAGAATTCTTTACAAAAGAACTTTTAATTTTATTAAAATTAATAGATAAAAATCAAATTGACCACAAAACCCTTTTTGGTTCTTGGGCTGGAGCATTTGGTTTTTTTCAATTTATGCCCTCAACAATAAAAAACTATGCAATCGATTACAATAAAGATAATTATATTGATCTTAAAAATCCTATTGATGCATACGCTTCAGCTGGTAATTATCTAAAAAATATGGGTTGGAAACAAAATACCCATTGTTTTTATAGAGTAGATTTAAAAAAAAATATTCCAAAAAAATATTTGAATGTTTCTGCAAAAAATTTAAAAAGTAAAAAAAAATTAAAATATTTTAAAAAATATATTTCGGGCTTTCAAAATATCGAATTCATTAATCAAAATTTAGAAGTTGCAATAATTACACCAGATAAGGACATTATTCCTGAAGCAGAAACATTAAACCCTGCATATATTGTTTTTGAAAATTATGAAATTATACTAAAATGGAATAGATCTTTACGATTTGCTTTAGCTGTATGCACTTTAAAAAATAAGATTAAAAATGAATTATAAACTTATTATTATATTTTTAAGTCTGTTACTATTTAGTTGTAAGCAAACATCTCATTACACTTTAGAAAATAAAGATTCTAATTTTGTAAATAAATATCATAATTCTGGTTTTGCTTTGATATACAAAACTGAACTAAACAACATAAAGAAATTAGAAAAAAGATCCTTAAATATTTATCATAAATCACTAAAAAAAAGGTCTATAGTAAAAATTACAAATCCTAAAAATGGAAAATATTTAATTGCAGAAGTTAAATCAAATAAAATAAAATTTTCTAATTTTTATAATTCTGTTTTAAGCTTAAGAATTGCTGAGGAATTAGATCTTGATTTTAATGAACCTTATATTGAACTTAATTTAGTTTCTAAACATTCAACTTTTGTTGCTAAAAAAGCAAAAATGTTTGACGAAGAACGAAGCGTTGCACAAAAAGCACCAGTTGATGGAATAAAAATTAATGATTTAAATAATAATAAGATTAAGAAAAAAAAAGATAGAAATAAAAATTTTTCTTATTCCATTAAAGTAGCTGATTTCTATTATAAAAATACAGCTCAAATAATGGTAAATAGAATCAAGCAGGAGTCGTTGATAAAGAATTTAAGAATTATGAGATTATCAGAAACAAAATATAGGGTATTAATAGGACCTTTTAATGATATAAAAAGTTTGAAGATTTCATTTGAAAAAATGAGTATTTTAAATTTTGAAAATTTGGAGATTTTAAATAATGTTTAAAAAAACCTTAGTGTTTATTATTTTAATTTTGTTTTTTAATAAATATTCGTTTGCTAATGTTGAAATTCAAGCAAGGACTGCAATTTTACAAGACTATCTGTCTGGAGAAATTCTTTATGAAAAAGAACCTGATAGATCAATATATCCAGCATCGATGACTAAAATCATGACTAGTATAATCGCTTTTGATCTTATTAAAACCGGTGACTTAACTTTAAATGAAAAATTTATTATTTCAGAAAAAGCGTGGCGTTTATCTACAGCAGGATACTCGTCCATGTTTGTAATGATAGGTGATGAAGTTTCAGTTGAAGATTTATTAAAAGGTATAATTGTTGCATCTGGTAATGATGCATGTATTGCTCTTGCCGAAGGTATAGCAGGCACCGAGGAAGAATTTGCAATAATGATGACCTCAAAAGCAAAAGAAATAGGTATGCATAATACAAATTTTGCAAATTCATCAGGTATCAATAATCCTGATAATTTTTCTACTGTTAAAGATATAATGTTAATGTCTAATTATTTAATAAAAAACCACCCATCTTTTTATGAATGGTTTAAGGAGAAAGAATTTACGTGGGATAGAACAGGTGGAGATCCAATTACCCAAGGCAACAGGAATCCGCTTTTATATAAAAATATGGGTGTTGACGGAATAAAAACTGGTTATTTAGCTGTCGAAAGATATTCATTAGCATCGTCATTAGAAAGAAATGGAAGAAGACTTATTGCTGTAGGAAGTGGATTTGAAACTAAAAGTTTAAGATCTAGACAAAGCTCTAAACTTTTAATTTATGGTCTAACGAATTTTGACCTAGTCGAAATTTCGAAAAAGAAGAAACCATTCTCTAGTGTAGATGTGTGGCTTGGAAAAGACAGTTTTGTTAAAGTCTATACCAATGAAGATATTTATAAAACTATTAAAAAAGGACAGAAAAAAAAATTAAAAGCAAAAGTCATTTATGATGGACCTATAGAAGCTCCTATAAAAAAAGACCAAGTGGTAGCAAAATTATTAATAACTTATGACCAAGAAAAAATAGGTGAATATAGTTTAATGGCATTAAAAGATGTAAAAAAAGTTAATATCTTCTCTAGATTAATGAAGTCATTAAATTATTTAGTTTGGGGTGATGTCTAAAAAACCTGTAATAGTTTTTGAAGGTATAGAAGGTAGTGGAAAAAGTTATCATCTTCTAAATGTATCAAAATATTTAAAAAAAAAAAAAATTGACCACATTAAGATAAGAGAGCCAGGTGGTAGTCTGAATGGTGAGAAAATAAGAAAATTGATTTTAAGCAATCAATCAAAATTTAATAAAAATACAGACTTATTACTTTATCTTGCTGCAAGAAGTGAAAATATTGATTTATTGAAAAGATATTTCAGAAAAAAAGTTATTTTAATTGATAGATTTGTTGACTCAACAATTGCTTACCAACATTACGGATTAGGGGTTGATATCAAATTAATAAATTCACTTAACAGTTATCTATTAGGTAATATCAAAATCGATTTCACTTTTCTAAACATTGTTAGTACTAAAAATATGAAAAAAAGACTTTCCTCAAGAAAATACTTAAATAGATATGATAAGTTTAATAAAAATTTTTATCAAAAGGTTCAAAAAGGTTTTCTCAAATTATCAAAAAAAAATAAAAAAAAGTTTTTATTAATTAATTCAAATTTAAGTAAAAAAGAAAATAACAATCTAATATTAAAACAAATTAACAATTTGATATGATGTACATTCAACCAATTAACCAAATGAGATTATTTGGTTTGGATAAATTTTTTAAAGAATTAATTAATTTATATAATAATAAAAAACTTCCTAATAAAATTCTTTTATCAGGTCAGAAAGGTCTTGGAAAATCAACTTTAGCTTATCATCTTATAAATTACGTTTTATCAGAGGATGAGGATTTTAAATATGATATTATAAATTTAAAAATTAATGATGCAAATCAATCTTTTAAAACAGTTTTAAATAAGTCTAATCCTAATTTTATTTTAATTGATATTAATTTAGAAAAAAAAACAATCGATATTAATCAAATTAGGGATCTGATATCCAATCTTAATAAATCTTCGTTTAACAGTAAACCTAGATTTGTATTAATTGATAATATTGAATTTTTGAACAAGAATTCATTAAATGCATTATTAAAGATTTTAGAGGAACCATCATCAAATATATACTTTATTTTAATTAATAATAATAAGAGAATATTATCAACTTTAATTTCAAGATGTATAAACTTTAAAATTTCATTATCAAATAAAGAAAACCTTAAAATTGCTGATAACTTATTAGAAGGAAAATTAATCGAATATATAAACAGTGATTTGATTAACTATTATTCATCACCAGGTGCTGTATATAATCTAGTTCAATTTGGGATAAATAATAAATACGATTTAGAAAAATTAAATTTAAAAAATTTATTAAAAAAAATGATACACAATAAAGATTATAAAAAAAATAATTCAACAAAACTTTTACTTTTTGAATTTATTGAATTCTATTTTAATAAAATTAATACTTCACTTAAAATTACTGAGAAATATAGTTTTTTTATAAAAAGAATATATGAGATTAAAAAATTCAATCTAGATGAAGAATCTTTGTTTATTGAATTTAAGGATAAAATATTAAATGAATAAAAATTTTTATATTACAACACCAATTTATTATCCCTCTGCAAAACCTCATATGGGTCATGCCTATTCAAGTATAATTGCAGATTTTTTTGCTAGGTTTAAAAAAATTGATGGTTTTAACGTATACTTCTTAACAGGAACTGACGAGCATGGTTTAAAAATACAAAGAGCTGCTGAAAAAAAAAAAATAAAAACATTGGAATTTTGTAATGAAATTAGTCTTACTTTTAAAGATTTGTCCAAAACTTTAAACTTATCAAATACTGATTTTATAAGAACTACAGAAAATAGACATAAAAAATCTGTTCAACATTTATGGAGTGAATTAGAAAAAAATGATGAAATTTATTTATCAAAATATTCTGGTTGGTATTCTGTTTCAGATGAGGCTTTTTATGGAGAAGATGAAATTGAAGTCATAGATGGTAAAAAAATTGCAATTTCATCAAAATCAGCAGTTGAATGGGTTGACGAAGAGTCTTATTTTTTTAGATTATCAAAGTGGCAAAAACCACTACTGGATTTTTATCAAAAGAATCCCAATTTTATTGCTCCAGAAGCAAGAAAAAATGAAGTTATAAAATTTGTTGAAGGTGGGCTGAAAGATTTATCTGTAAGTAGAAAAACTTTTTCGTGGGGTATAGAGGTCCCTAATGATAAAGATCATGTAATTTATGTATGGCTCGATGCATTAACTAATTATATAAGTGCTTTAAATTTTCCAAATATAAATGATCATTTGTTTAAAAATTTTTGGCCTGCTTCTATACATTTAATTGGAAAAGATATATTACGTTTCCATGCAGTTTATTGGCCAGCATTTCTTCTAGCTGCAAAAGTAGATTTACCAAAAAGAGTTTACGGTCATGGATGGATTCTTTCTGGAGATGAAAAGATGTCAAAATCAAAAGGAAATATTCTTGATCCTTTAGAAATAGTTGATAAATACGGTTTAGATCCTCTTAGATACTATCTTATTAAAGAAGTTTCATTTGGAAATGATGGTAATATTTCTCAAGACAGACTCGAAGACTGTATTAATAGTGATTTAGCAAACAATTTTGGTAATTTGTGCCAAAGAGTAACAGCATTTGCAACAAAAAATTGTGATAGTAAAATCCCTAAAAAAATTAAATTTGAAAAAGATGATTTAAAAATTTTAGATAATTATAAAAACAATATAGATAAAATTAGAGAAAAAATTGATAATCAAGATATAAATTTTTATATCAATTTCATTGTTAACTCATTATTTGAAGCTAACAAATATTTTAATGACCAAGAACCATGGAAAAAAAAAAATGATTTAATAAGATTAAATACAATTGTATATACTACATTAGAAATTGTAAGAAAGATAAGTTTTTTATTGTATCCTATAATTCCAGAGAGTTCTCTTAAAGCACTTAAAATTTTTGGTATTACCGAAGACAAAATAAATACAATATCAATAATAGATAATAATTTCTTGTTGAATATTGATAAAATTAATAAAATTGATATTCTTTTTCACAAAATAGAAAAAAATAATGATTGATTCACATTGCCATTTAGATCATGAACCCTTATTGAGTGATCTATCGAATATAATTAAGCGTTCAAAAAGTGTAGGTATTAAAAAACTGTTAACTATTTCAACTTCTATAGAGAGTTTTGAAAGAATAAAAGATATAATTAATATAGATGAAATGATATATGGAACAATAGGCGTCCATCCTCACGAAACAAATAAAGATTTAATTAGTGCTGAAATAATTATAAAAAATTTTAATGTAAATTCTAAAATAATTGGAATTGGTGAGACTGGCTTAGATTTTTATTACAATAATAGTGATAGGGATAAACAAATTAAAAGTTTTAATGAACACATCAAAGCTTCTATTGAAACAAATGCACCTTTGATTATTCATTCTAGAAGTGCGGAAGACGATACTTTTGAAATATTAAATAATTATAAAAAAGATAATCTTAAAATTCTTATGCACTGTTTTACAGGTTCAAAACATTTTGCAGAAAAACTTTTAGATTTAAAAGCTTATTTTTCAGCAAGTGGTATTATTACATTTAAAAACTCTACAGAACTTCAAGAAACGTTTAAATATCTACCATTAGATAAGATACTTATTGAAACAGATAGTCCATTTCTTGCACCTGTGCCTAATAGAGGAAAAAAAAATGAGCCTTCTTATATTGATTTTACAGCACAAAAACTAGCAGACTTAAAAAATGTATCTAAGGCTCGAATTATAAAAATAACTTCAGATAATTTTAATAAACTATTTAGTTAAACCTTAATGAAATTTATTATTTTAGGTTGTGGTAGTTCAATGGGTGTTCCAAGACCCGATGGTTTTTTTGGTAACTGTGATCCTAAAAATAAAAAAAATTACAGAACAAGATGTTCGGCTTTGTTAGAAACTTCTGAAGAAAATATTTTAATCGACACATCTCCTGATTTAAGACATCAATTATTACGGCACAAAATTAAAAAAATTGATAAAGTACTATTTTCACATATGCATGGTGATCAGACCCATGGTATAAATGATTTAAGATCATTTTATATTAATAGCAGAAAACAAATTAATGTTTACGCTGACAAATTTACCACTAAATACTTAAAAAAAACTTTTTCTTATATTTTCAAAAGCTATTCTAAGGAATATCCTGCAACCTTAAGAATGAATAAATTAGAAAAAGATTTTTTCGTTTATAATAAGAATAAGAAAATTAAAATGAAATCAATTCAGGTTGAACATGGCAATGTCAAATCGAATTGTTTTATAATTGATAAGAAATTAGCTTACATTAGTGATGTAAGTAAGATTAATAGCAAAGACTATAGATATTTTAAGAATCTTAAATACTTGGTTCTTGATTGTTTATGGTACAATTATCATCCCTCACATTTTAATTTGGAAACTTCATTGTCTATAATAAAAAAGTTTAAGCCTAAAAAGGCGATTTTGACCAATTTATCACCTGTATTGGATTATAAAGAGCTCAAAAAGAAATTATCAAAAAATATTTTGCCTGCTCATGACGGACTTTCAATAAATTTATAAAATTTTTTCTATTTTATTAATTAGTTTTTTTGACATTGGTTTTGTAAATGATGAAAATGTTTCCTCAATTTTACCTTCCTTATTAATTAAAATTTTATAAAAATTCCATTTTGGAATTGCTGATGCACCGTGATTATTTTTTGCCCATTTAAATAAATCATGAGCGTTGTCTCCCTTTACCTCAGTTATAGTTGATAATGGAAAATTTATATTAAAATTTACTTCACAGAATTTTTTGACATCAGAATCATTTTTTTTTTCTTGATTAAAAGAATTTGATGGAACACCAAGGACAATTAAACCTTTTGATTTATAATTATCCCATAATAATTGTAATTCTTCATATTGTTTAGTAAAACCACAATAACTTGCTGTATTAACTATTAAAATAACCTTGTTTTTATAATCGTTAAAATCAATTGTCTCGCCAGTTATACTTTCTATATTGAAATCATAAAAAATTTTTTCATAATTTGCCATTGTTGAATTTTTAAAAAAAAACATAATTATTATAAAACTAACTAATAGTAACTTTTTCATTTAAAAAACTATTTATTAGGTGTTAGTAGTATTATAAAATATCCAAATAAAGTGGATAATAATGACCCAGTCAAAACACCTATTTTTACGCCGTCCATATATTGAATATTTTCAATGAATGCTAAATTTCCAACAAAAAGACTCATTGTAAAACCAATTCCTGTTAAAACCCCAACTCCATAAAAGTTAAACCAATTAGTATTATTTGGCATTTGGGCTATTTTTGTTTTAATAGAAATATAAGAGAATACAAAAACACCCAGTTGTTTTCCTACAAATAATCCTAATAAAATACCTAAGGGCACTTTGTCTAATAAAGATGAAAAAGATAAACCTTCTAATGATACTCCTGCATTAGCAAAGGCAAAAAGTGGCATAATACCAAAAGCAACATAAGGACTAATTGCATGTTCAATTTTAATCAGTAAAGAGAAATCTTTTTCTTTTTTTCTATGAGGTATAGTCATTGCCAATAAAACACCAGCAATAGTTGCATGAATCCCGGAATTATGAGTGAAGTCCCATAAAAAAATTCCCACAATCAAATATGGTAAAAATTTCTTAATATTAAATTTATTGATAACAAGTAAAATTATAAAAGCCAATAACATTAAACTTAAATATTTGATGCTTAGATCACCTGAGTAGAATAGTGCAATGATAACTATAGCTCCAAGATCATCTATAATAGCAAGTGCTGTTAAAAAAACTTTTAAAGATAAAGGTACTCTTTTACCTAATAAAGATAAAACACCTAACGAAAATGCAATATCAGTGGCAGAGGGTATAGCCCAACCATTTAAGGTTTCGCTATCACCAAAATTAATAAATATGTAAAATAATGCTGGAATTACCATCCCGCCTACAGCAGCAATTATTGGCAGTAAAGCTTGTTTTATATTTGATAGTTCACCTTGTATAAATTCTCTTTTAATTTCTAAAGTAACAAAAAAGAAAAATATTGCCATTAATGCATCATTTATCCAATGTATTACTGAAAGTTTTAATCCAAAATTATTTATTCCAATAAATAAATATTCATTTAAGGTTGAAAAGTATAATTCTGCTAAACTAGAGTTACTAATAATTAAAGCTATAATGGCAGCAAATAATAAAACTAGTCCACTTGCCGCTTCAAGTTTAAAAAACCATTTAAAAGGTTTAGATAAATAATTAATCATATTTAGATTAAATCTCTAACGAATAATTCTATATCTTTCAATGTTTCATAAAGACTGAATAAAAAAAATTCTAAATTAGGAAAAAGTTTATATAACGGTGTTTTGAAAGTATCTAAAATCAAAATTAAACCTATAAACGAAATTATTAACACTAAAATATACGATAAAAATTTAGCAAAAGTAAAAATACTCTCAGATTGATATTTGACAATTTCCGATCCTTT
>JACWEO010000014.1 GCA_014653355.1 Pelagibacterales bacterium SAG-MED47 | reverse complement strand
AAAACTTCTATTAGAACCTATTTTAATTTCATCCATTTAAAGATTTTTGAGGCTTCATATCGGACTTGTTAATACCGGCAACTTTGACAGGTTTTTTCATTGCATCTCTTCTAAAAGGTTCACCTAGTTCCTGGTTTAAAATTACCTCAATAAATGTCGTGATACCTTTTTTCTGATCTTCACATGATTGTTTAATAGCTGCAGTTGTTTCCTCTATTGTTCTAACTGTAACACCTTTAAGTCCGCAAGCATCAGCTACTTTCGCATAACTTAGTTCAGGATCTAGTTCAGTTCCAACAAAATTATCATCAAACCATAGCGTCGTATTTCTTTTTTCAGCACCCCATTGATAATTTCTAAAAATAACCATTGAAATAGCTGGCCACTCTTCCCTAGCACATGAACTCATCTCGTTCATACTAATTCCAAAAGCACCATCTCCTGCAAATCCTATGACCGGAGTATCAGGACATCCAATTTTAGCTCCTAAAATAGAAGGAAAACCGTAACCACAAGGACCAAATAATCCTGGAGCTAAGTATTTTCTTGGCTTTTCAAATGTTGGGTAAGCATTTCCGATTGCGCAATTATTTCCAATATCACTTGAAATAATTACATCCTCTGGCATTCCAGCTTGAATTGCTCTCCATGCTTGTCTTGGTGACATTCTATCAGAGTCTCTTTCTCTAGCTTCTTTGTTCCAAACTGTACCTTTATCATCATCTTCGTGATCTAAACTAGATAATTTTTGTAACCAAGCTGACTTCGTTTGATGAATAATATCTTTTCTTTTTTGTCTATCAATATCCCCAGCAGCTGGTGAAAGTTGATCTAAAATTTGTTGGGCGACTAATTTTGCATCTCCACATATACCAACTGTTACCTTTTTTGTTAAACCTATTCTATCTGAATTCATATCTACTTGGATGATACTTGCATTCTTTGGCCAATAATCTATCCCATAACCAGGTAAAGTTGAAAAAGGGTTTAATCTTGTCCCTAGGGCTAAAACAACATCAGCTTTTGAAATTAACTCCATACCAGCTTTTGATCCATTGTAACCTAATGGTCCAGCTGCTAAAGGATGGCTACCAGGAAAACTATCATTGTGTTGATATCCTGAACATACTGGTGCATCTAATTTCTCTGCTAATTTTTTGCATTCTTCAATAGCTCCACCAATAACAACACCCGCTCCTGATAATATAACTGGAAATTTAGCTTTAGATAATAAGTCAGCTGCTTTTTTTATTGCATCAACTCCACCTGCTTGTCTTTCTAATCTTACAATAGGAGGGAGATCAATATCAATCACTTGGGTCCAGTAATCTCTTGGTACATTTATTTGTGCTGGCGCAGATCCTCTAATAGCTTTTTCAATCACTCTATTTAAGACTTCTGCCATCCTGGAAGGATCTCTTACTTCTTCTTGATAGCAAACCATATCTTTAAATAAATTCATCTGTTCGACTTCTTGAAAACCACCTTGTCCCATTGTTTTATTTGCAGCTTGTGGTGTTACTAACAACAAAGGAGTATGATTCCAATAAGCAGTTTTAATTGGTGTTACTAATCCTGTAATCCCAGGTCCATTTTGAGCAATGACCATAGACATTTTTCCAGTAGCTCTTGTGTAACCATCAGCAATTAAGCCACCATTTGTTTCATGAGCAACATCCCAAAAAGTTATTCCTGCATCAGGAAATATATCTGAGATCGGCATAAAAGCTGAACCTATAATACCAAAAGAATGCTCTATTCCATGCATTTGTAAAACTTTTACAAAAGCTTCCTCTGTTGTCATTTTAGTCATTAGTAGAACCTTTCTAAACTAGTAATATTATAATTTTTTAAAAAATAATTGTTAATTCTCGCGATTAATATATAAGATTTAAAAAATTTCAAACAAAACAAATCGACACAATATATATGTCTACAGATATTATAATCCACGATCAAAAAGACAATGTTGGTGTTGTGGTTATTGAAAAAATTACCCCAAAACAGGAATGTAAGTGCTGGATCATGGAAAATGACGGTTCTTTGAATATTCAATCAATGGACGAAATTCCACTTGGGCACAAAATAGCTATGGTAGACCTTAAAGAAGGAGAAACAATTCTTAAATATGGACATGATATTGGAAAAGTCGTTAAATCTATTAAAAAAGGTGAGCACGTTCATGTACATAATGTAAAAACAAAGAAATGGTAATTGTATGGAAATCCCAAAAAGTTTTTTAGGTTTTAAAAGAGAGAATGGCAGAGCCGGAACAAGAAATCATGTAATTATTCTTCCAGTAGATGATATTTCAAATGCTTGCGCTGAAGCAGTATCAAACAATATTAAAGGCACGATAGCACTTCCACATTCATACGGAAGACTTCAATTTGGAGCAGATTTAGAATTACATTTTAGGACCATGATAGGAACTGGAAGTAATCCAAATGTTGCAGCGGTAATTGTCATAGGTATAGAGCCAAAATGGACAAAGAAAATTGTCGATGGAATAGCTAAAACTGGTAAACCAGTTGAAGGTTTTCATATAGAAAGGACTGGTGATATTGGAACAGTGATGAAGGCTTCAAAAAAAGCACAAGAATTTGTTATGTGGGCTTCAGAAAAACAAAGAGAAGAATGTCCAATAAGTGATTTATGGATTTCGGTAAAATGTGGAGAGTCTGATACTACTTCAGGTCTAGCTTCTAATCCAACTGTTGGAAACTTAATGGATAAACTTGAACCATTAGGTGTTCACTTGTGTTTTGGTGAAACTTCAGAGCTAACAGGTGCTGAAAAAGTTTGTGCAACTAGAGGAGCTACAAAAGAAGCATCTGATAAATTTATGAAAACCTGGAATGCGTATAATGATTTTATATTAAAAGAAGCAACTGATGACCTTTCTGAAAGTCAACCTACAGCAGGTAATATTGCTGGAGGACTTACAACAATTGAAGAAAAAGCATTTGGTAATTTTCAAAAAATTGGTAACTGTAAATTTGTTGATGTATTAGAACCGGCAGAGGAACCAAAAAAAGGAAAAGGTTTATATTTTATGGATACCTCTTCTGCAGCAGCAGAATGTGTTACTCTTCAAGCAGCTGCCGGGTTTAATATTCATCTATTTCCAACTGGTCAAGGAAATATAGTTGGAAATCCAATAGAGCCAGTCGTAAAACTGACCGCTAATCCTTTGACAGTAAAAGGAATGGGTGAACACATAGATTGTGATGTTTCTAAAATTCTTTCAAGAGAAATGAATTTATCTGAGGCAGGAGACCGACTTATTGAAACAACTTTAAGAGTTGCAAATGGAAGATTAACCTGCGCTGAAGCTTTAGGTCATAAAGAATTTGTTATGACTAAACTTTATAGAAGTGCCTAATAAATAATTATAAATGTTTATTAAAAAATATTTGGTTATTATACCAGGTATAATTTTAGCTTTTGTTCTCTATTCCCTCTCTCAGGGTTTTAATAACGTTATTGGTATAGAGTTTTTTGGGTATGAAAAAAGTCCTATTTCGACTGCAATGATCGCAATACTTTTAGGAATTTTTTTTGGTAATTTTTTTAAAGTTCGAAATAGTTTTCAAAAAGGTCTTGATTTTTGTAGAGAGTATGTGCTGAAACTTGGAATTATTTGTTTAGGCATACAATTAAAACCTTTTGAATTTCTAGAATTTGGTAAAATTGCAATCCCACTAATTGTAATTTGTATAATAAGTGTATTAATCGTTGTTAAACTTCTTATTAAAAAACTTCAGATACCAACAAGAATGGCATACCTTATATCAATTGGTAGTACTGTGTGTGGTACAACAGCAATTATGGCTACAGCTCCAGTGATAAAAGCTAATAAACAAGAGATTTCTTATGCAGTAGCAAACATTACCTTTTTTGGGATATTGTCTATGCTGCTTTATCCCTATTTTGCGAATTTTTATTTTGACGGGAATTCTTTGTTCGCTGGTCTTTTTTTAGGAACCTCAATTCATGAGACTTCACAAGTTGCTGCTGCAGGACTTATTTATGAGCAGCAGTTTAACAGTCCTGAAACATTGAATATAGCGACTGTAACTAAACTAATTAGGAATACTTTTTTAATCATAATGATCCCACTATTTGCTTTTTTATATAACAGAGGTTTAGCTAAAGAAAAAAAATATTCTATTTTAAATATTTTTCCTTATTTTGTTTTAGGTTTTGTGGGAATGATTATTTTAAGAAATATAGGTGATCAAGCATTTGTTAAATTAGATAACAATTTTTGGATTGAAACAATTAACTTAACAAAATTTTTTTCAAAAGTTTTTTTAACTATGGCCATGGCTGCCATTGGGTTATCAACAAATCTAAAGGATATTAGAAATATGGGATACAGACCATTTATTGTGGGATTTATAGCAATGTTGACTGTGGGGATAGTTTGTATTTTGACAATAGAAACTTATTTAAAATTTCTTATTTAGATTGATTTGCAGATTTATTGAAATATTTATTTCTAAAATTTGAAATAGATCTTCTTATAAATGCAGCAGCAATTCCAAGGGAGACTGCAAATAAAATTGAAAATAATCCATAAAAGAATGGCATATCTTTGGAAAATTCTTTAATAAACTTAGAAAAGAAATTTAGATCTTGATCCATTACTTTAAATGTTTCTTTTTGGATTTCTTCTGCAAAAAAAGTGTCATAAGCAATGACTATTCCAACAACTAATAATAAAATAGCTAATAAAGCTTTTAATCCTGAGCTATCAATTTGTTCTCCAAGTTTATGGCCGACCTGAACCCCAATGATTGATCCTACTACCAACATGACAACTAACATCAAATCAATTGATCCATAATTTATTGAGTGTAAAAAAGTAACAATTACACTTACAAAAATTGTTACAAATAAAGAAGTGCCTGGTACTAATTTCGTTGGCATTTTAATGATATAAATCATTGCAGGCACTAGTATAAATGCGCCACCAATTCCCATTATCGCAGCGATGAATCCAACTGCCAGACCTATTATGATGGGAGTAAATACACTCTCATATAATTTTGACTTAGGAAATCTCATTCTTAAAGGTAATCCGTGTATCCAATAATGAACGTGTAATTTTTTTCTTTCTACAATATTTTTTTTTGCTTTATCTATTTCACCAAGACTTTCGACAAGCATCAATGTACCAATAATTGCAAGTATATACATATAAGCTAAAGAAATAACGGTGTCTATTTTTCCAATATCTTGAAAATAAGTAAAAGTATAAATACCCAAAGCAGTTCCTATTGTTCCACCAATAACGATCATAAAACCCATTTTATAATCTAATGTGTTTTTTAAATAATGCGTTGTAGAGCCTGATACTGATGTTGCTAAAATATTATTTGCTTCATTTGCAACTGCATAAGCTGGTGGAACACCCATAAAAATTAAAAATGGAGTCATTAAAAAACCACCACCAACACCAAATAACCCTGATAGCACACCAACTATTGCACTTAATAAAAGTATTTCAACCGGATTTATAAAAACTTGAGCTATTGGTAAAAAAACTTCCATCTACAAATTAAAAAAATTGATATATAGCTTATTTAAAAGTTATAAAAGTTCCAACTAAGATTACACCCCAACAAGCCGCAATAGCAGATAAAATCCCAGTTTTAATAAAAGTTGTTTTTTTGTTAATAATTTTTTGTGGAATTTTTATATTTGGTAAATGCATCTACCTTTCTCATTACACCCCGTAGAATAATTGTCAAATTATAATTGAATTTTTTGTTAGATTTTTTTTAGTAAATTGTTGCGCCAAAGACCTTTATCTCACCACCCTCTACTCCTAGCACCAACCTTCCCAAAAACTCACCAGGAATTTTCTTATTTGTTTGTTTAATTAGCACGGTAATATGATCACCCCTTCTTAAAGTACCAAAAGGCTGATAAGTTTCATTCAAATTTGTGATAAGTTCGTTATTTGCCCACTGCTTTCCTAGCTCTACCTCATTAGCTCCAAATAACATCTGAGTTGAAAAATCTCTGGTAAAACCTCCATAATCTTTAAGATTTGATGATCTTATTAGATTTTCCCAGAATGGTTTGCCTATTACAAAAATTTCCTCATCAGTTTTAGCTAGAAGGTCCATAGATTATTATTTTTGATATCTTGTTACGAGGCTTTCTTCTTCTCATTCTCATCAACAATGTGATACACGGGTACCTTTTCCAACGTAAATTTGCCTGTTTTTGGATCTCTTCTCGAAACAGTTAAACAATGCCAATTATCATCATCTAGTTTCATATGATCGCCTCTATAGTAATAACCTGGCCAACGTGTTTCCTCTCTAAATAAGGTGTGTTCCGTAACACATTGGGAAGTTAAAGCCCTATGTTTTAGTTCCCAAGCTCTCATTAATTGATGATAGTCTTCAGCTCCTACTTTTTCTAAATCCTCCTCTAACCAAGCTAATAATTCCAACCCTCTTTTTAACATATTATCATTAGTCATGTAATTGGTAGCAATTCCACCCACATACTCATCCATAATTCTCTGAAGTCTCTGAAGGCCTTGTATTGGTGATATATAACTTGGAGAAACAGTTCCACCTGTAATTTCATTTTGAGCAACAGTATATGTATCTAAAGGTTTATAAACTTTAGCTTTGAAATCCTCACATTGCTTGTCAGACACTGAAATTCCATCAGCTTTTTTATCTTCTATATACTTTACAGCTGCCTTCGCTGCCAATCTACCTTCTGTAAATGATCCTGATGAAAATTTATGGGCACTTCCACCTACTGTATCTCCAGCACCAAACAATCCATCTATAGTCAACATCCTGTTATAACCCCAAAAATACTCTGGTGGGGATAAGTCTTCTGGTCCACTTACCCATGCACCTGAGCATGTTGCGTGGGAACCCATGACATAAGGTTCTGATGTTGTTAATTCTGGATTTGTATATTTTGGATCAATATTTTGTGAAGCCCAAACAACTGCTTGACCAACTGTCATACCTAAAAAGTTTTCCCAACCTACTGTCTCTAAATGTGGATCTTGAAAAGCTTCAGTCGTAACCATTTGTATTGGTCCACCTCCAGCCATAGTTTCTTGGATGAATGCATGATTTCTTAGGCAAGTAGGAGTAGGATGATGGTCTATATATTCACCAACTAACTCTTTAGTTTGATCATACCATTTTTTTTCATAGTTCTCACCATTTGCGTTTTGTGTATAAGTTTTTAAGTGTAAAAAATATGCACCTACAGGACCATAACCATCTTTAAATCTGCATAAAACAATTCTATTTTCCATTTGAGTCATTTTTGCTCCTGCTGCAATAGGTAATGCATAAGCGGAACCATTACTCCAAGGAGCATACCAAGTTCTACCCATGCCCTCACCGACTGCTCTAGGTTTGAAGATATGTGAGGCTCCACCAGCCGCAACAATTACAGCTTTAGCCCTAAACACATGAAAATCTCCAGTTCTCATATTAAAACCAACTGCACCACCAATTCTATTTTCTTGAGCTTCATCCATTAATAAATGAGTAATCATTATTCTGTTGTAAATTTTATCAGCAGACTTTTTTGCTGCCTCAGCAACGATTGGTTTATAACTTTCTCCATGGATCATTATTTGCCATTTTCCCTCTCTTAAATATCTTCCAGTTTTTTCATTTTTCATCATGGGTAATCCCCACTCATCAAACATATGTACTGTGGAATCTACGTGTCTGGCCATATCATATCCCAAGTCTTCTCTAACCATCCCCATAAGATCATTTCTAGCATATCTAACATGATCTTCTGGTTGATTTTCATTCCACTGCATTCCCATATAACAGTTTATTGCGTACAAACCTTGGGCTACTGCTCCACTTCTATCTATATTGGCTTTTTCAACACAAACAATTTTTAAATCTCTACCCCAATGTCTAGCTTCAAAGGTAGCACCAGTTCCTGCCATACCACCACCAACAACTAATACATCACACTCCTCAAAATGTGTTTTATGTTTAGCCATTAATAATAAACTCCTTTTTTAAATGAATCTTTAGGCACTGAAGGTAATTCTCCATTGGTATTTAAACCTTCTGGTTCTGTATAAAGTCTTTGTGAATTAATCTCCCCCTGATTTGGCTTATCACCTTCTGCAAGTTTTGGAATAAACTTTCCCCATGGTTTAGTTGTTATTGGGGAAACAAAATTTTTTTCTGTTCCATTTCTAAATTTAATTTTCCATGATATCGTGCCTTTTTCTTCTTCCCTTCTAACTCTCACACTGTGTCCCATTGGAGCAAAGTCTGCATAACCCCTCACATCAATCGCATGATTTGGACAAGCTTTTACACATGAATAGCATTCCCAACAAAAGTTGGGTTCAATATTCTTTGCACGTCTAATGTTTTCATCAATGTGCATTATATCTGATGGACAAATATCTACACAATGACCACAACCATCGCATCTGGTCATATAAACAAAAGTTGACATATTTTTTTTCTCCTTCTAATTTAATAACATATTAATAGTGTTTTGGCTCTTCTCTTTTTATACCTAGGCCAAATTGCTCAGGTGCATCAGCTGGGGGTGGAAGATTATCCCTTGATCCATCAGCTTCAGCTAGATTTTTTTGGATTGCAGCACCAGGTTTATAAAACATGTGGGCAAATTTTGACCAATAAACCCCACCAAATAAAATTAAATTTGCTGCAATAAATAAAATAAAAAATAAATAAGACAAACCAATTTGTCCATTAAATTGAGCATATGACCATGCCAAACCAAAAGTTGCACAGGCTAATAATGCTAATACAAATAAATCAGCTTTAATAATTCTGTACCAAGGGTGTGCTTCTGCTGAAACATCAACTCTTAGAAAAAACCAGAACCAATAACCTCCTAAACAAGTTAAAATTGCTCCGCCATGCCAAAGATTAGACCACATTACTGAATTTGATTTGCCTACACCTGTATAACAAAAAACTAACACAGCTGATGAGACCCAAAACAAAATTGTGCCATACATCCCAAGAACATGAGCAAGACGTCTTTTACCAAAACCAAGTTCAGAAGTTGTACCAATATCGACAACAGTTGTTTTTGCTATGATTGAAGTCCTCTCTCCTATACCTAATTTTTTAGTAGCAGATAATTTCGCTTTTTTTGCATTATTAAAAAAATAAGTAAGATTTTTATGATGAATCATTTGGATAATTGTACCGAGTGCAATTAAAATTATCATGGCAACTATGAAACCCTGCATTGCTATCGGGGAAATAATTTCTGCTAAATTAGAAAATGGGTTTGTATTAAACATATCCGCCTTATGGTAAATTATTTTTATCTAACTTTAAAGATATCTAGTCTACTTAAAAAAATAGTTCAACTGCAAACTCATCGCAATAAACCTTTAATTACATGCTATTTTTTCCGATTGTAGTGTTGCTTATGAGGAATAACTGATCTGACACCACCTTGGGGATTCTCTACATCGCCTAATCTTCGAGGAATCAAATGAAAATGACAGTGTAAAATAGATTGACCTGAAACCTTACCTATATTTGTTCCAAGATTAAAACCATTTATGCCTGGATCTTTATTAGTAACTTCATCTTTAACTTTTTTAATAAGGTCATTACAGGCTACTAATTCATTATCAGTTAATTCAAAAAAGTCTTTTATATGTCTTTTTGGTATAATCAAACAATGATGCTTAGATACAGGATAAGTATCATAACTAGCATAGGCTAATTCATTTTCAAAAATAAAGCCACTTTCTTTATTGTTACAGAATAAACACGGATTATTAGGATCTCTCATTATTTAAACTTATGTAAGTTACAATTAGTAATTGCTGAACGGTAATATCTAAAAAACATTTTATAATGTTTCATTTTTTTTCTTTTCCAGCTAATTTGTTTTATTGTTTTTACAGATGTAACACCTTTACCAGAACCAATTAGTAATATTTCCTCAAATTTACTCAATTCATTAATAAAAATTTCTTTTTTAAATATTTTCTTAACTTTAGATCTAAAAAATTTATATGTAATCCCTTCATAAAAATCTTTTTTTGGTGAATAAATTTTGTTATTTTTTATAAAAAGAAGATTTGATGTACCTGTTTCAAAAAGTTTATTTTTAAAAACCAGACCAATATCAGATTTAGAATTATCCATTTTTGACAAATGAAATAAAATTTTCTTATATTTTAGATTTTTGAATTGAGGTTTTTCTCGTTTGAGATTTACAAGTTGTAAGTTAAAATTAAGTTTTGGAACTAAACGTTTTCTCAAAGATATTGATATTGTACTTTTATTAATAGCAACTCTTAGAAGGTGATTGTATTTTTTTTTTTTTGATAAATTTTTATTTATTATTTGTAGAATATCGTTCTTAATAGATTTTTTATTTATATTATATTTCTTCAAAGATTTAAGAAGATTGGATAAATGATTTTTAAAAAAGAGAATTTTAGGCGGTTTATCAAAAATCCACATGGTTGTAAAAATTCCATGATCTCCCCATAAATCTTTAAAATTTATTTCTTTTAAATCCTTAAGACGATAAGATTTTTTTAATAAGAAAGTTACCATTATTAGTTAAAAATGACTCTGGGTGAAATTGAAATCCATAAATTCTATCCTTATTATTTTCAAAAGCCATTGCTACTTTTGATTCTATACATCTCATAGTTATCTCAAAATCTTTAATTTTAAAAGGTTCTTTTAATTTTAAAGAATGATAGCGACCGACTTTAAATATTTGATTTTTTTTAAATAAAGAATTTTTACTATCAACTTTAATACTGGATTGATATCCATGATAAATTTTATTTTGTTCGATAATTTTTGCACCCTCGCAGAATAATATCTGCTGAAACCCCAAACAAATTCCAATTATTTTTTTTTTGCCCTTAAATTGATTATAAATCTTTGAAGTTAAAGGGTAATTTTTTGGGTTTCCTGGACCAGGTGAAAAAACAATCACTGATGCTTTGTTAAGTTTTATCTTATCAACGTTATTGTAATTATCACATTTAACATCATCATATAATGAAAATTGATGAACGACATTGTGTGTAAATGAATCTTTATGGTCTATTACATAAATCATTTAAACAGTTCAATTAATGCTTTTGCTTTGATAAAATTTTCTCTAAATTCATGATTTGCATTACTATCAATAACAACACCCGAGGCTACAGAAATCTCAGAAATATTTTTATAGTTTAAAATTGATCTAATAATAATATTAAATTTCATATCTCCATTAAACTTTAAATACCCAAAACTACCTGTATAAATATTTCTATTTTCTTTTTCTTGATTATTAAGCAGATTAAGAGTGCTAATTTTTGGGCAACCTATTACTGAACCTCCTGGCATCATTGCTTTAATTATATCTATATTTTTAACATTATTTTTAATTTTACCTTTAATTAAACTTACATAATGAAAAAGGTCTTTATATTCTTCGACAACTTTTTTTTTAGATAATATTACTGACCCAACTTTACATATCCTGGACATGTCATTTCTTTCCATATCTACAATCATATTATGTTCTTTGGTTTCTTTTATATTATTTCTAAAATAACTAAGTGCTTTTGTTTTATTCATTTTTTTACTTTTTCTTACGGTACCAGCTATAGGTTTAGTTGAAATCAAAGAACCCTTCTTAGTAATTAAGTTCTCAGGTGAACAGCTTATAATCGAATATTCTTTATCTCTTATCATAAAAGCTTCAGGAGCTAAGTTTGTTCTTGAGAGTCTACAAAAAAAATCTAATGGATCAATTTTAGATTTCAATTTATATTTTGTGCATATCTTAATTTGATAGGTTTCTCCGCTTTTAATCTTTTTTTTAAATCTATTAAAAATTTTTGTATAAGATTTTTTATTAATATTAATCTCAAATTTTTTTTTAATTCTAGTTTTATTAGCTTGGTAATTGACTAAATTATTAGAATAGCTAATTTTTTTTTCAGGTTTATAAAATATTCCTTTGGGAAAATTATTATTTTTTTGTTTTGGAACTTTAATACCAATTAGATTATTTAATAACTCATAACCAAAAAAACCAATAAATAGATCAGTTGATTTATATTTTTTACTAATTTTTTTTTTTTCTAAAAAGCTAGAAACATTTTTTTTACTTAAAATAATCTTTTTTGAAAAGTCAGTGTATAAATCAAATCCATTATTTGATTTATAAATAGCATAAGATTTTCCTGATTTGTGGATCTCTTTAAGTTGATTATGTTTACTCAATTTATTCTGTCTTTAATCTCAAAACTGGTTGCTCTTTTATAGGTAAATGAATTATTGCTGCAAAAATAGATAAAGCAATTGCTAAATACCACGCGTAATCATATGACCCATAAAGATCGTGGAATAGTCCTCCAAGATATGCTCCAAAAAACGATCCAATTTGATGACTTAAAAATACGATACCATACAAAAGTCCTAAGTATTTTGTACCAAACATGTGTGCAACTATTCCACTTGTTGCTGGTACTGTTGATAACCATAAAAAACCAAAACTTGCTCCAAAAATAAACGAGTTAATATTGCTAGCTGGTAGAAATATGAAAAAAATAATTGATATACCTCTTAAAGTATAAATTACACTTAGTATGATTTTCTTACTCATTTTGGTTGAGAGATAGCCGCTACAAAGTGAACCAAAAATATTAAACAATCCTATTAAAGATAAAATTGCTGCAGCTGTCCAGCTTTCTAATCCACGATCAATAACGTATGTAGGAACGTGAGTGCCTACTAAAGTTATATGAAAACCACAAACAAAAAAACCTGATACTAGTAAAATATAACTTTTTGTTCCAAATGCTTCCTTAATAGCATCAGATAAACTTTGTGTATTTGGTTTTTCAATAGTTTGTTCTAGCGAAGGTGATCTAACAAAAAATGAGATACCTAATCCAATAGCTAATGCTAGTAAAAATGATAATAAGGTTATCTGCCAACCATTTTCTGATAAAGAATATTGAGTTAATATTGGAGATAAAAAATACCCAAATGAACCAACTGCTGTGACAATGCTCATAGCAATTGTTCTATTTGATAAAGGAAAATGCTTTCCAACTATTGACATTGGAATACTAATTGCTGTTCCACCTAAACCAATTCCAATTAAAACTCCCATATCTAACTGGAAAAAAATTCCAGTATTTGGTCCTGCATATAAAAAATAAACTCCAGCTATAAAAAAAAGAAATGCCAATGCAATCGCTTTATGACCACCGTACTTATCAGCTATTGCACCAAATATTGGCCCTGTTAATCCCCACATCAACATCTGGATTCCTATTGATAATCCTGATTGAGTCAGTGAAATTCCTAAATCATCTTTAAAGTCCATGAAAAACATTCCAAAAGTTTGTCTTACTCCTAATGAAATAAGAACAACTAAGCTTGCTGCTATTAAGGTTATTAAAGCTGTATTGTTTCGAATGAATTTTTCAGAGCTCATTTTACAAATCTTAAAGCTTGTTTAATATCTGCTATCAAATCCTTTGGATCTTCTAGACCAATGTGGAGTCTTACTAAGTGTTCATCTCTTGCTAAATTCAAATATTTTCTATCACCCGTTTCTCTAAATTCTTGATGTAAAACAAGACTTTCAAAACCTCCCCAACTATAACCATAACCAAATAATTTTAAAGAATTAACAAATTTTCTCACCGAATTTATACTTTTTGATTTAATTTTTAACCCCATGAGACCAGAAGCACCAGAATAATATTTTTTCCACATTCTAAAATTGAAAGAATTTTTTTTATAGGGATATAATAATTTAATTTTTTTATTCTTTGAAAGATAATCTGCGACTTTTTTAGCATTTTCGCTATGCCTGTCCAATCTTACATCAAGTGTTCTCAACCCTCTGGTAATTAAATAAGCATCATCAGGACCTAATCTTAAACCAGTAATTTTTTCTGCTAATCTAACTTTATTAAAAACTTTTTTATTTACAGCTAAACTTCCACCCATTACATCAGAGTGTCCTGAATAATATTTTGTTGCCGATACAACTGCCATATCAAAGCCAAACTTTATAGGTTTAAAATAATATGGGGTAGCCCAAGTATTATCTATTGTAGAAATAATTTTATTTTTTTTTGCTATCAAAACTATTTTTTTTAGATCTTGAAATTCAAATGAATTACTACCTGGATTTTCTACAAAAATCATTTTTGTTTTTTTTGTTATATTTTTTTGTAATGTTGTTAAATCGTGTGGATTATAGAAAACTGATTTTATATTAAATTCTTTAAGAAAATTTTGTGTCAAAATTCTTGTAGGACTATAAACTGGGTCTGCCACTATTATTTCATCTCCAGGTCTTACAATGCTAAATATTGCTAAAAAAATTGAACCAAAACCAGTTGGAGTAGTAAAAACATGGTAACTTTCCTCAAGTTTAGTAAGAATTTTTTGTAATATGTGAGTTGTTGAAGTTCCTTGTCTTCCATAATCATAATGACCCCCAGTCGGGTTTTTTTGCGCCCTTAATTGTGTTTTTCTAAGATGTTTCATTGACTTAAATATTATTGTAGAGGCTCTAACAACTGGAGGATTTACTGACTGATTATGAAAATCTTTTGCAGTATGTTTTAAAAACGTTTTAAAGGATTTTGACATAAAAAAATTGATAACTTCAATGGACAATGCTATATCCGAGCCATAATTTCAATTAAATTATAACTAAAGGAAGTAATGGGTTACCCAAAAAAACATCGAGGCAGAAGAAAAATGGGCTCAAAAAAGAGAAGAGCCAGAAAAAAAAATAAAAAGAAATAATCTTTGAGCATGAACAGTATTGATAAAGTAAAGTCAATTTCTGTATGGATATTTATTATTCCGTTTGTATCAGTAAATACATGTTTACTAATAGTAACTAATTTTCATCAAATTTTAGAACCTGGTGTTCCAATATTTCCAACTTTTCCATATTTTGATGGTGGAGTTTCAATTAGTAGAACAGTTAGGGATTATCCTTTATATCTAATCTTTAAACCGGCAATGTTTATTACCTCATATTTACTAATTCGCTATTGGTTAAACACAGAGAAGATAATCATATATTTTAAGAAAGATTACACTCAAACAAAAAAAATAATTTTTTTTGGAGTTGGCTCAGCAATTTTACTGGCGGTTCACTCAATTTTTTTAGGTATAAAGTTAGATAACGATCTTTACAAATTATTTAGAAGAGTTGTAATGTTATCATTTATAATATTTGAATTAATTGCTCAAGCCTATCTAATTAAATTTTTTTACGATATTAAAGAAAAACTGGATAATTATATAAATTCTATTTATCTAAAGATGAAAAGGATTCTTATAACTTTTTTAATAATAATATCTGTAATTACCTTACCATTCTTACCATTTGATAATTTTAAATTTTTAAAACATTCAATCGAGTGGAATGTTTTTTTAGGGGTAATATTATTTTATCTTCTTACGCATTTAATGTGGAGGAAGAAAACTACTTTTTAATCCAACCTCCACCTAATACTTTGAAGCCTTGTGAATCTTTATTATAAAATGCGCAAGCTTGACCAGGTGAAATTCCGTCTTCTGGAATTTTTAAATTTACTTCAGCTTGATTTTTTTCAATAAAATTAATTCTTGCATCAAGAAGCTTTCCTGTTGATCTAACTTTAACTAAAATATCATTCGAAAAATCTATTTTATCTGAAAGTAAATTTAATTTATCTAATAATATTTTTTTTGTACCTAATTCTTCTCTTGGACCAACAATAATTTCATTTTTTTCAGGATCTATTTTTATTACATATAAAGCTTCTTTATCTGAAATTTTAATTCCTTTGCGTTGTCCAATAGTGAAATTAATTATTCCATTATGAACACCCACAACTTTTCCATTAATATTTTTTATGTTACCTTTTTTTATTGAACTTGGTTTAAATTTTTGGATGACTGAAACATAGTCTCCATTTGGCACAAAACAAATATCTTGACTATCAGGTTTATCTGCAACATTTAATTCTAATTTTTTTGCAATTTCTCTTGTCTCATTTTTTAACATTCCACCTAATGGAAATCTCAAATAATTTAATTGTTCTCTTGAGGTATTGAACAAAAAATAGCTTTGATCTCTATTGTCATCTAAAGCCTTATACATATTAGTTATTCCATTCGAAGTAATACTTTTTACATAATGTCCTGTTATCATCGCATCTGCTTTTAATTCCTTTGAAACTTGAAATAAATCTCTAAATTTTACAGTTTGATTACATTGTATACATGGAATTGGTGTTTCACCTTTTAAATAACTGTCAATGAAATTATCTATGACACCTTGTTTAAATTTATTTTGATAATATAAAATTTTGTGTTCTATATCTAATTTATTTGCTACTCTTTTAGCATCCATGATATCTTGTCCTGAACAACACTGCTTTGATGCAGCTACCTCCTTAGAATCATCATAAAGTTTTAGCGTTATCCCAATTACTTTATATCCATCTTTTTTCATCATTCCTGCAACAGTAGATGAGTCAACACCACCAGACATAGCAACCACAACTGTAGTCTCAGAAGGTTTTTTATTTAATCCAATAGAATTTAAAACTTTACTCATTTGATGGTATTTATACTTATTTCTAATATAAGTTAAATTAAATGATTTTAAATTTTGAGCCAGGTGACAAAGTTTTCAACCCAAACAATAAAAACTGGGGAATAGGACAAGTGCAATCAATAATAAATGAAAAAGTTACAGTTAATTTTCAAAATGTAGGTAAAAAGGTAATTAATATTAAAAATATTGAATTAAAAAAGATTGATGGACAAAATTAATTTTAAAAACATAGTTGAAAGTTTAATTGATACTTTTTTCTATGCTGGAAAAGTTTCATTAAAATTAAGAGATAAAGGTCTTATAAAAAAAATGAAAACTGATAACACACCAGTTAGTAATGGTGATTTAGAGGTCAATGAGATTGTCACTAAAAAGATTATTGAATTAACACCTGATATTCCAATTATCTCAGAAGAAACGACCCATAACAAGTCTCTAAACAATTTAAAAAATTTTTGGCTTATTGATCCAATAGATGGAACCTATAATTATATAAATAATCTCGATGAGTTTACTATTAATGCTGGTTTGATAATAAATAAGAAGCCTGTAGCAGGAATAATTTATGCCCCAGCAAAAGAAAGAATGTTTTATTCTTACGGTGAAGAACAAGCTTACGAAATTAGAGATAATAAAGCCATAAAATTAGATTGTTCAAAAAATTTTGATAAAAATGAAATTAAATTTGTCTCATACTCAGAAAAGATTAAACCAGAGATAAAAAAAATTTATGAAATTTTAAAAGTAAAAAAATTTGTTAAAATGAAAAGTTCTTTAAAATTTTGTGTTATAGCTGCTGGAGAATATGATGGCTATGTTGCTGAACCTAGGGCCTGCGAATGGGATATTGCAGCTGGTCACGCGATTTTAAAACATGCAGGAGGTTTTATTACTGATTTTGATGGTAAAGAAGTTTTGTATGGAAAAAAAGATTTTAAAAATCCTAGTTTAATTTTAAAAAGTAAAAGTATTTTATAATGAGTGAGCAATTAAGAATTATATTAATAATTATAGTTTCTGTTTCAATTTTTGGGTTAATAACTTTTGTATTTGTTAAAAATTATGTAAAAAATAAAATTGACCGTTTAGTTAATAGTGAAAAAAAAAGTAAATTAAAATAACTTTACAATTTTATCGAAGTCTTCTTTTTTAATATCCATAACTTTTCTTGAAGTTTCAAAGTCAAAACCATTTCTTGCAAGTAAAGATATATCTTTTTTATAAAACAATGGTCTATTTGACTCGGTTCTTGCTGGGCCAATTCTTTTCTTTTTGCAAATTTTTAAGGCAGAAAAAAAGTCTTGATCTGAGTTTTGATCTTGAATTTTGTTTACAGCATGTTTAATAAATTCATCATTTATACCTTTTCCTATTAAATAACTTCTGATTTTATTGATTGAATTTCCTCTTCTAACCATGCTCTTTGCTTTACTATCAGAATAGAATTTATCATTTATAAATTTATTTTTTTCTAAATCCTCTAGAACAACATCTATAAGATTTTTAACATCTTGCTTTTTTACATTTGGCACTGAGGCTTTGAGATATTTCTTTAGTAAATACGTTTTTATTTGCTGTTTTGAAGGGGCATACTTTTCAATATATTTGAACGCAAAATTTCTCATCTCCTCTACAGTGACTTCTAGAGTTTTTTTTTTATTTCTTATAGGAATCATGACTAGATTTAATATAATATATTTCTAAATGCTCGAAGAAATTTATAACTATTTTACTGTTGAAATGCTTTATTATTGGGTAAATCTAGGAGTCTTACCTTTTTGGTTCATATTGATTTTTTTTCCTCGTTCAAACCTCACAAAGTATTTTGTAACTACTATTTTTCCAATTTTAATTTTAAGTGCCACTTACATTTTTATTTTATACAAATCATATTTAAACTCTTATGATTTTGAGAAAAATTTTGGCCTTTATCTTGGTATAAACAATTTATCCGAACTGTTTTCTGACAACTATTATCTTATGACGTTTTGGATACATTTTATTTCTATAAACCTATTTACTGGTGGATGGATAGTTAAAGACTCTCAAAAATTTTCTATTAATAAATTTCTAATAACTGTTCCACTAATTATAACTTATCTAATTGGTCCTGTTGGTTTACTTGTTTATTGGTTAATAAGAATTTTCTATGCCAAAAATATAAACTTATATGACTAGATCTATAGAATTTTACTTTGATTTTATAAGTCCATATTCTTTTCTAGCTTATAAACAAATATTATCTTTAAATAAAAATAGAAAGATAAATTTGATTTATAAACCTATCCTTTTAGGAGGGCTTCACAAACTTGGTGGTATTACAGCACCAGCATTTAATGAACGTAAAATGAAAAATATGAAAAATGATTGTAATTTAATTGCAAAAAAAAATAACATTGATTTTCAATGGAATAATAAATTTCCAATAAATTCTTTATATTTGATGAGAGGATACCTTGTAGTTGAAGAGGAAAAAAAAAAGAAATTTTTTGAGGAGTGTTTTGACGCTTATTGGAAAAATAATATTGATATTTCTAATGAAAAAGATGTTAGTGAAATATTGAAAGTTTGTAAAATAGATAAAGATTTATTTTTTAAAAAAATCCAAAATCAAAAAACTAAAAACGAATTAATTAAACTCACAAATTCTGCATTTGAAAAAGATATTTTTGGTGCTCCAACTTTTTTTGTGAATAATAAAATTTTTTGGGGTCAGGATAGATTAAATTATGCTTTGGATGAATATTATTTTTGAGAAATTTTAAATTTACTCTGCCTAATTGATCCAAAACCACCATCGATATGAGAGACTTTTTCAAAACCCATATCTTTTAAAGATTTAGCTGCCAGAGCTGACCTTAATCCCCCAGCACAAAACAAAACCATTTCTTTTTTTAAGTCTAATTTTCCATCTTTAAAATATACACTTTCAGGATCTAACCAAAACTCCAACATGCCTCGCGGAATATGATTAGCACCATCAACTTTGCCTTCTTTTTGCAGTTCTCTAATATCTCTAATATCAATTAAATTACACTGATTGTTATTAAACATTTCATTTGCTTCATTAGAGGAAATTGTTTTAATTTCTTTAAGTGCTTCAGAAACAAGAGTTTGAGATGATTTAATTGCCATAATATTGTAAATATCTATATCATAAATTAAAAATTATATGAAAAAAATTTTCATTAAGCTGGCTAAAAAATTAGGATTTGAAATTATTGACCAAAATAATTTCTCTTCTCCCACATTAAATAAGGAATTAAATGAGGATCTTTCTATTTTAAATAAAAAATCAATTATTTTACCCTTAGGAGAGGTTAAGATTACTAGAAAAGTAAATTCAATCCTAATTGTAGTTAGAATGAATACAGAAATAGAAATATGGGATCAGAGTAAAAAAAGATTATTTGAACAACCAAAAATAGAATACTCAGTTCGATCAATAAAATCATTAATAAAAACTGTCAATTTCTGTAAAAAAAAATATCCAGATTTAGAGATTAAAACTATAATTATTGATGATCATTCAAGTAATGAAAATTTAAATAAAATTAAAAAATTGATAGAACACAAAGAAATAAGCATCTTGCCCCTTGATCATGAAAAATTTAAAAACATCATCAAAAATCAGAAAACTAAAGAAACTTATTCTAATTTAGCAAGCTTGCTACAAAGTTTTGAGGTTGGAAGAGATCAAGGGAATGATCTAATTTTTTTTTTAGAAGATGATTATCTTCATTTTGAAACAATGTTGGAAGAAATGATAACATCATATGAAAGAATTGCTTCACAAATTGAAAGAGAGATATTTATGTGTCCTTCAGATTATCCTTATCTTTATATGAACAATGAAAAAACAAATATCTTAATTGGCAGTAAGAGACATTGGCGGACAATTAATAAAACTCTCTGTACATTTATGACAAGTAAAAGCTTATTAAATCAATACTGGGAGAATTTTCAAAAAACATGTTTAGATCGGCATGATCCATTTGAAAAATTCTTAAATGAAATTTACGAAAAAGAGATATGTATTTCACCAATAAAAAGCTTATCTCTACATTTGACTAATGTTAATTCCAGCTATGGTCTAGCTCCATTTATAGATTATAAAAATTTATGGAATGAAAACGAGTAAAAAAAAGCCCCCTGAGGGAGGGGGCTTTTATTTTTAACTAACTTAGAGAGAGTTTAAGGGGCCCTTCGATGAGTGACTTTGCGGATACACAGAGAGCGAAGGGTCCCTTTATTGTTATTTTAACAATTAGTCACGTATTGCATATGCAATTACTCCTGTTTCTGTGACATCTGTACCTTTTGTTTCAGCCTCTTTACTTAGCCTGATACCAATAGTCGATTTCAAGATTGACCATACAATCAAAGCAACCACGAAAACAAAGATGTTTATTGAGAGCACGCCTAATAATTGAGTTCCAAAGGAAGTATCTGGATTTGTAATCGGCACAGCCAAAGTACCCCAAATACCAGCAAATAAGTGTGCTGGTATAGCCCCTACTACATCATCAATTTTTAATGTGAATAGAAGTTTAGTACCATAAACTACGATTATACCACCAACTGCACCAATTAAGATTGCAGCTAAAGGTGAAGGCATTAGCGGTTCTGCTGTGATAGCAACTAATCCTCCAATACATCCGTTAAGCATTTGAACAACGTCTGTTTTTCCAAAATTTAATCTTGTAACAGTTGCTGCAGCCATTACACCTCCAGCGCCTGCTAAGAAAGTATTGAGGAAAATAGTTGATACTGCAATAGCATCATCAGCAGTTCCAATAGCTAATTGTGAACCACCATTAAATCCAAACCAACCTAACCATAAAATGAATACTCCAACTGTTACCAAGGGAATAGAAGATGCTGCAAACGGTTTAAGTGGTGCAGGAGATCCAGATTTAGTAAATCTACCAAGTCTTGGACCTAACATTAAAGCACCAGCAAGAGCAGCAGCTCCACCTGTTGAGTGTACTAAAGTTGAACCGGCAAAATCGGAGAAACCTGCAGCAGCTAACCAGCCACCACCCCATTGCCAACCCATTACGATTGGATATATAATTCCTGATAAAATTGCTGCAAACAAAAAGAATGGCCATAATTTAATTCTTTCAGCTAAAGTTCCAGAAACAATAGATACTGTAGTTGCACAAAATACCATTTGGAAATACCAATCTGATCCATCTGCATAACCTGTATCAACCGCACTAGAGTCTGACCAAGGTATGAATTTACCTATATATCCGCCTTCTG
>JACWEO010000013.1 GCA_014653355.1 Pelagibacterales bacterium SAG-MED47 | reverse complement strand
CCTAAAGTTGCCTTTTTATCTCATTCAACTTTTGGACAACCAGTTACTGATAGAACTAAAAGAATTAGTGATGCGGTAGAGTTATTAAAGAAGAAAAAAGTAGATTTCAAATTTGATGGGGAAATGCAGCCAGACGTTGCTCTTGAGGAGATATATAAGGAACTTTATCCTTTTTCTGAAATTGTTGGAAATTCAAATGTGCTTATAATGCCAAGTCAACACAGCGCCGCTATATCATACAAAATGATAAAATCTATGAGTAGAGCAAAAGTTATTGGACCACTTCTTATAGGATTAGGACTACCCATTGAGATAGCCCCATTAAGAAGCTCCACATCAGATATTTTAAATTTAGCATCAATTGCAGCATATTCTGCAGAGGTAATTAAATATAAGAAATAATTAATTTTTTTGAATTCTTAAATCTTCTACAAGTATTATACTAGCTATAACATTTTCAACATCTAAAATTTCCTTCGCTTCTTTTAAGACTGAGTCTTTTTCATCTGAGGTCATTGAAATTCCATAAATGTAAATCTTTTTTTTATAAGTATCAATTTGATAATTAGCTGCTTTTATTTTTTTGTTTATTATTAAAGCGGTTCTTAATTGAGAAGTAATTAAAAGATCTTTTGAAGATTGCTTAAAGTTAAATTTCTCTTTTACTTTAATATCGTTTCTAACAGATCTTACCCCTTTTGTTTCCCAGGCTAATTTAGTTAATTTGAGTTTGTCTTCTAGTTTATCAACTTTGCCAGTAAGAAATATTCTTCCATCTAAAACTTTTGATTTTACTGATAAAAAATAACTTTTTTCTAACATCAATATTTTAGTTGATAAACTTTTGTTCATTATATTATCATCGAGTTGTGTTCCAACAGATCTTGGGTCGAATGCTATACTTACTCCAGTTCCAAAAATCCCTTGTGATGAAGCTCCCACACAACTCATTAAGCCAATAAATGATAGTAATAAAAAAAATTTAGTTTTCATCTTTTATTTTTAGACAATAATTATAAATTTCTTTTTTTGGAATTTTATTATTAAAACTTACTAAATTTACAATTTCTTTTATACTGAATTTATTCATCATCTTATTTATATTTCTTTTATCTGATTCCGATAATTTTTGTAATTTTTTTTTCTTCTCTTTTTGCTCTGATACCACTAATGTTATTTCACCTTTTAATTCTTTATCAAACTCTTGAAGTTGGTCGATTTCGACTCTTATAAATTCTTCATAAATTTTAGACATCTCTCTACAAATTAGAATCCTTCTTCCAGAAAAAAATTTTTTTAAATTTTTGATATTTCTATTAATTTTTTTTGGAGATATAAAAAAAACTATTGAACAATCAAGTTCTGCTAATATATTCAAATCTTCACTTATTGTTTTTACCTTTTCTGGAAAAAATCCATAAAAAAAAAATTTTTCGTCAAACCCACTTATAGCCACTGCTGTTGATACTGCAGATGGACCTGGAATTGGTGTAACTCTTATATTGTTGTTAATACATTCGTTCACTATTTTTGCACCAGGGTCCGAGATGCTTGGGGTTCCTGCATCAGAAACTAGTGAAATTATAGAACCAGACTTTAATAGACCAATTATTTTGGATAGATTTTTTTTTTCATTAAATTTATGATTAGAGATTAGTTTTGATTGAATCTTGTATCTTTTAAATAGATTTTGAGAGATTCTTGTATCTTCACATAATATATAATTAGATTTACTTAAAGTTTCGATGGCTCTTAAGGTTATGTCCTCTAAATTACCTATCGGAGTTGAGACTAAATATAGCCCTTTTTTAATCTCATTATTGTTTGATTTATAATCTAAAGTCATAAATATATAATATCATTAAAATGAATAAAATTTTAAAAAAACTTGTTTATTTATTATTAATTCTTTTTTCATTAAATTTGAATGCAAATTCAGATGAAAAAATTAAGATTGGAATTTTAATTCCAATAACAGGAGAAGATAAAAAACTAGGACAGTTAATTATTAAAGCAACAAGAATGGCTATAAAAGATATTAATGATGATAGATTAGAAATATATCCTAAAGACACAAATTCAAACCCAAAACAAACTTTGAAATCCGCAATCCAATTTAAAGAAATGGGAATAGATATTGTCATAGGACCAATTTTTTATAAAAATTTAGCCTATTTAAATGAAGTTGAGAATATTACTTTTTTATCTTTAACAAATAAAACTATAAATTTACCAAAAAATATAATTAGTACAGGGATAAACGCCACTTCTCAAATTAATACGATCAAAAAATTTTTGAAACTTAAGGAAATAAATAAAACAATTTTTTTAATTCCAAATGTTGATTATGAGCCAGAGGTAAAAAAAGCAATTAAACAATCAAAAATTAAAATTTCTAAACATTATATTTATGAAACTGAGCCGACAAAACTTACAAAACAAATTGAAGAAATCACTAATTATAATATTAGGAAGCAAAATTTGGCTGATGAGATTAGTAGAGTTGAAGGATCAGATCTAACTGAAACTGAAAAAGAAAGAAGAATAAATAAACTAGAAAAAAAGTATACTTTAGGAAAAGTAAATTTTGACTCAGTTATTATTTCTGATTTTGACGAAAGTTTAAAAAGTGTGGTGACATCCTTATTATACACAGATATTTTACCAAAAAACAAATATATAATAACTTTTAATCAATGGTTTGATGAGAGTTTACTAGATGAAACAAATCTTCAACCAATGTATTATCCATCTATTAATAAAAAGAATTTAGAGATCTTTGAAAAGAAATTTAATAATGAGTTTGATGAAAAGCCAAATCATTTGGCATTATTAAGTTATGATTTAGTTGCTTTAGTTTATTATCTTTCACTTAAAAAAAATTTATCTGAAATAAATAAACTTTTTAATGATAAAAATTCATTTAAAGGAAAAATCGGAGTATTTGATATTGAAAATAATAAAATTAATCACAGATTGAATTTTTATAAAATAGATAATAAAGAAATTAAAGAAATTTTTTAATTTTTTTAAAGGCTTTAAATCTATGATCAATTTTATATTTTTTTTTAGGAGTCATTTCTGCAAAAGTATTTTTTCTTTTATAAGGAATAAATATTGGATCATATCCAAAACCATTTTTGCCTCTAGGATTTGGAGAAATACTTCCCTCAACTTTTCCAACTGTACAAGCTATTTTTTTATTCAAATAACTGATAGATAATGAACAGACAAAACGTGCTTTAATTCTTTTAGTTTTCCAATTTTTGTTTTTTTTTATAAAGTTCTCTATAAACTTTTCTTATAGCACTTTTAAAATTAGAATTTTTACCTCCCCATCTGGAAGAGTATATTCCTGGTTTTTTGTTAAGAATATCTATCTCCAAACCCGAATCATCTGCGAGACAAGTTAGATTAGTTTTTTTAGAGAAATATCTTGATTTTATAAGTGAATTTTCTTTAAATGTTTTTCCGTTCTCTTTTGGGCTCCTGATTTTAAACTCTGAAGTTGAGACTGTGATGATATTCTTAGGAAGTAGGCTCCTTATTTCTTTTAATTTTCCCTTATTATTTGTCCCTATAAGCAATTTTTTAATTTTTTTATTTAACATCTAGAAAATCCTGATTTCCTTACCATATAAGTCTTCATGGAAAAAGAAGAAAACTTTAAAAATAAAGATAACATTGAAGAAGTAAAATCTGAAACTAAAGATCAAAAATTCAGTGAAAGTGAGCCAGAAAAAGAAGAGATTAAAACTCCAGAAGAAAAAATTGCAGAACTTGAAGACAAACTTACTCGAACGTTTGCTGAAATGGAAAATCAAAGAAGAAGATTTGAAAAAGAAAAAGAGGAGGCATTTGAATATGGAGGATTTAGTTTTGCTAAAGAGGCATTAAATTTAATTGATAATCTTGAAAGATCAAAACAGATTCTTAAAAATGATGAGACTTTAAAAAATTCTGAAGCTTTATCAAAGACGCTAGAACATCTAAATATTATAAATAAAGATCTAATATCTATATTTTCTAAAAATGAAATTAAACCAATTGATTGTTTAAATAAAAAATTAGATCCAAATTTTCATCAAGCAATGATGGAAGTCGAAGATGATCAAAAAGAATCTGGCACAATAGTTCAAGAAATTCAAAAAGGCTTTACTATTAAAGATAGACTTTTGAGACCCTCTTTAGTTGGAGTATCAAAAAAATCTGAAAATAAAGTAAAGAAAAATGAGGAAAATAAAGAAAATTCAGAGAATAAATAATGATTGTATCAACTTGTAGAATTAAATTTAAACACTATATGAGATCTAACAAACAAAATTTATGAGCAAAATAATTGGAATAGATTTAGGGACAACCAACTCTTGTGTAGCTATAATGGAAGGTAGTCAGCCTAAAGTTTTAGAAAATGCTGAAGGAGCTAGAACAACACCATCTGTTGTTGCTTTTACAGATGATAAAGAAAAATTAATTGGTCAACCTGCAAAAAGACAAGCAGTAACAAACCCCGAAAATACTATATTTGCTGTTAAGAGACTAATCGGAAGAAACTTTGAAGACCCAACAGTTAAAAAAGATATAGATGCTGCACCATTCAAAATAGTAAATTCTGAAAAGGGTGACGCCTGGATAGAGGCAAAGAGTCAAAAGTATTCACCATCACAAATTTCAGCATTTATACTACAAAAGATGAAAGAAACCGCAGAAAAATATTTAGGGCAAGCAGTAACTAAAGCTGTGATTACCGTTCCAGCTTACTTTAATGATGCACAGAGACAAGCAACTAAAGATGCCGGAAAAATAGCTGGCTTAGAAGTTTTAAGAATTATAAATGAACCAACAGCAGCATCACTTGCTTATGGTTTAGATAAAAAACAAAATAAAAAAATTGCTGTATACGATCTAGGAGGAGGAACTTTTGATGTATCTATTCTTGAATTAGGTGATGGTGTATTTGAAGTAAAGTCAACAAACGGTGATACATTCTTGGGTGGAGAAGACTTTGATAATGCAGTTGTAGAATATTTAATTTCAGAATTTAAAAAGGACAGTGGAATAGATTTAAAATCTGATAAACTTGCATTACAAAGATTAAAAGAGGCTGCTGAAAAAGCAAAAATTGAACTCTCAGCTGCTGAGCAAACAGATATAAATTTACCATTTATAACTGCAGATAAAACTGGTCCAAAACATATTAATCTAAAAATGACTAGAGCTAAACTTGAGGCTTTAGTAGAGGATTTAATCTCAAGAACAATTCCACCTTGTAAAACTGCTTTGAAAGATGCAGGTATTTCAGCGAGCGATATTGATGAGATTGTATTGGTTGGTGGTATGACTAGGATGCCAAAAGTTATTAGTGAAGTTAAAAATTTTTTTGGTAAAGAACCAAATAAGAGTGTTAACCCAGACGAAGTGGTTGCTATGGGTGCTGCAATACAGGCGGGTGTCTTACAGGGTGATGTTAAAGATGTACTTTTATTAGATGTCACTCCTTTATCTCTTGGAATTGAGACACTTGGAGGAGTTTCTACAAAATTAATTGATAAGAATACGACTATTCCAACAAAAAAAAGCCAAGTATTTTCTACTGCAGAAGATAATCAACCAGCAGTTTCAATTAGAGTTCTTCAGGGTGAAAGAGAAATGGCCACAGATAATAAATTACTAGGTAATTTTGAGTTAGTTGGAATTGCTCCAGCTGCAAGAGGAGTGCCTCAAATTGAAGTAACCTTTGATATTGATGCAAACGGAATAGTTAATGTTTCAGCTAAAGATAAGGGTACTGGTAAAGAACAAAAAATTCAAATTCAAGCTTCTGGTGGTTTAAGTGACGAAGAAATTGAAAAAATGGTTAAAGATGCTGAAGCTAATAAAGAAGCAGATAAGAAAAAAAGAGAATCTGTAGATGTAAGAAACCAAGCTGATACTTTAATTCATTCAACTGAAAAAAATCTTAAAGAGCACGGGACTAAAATTTCTGATACAGAAAAAAAAGCTATTGAAGACAGTTCTAATACTTTGAAAGAAGCTTTGAAAAGCGAGGATATTGAAGATATTAAAAAGAAAACTGAGACTCTTGTTCAGGCTTCAATGAAACTGGGTGAGGCAATTTATAAATCGCAGCAAAATACAAAACCAGATTCTAATAAAGATGATGGAAATGATGAAAAAGGAAAGAAAGACGATAATGTTGTTGATGCGGATTTTGAGGAAGTAAAAGACGAAAATAAAGAAAAAAGCGCTTAACTAAACATCTATCTGTCCAGGTTATTTACATGGCTAAAAGAGATTACTATGATGTCTTGGGCGTAGATAGAAATGCAAGCGGAGAGGAATTAAAATCTGCTTATAGAAAACTAGCTGTTAAATATCATCCCGACAAAAACCCAGGAGACAAATTAGCTGAGGACAAATTCAAGGAAGCTAGTGAAGCTTACGGAATTCTATCTGACAAATCTAAAAAAGAAAACTATGATAATTTTGGACATGCTGCTTTTGAAAATGGTAGTAGTGGGCAAGGAGGTTTTGGTGGATTTAGTGGAGCAGATTTTTCAGACATTTTTGAGGACTTCTTTGGAGACTTTGGTGGTGGAAGAAGAAGTTCTAGAAGAAGAAATTCAAACAATAGAGGTTCTGATTTAAGATATGATTTATCAATTACTTTAGAAGAGGCCTTTTTAGGAAAAAAACAAGATATAAAGTTTTCAACCTCTGAAAAATGTAATACTTGTAAAGGTAATGGATCTAAACCAGGCTCTAGTCCAGATAGATGCACCTATTGTGGTGGAAATGGAAAAATAAGATCCAATCAAGGTTTTTTTACAGTTCAACAAACTTGCCCTCAATGTGCAGGAAATGGAGAAGAAATAACAAATCCTTGCAATGATTGTAATGGACAAGGGAACAAACAAACTTCTAAAAGAATATCAGTAACTATTCCTAAGGGTGTTGATGATGGAACTAGAATTAGACTTGCAGGAAAAGGTGAAGCAGGATCTAGAGGGGGAGCGAGTGGTGATTTATATTTGTTTATAAATGTAAAGTCTCATGAATTATTCAAAAGGTCTGATGTGAATTTATTTTTTGAATTTCCAATTTCTATAGCTGATGCAGCGCTAGGGACTACAATAGAAATACCTACAATAGACGGGAAAAAAGCAAAAATTAAGATACCAGATGGTACTCAAGATGGAAAACAATTTAGGCTAAAAAGTAAAGGAATGCCTTTTATGAGAAGAGGGGATTACGGAGATTTATATGTTCAAATTAAAACTGAAGTGCCAGTTTATTTAAATAAAGAACAAAAAGAATTATTAGAAAGGTTCAGGAAAATAGAAAACGAAAAATCAAATCCTAGTATTAAAAAATTTTTTCAAAAAGCGAAAAGTTTTTGGAATAACTAAAAAATGGGGTTAGAACAAGTAATCCCAGCAGTATTTCTGATAGCAGTTTTAATTCTAGTTCTTCCTAGTTTTTTAAGGTCTAATTCAAAGTTAAAACAATTTATTCAGAACTTAATCATTTGGTCTATAATTGTTATGAGTGTTATGATAGTTTTATACTTTATCTTAAAATGAAAAAAATAAAATTAGCAGTAACAGGATGTATGGGAAGAATGGGGCAACAGATAATTAAGTCTGCTAAGCTAGATCAAAATTTTAAATTAGTGTCTCTCACAGAAAATAAAAAAGTAGATAAAAAAATTAATGGTATTCAGATTAATTTAAACACTGAAAAAACTTTCAAAAATTCAAATTTAATTATAGATTTTACAGTTCCAAAATGCACGTTACAAATCCTAAAAATTGCCCATAAATTAAAAAAAAGAGTTGTAATAGGTACTACAGGATTTACAGAAAAAGAAGAAGATTTAATTATAAAATTCTCAAAAAAAATTCCAATTCTAAAAGCTGGCAATATGAGTCTTGGAATAAATTTATTGATGTATCTTACAGAAATTGCATCTAGTTCACTTGGTAAAAACTTTTTGAGCAAAATTAATGAGGTTCATCACAAACATAAAAAAGATTATCCCTCAGGAACGGCATTAATGTTAGGTAAAGGAATTGCTTTAGGTAAAAATAAGAATTTTAGTAATATAATTGGAAAAAAATATCTTAATAAAAAAACATTTCCTTATAAAAATAAAATTAATTTTAATTCTATTAGAAAAGGAGAAATTATCGGAGAGCATGAAGTAAAATTCTCTAGTGGCAAAGAAATCATAACTTTAAATCATGAGGCTTTTGATAGAGCTTTATATTCTGAAGGAGCACTAACTGCAGCTAAGTGGTTGATGAAAAAAAAACCTGGACTTTATTCAATGAGAGAAGTTTTAAAACTTAATGAATGAAACTGAAAGATCAAAAATTGTTCTACGACGATTAAATAAAATTTATCCAAAAATTAAAGTTCCTCTAAAAAGTAGAAATGTTTTTACTTTATTAATTTCAGTTCTTCTTTCAGCTCAATGTACAGATGTAAACGTAAATAATGTGACTAAGAATATTTATCCAAAATATTTCAAACCAGAGCACTTTATTAAACTTGGTAGAAAGAAAATCGAAAAATTGATTAAAAAAATTGGTATTTTTAGAATTAAAGCAAAGAGTATATATAATCTGTCAAAAATGCTTAATGAAAAATATTACGGTAGAGTGCCAAAAACATTCAAGGAACTAGAGGAGCTTCCAGGTGTAGGACATAAAACAGCGAGCGTTGTTATGTCTCAAGGATTTGGGTACCCTGCCTTTCCTGTAGATACACATATTCATAGATTGGCACAAAGATGGGGCCTAACAAATGGGAAAAATGTTGAGCAAACAGAAAAGGATCTTAAAAGATTGTTTCCAAAAAAAAACTGGAACAAACTTCACCTCCAAATTATCTATTACGGAAGAGAATATTGCAAAGCAAGAGACTGTTATGGTTTATCTTGTAATATATGCACCACTTGTTATCCTAATAGAAAAAAGCCTATAATAACTAAAAAAGCTTAGCATGAAAATTATTGGTATTGGAAATGCAATAGTCGATGTTATTTGTAAAGTTAACGAAAAATTCATTATTAAAAATAATTTAACTAAAGGAACAATGAAATTGATTTTTGATAAGAATGAATTTGAAAATTTATTATCTAATTTAAAAATTGAAAAAACTGTCTCTGGTGGATCTGTAGCAAATTCTATCGTAGGATTATCACAATTAGGTAACGAAGTTGGATTTATAGGAAAAATTTCAGACGATGATTTGGGTAAAAAATACGAGGAAGGTTTAAAGGACGAAGGGGTTGAATTTTTTTATTTAAAAAAAAAAGAAAAACTACCAACAGGAACATGTCTAATTCTAGTTACACCTGACTCGGAAAGAACAATGTGCACTTTCCTAGGAACTGCAGGACAAATAAATGAAAATGATATTAATTTAGAAGTAATTAAAAAAAGTGAAATAACTTTCCTAGAGGGATATTTATGGGATGAAGGTGAACCCAAAAAAGCATTTGATAAAGCAATAGATTATTCAAATAAAGTTGCAATGTCACTATCAGATCAATTTTGTGTCGATAGACACAAGCCACATTTTTTAGATTTAGTAAGAAAAAGGTTAGATATAATTTTTTCTAATGAGAGTGAAATAACTTCTTTAATAGATGCAAAGAATTTTAATGAAGTAATAGCATTTGCAAAAGAAATAAAAAAACTCATAGTGATTACAAGAGGAGAAAATGGAGCAATCTCCATCTTTGGTGATCAAATTAAGGAGACCGGTATAAAAAATAATCTTAAAATTTTGGATTTAACTGGAGCTGGTGATTTATTTGCTTCAGGTTACCTTCATGGGATCATAAATAATTTATCTCAAGAAGAATGCTTAAATAAGGGAACAGAATTATCATCAAAAATAATTCAACAAGTAGGAGCTAGGTTTTAATTTTCTTAATTCGTTTAAAACTTCCTTTACCTTTTTTTGGTTTTACAATACGAGGTTTATATTTTTTAGTAAATAAATCCTTGGCAATCTTATTTTTCTTTTTCAATTTATTTTATATCCATTTTTTAAGCTTAAGATAAAATTTTCATCTTTAAATTCATTCTTAATTTTTTTCCTTAACCGATAGATATGTGTTTCAACTGTATGAGTTTCTAATTCAGCAGTTTGCTTCCATACTAATCTTTGTAACTCATCAATACTGCAAGGATGAACTTTATTTCTTAAATGTAATATTGTTAGTATTTCTTTTTCAGTCAAATCAATCTGTTTTTTTTCTTTCCACATAGTTCGTGAATTTAGATTTACTTTATAATTGCCAATAATTATTTCAGATTGAAAATTAAAATTTTTTTTTAAAAAACTAATATTTATTCTTTCTATGAGATCAACAATTTTAATAGGGAAATTTTTAATAATTATTTGATTATTTAGGTCTTGGATATGCTGCCTTGATAAAATTAGATAATTATCTAAATTCTTAATTTTTAACAAATCTTTTTTTACTTTAAATAATAAATTACAATTTAATTCATCTTTAATTTCAAATAAAATATTAAAAATGATTTTAGAGTCACATATGATAAGATTTTGAATATTCATTAATAATAAAGATATGATAAAAATTTTAATAAATAAAGAAAGACTTGTATATGATGAATTTGAATTTAAATGCGTAATTGGGAAAAATGGTAAAGTGAAAAAAAAAAAAGAGGGGGATAAAAAAACGCCAGTAGGAACTTTTTCTTTAGGTAATTTGTTTTATAGATATGACAGAAAAAACAAACCTGAAACCAAATTAAAATGTATCAGAATTATGAAAAATATGGGGTGGTGTGATGACCCTAAGTCGAAAAAATTATACAATAAACTTATAAAGATAAATAAAAAAACTAAAGTAAGTTATGAAAAATTATTCAGAAATAATTCAATTTATGATTATTTAATTCCAATTAACTACAATACCAAAGAACGTAAACTAGGAAAAGGAAGTGCAATTTTTCTCCATGTAACAAAGAATTTCAAAAAAACACAAGGTTGTGTAGCTTTACAACAAAATGATTTTCTTATTTTAGCAAAAATAATCGATAAAAATACCAAGATTAAAATTCTTTAATTCCTTGATCCAAAAATTTTTGAACCTACTCTTATAAAAGACGAACCATGTTGAATTGCATTCAAGTAATCACCTGACATCCCCATGCTTAAATCATCTAATTCAAGATTAGATTTAAGTTTTTTCATTTCTGAAAAATAATAATTACTATTTTTATCATTTGGAGGAATACACATTAAACCAACTATATTTAGACCTAATTCGTTTTTACAAATATTGTAAAAATTAGATAATTGGTCAGGCTCTATTCCACTTTTTTGGATTTCATTTGTTAAATTAATTTGAATAAAAATTTTTAAATTTCTATTAATTTTTTTTTGTTCTGAAGAAATTTTAGTAGCTAATTTAATGTTATCAACAGAATGTATGTAATCAAACAAAGGAATTGCATATTTAACTTTATTCGTTTGTAGTTTTCCTATCATATGTAATTTAATATTTTTAAATTCTTTTTTAACATCAGTCCATTTTTCTACAGCTTCTTGAACTTTATTTTCACCAAAATGAATATGGCCAAATTTAATAAGAGGCATAATTTCTGACATAGAAAATGTTTTGCTAACAGCAATTATTGATGGTAATTTCTTTTCAAGTGAACTTAACTCTTTTGTTATTAAATTAAGATTTTTTATAGTTTGATGCATACAAATTTACCAAAATTTTATCATTTCATTGATAATTTAAATATAAAGAATATTGAGAAATTAAATAAAAATATAGCCTTAATTTATAGAAATTATCAAAAAAAACCTGATAAAGATTCAATTATCAAATTTAGGAATTATTGTAAGAAAAATAAACAAAAATTTTTAATTAGTAATTATATTGATTTAACGATTAAATATAATTTAGATGGTTTTTATGTACCTGCTTTTAATAAATCACAGCTTTACAAACATAGGCAAAAAAAAAAGAATTTTATTATAGTTGGCTCTGCTCATAACTTAAAAGAGATAAGAATTAAAGAACAACAGAGAGTTCAATTAATTTTTTTGTCCCCTATATTTAAAACAAAAAATTCAATTAGACCTCTTGGGCTATATAAGTATAATAATTTAGCAAATTTAACAAAGACTCCAACAATTGCCTTAGGTGGAATAACGCAGACAAAACTAAGGTTTTTAAAAATTACCAAGAGTGAAGGGTTTGCAGCAATAGATTTTTTTAAGAGGAAGATTTAGAAATGAAAAAAAATATAAATACAGAAATTCAAATATTAATTAATAGATATAATAATGGTGAATTTAATGATGTATTAAAAAAAATTTCACTATTAGTAAAGGATTTTCCAAAAAATGATTTTTTATGGAATTTAAGTGGTCTTTCGTTTCAAAAAATTGGTAACATAAGAGACTCTATTACGTCATTTCAAAATGCGATTCAGGCAAATACAAAAAACTATGCTGCTCACAATAATCTTGCACTGTCACTCAAATATAGTAAAGATTATCGTGAAGCTGAAAGAATTTTAAAAGAACTACTAAAGAATAATCCAAATTACTTGAACGCAATAGTAAATCTTGCAAATTTAAAAAATGACACATATTTCTTTGAAGAAGCAATTACACTTTACGAGCGTGCAATAAAGATTGAACCAAATTCATCTCAAATTTATGTTAATATTGCACATATATTACAAACACAAAATAAAATAAAAGAGGCAAAAGCTTTTTTAGTAAAAGCTTTGAAAATAAATCAAAATTTTGCAAGAGCAGATGAGCTTCTCAGCAGATTAACTAACTATAAAGATTCAAAAAATGATGAACATTTATCAGAAATGCTTAATAAATTAAAAAATTCAAATTTAGATGAGGATAGTAAAGCTCGTCTTCATTTTAGTCTAGGAAAAGGTTTTGAAGATAAAAAAGAATATGAAAAATCATTCCATCATTTACAAGAAGCGAATTATTTAAGATCAAAAAAGAGCAGGTCTTCAATAGAATTTTGCAAAAAAAAAGCTGGTGATTTAAAGAAATTTTTTTCTAGCTTTAATTTAAATAGTTTAAAAGTGAATAAGAATGATAAAAAAAAAATATTCATTCTAGGTTTACCAAGATCTGGAACGACACTATTAGAAAAAATTATATCCTCACATTCGAAAGTTAGTACAGTAAGCGAAATTGGATTTGTATTCGATGAAATAACAAAAAATATAATATCTAATGGCTTAATAGATGAAAACAAAATTAATAATTTTATTCAAACAGATTTAAATAAAAAATATCAAAGTACTCTTGATAATTTTAATGTTAAAAATGAATTTATAATTGACAAAACATTGACTAACTTTTGGTACATTGGTTTCTTAAAAATATTCTTTCCTAATTCTAAAATTATTCATTCATACAGAAATCCCAAGGATAACTGTCTTTCAATTTATAAAAATTACATTCCAACAAATGAAAAATGGCCTTTTGATCAAAAAGAAATGTCAGAGTATTTCTTGATATATCAAGATTTAATGGAATTTTGGAACCAACTATTCAAAGACCAAATTTACAATTCAAAATATGAAAATTTGATAAGAGATAAGGAAAAACATATTAGAGAAATTATCAAATTTTGTGGACTTGAGTGGGATGATAATTGTTTAAATCATCATAAGAATAACAATCCAATTAAAACTTTGAGTATAAATCAAGCTAACAAGCCTATTTATGAAAGTTCTATTAATTCATCAAAATTTTATGAAAAAAAGTTAAGTAAACTTTTTAATAATTTAGAAGACTTAAATTAACCAATCATAATTATAACCTGAATCTCTTAGAATTTTTAAAAAATTGGAAGTGTATTTAAGATCATGTCTTCGAATTTTTTTTCGAACTTCCAAATTACTTGCAGTTTTAAAAGATACTTTATTGATTTGATCATCAATACAATTCTTTGACCACTTGAAATTTAAAAATTTAAAAAGGTCCTTGGATATAATTTCTGGTTTTTTACTTAGTTCTTCTAAAGAAATTATATAAAAGTTGGTTAAATTTTTTTTTTTTATCTCATGAAGTTTTTTATAATACATATCACAAATTAAAAAAATTTTGTCTAAAGAATGAGACCAAAGCAAATTTGGTAAGAAAGATCTCAAAATACCAATTATGTTTGCAGTTGGGTTTCTGTAACAATAAATAAATTTAGCTTTAGGGAAAATGTTAAAGATAAGTTCAAAGTATAAGAAATTTGATATAGATTTATCTGTAAAAACTAAATTTCCTTTTTTCAAACCCTGAGAATAATACTGCTTTATAAGCATTTTTTGTAAAAATTTAAAATCAGGCATAGAAAATTCGTTTTTGTTTTCCTCAACAATCTGATTTGAATAAAATACTTTATCGAAGACATCTGACTCCCCAAGACTTTGGACATTGTTATTTCCAGAATTGATAATTTTTTCAACTAGTGTAGTACCCGATCTTGGAAGTCCCATGATAAAAATTGGATTAAAATCAGACTGAATATTGAAGTCAATATTTCTAACTTTTTCTATAAACTTAGGAAGATTTTTTTTATAAAATTCAAATTGTTGTTTTGTTGCTTGCTGTTTAGTCTCAGAAAATATTTTATGCGCATCTATCAAATTATTTAACTCTGATGTATATTTTTGTTTTTTTTCATCTTCCTTTGCTAAAATAAGTTTGGAATAGATCTTATTTTCCAAAGAAAAATTAGAATAATTATCTTCTATCTTTTTTATTTCACGATTTGAGATATGTTTTTGATCTATTCTCATTAATTGATATTGATAAGCGATATTTAGAGGTTCATTTTTGAGTAAAATTTGATAAGTTTTTTCACTCTCTTTGATCTTTCCCTGATTAAGATTTATTTTTGCTATGTTTAGAATTGCTCTTTTATTATTTTGATCTAAATCTAAAACCTCTTTAAATAATTTAGTAGATTTCTCATAATCATTAATTTCCATGTATATTTCCCCCAAAAAATTTAAGTTTAATGAGTCTTTAGATTTTATATGGATGGATTTTTTAACATGTTCGATAGCTTTATGATAATTATGTAATTTAAAATATGTGTGTCCTAGATACCAATGAATAATAAAATGACTATATTCATTTTCTAAATCCAGAAGATTCTTCAACGCTTTAAAATATTCTCCTTGTTTTAAAAAATTTTCTACATCACCTATTTTTTTATGATCTATATTTTTTTGACCCACTATAATTTATCTCCTATGAATAATGAGACTATCAAAGATATAAAAAGAATAAAATTATAAAGACCAAAAAAAAACGGCCCTTAAAAAAGGGCCGTCTTTAATAAATAGTATAAAACTAAATTAGAATGCCATTAACAAACTAACTTCTGTTCTATCTTCTGAAGCACCTGCAGTACCACCTGAGTTATCAACAGAAACATCAGATACTCTGAAACTTGCTCCACCCATAGAGTATGCAAGTTGGAAACCATCCATGTCTTGTGTAACGTCAGCTTGACCAGCAGAAGCACCTGTAGCAGCACTTGCTGATTTCTTATATGTATTTTCGTAGTCTGCGTAAGATATTGATAAGTTATCATTTACGTTAAACGCGATACCTACGATTTCAACATCATTAGCGAAACCACTAGCAGCATTACTTGTACCTGTTACAGTACCACTTGTGTAGTTTGCTTGGTAACCTACTGATACTGGACCGAAAGCATAAGTAGCATAAGCTGAAACTGTTTCAGTTTCAGTTGGAGTTGTAGTTCCACTTTCTCTGTCCCAGCTAGTTTCACCATAACCAACAGATACTGTTAAACCATCAACTAGTGATGAGTTAATTATAGATCCGTTTAAGTTTGAACCATCGTAAGCAGCGTCAGTGAATGATTTTCCACCATCACCTGCATCGCCGTTTCCTACTGCTGGATCGTACTCAAGAGTTATTGTATTACCCATGATATCGTTTTTGTAACCGAAAACACCAGCAGAACCAGCGCCACCATCCATAAGGTCAGCGTTTGATGCACTAGTACCATTCCATACTTCTTCGTATGCAGTTGGCATTTTGTCATCTTGTGATCCTAAACCATATCCACCAGTACCTTGGTCAAAAGCAACTGTTCCCATGTCACCCATATCTAATGATACAGCGTGTGAAGTTACAGCCCCTTGAGCATCTGATGTAAATAGGAAGAATGAAGCTGTACCGAAGTCAGTTTCACCTGAACCACTGAAAGCTAAGTTTCCTTTACTTCCGAATGGGTTACCAGTGTTTGACTCAGCTGCAAGTCCGCCTGAACCTGAAGTGTACTCACCAGTTACTTCCCATGTACCACTTACTGATAAATCACCAGCATAAGCAGTTGAAGCAACCAATGAACCAGCTAAAGCTGAAACACCAATTTTTGTTAGTTTTTTCATAATAATTACTCCTTTGTTTATTAATTAATTAATTAATTATGAGAGTGCTTTTTACCTAATAATAGTTAGTTTTAAGGATAAATTACTACTTTTACTGTTTTTTTTTGTAAATGTGTTGTAAAAATATCACAAAAAAACCCTTTATTTAATGAATATTTGATACTATCAACCTATGGTATTATTTATTAGACAGAATTATATGATTTACAAAAAAATTCGTACCCTTTTTTTTAAAATATCATTTTTAATCATCTTTCCACTAACAGTTAATCATTGTGGTATCTGGGATCCTGCCGATGCTAGAAAAGTTCCGGTAAATGCTAAAGACAGAGTTCAAAAAAATATAGAAGAAGGCAAATCTGTAAGATTTTCTAAATTAGGTAAAGGAGGTTCAGGTAATTTTTCTTTTGCATCTTCAAATGAAATGTGGCGAGCAACTATTGAAATTCTTGATTTTGTTCCTTTAGCGAATGCAGATTATGGAGGGGGCGTTGTTATTACTGATTGGTATAATGATACAGAAAGTAAAAATGAATCAATAAAGATTATGGTTCAATTTTTATCAAACGAAATTAGAGCTGATGGTCTAAAAGTAGTTGTATATGACAGGTTTTGTGAAGACAATAACATGCTAAGTTGTCAAACTTCTATAAATGAAAGTGAAGTATCAGAGGAAATAAAATTTGCTATACTTAAAAAAGCTTCAACTATTAAAAATTTAAAAAATGAGGAAAAAGCTAAAGAGTATAGAAAAGAAAACCCTTATAGGCAAAAACCATTGCAATCCCCCTAGAAAAATAGCTTATTTTAATATTAAAAATTCTTTAATCTTTTATAATCAAAGCAGAAATGAATAGATATAATTTTAATATTGTTGAAAAAAAGTGGCAAGAATATTGGAACAAAAATAATTTTTTCAAAACAAAACTAGATAAAACAAAAAAAAAATTTTATTGCTTAGAAATGTTTCCATATCCATCAGGAAAAATTCATATGGGACATGTAAGAAATTACACAATTGGCGATGTTTTAGCCAGATACAAAAAATTAAAGGGATTTAATGTTCTTCATCCAATGGGATGGGACTCGTTTGGTATGCCAGCTGAAAATGCAGCTCGTTCAAACAACTTGGATCCAAAAGAATGGACTGAGAAAAATATTTCAGTTATGAAATCGCAATTAAAAAAATTGGGATTATCTATAGATTGGGCAAGAGAAATCTCCACATGTAAGTCTGATTATTACAAGCATCAACAGAAATTCTTTTTAGAGCTTTATGAAAAAAAATTAGTTTATAGAAAAGAAAATTATGTTAATTGGGACCCATTAGACCAAACTGTCTTAGCTAATGAACAAGTTATTGATGGAAAAGGTTGGCGATCAGGTGCAGTAGTTGAAAGAAAGAAACTAAACCAATGGTTTTTTAATATTAAAAAATTCTCTGAAGATTTATTATCCGGTTTAGAAAAACTTGATAATTGGCCAAACAAAGTCAAGGTAATGCAAAAAAACTGGATTGGTAAATCATTTGGATGTGAAATTGATTTTAAATTAGATAAATGTGATGAATTTAAAGAAATAAAGATCTTTACAACAAGGCCTGATACCTTGTTCGGATGTTCATTCTTAGCTTTATCTGTAGACCATCCTTTATCAAAGCTATTCAAAGACGATACCAATTTTCAAAAATTTAAAAAGGAATGTACGAAAATGGGAACGACTGAAGAAGCAATTGCCCAAGCTGAAAAGCTTGGTTTCAATACACATTTGTTTGCAATAAACCCTTTTGATGAAAAAATAAAAGTTCCAGTTTTTTTTGCCAATTTTGTACTAATGGATTACGGATTTGGAGCTATTTTTGGTAGCGCTGGTCATGATCAAAGAGATTTAGATTTTGCTAGAAAGTACAAATTAGATGTATTGCCGGTGGTAAAACCTTTCGATCATGATGGGGATCTTATAGTTAAAGACAAGGCTTACACAGGACCAGGTGTAATATACAATTCAAAATTTTTAAATGGTAAGAAAGCGCCAGAAGAATCTGTTTTAGAAGCTATTAAAGTTATTGAGAAAAAAAATCTTGGTGCAAAGAAAATAAACTTCAGATTAAAAGATTGGGGAATATCAAGACAAAGATATTGGGGATGCCCAATTCCTATTGCTTATGATAAGAGCAACAGTATTGTAAAAGTACCAGACTCATTATTACCTATTAAATTGCCCGAAAATATAAATCTTAATACAAAAGGAAATCCTCTTGATCATCAGGAGGAATGGAAAAAAGTAGAAATAAATGGTCAAATTTGTGAATTAGAAACTGATACGCTTGATACGTTTGTAGATTCCTCTTGGTACTTTTTAAGATTCTGCTCTCCTCAAAATGAAACTTATGGTTTTAATATAGAAGAAATAAATTACTGGATGCCAGTAGATCAATATATAGGAGGAGTAGAGCATGCAATATTACACCTCTTATATTCAAGGTTTTTTATGAAAGCCTTAAATTACAAAAATTCTAAATTTAAAATTACTGAACCTTTTGAAGGACTTTTTACGCAAGGAATGGTTTGTCACGAAACTTATAAAGACATAAACAACAATTGGCTAAGTCCAGATGAAGTATTTTCAGATGACGGGGAAAAATTTTTTAAAAGGACAAATAAAGATGAGGCAGTAAAAAGAGGGCCCTCCGAGTCTATGTCAAAATCTAAAAAAAATACTATAGATCCTGAAGAAATGATTGAAAATTATGGTGCAGATGCTGTTAGGTTATTCATTATGTCTGATAGTCCTCCAGAAAAGGATGTTCAGTGGTCTACCGAAGGTATGGAAGGTTCCTACAAATTTATACAAAAACTTTGGGGATTACACACTAATATAATGAAAAAAATCGATTTAAATGAAAAAGATAGTGTTAATGAAAATATAAGTAATTTTACAAATTCTTTAATTGAAAAAATTTCGAACAATATAGAGAATTTTAGATATAATGTGATAATTGCAAACTTTTATGAAATGTATAATTTTATTTCAAAAGAATTAAATACTTCAATAAATAGTGCTTCATTAGTATTAAGTTATTCAAAAATTCTTGTAATGTTAAGTCCATTTGCTCCTCATTTTTCTTCAGAATGCCTCTCTGAACTTTCAAAATTTAAAAAGATAGAAAAAGATATTTGGCCTGTGACAAATGAAAATTACCTTAAAAATGAAAAAATAAATTTAGTTATACAAATAAATGGAAGAAAAAGAGATGTTTGGAAAATTAAAAAAGACACCAGTGAGGAAAGTATTATGAAAATGATAAATGAAAATAAAAAAATAAATGTTTACATTCATGATAAAAAAATTATTAAAAAGATATTAGTACCAAATAAAATTATAAATCTTATAGTAAAATGAAAATTATACAAATTATATTAATCTTAAGCCTAATAACTATATCTTCATGTGGTTATAAAGTTGTTAATAAAATTGAAAAATCAGATTTTAAAATAACTGAAACTGTATTTAAAGGTGATTCAAAAATAAATAAAAAACTAGGTAACAATTTTAAAAGATACATTCAGAACAAGAATGCAACAAGATCTTTTAAAATAAATATAGAAAGTCAATCAGCTAGAAATGTGACATCAAAGGATACCTCTGGTAAAGTTACAGGATATACCCTTGAAATCACTACTTTTTTAGAAATTTATGAAAATGATAAAAAATTGAATAAATTCGAAATTAATAAAAAGGTCGATTATGATAATTTAGATAGTCAATTTGAGTTAAAACAATACGAAAAAAATCTAATTAATGATTTAGTTGGTCTAATAATTATTGATATAAATAATTATTTATTGAGTATTCAATGATAAAAAAAAGCTATGAAATAAAGAACTTTTTAGGAAAAAATAATATTTTTTTGATATATGGAGAAAATGAAGGATTAAAAGAAGATATTATCTCAAAAATAACTCCAAATTATACAACAGAAAATATTTTTAGATATTCGGAGAAGGAAGTTTATGGTAATTTAGAAAACTTTTATAATAGTATATATTCGCAATCATTTTTCAATGATAAAAAGTTAATCTTAATTAACGAAGTTACAGAAAAATTTAAAAATGAAATTGAAGAAATTTTAGAAAGAAAAATTAAAGATATAATTATAATATTGTTGTCAAGAACCCTAGAAAAAAAATCAAAACTCAGAAATTTTTTTGAGAAAGAAAAGAATTTAATTTGTGTTCCAGTATATAAAGATGATAATAAAACATTATTAAATATTGCTTTTACATTTTTTAAATCAAAGAAAATTACTATTTCTAACGAATCTATAAACATTATTGTGGAAAGGGCATCTGAAGATAGAAAAAATTTAAAAAGTGAATTAGACAAAATTGAAAATTTTTCAAGGAGTAGAAAAAAAATAGATATAGAGGATTTAATTAAATTAACTAATCTTTCAGAAAATCATAGTATAAACAAAATAGTAGATTTAAGTTTATCTAAGAATACAAAACAAACTCTTCGAACACTAAACGAAAACATATTTGCACCTGAGGATAATATTATTATAATTAGATCGTTTTTAACTAAGTCAAAGAGACTTCTCAAGTTAACTGAAGAATTAGAAAAAAACAAAAATATAGACCAAGTTATTTCGATGAGTAAACCTCCAATATTTTGGAAGGATAAGGATATTGTTAGAAATCAACTAACTGAGTGGAAAAAAGATGACTTAATAAAATTAATTAAAAATATAAATGACGTTGAATTGTTACTAAAAAAAAATTCACAAACATCAGTCAATATACTTCAAAACTTTATTATTGAACAATCTTCGAGAATTAATAATTAGCCTTAATTATTTCTATTAATTTATTTAGCTGATCAATATCATGATAAGATAGAGTGATTGTCCCTTTATTTTTCTTATTATTTTTTATTACTACATTTAAACCAATTTTTTCTGAAATAGATTGTTCTAAATTTTTTATATTAATATCTTTAAAGTTGATATTTTTGCTGGGTTTTTTTTTAAAAATTTTGACAAAGTTTTCTGCTTGACGAACTGATAATTTTTTTTCAATAATCTTATTAGCAACAAATAAAGCATTATCTAGCCCTACTAATATTTTTGCATGTCCAGATGAAATTTTTTTTTGTTCAACGAATTTTAAAACTTCACTAGGTAAATTTAATAACCTTAACGAGTTAGTTATATAACTTCTACTCTTTCCAATAAATCTTGAGACTTTTTCTTGATCATAACGAAATTCATCAATAAGTCTTTTATAACCTTGTGCCTCTTCCATGGGATTAAGATCGTGCCTCTGAACATTTTCAACAATTGCAAATTCTAGGGATTTTAAGTCATCTGCTTCCGTCACAATAACTGGAATTTCATGGAGACCAGCTTTTCTCGCAGCAAGCCACCTTCTTTCCCCCGCTATAATTTCATACTTAGAATTTTCAGAATTAGACTTTCTTACTATGATTGGCTGTATAACACCTCTTTCTTTTATTGAATTAGATAAATCATTTAACATATCTTCATCAAAATTTTTTCTTGGCTGGTATTTGTTTGGTATTACATCACTTAAAAGTAATTTGTTAGTTCTAGCTTCAACTTTAGTTTCTCCAATTAGGGAAGATAATCCTCGGCCAAGACCTTTTTTAATTGTGTTCATTATGCAGCACTCCCGATTTTGTTTTCTTGATTTATAAACTCATCAGTGAAATTATAATATGATTTACTTCCAGGACAATTTTTGTCGTAAATAAGTACAGGCATGCCGTGTGATGGTGCTTCAGACAACCTTACATTTCTTGGAATAACTGTTTGATAGACTTTGTCTTTAAAATAATCTCTCGCTTCCTGTTCGACTTGGGACGAAAGCTTGTTTCTTCTATCGTACATCGTTAAAAGTATTCCCTGAATCTCTAATTCAGGGTTTAAGTTAACTTTTATACGTTCGATTGTTTTCATGAGTTGAGTTAATCCCTCTAAAGCAAAAAATTCAGTTTGGAGAGGTACCAACAATGAATTAGAGGATACTAAGGCCATTACAGTCAATAAACTTAATGAAGGAGGACAGTCTATGAGTATATAATCATACAAAGCTCTAGAATCGTTTAAATATGAGGTTAATTTACTCTTCAAAATAAAGGCCCTATCATTATCACCAGCTGTTTCAACTTCTAATCCAGATAAATCGACATTCGAAATAATTAAATCTAAATTTTGAAACTTAGTTTTCTTAATCACATCAGAAATAGGCATGGTTCCATTTAAAATTCCATAAATAGTTTGATTAGACTGTTCATTATTAGAAAGTCCTAATCCTGTAGTAGCATTTCCTTGAGGATCAAGATCAATTACTAAAATTTTTTTACCTTGTTGAGATAAAGCAGAAGCTAGGTTTATCACTGTTGTTGTTTTTCCAACCCCACCCTTTTGATTTATTATAGAAATTATTTTCATTTAATTTTTTTTCTAATCTTTTGAATATTTAATATAAATGAATCATCATTGGTTAAACTTTTTTTTACTTCGTAATCTAAATCCCATTCTCTTAATGTTTTATTTAAAATTTTTTTTCCACTACTACCCATAAAAAAAATTATATTTTTATATTTTTTAAAATTTTCTCTAACCAAATTTAGAATTACCGGCATAGGTTTAAAAGCTCTTGACATTATTGTTCCTGTTTCAATATTTTTAACTGTAAAAATATCTTTGTGAATTATCTCTGTGTTCAAATTCAATTTTTTTGACACTTCCTTTAAAAAAACACATTTATTATAGCTTTTTTCATAAAGATTGATTTTCATTGTATTTTTAATTTTTTTCATTGCTATCGCTACTATTAATCCAGGCATACCTCCTCCAGTACCTAAATCACAGGTTGTATGATAATTTAAATCAACAAAATCAACTATTTGTGCAGAATCAAGTATATGACGCTCCCTAATAGCATTTTTTTCATCATTTTTCTTACTGATTAAGTTTATTTCTTTATTTTTTTCTTGGATCATAGAAATTAAGTTCTCAAGGTCATTACAAGTTTCACGTGAAACATTTAGATTAGAAATTTTAGAGTAAGAATTTAAAATTACGTTATCCATTAAGCTATATGCTTAATAGACCTTCTTTTGACGTGTGACAACAAAATATATACAGCTGCGGGTGTTATTCCGTCAATCCTTAGGGCTTGGCCCAGTGTTTTAGGCCTTATTTCCTTGAATTTAGCCTTAACTTCATTAGAAAGGCCAGAAAATTGATCATAGTCAATATTATTTGGAATTGATAAATTTTCATCCCTTTTAAAGGCAAGGATATCTGCCTTTTGCCTTTTTAAATAACCTCTATAATGTGAGTTAATTTCAATTTGTTGATCTATCTCAGAGCCATGATTTAAAGTTTCTGGCCAAATCTCTCTAATTTTTCTCATATTTACATCTTTTTGAGTTAGAATTTCCTCAGCAGATCTAGAAACTCCATCCTTCGCTATTTTTATACCAAATTTTTCTGCTTTAGATGGAGAAATATTCAAATTGACCATTTGCATAGAAATTTTACTTAATTTTTGAAATTTATCCTCAAATATCTCCTTTCTCAAATTTGAAATCAATCCAATCTTGATTCCTTTGTTGGTTAGCCTCAAATCTGCATTATCAGATCTAAGACTTAACCTGTACTCAGCTCTAGAAGTAAACATCCTATATGGCTCAGCAACACCTTTCGTCACTAGGTCATCGATCATAACTCCGATATAAGCATCTGATCGATCCAAAATAAAAGGTTCGCAATCCTTTAAGGAGAGAGCAGCGTTAATACCTGCTATAAGACCTTGAGCAGCTGCCTCCTCATACCCTGTAGTTCCATTAATTTGCCCTGCAAGATATAAATTCCTGATTTTTTTTGTCTCCAATGTCAAAAAAAGTTCTCTAGGGTCAATATAGTCATATTCTATGGCGTACCCTGGTCTAATTACTTTTACATTTTCTAAACCATTGATATTATTAAGTATTTCATGTTGCACAACTTCAGGTAGAGATGTTGATATACCATTTGGGTAAATTGTATGATCATTTAGGCCCTCTGGCTCTAAAAATATCTGATGCCTAGTCTTGTCTGCAAATTTTACAATTTTATCCTCAATTGAAGGACAATATCTTGGACCAACACCTTGTATGTTACCAGAGTACATTGCACTTTTAGATAAATTTTTTTCAATAATCCTGTGAACCTTTTCATTGGTATAGGTCATGGAGCAGGATACTTGCTTATTAAAGTTTTTCTTAGTTAGGAAAGAAAAAAAATAAGGATCATGATCAGCGGATTGTTTTTCTAAGTTTGTAAAATTAATAGTTCTAGAGTCTAACCTTGGAGGAGTACCTGTTTTCAATCTACCGATTTTAAAATTATATTTCTCCAACTGTTCACTTAAACCTGTGCTAGGTTTTTCATTAAATCTACCGGCTGGCGTTTTCTCATCTCCAATATGTATCAATCCGTTTAAAAATGTGCCAGTTGTTAAGATTAACTTACTACAACTTACTTTATTGCCTTTTTGTGTTATAAATCCATTTATTTCATTATTTAAAAAAATAAACTTAGTTACTGGGTCAGAAAAAATGCTTAAATTACAATAGTTTGCAAGTTTTTCTTGCATAAATTTGCGATATAATGATCTATCAGATTGCGTTCTTGGCCCTCTTACTGCTGGTCCTCTGCTTATATTTAATAATCTAAACTGTATTCCAGACTTATCTGCTACCTCACCCATAACACCATCTAGAGCATCTATTTCTCTTACAAGATGTCCTTTTCCTAAACCACCGATAGCAGGATTACATGACATTTCACCTATGGTATCTTTATTGTGAGTGAAAAGAGCAGTATTAATTCCAAGACGTGCAGAAGCTGCTGCTGCCTCGCAACCCGCATGGCCTCCACCAATCACTACCACATCAAAAGATAAATCTTTTTTCATGAAGTAAATTTATATTCGATTAAAATATTTACAAGATTTGAGTTTTTTTTCTTAAATAAGCTATATTTATCAACGAAAAAGATGAAAAAAGGGCTAAAAGTACAGCAAATTTGCTATTATTTTCCAATACAAAAATCGTTGAAAATGCTACCTAATATCTCCTCTACGTCGACTTTTCCAACAATCATACCTAAATGTCTAGTTGCTAATCTTAAATCCTCAGCTCCTTTGTCAAAATCTTTTTTATCATTTTTATCCAAAAAATTTTTCAAATGATCACAACACTGTATAAGATGTTGTCTATGTCTTTCTCTTGTAATTAAAATATCCTCTTCAACTATAAATTTTTTTTTTAAATTGTTTTTAATTTTTGAAATTAAAACATCTATATTTAAATTATCTTTTAATGAAATTAGAACATGATTAAACTTAAGAATTTTCGTGTCTAATTTTTCTTTAAGAAGATCTGATTTATTAACAACTAAAATTGCATCTTTTTTAAGTAAATCATTCAGAAAACCGCTTAAATCAATGTTTTTAGCGTCAACTACTACTAATTTTAGGTCAGCATTTTCGGCTTTTTTAAGTGATAGCTTTACACCTTTTTTTTCAATTTCATCTTTTGAGTCTCTTATACCTGCTGTGTCTGAAACGATAACTGAATACCCATCTATGTTAAGGTGTGTCTCAATAACATCTCGTGTAGTACCAGCAATTTCAGAGACAATTGCAACTTCTCTATTTGATAAATTATTTAATAAACTCGATTTGCCTGCATTAGTTGGTCCTACTATTGCAATTTTAAAACCCTCACGGATTATCTCTCCAACCTTTTGATCATTTAGAATTTTTTGAATCTCATTTAATACATTTGAAGAATCTTGTTTAATTTTTTTTAAGTTTTCCTCTGGCAATTCTTCTTCGGGGAAATCTATTTTGGCTTCAACAAATGATAAAAGTTTCAACAATTTTTCTCTAAGCTTATTAAATTTTTCAGAAGATTTGCCTTTCATAATTTTAATGGCTTGTAATCTTTGAATTTCAGTCTCTGATGAAATTAAATCAGCAATACTCTCAGCTTTTAGTAAATTTATCTTTCCATTTTGAAAGGCAATCTTTGTAAACTCACCTGGATCTGCTAACCGACAATTTTTTACTTTGGATATCTCATTTTGGAGTGCTAAGATTACAGCCTTACCACCATGGATATGAATTTCTGCCATATCCTCTCCTGTGTAGCTCTGAGGCCCTGGAAACCATATTATTATGCCCTCATCAATAAGCTCAGAAGTGTTGATATTGTTTATTTTTCTTAGGGTTGCCACTCTTGGCTTGGGGATATCTCTTTTTGTAAGTGATTTAATTACCTCAGAAGCCTCTGGACCTGAAATTCTTACAATAGCAACGCCAGAAACGCCTGGACCAGTTGATAAAGCATAAATAGTCATAAAATATTATAACTTTTATTCTGATAGATTGGAAAACTTAATTAAGCAGGTTTGTTCATTGAATTAAAGAACTCAGCATTGTTTTTTGTATCTTTAAGTTTAGAATTGATAAATTCTATAGCATCCATGGTGCCCATTGGAGCAATAATTCTTCTTAACACATTCATTTTCTGTAAATCGTTTTTATCAAATAGAAGTTCTTCTCTTCTTGTACCAGATTTGGTAATATCAATTGCTGGGTATATTCTTTTGTCTGCAATCTTTCTATCAAGGACAGTTTCGCTATTACCTGTCCCTTTAAATTCCTCAAAAATTACTTCGTCCATTCTGCTTCCTGTATCAATTAGGGCAGTGGATATAATTGTTAAAGAACCACCCTCTTCAATATTTCTAGCTGCACCAAAAAATCTTTTTGGTCTCTGAAGTGCGTTTGCATCAACACCACCTGTTAAAACTTTTCCTGAACTAGGAATAACAGCATTATAAGCTCGACCCAATCTTGTAATCGAATCTAGCAATATAACTACATCTTTTTTATGTTCGGTTAATCTTTTTGCTTTTTCTATAACCATTTCAGCTACTGCGACATGACGTTGAGCTGGTTCATCAAAAGTAGAGCTAATTACCTCGCCTTTTACCGTTCTTTGCATATCCGTAACTTCTTCTGGTCTCTCATCAATCAACAATACAATCAAATAACATTCTGGATAATTTCTGGCTATTGAATTAGCTATACTTTGTAAAATCATTGTTTTACCTGCCTTTGGAGGTGAGATGATTATTGATCTTTGTCCTTTACCGATTGGACTTACAAGATCTATTAATCTGGGAGTTAAATCAGGTTTCTTTTCAATTTTAACCATTTCAACTTCCATAACTAATTGCTTATCTGGATATAATGGAGTTAAGTTATCAAAAGCTATTTTGTGACGAGATTTTTCAGGCTCTTCGAAATTAATTTTACTGACTTGTAGGAGAGCAAAGTATCTTTCACCTTCCTTAGGGGCCCTAACAGGACCTTCAACGGTATCGCCAGTTCTTAATCCAAACTTTCTTATTTGACTTGGACTTACATAAATATCATCTGGTCCTGGAAGGTAATTAGACTCCATAGCTCTAAGAAAACCAAAACCATCCTGCAAAAGTTGTAGTACTCCAGCTCCAGTAATCTCCTCTTTTTCTGCAACTTTTTTTAAAATAGCAAAAAGAATTTCTTGTTTACGAAGAGTACTTGCATTTTCTATTCCCAATTCTTCAGCTTGGCTAATAAGTTGTTCAGATGATTTAAGTTTGAGTTCTTGTATATTCATGATTAAAATTATTAAGGACTTAATAAGTAAACTTAATATATAATGTATTTTATATTATTCAACCCTAGATAGGCTTAAAAATTACGACAAAAACTATCAAAATTAGCAATATTGTAGGTATTTCATTAATCCATCGATAAAATTTATGACTATGTTTGTTAAGATCTAATTTAAATAGATACAAAACCTTACCTAAATAAAAATGATATAGAGTTAGCATGATTACAAATATTACTTTTAAAATCATCCAAATTTGTCCTAATTGTTGAAAACCAATTTCATAAATTAGTAGTAATCCAAAAATCCACGATAGGACCATAGCTGGGGTCATGATATAAAAAAATAATTTTTTTTCCATAACCTTAAATACATCTGATATAATTGGTTTTGAATTATTTTGAGCGTGATAAACAAAAATTCTTGGTAAATATAACAAACCAGCCATCCATGAAATCACTGAAATTAAATGAAGTGCTTTAAAAAACAAATAAGTATTCATTGTCTAAGTGATCTTTGGATTAGAGATTTTAATAAATTGATATGATCATCAGAATCATTCAAACAAGGTATCATATCAAAATTTTGACCTCCGGCATTTATAAAACTATCTTTGCCTTGAATTAAAATTTCTTCTAACGTTTCAACACAATCTGAAGAAAAACCAGGACATATCGCAAGAACGTTTTTTTTTCCTTGCTTTGGTAAATTTTCCAAGGTTTTATCAGTATAGGGTTGCAGCCATTCTTGTGGACCAAATCTTGACTGAAATGTTGTTTTCATTTCTATAGAATTGAATTTTTCTGAAATAAGTCTTGTGGTTTTATGACAATAACAATGATAAGGATCTCCTTTATCAAAGTATTTTTGTGGAATACCGTGATAAGATGCAAGTATCAAATCAGGCTCCCAACTGATTTCATTTATTTTTTTCTTTACAGAATTTACTAATGCATCAATGTATAAGGGTTCAGATTCATAATGAGGTATTATTTTTAAAGATGGTTGCCATCTCATCTTCATTAAAGTTCTATACACCTCATCACAAACAGTTGCCGTGGTTGCTGCTGCATATTGTGGATATAAAGGCAAGATAACTAAATTTTCACAACCGATCTCATGTAATTTAGAAATTTTAGTTTTTATGCTTGGATTTCCATACCTCATTGCAAAATCAATAATTAAGTTTTCTCTCGAAATTAACTTTGAAATTTTATCTGATTGTTTTTTTGTATAATATAGTAAAGGTGAAATGTTTTCTTTTTCCATCCATATTTCTTTGTAAGCTTTGGCAGTTTTTGAAGGTCTGAAGTTTAATATAAAAACATTTAAAATAACTTGCCAAATTAAAGGGTTTACTTCAATAACCCTCCTATCTGAGAGAAATTCTTTTAAATATTTTCTAATGTCAAACCAATTTGTAGAGTCTGGAGTGCCTAGATTTATAATCAAAACTCCTGTTTTTCCAAACTTTACTTCAGGATGTGTAAAATTTTTTTCCATTAGTAATCTTTTACCATTTTTACAAGATAATCCATCATACTAGGATTTGTTTCAGGCAAAACTCCATGACCTAAATTAAAAATATATGGATGGTCTTTGAATATATCTAAGTATTTTTTGGCCTCTGTTTTTAAAGTTTCCTT
>JACWEO010000012.1 GCA_014653355.1 Pelagibacterales bacterium SAG-MED47 | reverse complement strand
GGTGGAACTAGGGCACATTATGCACTTAGAAAAGCTGAGGAATATTACACTGGTCAGACCCGTTTTGGAAAAGTCCCAAATTATGGTGAAGAATGTGCGTTAAATTTTATAATTTTTATTAGTGATGGTGAGTGGGGTAGTAATGATGCTGTAGTAGATAAACTAAATAGTTTGAGAAATCGTGATAAAGGAAAATCGATAAAAACGTTCATGATTGGTTTTGCAGTAGAAGGAGATGCTCGTCAAAATTATTTTAGTACGGCTCAAGCAGGAGGTACTGATCAACCATTATTTGCAGAAAATGAAGATGCTCTTTTAAGTGCTTTACGTGATGCAATTAAACAGGCTACCTCTGGAAGATTAACTTTTACTACTCCTGCAATTACGGCGGATACTCAAACAGATGATTATATTTACCAAGCAACATTCGTATACGAAAGTAGTAAACAGTGGGAAGGAAGTGTTAAAAAATACAAACTAGATAATGATGGTAAACTCGGCGATGAAGTATGGGATGCATCAGAGACACTTAATACAAGGACAGAAGACTCTAGACGAATTTGGACAGCCGGAATATCAACTACTGGTCTAAACAATTTTACTACGACAAATAGAGATGAGATAAGAGCTTTAATATATCCAGAAAGTTCTCCGACAGACACTCAAATAGATAATATAATAAACTTTATAAGAGGTGAAGATACTTATAATCAAGATAATGATAATAGAACTTCAAGTATTCATAAACTTGCCGACATTTATCATTCTAACATAATAGTTGTTGGCCCTCCAGATGCTTCAACAAAAACTTCAACCATTTCAAATTTTGATAAAACAGATGCAAATTACAGGATCAAGAATAATTATGAAAGATTTAAATCTTCATTGGATTGTGGAGTGAGTTGTCAACATAGAGAAGAAGTTATAATTACTGGAGCAAATAATGGAATTTTACACGTTTTTAAAACAGATGATAATAAAAATGGTGAAGAGCTTTGGGGATTTATTCCTCCTGCAATAATGGAGAATTTATCAGGAATTCCCTCATCCAAAGCAAATGCAACTAATCCAATTTATGGTATAGACAGCTCTCCTGTAGTGAGAGATATTTTCTTTGATGACACGCCGGATGACAATATATCAAATCCTAGATGGAGAACCATTTTAATAAACGGGTTTGGCGCTGGAGGTAGCGGATTTTTTGCTTTAGATATAACGAATTTTGAGGAACCAAAACAAATTTTTTCGATTAAAAACGACTCAATAAGTAAAGACATAACTCACTGGAATTCTGATGGTAATATAAATAATCTTAATTATTCAAATGGCAAAATTGATCCTGAATTAGATTATCGTAAATTAGGTGAGACATGGTCCACTCCGAGAATTATTAGAATAAAAGTTGATAGTACTAATGATGGTCAAGTTAATCCAACAGATAAGTGGGTGGCGGTGTTTGGAGGAGGTTATAATGGTTCTGTAGATCCTGACATAGGTTCAGCTGTATTTGTTGTCGACTTAGAAAATGAGGGTAAATTATTAAAAGTCATTGACATAGAAGATAAGAGAGTAGAGAGTCAAAAGGAGAGTGGCGTAGTATCTAAAACTAGTAATCTTTTATCAGAGGATGATGATGGAAATAAAAATAGAATATTTGATTATCAAGGAAATGATATTTGTTTTAATCCCTCTTCAGTTGATTATATAGTATCAGAGTTTACTCCATCAGTTGCACATACTATCAATTATAAAGCAGTTGGAGATTTAGATTGTGTAGACAAAGTTGAATTCGAAGAGGCTTGGCCGAATATTCCTACTGGAGATGATCCTAATTCTGGTAATTATACTTTTACAAGGCTATCTAACGATGTTGTCAACGGCATTCCTGCAGATTTAACTGTAATAACAGCAGATGGTACTGGCAAGGCAAATTACAATGGAGCATTGATATATGCAAACGATCTTGAGGGAAAAGTAACAAAAATAAATTTAACTGAAAATTATTCAATAGATTTCAATTCTAGTAGCTCAAGTTATAAAACAATTAAAGAAAATATAAGCACAACAACTTTATTTGAAGCTGAAACAACTTCGACTAATGGTAGATATATTTTTACCAAATCATCGGCAACAATAAATAATGATAATAATTTATGGTTATACTTTGGAACTGGGAATACACAAAAGTTGCGTGAGGACTCTGCTTCAATTCAAAATAGGGTTTATGGAATAAAAGATAAAGATTTTCCAAATTTTGTTAATGTTTCACCTACTGGAAATATTTCTAAGTGTACTAAATCAGGATGCCCAGCTGCAGACAAGCTTGGCTGGTATATAGATTTACCAAATAGGCAAAAAATTACAGCAGAACCAACAGTACACAAAGATCGAGTTTTTTTTCCAATCTACGAACCATCTGCTGCGAGTGCTTGTTCAACAGGAAAGGCAATTTTAGAAGCATATGATACCCTCTGTGGAGATCTAGAGTTGAGTGTCCATCTTGGCTCTGGAGTATTGTCTAAAGTTGTAGTGCAAGGTGATAAATTATATGTAGGTATAGCAGGTCAAGCAAAGGAGAATATTGGCGATGGTTTCACCTCAAGTGGTAATTTGATAACTGGAGACAGTGGAGGAAATAGCACTGGAGGTGCAGTTCAAACTCTGTATTGGAGAGAAATTGATTAATTAAAAACTTCTCAATTAAAAATATATAAAATAAATAATTGAAGCTAAAATTAAAAAAGGTCCAAAAGGTATAGCAGTTTTAAGAGAACTTTTTCCAGTCATTAAATTAGGTATTGAAAAAATCAAACCTAGAATTGCTGCAATAAATAACGTTATAAAAATTGATTGAAAACCTAACAAAAACCCAATCCCAGCTAAAAGTTTAGCATCTCCAAAACCCATTGCTTCAACTTTTTTAATTTTTTTATATAAAACTATTATCAAACAAATAACAAAGTATCCTAAAGCTCCACCAAATAAAGATTGGAACATATCTTGATTTAGATTTAAAGATGTTTCGGGAAAGAAATTCTTTATAATACCTATAGATATTAGAGAAAAGTTTAAACTATCTGGAATGATAAAATGTTTTATATCAATAAAAAAAATAACAATAAAAATATAAAAAATTAAACTTATAATTATAATATCCAAATAATTAGATACTACAGCAAAAACAAAACATAAAAATAATGCCGAAATTAGTTCCACTACAAAATACTGTAATGAAATTGATTTTTTTCCACACCGACATCTAAATTTTAAAATTATAAATGAAACTAAGGGGATATTATCAAACCAATTAATCTTTTTTTTACATTTTGGACAGAAAGATCTTGTGTAAATAATATCAAGATTTTTTGGTAAACGGTAGATACATACATTCAGAAAACTACCTATTACAGCACCAATAACAAAAATTAGAAAAAAGTTATTTGAAAGCAAATTAGATTTTTATTTGAGCTGTGATCTCTAAAACTTGTTCAATTATATAGTTTAATAGCATTATACCATCTTGGTAAAATATTTCTAAATTAGGGGTAAAAATTGCAATTTCCATATTAATTAAATAATGACTTTATATCTTTAATAACGTTTTTAAAAGCCTCTGGTTTCCATATAAAATAAAAGAAATAAACAGACAAAAGAGGAATTAAACCAAACCATAACCATTCTTCCCAGTTAAAGCCTTTATATCTTCCAGATGATTTGAGGCCGTTATACCAGGTTAAATAACCAACAATTAATAACCAACTTAAAGATAGAGAAATTATCAATTTTTTTTTCATTTATTTACATTACAATAAATCATAGATTTTGATATAATTTATTAAGTTGTTAAATGAAAAAAGGATTTGCATTAATAGAACTTTTGGTTGTTGTGGCCATAATCAGTATTTTATCTGCAGTTGGAGTTGTAACATACAACGGTTATGTTTCTACTAGTCAAGATAAGGCTTCATTGTCAAATTTTAATCAAATTGTAAAAACAATGAATAATGAGCTTGCAAATTGTAGAATTAATCCATCTGCACAAGCGTTTAGTAATCATGGCTGTAGCTCAAATTCTGAGCCAAGTGTTGCAGGTATTTCTAATTTTTTTAAATCTTCTAATCTTAAAAATCCTTATGACGGAAATAAAGATGTTGTTGGTCAAAATATTTGTAATAAAGGTGAAGTTGTAATATCAGCATCAAGTGTTTCAGGTTCGTATCAAGTTCAATATGTTTCTCAAAAAAAAGATTTAAAATATACAAAGGTTGTTGAGTCGAAATGGTCTTCAGAAACAACTTCAGTAATGTCAAAAGAAGAATCATATAAATGTGCATCTCAAAGTACATTATCAGCATCTGCATCAAGTGGACCTAAACAAACTATTTTTAATTACAAACCACCACACAGTGGAAAAGGAGCTGGTATAATAGTCGATGAAAATGGTAATATGATATCTGGTTCAGGGTCTCATGCATGTAATCCAGATTGTTTTAATGGCAGTATGCCTAATTGGTACACAACTGATGGTAATGGAAACAAAATTTACCCTGGTAGACCTGGAAGTAATTATAGATGGGTTATGACAGAAGGTGCTTCAGCAAGTGGGAATATTGCGTCATCGTGCGGTGGTGGTAATTGTAGATATAATTTTGCTGATAATACTTATACAGTCTTAAACTCTGGTCAAACTTTCAAAGCTGGAGAAAGTGTTGATAATAGACAACCAATAAATCCTTAATATTTAATATTTGTTTTAAATTATACGATACTAAGAGTGTATTGCTCTTTTATCAACAGATAGTGCAGCTTCTTTTACTGCTTCAGAAAATGTAGGGTGGGCATGACATGTTCTCGCAATATCCTCAGAACTTGCACCAAATTCCATAGCAACACCTATTTCAGCTATTAATTCACCTGCATGTGGTCCTATTAAATGAGCTCCTAAAACTTTATCAGTTTTTGCATCAGCTAAAATTTTTACAAAACCTTCTGCATCATCAATTGCTTTAGCTCTAGAGTTTGCCATAAATGAAAACTTACCTATTTTATATTTAATATTTTTTTCTTTTAATTGTTCCTCAGTCTTTCCTATAGATGCAACTTCTGGGGTTGTATAAACTACTCCTGGAATAGTATCATAATTAACATGTCCAGACTGACCAGCAATATTTTCTGCAACTGCAATTCCTTCATCTTCTGCCTTATGTGCTAGCATTGGCCCAGTTATCACATCTCCAATCGCAAAAATATTATCTAGATTAGTTTGAAAGCTTTTGCTGGTTTTAATTCTTTTTTTTTCATCTAATTCTATTCCAATCTTTTCTAGGTTTAGTCCACTTGTATTTGGTTTTCTACCAACAGAAATTAGAACTACATCACACTCAAAATCTTTTTTCTTACCATTTTCGTCTTTTGTGGAGACAATAGCTCCTAATTTATTCTTTATTATTCCTTCAACTTTATGTTTCATATGAAAATTAATTCCTTGTTTTTTCAAAATTTTCATAAATTCATTCGAAATTTCTTTATCCATACCTGGTGTAATATGATCTAAAAATTCAACTACATGAACCTCGGTACCAAGTCTTGACCAAACTGATCCCATTTCTAACCCGATATAACCCCCTCCTACGACAATCATCTTTTTGGGTACTTTTTCAAATTTCAAAGCACCTGTTGAAGAAACAATAACTTTTTCATCAAATTCAATGTTAGGTAGAGACACTGGTTCTGATCCTGTTGCAATTATTATTTTATCTGCCTGAATTAAGGTTTCTTTATTTTTATCATCCTTGATAGAAATTTCATTTTTTGATTTAAAACTTCCTGTTCCTTTAAAATAAGTCACTTTATTTTTCTTTAATAAAAACTCTACTCCTTTAGTTAAAACAGTTACTGCTTTATCCTTATTCTTCATCATTTTCGTTAAATTAAGTTTTATCTCTCCAATCTCAATACCTTTGTTAGACAAATGTTTAACTCTATGAAATTCTTCTGATAAATTTAGTAAACTTTTGGAAGGAATACAACCTATGTTCAAACAAGTTCCACCTAAGGAACCTCTAGATTCTATGCATGCTGTTTTAAAACCTAATTGTGCTAATCTTATTGCACAAACGTAGCCTCCAGGACCACCACCGATAACTACTGCTTGAAATTTATCTGACATTTAAATATCTAAAAATAACCTTTTTGGATTTTCTAAATTTTCCTTTATCATTTTTAAAAATGAAACTGATTCTTTGCCATCAATAATTCTGTGATCATACGACAAAGCTAAATACATAATTGGTCTAATTTTAATTTCTCCATCAACCACAATTGGTCTATCTACAATGTTATGCATACCTAATACACCTGATTGAGGTAAATTTAATATAGGAGTTGAAAGCATTGACCCATAAACACCTCCATTACTGATAGTAAACGTTCCTCCTTGTAGATCTTCAATTGTAAGTTTCCCATCTTTTGCTTTTTCAGAAATTTGTTTAATATTTTTTTCTATTTCTGCGAAAGATAATTCATCTGCATTTTTAAGAACTGGAACTACTAATCCTTTTTCAGTTCCAACTGCGAAACTTACGTTATAATAATTTTTATAAACTATTTCATCTCCTTCTATTTCTGCATTGACAGCTGGGAAATTTTTTAAAGCTACCACACAAGCCTTAACAAAAAATGACATGAAACCTAATTTAATTCCATATCTTTCTTGAAAATCTTCCTGATTTTCTTTTCTCATTTCCATGACATTTGTCATATCAACTTCATTAAAAGTAGTTAATAAAGCTGCATTTTCTTGTGCTTGTTTTAATCTTTTAGCTATTGTTTGTCTTAATCGGGTCATTTTAATTCTCTCTTCTTGACCATACTTAATTTTTCTTTCTGAAGGTTGAGGATTGACACCCATCAAATTAATTAAGTCACCTTTTAAAACTCTACCATCTTTTCCAGAACCTTTAATCGTTTCAATATCAATCTTTTTTTCACTAACTATTTTTCTAACAGCTGGAGATAAAGTTTGATTGGCTTTAAAATTTTCTTTTGTTTTGTTTTCATGAACCTCGTTAGTTAAGACTAATGCTTCTTCAGTTTCTACTTCATTTTTTTTATCAAAAATTTCTGGTTCATCTTTTTGAGTTTCGAGTTTTATAACATTATTTTCTTCTATTTTTGGCTCAATTTTTTCAATTGTTTTTTTTTCTGATTGCCCTGTACCTTGTCCAGAAACAGAACCCAAGAGAGCACCAACTTCAACTACAGAACCATCTTTTGAATTTATTTTAGTTAACCTTCCTGAGACTGGAGAGGGTACTTCTAAATTTACTTTATCGGTTTCTAATTCCACAATAGGTTCATCTGCTTGTACGTCGTCTCCTTCATTTTTTAACCATTTAGAAACTGTGGCCTCTGTAATACTTTCACCAAGTGCTGGTACTAGAATTTTTTCACTCATTTCAAATTATTCAAAAACTTTCTTTATTATTTCTTGTTGTTGAGAAGTGTGCGTTTTTGCATAACCTGTCGCGGGTGATGCATCAGGACTTCTTCCTATATAAGAAATTTTATTATTATTAGCTTTTATATTATCTAATGTCCATTGGATATAATCTCTTACTGAGAACCATGCTCCCATATTTTTTGGCTCTTCTTGGCACCAATAAAACTTAGCTTTTTTAGCATAAGGTCTAATTTCTTTAACAAGACTTTTTGCCGGGAAAGGATAAAGTTGCTCTATTCTATAAAATACAACATCATCTCTCTTTAATTTTTCCCTAGCCTCAAGTAGGTCAAAATATATTTTACCTGAGCAGAGAATCACCTTTTTAATTTTGTTTGGTTTTTTTAGTTTAATAAAGCCTTCGGTTTTTGGATCTATTGCATGATCCCATAAAACTCTATGAAAAGAATTTTTTTTATTAAAATCTTCTAAGTCAGAAACACAATGTTTGTGTCTTAATAAAGATTTAGGAGTCATTAATATTAAAGGTTTTCTAAAATCTCTATGCATTTGTCTTCTTAAAGCATGAAAGTAATTAGCCGGAGTTGTACAATTCATCACTTGCATATTGTCGTTTGAACATAATTGTAAAAATCTTTCTAATCTTGCAGAAGAATGTTCTGGTCCTTGACCTTCATATCCATGTGGCAGTAACATTGTTAGACCAGAGGCTCTTGCCCATTTTCTCTCTCCTGATGCAATAAATTGGTCTATAACAACCTGAGCACCATTTGCAAAATCACCAAACTGTGCTTCCCAAATAGTAAGAGTATTAGGTTCAACTAAACTATAACCATACTCAAATCCTAAAACAGCTAGTTCAGACAAAAAGCTATCTACTATTTCAAAATGCTTTTGTTTTTTTGAAATATTGTTTAAAGGTATATATCTTGAGTTATCTAATTGATTTCTTAAAACAGAATGTCTTTGACTAAATGTCCCTCTCCCAGAATCTTGTCCAACAAGTCTAACTGGATAACCTTCTTCTAATAATGATCCAAAAGCTAGTGCTTCTCCAGTTGACCAATCAATTCTTTTTTCACTAAAAACTGTTGATTTTCTATTTTCTAATATTTTTGTAATTGTTTTATGAATATTAAATTCTTGAGGAATTGAATTAAGTTTATTTGAAATCTCTTTTAATTTTTTAATATCATAACCTGTAACTCCTCTTTTATCTTTGCCTTTTTCAGGTTTATATCTTGACCATGTGCCCTCAAACCATTCAATTTTTGGTTTATAATCTTTTGCATTTTTAAATTGTTCATCTAACAAGTCTTTAAACTTCTTAATAGAGGTATTTAAATAATCATTTGAAATTGAACCTTCATTAACTAAATTTTGCCCATAAACATTTATTGGAGATGGGTGTGATCTAATTTTTTTATACATTAATGGTTGAGTAAATGAGGGTTCATCACCTTCATTGTGGCCAAATCTTCTATAACAAATTAAATCTATCAAAACATCTCTATTAAACTTTAATCTAAAATCAGTAGCTATTCTTGCAGCATAGACTACAGCTTCTGGATCATCACCATTTACGTGAATGATTGGTGCTTCAACCATTTTTGCAACATCAGATGGATAAGGGGAAGATCTTGCGAATCTTGGGCTGGTGGTAAATCCTATTTGATTATTAATTATGATATGAATTGTTCCCCCGGTGTTATGTCCAGGAAGACCAGACATTGCAAAACATTCTGCTACAACACCTTGTCCTGCAAAGGCTGCATCACCATGGATTAATATTGGTATAACTTTTTTTCTTTCTTTATCTTTATGAAAAAATTGTTTAGCCCTTGTTTGTCCAAGGACAACTGGATTTACAGCTTCTAAATGAGAAGGGTTATCAGTTAAACCTACATGTACTAAATTTCCATCAAAGTTTCTGTTCGAAGAAGCACCCAAATGATATTTGACATCTCCAGTATCATCTTTAGATTTTGAATTTATTTCACCAGCAAATTCGTTAAATATTCTTTTATAAGATTTTTGTAAAACATTGGCCAATACATTAAGTCTACCTCTATGAGACATTCCAATTTTAACTTCTTTCACTTTAGATTGACCACCAATTTTAATTATTTGTTCTAGAGCAGGTATCAAACTTTCAGCCCCATCAAGACCAAATCTTTTAGTTCCTACATACTTAGTGTGTAAAAATTTTTCAAAGCCTTCAGCTTGAATGAGTTTATTAAGAATTGCTTCTTTACCATTTTGAGTAAATTTGAAATCATCAGTTTTTTCAACTCTGTCTCTAAACCATTTTCTCTCGGTTGGATTAGATATATGCATATATTCATAACCTAATGAGCCACAATATTTGTTTCTTAAGAAATTAAGTATCTCTTTAATATTTGAATGTTGTTTGTTAATCACTCCATCTAAAAAGATTTTCTTTTCATAATCATCTTTTTTAAAACCATAAGACTCAGGATGAAGTTCTTCTAAATAGTCAGTTTTCATAAGTCCTAAAGGATCTAATTTGGCTATTAAATGTCCTCTTTGACGATAAGACCTAATCATAGCTACAGCCTTAATTGAATTTGCATTTGATTTAATGACCTCTGACTCATTTATATGATCATTTTTAATATCTTGGTTTTCAGTTCTAGTAATTGAAATTTTTTTTGATGGGCTCCATGATGGACCATTAATTTCTTTTATGACGACATCAAATTCATCTCCTATTTCATGAAAATATTTTTTCCAACTTTCTGGTAAAGCAGGATCGTTATTAACAAACTTTACATACATATCCTCAATAAAGGCATTATTTGATTTACTTAAAAAAGTAGTTTTTTTATTATCAAGATTTTTAGATGAAGACATTTTTTATAACTAATATAAACCTAGAAAGAAATTTTTCAATCAGACAATTTATTGAATAATGTTTTTCCAATTTTTGACGGTGAGTTTGCTATAGTTATTCCACATTCCTCCATCTTTTTTATTTTATCTTCAGCTCCACCTTTGCCTCCAGAAATTATTGCCCCAGCATGGCCCATTCTTCTTCCTGGAGGAGCGGTTATCCCAGCAATAAAACCAACAATTGGTTTTTTAATTTTATGATTCTTAATAAAATCTGAAGCCTCTTCCTCAGCAGAACCTCCGATCTCTCCAATCATTAAAATTGATTCAGTTTCTTCATCATTTAAAAATAAATCTAAACAATCAATAAAATTGGTGCCATTTATAGGATCTCCACCTATGCCTATACAGGTAGATTGGCCTAAACCGTTTTCAGTAGTTTGTGCAACCGCTTCATATGTCAATGTACCTGAACGAGATACTATTCCAACTGATCCTTTTCTGTGAATACCTCCCGGCATAATTCCAATTTTACATTCATCAGGTGTTATAATTCCTGGACAATTAGGACCTATCAATCTACTTTTTGAACTAGATAATTTTTGTTTTACCTTAAGCATATCTTGAATTGGAATACCCTCAGTGATACAAACAATTAATTCTATTGAGGCATCTATAGCTTCTATTATAGCTGCTGCAGCAAATTTTGCAGGAACATAGATCATAGTTGCATTTGCACCCTCTGAATCTTTTGCTTCTTTTACAGTATTAAAAACTGGGAGATCCAAATGTTTTTGACCACCTTTTTTAGGAGTGACACCTCCAACTAAATTTGTACCATATTTTATGGCTTGTTCAGAATGAAATGTTCCGTGCGATCCAGTAAAGCCCTGGCAAATCACCTTTGTGTTTCTGTTAACTAAAACTGACATTTAATTTATTGCCTCAACAATTTTTTTTGCTGCATCATCTAAATTTTCAGCTGAAATTAGTTTAAGACCGGAATTATCTAGTATTTCTTTTCCCTCTTTAAAATTTGTTCCTGCGAGTCTTACTACTAAAGGAACGCTAATATCCATTTCTTTCGCAGCATCAACAACACCTTGGGCAAGAATATCACATCTCATTATTCCACCAAAAATATTTATTAGAATTCCCTTAACATTCTTATCAGAAAGAATTATCTTTAGAGCAGCCGAAACTTTTTCCTTTGATGCCCCACCTCCTACATCTAAAAAATTAGCAGGTTCTTTTCCATAAAGTTTAATTATGTCCATAGTTGCCATAGCCAAGCCTGCTCCATTAACCATACAACCAATACTTCCATCTAGTTTTATATAAGCAAGGTCATGTTTGCTAGCTTCTATTTCAGTTGGATCTTCCTCGTTTAAATCTCTAAATTCTGTAATTTCAGGATGTCTAAATAATGCGTTTGAATCAAAATTAACTTTTGCATCTAAACAGATAATTTTTTCTTCTTTAGTTAATATTAAAGGGTTAACTTCAACCATGTTTGCATCAGTGCTAATAAACATTTTATAAATTGATTTTATTAAAGATATCGCTTGTTTTTTGGCATTATCATTTAAATTAAAAATTTTAATTATTTTATCACAATCTTTGTCTGAAATTTCATTCTCCATTTCAACTTTTGTTGTTACGATTTTTTCTGGAGAACTAATTGCTACCTCTTCAATATCCATTCCACCTTGATTGCTAGATATAAATGCAATTTTTGAGCTAGCCCTATCTACTAAACAAGATAAATAAAACTCTTTATCTATGTTTGAGGACTCTTCCACGTACAATCTTTTAACTTCTCTTCCTTCTGGACCTGTTTGATGTGTTATTAGAGTTTTGCCTAACAATTCTTTTGCGGCTCTTGATAATTCCTCAATAGTATCTAAAATTTTAACTCCCCCTGCTTTACCTCTGCCTCCAGCATGAATTTGTGCTTTTAAGACATATTTTTTCGTTCTTAATAATTTTGCTTTTTTCAGCAACTCATCAACCGTTAAAGCAAAAACTCCCTCAGGAACAACTGCCCCATATTTTTTAAGTATTTGCTTGGCTTGATGCTCGTGAATATTCATTATTATTTTGAGAGATCAGGATCTATTTTAGATGCCGCTTCCCAAAGAGCTTTTACCGCATCTATAGAGTGCATAAATTCTTTTTTTTCTTCCTCATCTAAATCAATTTGTTCTATTTTTTCAACACCGTCTTTACCAATAATTACTGGTACTCCCGCATAAACATTATTTACGCCATATTCACCATTTAATTGAACAGCACATGGTAACAATTTTTTTTCATTATTTATATACGCTTCTGCCATTTGAACACCGGAAGCTGCTGGCGCATAAAATGCTGAGCCTTTTTCTAAGTACTTAACAATTTCTGCACCACCGTCTCTTGTCCTTTGATTTATTTCTTCTAATTTTTCTTTTGTAATTTTTCCTTCTTTAACTAAATCTTCCAAAAGTTTTCCTGAAACTTTTGTAAATCTTGGCATTGGGACCATAGTATCTCCATGTCCACCCATCACCATCGCATCTATTTCTTTTACAGGGACATTTAATTCTAATGATAAAAATAGTTTAAAACGTGAACTATCCAAAATTCCTGCCATACCAACAATTTTTTTAGCGGAAAGACCAGAAAATTTTTGAAGAGCCATGACCATGACATCTAATGGATTAGTAATACAAATAATAAATGCATTTGGAGCATTTTTTTTTATTCCATCGGCTACTTCTTTAATAATTTTTAGATTTATACCGAGTAGATCGTCTCTACTCATGCCTGGTTTTCGTGGCACTCCAGCTGTAATAATAATTACATCTGAGTCTTTTATGTCTTTATAGTCGTCGGTTCCAGAAAACTTAACATTAAAACCGTCAACTGATGAAGATTGTGCTATATCTAAGGCTTTTCCTTTTGCTATTCCACTAGCTACATCAAATAAAACTACTTCATCAACTAGTTCTTTTGTTCCAATTAAATGTGCGAGAGTTCCACCTATTTGTCCTGCTCCAATTAAAGAAATTTTTTTTTTCATGAATAATCTTATCTTTTATTGATAACTAATAATTATTCAATAAAAATTTGTGATTTAATTTTAATTATCTTCTGTAAGCTTAGAACATATCGCCATATCCTCAGCTATATAGGACCCTTTAAAGTGAGATTTGTTTTTATCCCAATTTTTTTTACCATCTGCTATGTAATTACCAAATAATTCTTTTCTATTTTTTTCAGCTTCTTCTTGAGCCTCTTCAAGCTTTTTCTCTTCCTCAATGACCTTTAATTCAACAGCTTTGAATAATAAATTATTTGAAATTTCTATAAAATTTTTTGACAAAACTGCATCTAATTTAAGAACTATACCTGATGCATATGCATAAACTGCGCTACACCTTTTTAATAAGTATATTTGGGTTAAACCATTGTCTAAATCATTTTCATCCAAATATTTTGTTAATGAAATATTCAAGTCAGCTTTTGCAAAACTTGTCAAAGATAATATATATGTGATTATTAATATTATTTTTTTTACTCTCATTTTGATAAATATATAAATTTTATGGGCCGTAAGCCACTTTAGGTAACCAAGTAACTATTTCAGGAAAATTAAATACTATTGCAACTGCAATCACTTGAAGAATTACAAATGGAATTATGCCTTTATAGATATTTGTAATTGTAATACCTTGAGGAGCAACACCTTTCATGTAAAATAAAGCAAAACCAACAGGTGGTGTTATAAATGATGTCTGCAAAACAACTGCAAACATAACAATAAACCAAACCATATCTACACCTAGATCCATCATTACAGGTGCTAAAAAAGGTAAAATTATTAATGTGATTTCAATCCAATCTAAAAAGAAACCTAACAAAAATGCAACAAATAAAACAACTATTACAACTCCACTTGTCCCAAAAGGTAGTGCCTTTAGAGCTCCTTCTATTAATTCGTCACCACCTAAACCTCTTAAGATTAACGCAAACATTGTTGCTCCAACAAAAAGTGCAAAAATATAAGCTGTTGTATGGGTTGTTTTTCTGATCACAATTTTTAAATCTGAAAATGATAGTCGTCCTCTAAGTATTGCTAGTAAAGATGCACCCAAAGCCCCAACTCCTGATGCTTCTGTAGGAGTAGCAATACCCATGAATATACTTCCCAAAACAGCAAAGATTAATAAAGCAGGGGGTATAATAGATTTCAAAACTCTTAAAACTATTTTTAAGTCTACTGGTTCGGCATCTCTCGGCAATGGTGCAGCTTTTGGGTTCATGTAAGCGTAAACAACAATAAAAATTGTGTACAACAAACCAAGTAAGAGCCCAGGAAATACAGCACCCATAAATAAATCACCAACTGATATTCTCACTTGGTCCCCCATAATAACTAACATAATGCTTGGAGGTATTAAAATTCCTAGGGTCCCTGTTGCACAAACAACTCCACAAGCTAAGTTTGGATTATAATTATTTTTTAACATTAAAGGCACTCCAAGGATTGTTAGTAATACTACAGCTGCACCAATAATTCCTGTAGAAGCAGCAAGTAAAACTCCTATAAATACAATTGAGATTGCAAGTCCACCCCTTGTTTTACCAAACAACTTTGACAGATCAGTCATTAGATCTTCTGCAATACCAGATTTATCCATCATTATTCCCATAAAAATAAACATTGGTAGTGCAACCAAAACCCAGTTTGCCATAACACCATAAAGTCTATAAACGACCATGGATGCAAATCCAAAATCTACACCATAAAAAGTGTCAAATAAGTTATCAGAAAGCATTGAAATAAATATAAATAAGACTCCTAAACCACCCATGGTCCATGCTACTGGAAATCCATAAAAAATTAGTGTTATAAAACTAAAAAATAGTGCAATCGCTAAAAAATATTCTGTAACTAATGAAATCATTTTTTATCCTCTAGTCCAAATCTAAGTGTTTCAACTATTCTTGTTATTCTGGAATAACCAGAAATTAATAGTAGAAAAAAACTAATTACTAAAAAACCTTTAACAAACCATCTTGCTGGTAAACCATTTGCAGATGTTGATCTTTCGCTTGAAGTCCATGATAATTCAAAAAAAGGAACAGCATAATAAAGGACCAGGATTATGAATGGTAAAAACAAAATCAAAATACCAAACAATTCAAACCATAATTTTTTTCTATAACTTAATCTCTCACTTAAAACATCAACTCTTACATGAGAGTCAACAATATATGTTGAGGATAAGCCTATTAACCAACCAATACAATAAAGATGCCATTGTAATTCCTCTAATTCAATCATCCCGTTTTTAAAAACATATCTTAAAACTACATTCAAAATAATGACTGCAATTAATATTACCCATAACCAATTAAAAATTTCTCCTATTTGTAAAACGAAATTGTCAATTTTTTTTGTGATAGGTGTATGCCTAAGCTGTAGCTTTTTATCAAGAGAACTTTCAGTAGATATAAAATCTTTAGACATATATTCTTTCTTTAAAAACAAAAGCAGCCGGTAAAACCGGCCGCTTTTATTATTATAATCAACTTTTTTAGTATTAAATACTAAAAGTTTCTAGGTAAATATCCCCATTTTTGCCAAACATCATACTCTTTCATGAATGCTTGTTGAGAATTCCAAACTTTTTTAAAGTCAGCATCTTTAGCAGATTGTTCATCCATTACCCTTGCGCTAACCTTTTGAAGTTCTCTCAATACACTATCAGGCAATCTAGCGGCTGTTACACCTTTAGAAGGGAAACTTGCAATTTGTTTTCCTTGTAAAAATTCACCAGTTGTAATTGCTCTCATAGCTGCTGCTGTACAAGCCATCTCGAATAAAGCTTGGTCAGCTTTACCCATTTTTTTCCATAAATCTAAATTGATCATGAAATGAGTTGATGTTGATACTTGGTGCCAACCTGGAAATAGGTTGAACTTAGTGATTTTATGAAAACCTAAAACTTCATCAATAGCGGGCATAGAGTATTCAGTTGCATCTAGAGTTCCTTTTTCTAGTGCTGCAAAAATTTCTCCACCAGCCATCAAAGTAGCAGATGCACCTATTTCATTTAAAACCATTCCTCCTAGACCTGAGAAACGAATTTTTAAACCTTTAAGATCAGCTAGACTTGTTATAGGGTTTCTGTACCAACCAGCTGTTTCTGGTCCAATAGTGCTACATAACAAAACTTGAATATTTTGTTTGTTATATATTTCATTAGCTAATTTAGCACCTTCACCTTCAAACCACCAAGCTGCATATTCCCATGGTTCCATTCCAAATGGAACAGCTGCAAATAAAACTGCTGCTGGAATTCTTCCTTGGTCATATGCCATGTAGTTATAAGCCGCAGGTAAGTCACCTTTACTTATTGAAGGTGAGATTTCTAATGGTGGAAGTATTTTTCCAGGTTCATAAACCTTTAGTTTAATTCTACCATCAGTCGCTCTATCTAATGTATCTGATAAACGTGCAACAGGATCTCCTAATGCAGGCCAACCAGTGTTAAATGTAGATTGTACTTTCCATCTTATTTTTTCAGCTGCATTAACTTGCTGTAGTGAAAAAGTCATCACTAATGCAAAAATAGCAAAAAAGCTTAAAGATGTTTTAAGTATTTTTTTCATTTTTCCCCTCTCTGTTTTTTGAGTTGTTTATTTTAATTAAGTAAAAGCATTTCCAACTCGTATTAAAATGCTCTCCATGCTTGTCCATAAAGGTCTATCATTTCCTTTACAGAAGGCACTCTTGGATTGAGGTTAGGCGCTCCAGATACTTCTGCATCAGTAGCCATGTTTTTAAGTTTCTCCTCAAAATTTTTTTCATCAATCCCAAATTTTTTCATAGATGGAACATCAAAATCTTTATTCATTTTATAAAGACCTTTAACTAATTTTTCACAAGCAATATCATCATCATCATTTGGTAAAGAAAAGTTTCCAGCTCTACTACAATCAGCATATCTACTTTTAGCATGATCGATTGAAAATTCAGTTATTGTAGGTAACAACATCGCATTACTTAATCCATGAGGTACCTTAAAGTTACTCCCTAAGGGTCTGCTCATCCCATGAACTAAACATATTGATGCATTTGAAAATGCCAAACCTCCTAAAGTTGCAGCAAGCATTAGTCCTTCTCTTGCTTTCAAGTCTTTTGGATCTTTATCAACCGCATAGATATTTTGTGTTACAAGCCTTATAGTATCTAAAGCCATTCTGTCTGAAAATAATGTAGCTTTCTTACTGATATATGCTTCTATTCCATGAGTTAAAGTATCAATAGCACTATCAATAGTTAATCTTCTTGGTTTTGATAAAGTTAAATCATAATCAACTATTGCACATGTTGGAACAAATCCTTCTCCTCGACATGAGATTTTTTCATTATTTTTTGAGTCTATAATTACAGAATGATGAGTCACTTCTGAACCTGTGCCAGCTGTTGTGGGTATAGCTATAATCGGTAGACCTTGTTTATCAAACGTTGAGGGTGGTTTATAATCTTGAATATTCTTACTATGTTTTGCCATAGCTGCAATGGCTTTAGCTGTATCTATTGGACTTCCACCTCCAAAACCTATTACAGCTTCATTTTTAAATTTCTCTAAAAAGTTAATTCCATTTAAAACTACAGTATCTGTAGGGTCAGGAACAGTGTCATCAAAAATATTAGATTTTAAACCTGCTTTACTTAAAATATCTTGAAGTTTTTTTACATAACCAAACTCAACCATTTGTTTATCAGTAACAATTAAAAAAGATTTTATCGGTTCTAAAGTTTTTATGATCTCTGGAAGTTGGTTTAAGCTACCCTTGCCAATTTGCATATATCTTGGCACACATACTCGGACATTGTCTCTTTTTGTCAAGCTACCTTCCCCTTTAATTATGAGACTAATCTAAGCTTATGTAATTTTAGGAGTCAACAGTTGAAAACCTTTAATTGATAATATTTTTCTCATTTAAGGAATAAAATATTGCATTGAAAAAAAAGCTAGTATAACTTTTAATTAAATATAAAAAGGAGCAACATGAAAAAAGTTAGTCATTTTATAGATGGAAAAACTTATACAGATAATAAATCTCGAAAAGGTCTTATCTTTAATCCAGCAATTGGCGAACAGATAGCAGAGGTTGAGTTAGCAAGTAAAACAACCGTTGAAATGGCTATAGAGAGTTCTAAGAAAGCTTTTTTAAAATGGTCTAAAACTACTCCAATAAATAGAGCAAGAATTTTAGCAAAGTATAAAGATTTGTTAGTGAAAAATATGGAAGATTTAGCGGTAATGGTTTCTGAACAACATGGAAAAACTATTCCTGATGCAAAGGGTTCCGTTCAAAGAGGGATTGAAGTTGTTGAGTATGCTACAGGTATAACTGACTCACTAAAAGGAGATCACTCTACAAGTGTAGGAACTAATGTTGATTCTTACTCTATGAGGCAACCACTGGGAGTTTGCGCTGGTATTACTCCATTTAATTTTCCTGCGATGGTACCAATGTGGATGTATCCAGTAGCTATTGCATGTGGAAATACATTTGTCTTAAAACCATCAGAGAAAGATCCTAGCTGTCCAATTAGACTTGGAGAATTGGCTATTGAGGCAGGTATGCCGCCTGGAGTATTAAATGTTGTGAATGGAGATAAAGAAGCTGTTGATACTTTACTAGAGAGTAAAGATGTTCAGGCCATTAGCTTTGTTGGATCAACTCCTATAGCAGAATATGTTTACCATACCGGTACAAAAAATAACAAGAGAGTACAAGCACTAGGTGGAGCAAAAAATCATATGGTTATTATGCCCGATGCTGACGTAAATAAAACTACAGATGCTATCATTGGTTCAGCTTTTGGATCAGCGGGGGAAAGATGTATGGCTATTTCTGTTGCTGTTTGTGTTGGAAAACAAACTAAAGAAAAAATAAAAAAAAAATTATTAGAAGAAACAGCTAAGCTAAATGTTGGGCCTTATACTGATGAAAAAAGTGATTTTGGTCCTTTAAATAACAAAGCGCATTTTGAAAAAGTTTTAGGATATATAGATACTGGAGAAGAAGAGGGTGCAAAATTATTAAGTGATGGGAGAAATTTCAAAAAACAGGGATACGAGAATGGTTACTTTGTAGGACCAACAATTTTTGATGATGTGAAACCTGAAATGAGAATTTATAAAGAAGAAATATTTGGTCCTGTTTTAAGTATGATGACAACTGAAACTTATGAAGAAGCTTTGAATTTAGTTAATGACCACGAACTTGGAAACGGAGCTGCAGTGTTTACTAAAAGTGGAAATATTGCAAAACACTTTACTGAAAATGCTAAAATTGGAATGATTGGGGTAAATGTGCCTATACCTGTACCAGTTGCCTACCACAGTTTTGGTGGATGGAAACGATCTTTATTTGGAGATCATTCAATGCACGGACCTGAGGGTGTAAGATTTTATACTAAACTCAAAACAGCAACTGTGACTTGGGTGGAAGACAATGCAGGACCTGAGTTTACTATTCCAGTTTTATCTTAAATTTTTAAAAAAAATTTAACTTAAAATGACAGATACAAACAATAGAACATCTCCCCGAAGAATATTAAATATACTTGAGGAAATCGTTGTTGATCCTGATAACTTCACAGCAAAAAAAATTTCCCATAAATTAAAGATACCATTACCTACAATTTATAGACATATAGAAACTTTGTGCGAAGAGAAATATTTAGTATCAAGTAGTTCAAAGAAATATTTACCTGGACCAAAAATTAGGAATCTAATTCTAAAAAGTTTACCTTATGAGCCAAATTTTACTTTGAGAAGATCTTACTTGAGAAAATTGACAAATGATATTGAAGAAACAGTTAGTTTATCTATACCTATTGGAACAAAACTCGTTTATTTTGATAGAATAGAATTCCATTGGCCAATGCAACTGAATTTAGAAGCGGGGGACCATCTTCCTTTACACGCTTCAGCATCAGGAAAATTGTATCTATCTTCGATAGAAGAAGAAAAAGTAATTCAAATATTCAAAAATATTAAAACTCCCAAATCTGCAAAAAACACGATAACAGATATTTCACGATTTAAAAAAGAATTAAAAAAAATAAAAAACCAAGGTTATGCTTTTGACGATGAGGAATGGTTTAACGGGATGGTTGGAGTATCGATACCAATATTTAACTCTAATAAAGAATTATGTTTTTGTTTATCTACTCACACAGCGAAAAGTAGAAAGGACATTAATGATCTCAAAAAAATTTTATCTATTATGCAATCATCTGCCAATAATCTTCAAAAAGTATTATTTAAAGACTAGCTGTTGCTAACATCTTTTTTATTTCAGCAATAGCCTTTGCGGGATTCAATCCCTTAGGACATGCACTTGTGCAATTTAGAATTGTATGACACCTATAAAGTTTTAATTCGTCAGCCACCTTTTTCAATCTTGCTTCTCTTTCTTCATCTCTACTATCTACAATCCATCTATATGCTTGTAAAAGAACAGCAGGACCTAAGTATTTATCACCATTCCACCAATAACTTGGACACGATGTAGAACAGCACGCACACATGATACATTCATAAGCTCCATCAAGTTTTTTTCTGTCTTCTTTTGATTGAAAAATTTCTGTTTTTTCAGATTTCGAATTTGATTTAAGCCATGGTTCAATAGATTTATACTGTCTATACAAACCATCTAAATCACCAATTAAATCTTTTTTAACCTTTAAGTGAGGTAAAGGATAAATATCTAAGTCACCATCTATTTCAGAATGAGGTTTAGTACAGGCCAAACCATTTTTTCCACCCATATTCATTGCACAAGAACCACAAACACCATGTGCACAAGATCTTCTATAAGCAATTGTTGAGTCTATTTCATTTTTTATCTTATTTAAGACGTCTAATACTTTTGAAGGACAGTTATCCATGTCAACTTCATATGTGTCAAGTCTAGGATTGTCTCCAGTAGATGGATCCCATCTATAAATATTAACTTTTCTTAAATTTTTTGAACCAGTTTTATCTTTAAAATATTTACCTTTTTTAATTTTTGAGTTTTCAGGTAAATTTATCTGTACCATCAATAAACTCTTTCTTGAGGTGGAAAATACTGTACTTCGTTAGTTAGTGTAGTTTTATGAACCTCTCGATAGCTTATTTTTGTCTCCTTACCATCACACCATGCTAAAGTATGCTGCATGAACTTTTTATCATCTCTTTTTGGGAAATCTTCTCTTGCATGCGCTCCTCTACTTTCTTTTCTATGGTAAGCTGAATCCACTGTCACTACCGCTTGCCTAATCAAATTATCAAATTCTAAACTCTCAACTAAATCTGTATTAAATATTAGCGATTTGTCCTTAACAGACATAGAATTAAGGCAATCATAAGTTTTTCGTATATCGTCTACTCCCTCTTTAAGAGTTTTCTCAGTTCTAAAAACTGCACATTTAGACTGCATTGTTTTTTGCATTGATAATCGTAGTTCTGCTGTCCCCATATCCCCATCTGCATTTCTAATCTTATCAAATCTATCAAGACATTTTTGAGTTTCGGACTCTCCAATTTCTTCATGGGGTGTTCCTGGTTTAATAATTTCAGCCGCTCTTTTTGCTGCTGCTCTACCAAAAACCACAAGATCAATTAAAGAATTTGATCCTAATCTATTAGCTCCATGAACAGAAACACATGCAGCCTCACCAATTGCCATCAATCCAGGAACAGTTTTTTCTGAACCATTAACAGTTAAAACTTCACCTTTGTAATTAGTAGGAATACCACCCATGTTGTAATGAACAGTGGGCACTACTGGAATTGGTTCTTTAGTAATATCTACATTAGCAAATAATCTTGCTGCATCAGTTATGCCTGGAAGTCTACTTTCTATAATCTCTTTATCTAAGTGACTTAAATTTAAATGGACATGGTCTTGATCTTTACCAACACCTCTTCCCTCATTGATTTCTATAGACATAGATCTGCTTACAACATCTCTTGATGCTAAATCTTTCGCATTGGGTGCATATCTTTCCATAAATCTCTCACCTTTAGAATTTGTAAGATAACCTCCTTCACCTCTTGCACCTTCTGTTATCAAAGTACCATGACCATAAATCCCAGTTGGATGAAATTGTACAAATTCCATATCTTGTAAAGGTAAGCCAGCTCTTAAAACCATAGCATTACCATCTCCAGTACAAGTATGAGCTGATGTTGCTGAATAATAAACTTTACCATAACCACCCGTTGCAATAATTACTGAGTGAGCTCTGAATCTGTGAATTGTTCCATCGTTTAAATTCCATGTAATTAGACCTTTACACTCTCCGTCCTTCATCAATAAATCTAGTGCAAAATATTCTATAAAAAATTCTGTTTTATGTTTTAAAGCTTGTCCATATAAAGTATGCAAAATTGCATGTCCTGTTCTATCAGCGGCAGCACAAGTTCTTTGAACAATCCCATTACCATAATTTTTTGTCATTCCACCAAATGGTCTTTGATAAATTTTTCCATCCTCTGTTCTACTAAAAGGAACCCCATACTTTTCTAATTCTATAACTGCTTTTGGTGCCTCTTTACAGAGATATTCGATACTATCTTGATCACCTAACCAATCTGCTCCCTTAACCGTATCATACATGTGCCAACGCCAGTCATCTTCTCCCATATTACCAAGGGAGGCTGAGATACCACCTTGAGCGGCAGAGGTATGACTTCTTGTAGGAAATACTTTAGAAATACATGCAGTTTTTAGCCCAGCTTCACTTAAACCAACTGCAGCCCTAAGTCCTGACCCACCAGCACCTAGCACTACTACATCATACTCATGATCTATTATTTTATAAGAACTCATAAATTAGATATTAATATAATTGTAATTGACGGAATTACCACAGCTGAAGCAAATAAAAGCTTGTTTGCGACATTTTTGATTTTATCATTTTTGATATAATCCTCAAAAACCTCACTAATACTTAAAGCTGAAAAGAAATATGCATTAATAATAAAAATACTAAATAAAAACTTTGACAATGAAGCAGTAAAAAAACTTACAACTTCAGTGAATTGTTGATCATAAATCACAATTAAATTTAAACTGAACCAAATCATTAATGGAACTAAGATAGCTCCACTTATCTTTAAAAAAATCCATTTTTTAGTTGCAGCAATCATAAAAGGAAATTTTTTCCTACTAAATAAAAAATGATAGTTAAAATTATTGAACCGAATATAACAATTAAACCTGTTGTTTTAGTTGTTTGAATCTCAAAACCATATCCAAAATCCATAATTAAATGTCTTATTTCACTCAAAATCTGAAATAAAAATGACCAAGTAATTCCTAGAATAATAAATTTTCCAATAAAAGAATTCAAAAAAATATTAATTGTTTCATAATTATTTTCTCCTAAAAAAAGAGATGAGGCCCAAAAACATATTGCTGTAATTGAAATTATATTAATTATTCCAGTTATTCTATGAGAAATTGATACTAAAGATGAAATATGCCATCTATAAATTTGTATATGTGGAGAAATAGGTTCTTTATTTTCCATAAAAATCATTTTTAATCATAGTCTCTGCAATCTCTACTGCATTTAAAGCCGCTCCTCTTAAAAGATTATCAGAAACAATCCATAAATTAAGTCCATTTTTAAGAGTTTTATCTTCTCTAATTCTCGAGATAAAAGTTTCATCTTTACCCTCAGCCTCTAGAGGTGTTGAGTATCCACCATCAGACCTTTCATCTATTACTTTGCAACCTTCAAAATTATTAAGGGCTTTTCTTACTTCCTCTAGAGTAAAAGATTTTTCTAACTCGATGTTTACTGACTCGGCATGAGAAACAGAAACAGGTATTCTTACGCATGTTGCTGTCAAATTAATTTTATCATCTAAAATTTTTTTAGTTTCATTAGCCATTTTGAGTTCTTCTAGAGTATATCCATTTTCAGAAAATGTATCTATATGAGGGATAACATTAAAAGCCATTTGTTTAGTAAAATTTATAGATTTTACTTTTTTGTTATTTAAAACTAATTTAGTTTGAGTAATCAATTCATCCATAGGTGCTTTACCACCCCCTGAAACAGATTGATAAGTCGAAACTACTACTCTTTTGATTATAAACAAATCATGCAATGGTTTTAAAACTATAACCAACTGGGCTGTAGAACAGTTCGGATTAGCTATAATATTTTTTTTTATATTATTCAGATCTTCAGAATTTACCTGAGGTACTATGAGAGGAACTTCAGGATCCATTCTGTAATGACTTGAATTGTCTATAACAAAACAATTTTTAGCAGCCTTTTCAGCAAATTTCTCAGATATTTTTCCTCCAGCAGAAAAAAAAGCAATTTTTACTTTTGAAAAATCAAAACTTTCTAGATCTGAAACTTGATATTCTTTACCTTTAAAAGAAATTTTTTTTCCGCTACTTTTAGTTGATGCTATCAAATAAAGATTATCAATAGATAGTCCTTTTTTTTCAAGAACTTCTAATATTTTTCTACCAACATTTCCTGTTGCTCCTACAATTGCTATATTCATGATAACGTTTATTTTTATACTAAATGAAGGGTAAATCGCAAACTGTTCCTACAAATATTTTATCGTTAATATCTATCTTAAACTGGGTTTTATTATCCCAATAAGGTTTATTAATCATTGCAATACCAATAACTTTTTTAAAAGTGGGAGAATAAGTTGCAGATCTTACATAACCAACAACTTTATTATCATTATCTAGTAGCGTCTTCTCACAATACATATCAATTTTGTTGTGATCAATCATAACTCCCATTAGTTTTCTTGTAATCCCATCTTGTTTTAATTTTTTTAGTTTTTCTTTACCTAAAAAGTTAATCTCACTATCTAAATTTACAAACTTATCAAAGTTTGCCTCAAATGGATTATCTCTATTATCAAAATCATTTCCATAAGATAACAATGCAGATTCTATTCGCTCTATTAAATTTGGACATCCAGCTTTGACATTAAATTCTTTCCCATATTCAAATAGATAATCATATAAATCTTGTCCAGCTAGATTATCTTCAACGTAAATTTCAAATCCACTCTGTTTTGACCAACCTGATCTAGCAACAAAATATTTTTTTTCTTTAAATTCGTAATACTTAAAATTAAAAAATTTTAATTGTCTAATATCCTCACCAAATAATTTTGCCATTAAATCGTCAGAGCGTGGACCTTGTACTGCTAAAATATTTACATTTGGTTCATGGATTTCAACATCAAATTTATTTCCTGCAGCAAGACCTTTTGCAAAAAAAATTACGTCTGAATCTGCAATTGATAGCCACCATTTGTCATCAGCTAATTTATTTATAATTGGATCATTAACTAAAAGACCCTCATCATCAATTAATGGTGCATAGTAACATTTTCCAACTTTAGATTTTGACAAATCTCTGCAAGTCATTAATTGAACTAATTTTGCAGAATCTTTTCCAGATATTTCAACTTGTCTTTCTGCTGCAACATCCCAAACCTGAACAAATTTTTTCAAATGCTCATAATCAGACTCTAGAGACTTAAATGATGCAGGAAGCAACATATGATTATAAACAGTATAACTGCTCACACCATGAGATTCGATCCTGTCTGTATAAGGTGTACTTCTTAATCTTCTTGATTTTACTATTGGAAAGTTTTTCATCTTTTTAAAAATTCTAAGACCTTTTCTCTCATTTCAAATGCTTTTTCAATCATAATCATATGTCCACATCCAGGAATTATATAAGTTGTAGAATTTTTAACTAAGTTTGCAAATTTTTTTCCAGCTTCTAGATTTACCATTTTATCTAACTCTCCAAAAACTAACATGATTGGACAACTAATTGATTGTACTGCCTCAGAACCATTTGTATAATTATTACACGCAATAAGATCAACTGCTAAAATTTTACTTATATTCCTAGGTGATTGAATAATTCTTTCAATTGGATTTCCACCAATGAACTTTTTAGAACCTTCATAACCCCATTTCATCATTAATTTAACAGCATCAGAGTCACCATTAGATGCCAAATCTATTAAATCTTTATTTACTGGCATTCGATATGATCCACCCATTAAAACCATTTTTTTTAATCTTTTTTTATATTTAAATGAGTACTCAATAGCTTCTAAGCATCCTTGAGAATGGCCAACTAATATCAAGTTTTTCAAATTCAGCTTCTCAAATACTTTTTCTAACCAGTCTGTAATTTTTTCAATACTATCTAAACAAGGACCTTCAGAATTTCCATGACCTGGTAAATCAATAGAGAGAACATTGAAATTTTTACTTGAAAAAAATTGTTCTGTTAAAGACCAAACAATATGAGAGAGGCCACTTCCATGAAGAAATACTATTGTATCCTTTGAATTATCTATACCTTGTCCAGCATCAGATGCATGAACACTTTTGTTTTCAATTTCAATTATCAATTAATTACCTAAAATTTTTTTCTCAATTCAAATTTTTGAATTTTACCTGTTGAAGTTTTTGGCAATTCACAGAAAATTACTTGTTTTGGAACTTTAAAACCTGCTAATGTTTCCTTACAAAAATCAATCAATTCTTTGTCTGTTGCAGGCTTATCTTTAACCATTTCAATAAATGCACAAGGTACTTCTCCCCATTTATCATCAGGTTTAGCAACAACTGCAGCAATTGATACTGAAGGATGTTTGGATAAAGTGTTCTCGATTTCAATTGAAGATATATTTTCTCCTCCAGAAATAATTATATCTTTCGACCTATCTTGTATTTTTACATATCCATCTGGGTGTATTACCGCTAAATCTCCTGAATGAAACCAGCCATCAGCCATGGCTTTATCTGTTGCAGCTTTATCTTTAAAATAACCCTTCATAACTACATTTCCTCTGAGCATAATCTCACCAATAGTTTTTCCATCTTTTGGTACTTCCTTCATTGTTTCTGGATCCATTATAGCTACACCTTCAAGATTAGGATACCTTACTCCTTGTCTTGCTTTAATTTCGTTCTGCTTATCTTCATCAAAATTATTCCAATCATCATTCCAGGCACATTGTGTGACATGTCCGTAAGTTTCTGTTAAGCCATACACGTGCATTACCTCAAAACCAAGTTCTTTCATTTTTTTAAAGATTATACTTGGTGGTGGGGCTCCTGCGGTAAGTACATGTACTTTATGTTTTAATTTTTTTCGATCACTTTCGGGGGCACCTGTTATCATATTTAATACTATAGGGGCACCACCAAAATGAGTTACATTATATTTATCTATTAGTTCAAAAATTTTTTTTACATCTATATTTCTCAAGCAAATAGTTCTTCCATTTAACATTGGAACTGTCCAAGGATAGCACCATCCATTACAATGAAACATTGGAACAATTGTTAAAAAATTTAACCTATTTGGCATATTCCAGGCAACAGCACTTCCTGTAGACATTAAATATGATCCTCGATGATGATAGACAACGCCTTTCGGGTTTCCTGTGGTTCCAGAAGTATAGCTTAATGATATAGCTTGCCACTCATCCTCTGGCATTTTCCAAACGTAATTATCATCTCCAGTATTCAAAAAGTTTTCATATTCTAATTCACCAATTTTTTCTAATTTAGACTGATCAGCAAACTTGTCATGAATATCAATTATAATAATTTTTTTGTCTAATTTGCTTAATGCTTTTTTTACCTCAGTGTGAAGTTGTCTATCTACTACCAATACTTTTGCATCACTGTGTTTTAAAATGTATGAAATAGTATTAGCATCTAATCTTATATTAATCGTATTCAATACTGCGCCTGACATTGGAACTGAATAATGTGCCTCAAAAATTTCTGGTGTATTAAATGCCAAAAATGAAACTGTATCTCCCTTAGTGATACCAATTTTTTCTAAAGCACTAGCAAATTTAATAGCTCTTTTATATACATCGCTCCAAGTGTATTTTCGATCTTCATAAACTATAGCTTCATAGTTAGGATAGACTTCTTTTGCTCTTTCTAAAAAAGATAAAGGTGTTAATGGAACATAATTAGCTCTATTTTTATCTAAATTTGTATCATAATGACTCATTTTAATTGAATTTAAAATTCATTATGTTCGAACTACCAGATATGGCTGACTTATAATGTTGTTCAGCTCTGGGTAGAACTTTATCAAAATAAAACTTAGCAGTATTTATTTTTTCATCATAAAACTTTTTATTTTCATCATAATTCTTGAAGCTTACATCTAAAACTTTTAACCAAGCATAAGCAACTGATATGTACCCTAATGTTTTTAAGTAGTCATTTGCTGCAGCACTTACATCGTCTTTGTCCGTTTTAGCTTTTTCAATTGTCCAATCACTAAACTTACTCAAAATATCTAAATAATAAGTAAATTCTTTTGTGAATGTTTTTATTTGCTCATTATTTGAGTTAACCTCAGATTTAATTAGATCTAGAAATCTATTAATTATATTTCCATTTTTATTAGATAATTTTCTAAAAACTAAATCTGCTGCTTGCACTGAATTAGTGCCTTCATATATTGGGGTTATTCTATTATCTCTGTAAAGTTGTTCTATTCCTTGATCTTTAGTGTAACCGTAACCACCATGAATTTGCATAGCATCATTAGTAATTTCCATACCTAGATCTGTAAATAATGATTTTACCACAGGCGTCATTAAAGAGACAAAGTCGGAAGCTTCCTGACGAACTTTTTCATCTGGATGATTTAAACTAACTTCTGTTTGTTGTGACAACCAAAAACATAATGCTCTCTCACCTTCTATAATTGATTTCATATTTAATAATGACCTTCTTATATCAGCATGTTCGATTATAAAATCTGCTCCGTTAGATGATTTGGTATTGTTAGTTTTTCCTTGTTTTCTCTCTTTGGCATAAGTGAGTGAATTTTGATAAGCAATTTCTGAAATTCCAAGTCCTTGTATGCCGACAACAATTCTTTCAAGATTCATCATTGTAAACATTGCACTTAAACCTTTATCCTTTTTACCTATCATATATCCAGTTGCTCCATCAAAGTTGAGGACGCATGTGGCAGAACCTTTAATACCCATTTTACTTTCTATAGATCCTGTTGATACTCCGTTCCTAGGACCTATGCTTCCGTTCTCACTAACTACAAATTTTGGAACTAAAAACAAACTTATACCTTTTGTACCAGCTGGTGAGTCTGTCGCTCTTGCAATCACTAAATGAATAATATTTTCTGTAAGATCTTGGTCACCAGAAGTAATGAAAATTTTTTGACCACTCAGTTTGTATGATCCGTCAGATTGTTTCTCAGCTTTAGTTTTTAGAAGTCCTAAATCAGTTCCACAAACTGGCTCTGTTAAACACATCGTACCACTCCATTTACCTTCAACTATTTTTGGCAAATATTTGTTCTTTATTTCTTCTGAGCCATGATGATTTATACAATTATATGCTCCAATACTGAGTTCGCTATAAAGTTTAAAAGATAAGCTTGCAGATGAAAGCATTTCATCAAAAAAAGCACTTACAGTTTTTGGCATTCCCTGACCACCATACTTTGGATCACAAGATAACGAAGTCCAACCATCTTCAATATACTTTTGGTAAGCTTCTTTATATCCAGGAGGCGTTCTTACAACTCCATTTTCTAGAACGGCAGGATTTTCATCACCCGCTTTAGCAAGTGGTAATATCAAATTTTGATTAATCTTTGCAGCCTCTTCTAAAATATCTTTAACAAGATCTGAACTGACCTCTTTATATTTTTCTAATTCATTATAATTTTTATTATCTCTAAGTTTCTCAAAAAGAAACATCATATCTTCAACTGGTGCATTGTAGCTTGGCATAGATTTAGTTTAGAATAATTAATGGATTATTGCAATTTTGAAATTATCGCATCTCCCATTTGAGAGGTTGAAACTTCTTTCATTCCATCTGATAGAATATCTTTTGTTCTCAATCCGTCATTTAGCACATCTTGTACTGCTTTTTCTAAAGCTTCAGCCTCTTTATCTAAATCTAAAGAATACCTCAAAGCCATAGCAAAACTCAATATAGTTGCAATTGGATTTGCAACCCCTTTGCCAGCTATATCTGGAGCTGACCCATGAATTGGTTCATACATTGCTCTCATTTCTCCATCTTTATTTTTAGCACCTAAAGATGCTGAAGGTAAAAGACCTAAAGATCCAGTAAGCATTGAAGCTTGATCTGATAACATATCTCCAAATAAATTATCAGTCACAATTACGTCGAACTGTTTGGGATTTCTTAATAACTGCATAGCACAGTTATCAGCAAGCATATGACTTAGTTCTACATCTTTATATTCTTTTTCATGTAATGCTCGGACTTCTTCTTTCCAAAGTTGTCCAGCCTCCATAACGTTTGATTTTTCACACGACGTAACTTTGTTTGATCTTTTTTTTGCTAAATCAAAAGCAATTCTAGCAACCCTAATTATTTCACTACTTGTATAAGTATGAGTATTAATTCCTTTTCTTTCACCATTTTCAATTGGTTTAATCCCTCTAGGTTCACCAAAATATATCCCGCCGGTCAGTTCTCTTACAATCATAATATCTAAACCAGAAACAATTTCTGGTTTTAAAGTTGATGCATCGACTAATTGTTCAAAACATATTGCTGGTCTTAAGTTTGCAAACAATTTTAATTCTTTTCTAAGTTTTAATAACGCTCTTTCAGGTTTTTTTGAAAAATCTATATTATCCCATTTTGGGCCTCCTACTGCTCCTAACATTACTACCGCGCTTTCTAATGCCTTATAAAATACCTCATCAGTTATAGGTGTTCCATGTTTATCAATAGAACAACCTCCAGCAAGATCTTGATCTATTTCAAAGTCGAGTGATTTTTTATCATTAAACCAATTAATTATTTTTTTTACTTCAGCAATAACCTCAGGACCAATACCGTCACCAGGTAATAATAAAATTTTTCTTTTTTTTACCTTAATCATTAAAAATCCAAGGTTTTTTATTTTTTAAATCTTTTTCAAAATTTTTAATTTTTTCTGACTTTTTTAAAGATAGTGCTATATCGTCTAATCCTTCTAAAAGACATTTTTTTTTAAATTTATCTACATCAAATTTTATTTCATTGTTTCCAAAAACAATCTTATCTTCATTAAGATCAACTGATATTTCCTCTTTTCGATTTGCGTATTCTGATAACTCTTTAATTTTTTCCTCCTCAAGAACAATGGGTAAAATTCCATTTTTAAAACAATTACTATAAAAAATATCAGCAAAACTTGTGCTAATTACACATGTTATGCCAAAATCTAACAACGCCCATGGAGCATGCTCTCTTGATGAGCCACATCCAAAATTTTTTCCAGCTATCAAAATTTTAGAATTATTAAATGGATTTTGATTCAAAATAAAATCTCCAATTTCTTTACCTTGCTCATCATATCTCATCTCAAAAAATAAGTTTTTACCAAGGCCAGTTCTTTTAATAGTTTTCAAAAATTGTTTTGGAATTATCATATCTGTATCAACATTTACTATTGGTAAATATGCTGGAATACTTTTTAAAGTATTAAATTTTTGCATTTAATTTTGGTACTTTCTAACGTCATCAAGATTTCCAGAAATAGCTGCTGCTGCTGCCATACCAGGACTTACTAAATGAGTTCTTCCACCTCTTCCTTGTCTTCCTTCAAAGTTTCTATTTGATGTTGAAGCACACCTTTCTTGAGGTTTTAATTTATCTGCATTCATAGCTAGACACATAGAACAACCAGGTTCTCTCCATTCAAAGCCTGAATTTACAAAAATTTTATCTAATCCCTCCTGCTCAGCTTGTTCTTTTACTAATCCTGATCCTGGTACAACCATCGCATGAACATGAGCAGCTATTTTTTTGTCTTTTAAAATTTTTGCCGCCTCTCTCAAATCCTCTATTCTTCCATTAG
>JACWEO010000011.1 GCA_014653355.1 Pelagibacterales bacterium SAG-MED47 | reverse complement strand
TAGCTCAAAACTTGTAAAAAAAAAAGAGTTAGTTGTTTTGAATAAAACCGATTTAATTGACAAAAATGAAATAAATAAAATTATAAATGATTTTTCAAAAAGTGTTAAATCTGAAGTCATTACACTTTCAATACTTGAAAAAAAATCAATATCTCAGATTAAAGCAAAACTGATATCTTATGCATCTTAGAAACTCTAAAATAATAGTAGTTAAAATTGGGTCATCTTTATTAGTTGATGACAATAAAATAATTAGGAAAAAATGGTTAAATAGTTTTGCAAAAGATATTAAACATCTCAGTTCTAAAAATAAAAAAATTATAATTGTAAGTTCAGGGGCAATAGCACTTGGATGCAAAAAAATGAATTATAATAAAACAAATCTTAAATTAGATAAAAGTCAAGCGATAGCATCTATTGGTCAAATAGAGCTAATGAATTTATTTTCACAAACATTTTCAAAATATAAGCTTAATATATCTCAAATTTTATTAACTTTAGAAGATACAGAAGAAAGAAGAAGATCAATAAATGCTAAAAGAACTTTAGAAAATTTATTTAAACTTAATTACATTCCAATTGTTAATGAAAATGATACAACAGCAACTTCAGAAATAAAATATGGTGACAACGACAGATTGGCTTCAAGAGTTGCCCAAATTACTAATGCTGACACATTAATATTACTGTCAGATGTAGATGGACTTTTCACAAAAAATCCCAAAATAAATAAGGATGCAAAATTAATCAAGAAAGTAAATAACTTAAATAAAGATATTAAAAATATTAGTATTAAGGGTGTAAATAAATATGGAAGTGGAGGTATGAGTACAAAAATTGAAGCTGCTAGAATTTGTAATTTAGCTGGATGCAATATGATTATTGCAAACGGATTATACTTGAATCCTCTTAGTCTAATTGAGCGAAAAAATAATTGTACTCTATTTGTTTCTAAAGTGTCAAAATTACATGCTAGAAAAAAATGGATTATAAGCTCTATTTCCTCTAAAGGAGAACTTATGATTGATGATGGTGCTAAAAAAGCGTTGATAAATGGAAAAAGCTTATTAGCAGCTGGTATAAAAAAAGTTTCAGGAAGATTTAATAAAGGTGATCATATAAAAATCTTAGATAAGAGAAAAAAAGAATTTGCTCGAGGGCTGAGTTCTTTTTCATCAGAGGAGATAACTAAAATAATAGGACATCATTCAAACGAAATACAAAAAATTCTTGGATATGTTACAAAGTCTGAGGTAGTTCATAAAGATGATTTGGTAGAAATTTAATGAATAATTCATTGATAAATATTGGTAAGAAATCTAAAAAAGCATTTTCTATTCAGATTCAAACTGATAAAAAAAATAAGATTTTAAAAGATTATTACTTATTAATTCAAAAAAATAAGAGATTAATCCTAAACGAGAATGCTAAAGATATAAAAAATGCTCACAAAAAAAAAATAAAAAAAAACTTGATAGAAAGGCTCATTTTAAGTGATAAAAAAATTTTAGATATTACAAACTCAATAAAAAAAATAATAAAATTAAAAGATCCAACTAATATTACTCTTGAAAGATGGAAAAGGCCAAATGGTTTAAACATTTCTAAAATATCAATACCTATAGGTGTAATTGGTGTAATTTATGAAAGTAGACCTAATGTTACTTCTGATGTAGCCTCTCTTTGTTTTAAATCAGGAAATTGTGTTATTTTAAAAGGTGGTTCAGAAGCATTTTATTCAAATCGAATACTCGCAAAATTATTTAGACAATCATTAAAAAAAAATAAAGTAAGCGAAAACTTTGTTCAATTTATAGATATTAAAAATAGAAGTGTAGTTGATTATCTTTTAACCAGAATGAAAAAATTTATTGATGTTATCATTCCAAGAGGTGGAAAAAATTTAGTGAAAAAGGTTCAACATATGTCCTCTATACCAATAATTGGGCATTTAGAAGGTGTCTGTCATTCTTATGTGGATAAGGATGCTAATCCAACTATGGCAAAAAAAATTATACACAATGCAAAACTCAGAAATGCTGCTATTTGTGGAGCGACAGAAACAATTTTACTACATGAAAAAATAATTAAAAAATTTGGTATTTCTATTTTAGAAAATTTAGAAAGGGATGGATGTAAAATTATTGGTGATAATAAGATAGTCAACTCATACAAAAAAAATATACGGCTTGCATCCGACAAAGATTGGTCTAAAGAATATTTATCACCAATTGTGTCTGTAAAATCAGTTAAAAATTTAGATGATGCAATAACTCATATAAATAAGTACGGGACTATGCATACAGATTGTATAATTACTAAAAATAAAAAAACGGCAAAAAAATTTCTTAAAGAAATAAAAAGTTCTATTGTAATGTTGAACACTTCTACACAGTTTGCAGATGGAGGTGAGTTTGGTTTTGGAGGAGAGGTTGGTATTTCTACAAACACTTTACCACCACGGGGTCCTGTAGGCCTTAATCAATTAGTTTCTTATAAATATCAAGTCACAAGCACAGGCAAAATAAGGAATTAAATTGAGTTTAAAAAAAAATAAAATTGGAATCCTTGGCGGGACTTTTGACCCAGCACACAAAGGTCATTTATCTATATCTAAAGAGGCTATGAAAAGATTCAAATTAAAAAAAATTGTATGGGCAATCACAAAAAAGAGTCCTTTTAAAAAAAAAAGTAATATGAATTTATCAATCAGAATAAAATATTGTAAAAAAATCATTGGAACAAATACTTTTATAAAAGTAAAATTTTATGAAGATATAATTAATTCAAATAAAACTATTAATTTAATAAATTATCTTAATCAAAATAAAAAAGACGAAATTTTTTTTATAATGGGTGCCGATAACCTGATTAATTTTCATAAGTGGCATAAATGGAAATTAATTTCACAAAAATGTAACATTGTAGTCTTTGACCGCCATGGATATAAAAAAAAATCTCAAAATTCAATGACATTTAAGAGACTAAATCATAAAAAACTAAAATTTATAGAGTTTAATAAAGTTAATATTTCATCTTCTCAATTAAGAAAAATTTGATAGTGTAAAAATAACTAATGGATAAAATTTTAGATTTAAAAAGAATAATCATTAAAACCTTAGATATTAATAAAGCCCAGGACATAATTAGCATTGATCTTAAGGATAAAAGCTCAATGGCTGACTATATGATTATAGCAAGCGGAACTTCCTCTAGACATATTCAGTCTTTATCTGAACAAGTTTTAGAAAAGCTAAAAGAAAGTGGAATTGGAAATTCTAAAATTGAGGGAAAAGACAGTTCTGAGTGGAAATTAGTTGATGGTATCGATTTAATTATTCATATTTTTCACCCTGAGAAAAGAAGGTTTTATGAACTTGAAAAAATTTGGTCAGAATTAATACCAAAAGAAAAACTAATTATATGATAATTACAAATTTAAGAACATTACTTTTAGTTTTACCTTTTTTTATTATTGGAGTGAGTCCGTCAAAAAGTGACATATATAAAAAAATAGATCTATTCGGTGAGGTTTTGGAAAAAATTAATAAAGAATACGTTGATGAAGTAGATCAATCAAAAAGCATGGACTCTGCAATTAATGGTCTTCTTCAATCTCTAGACCCTTACTCAGCCTACATGTCACCTGAGATATTTGAAGAAATGCAGACAGAAACAAGTGGTAAATTTGGTGGTCTTGGTATCGAAGTAAGTATGGAAGCTGGAGTAGTGAAAGTAATTTCTCCTATTGATGATACACCCGCCTCAAGAGTCGGTATTAAAGCTGGTGATTATATTGTTAAGATTAATAATACCCAAGTTCAAGGTAAATCTTTAAGTGAGGCAGTAGAGCTAATGAGAGGTCCTGTTGGAACTGGGATTGAATTAACCGTTAGAAGAAGAGGTGAAAAAAAAGCTCTAACATTTAATGTTGTTAGAGAAATTATTCAAATTCAATCTGTTAAAACTGATATTTTGGAAAAAAATATTGGATATATAAGATTAACATCTTTTAACGAGAATAGTGGAAAACAAATCGAAAAAAAAATAAAGGAATTAGAAAAAAATAAAAAAGTAAAAGCTTATATTTTAGATTTAAGAAATAATCCTGGAGGTTTACTTTCTCAAGCAATTAAGATTACAGATTTTTTTTTAGACAATGGTGAAATAGTTTCGACCAAAAGCAGAAAAGCTTATGAGAATAGAAAATGGTTTGCAAAAAAAGGTGACTTAACCAAAGGGAAAACTCTACTAATTTTAATTAATTATGGTTCAGCATCTGCTTCAGAAATAGTAGCTGGTGCTTTAAAAGATCATAAAAGAGCTATCTTGCTAGGTGAAAATAGTTTTGGAAAAGGGTCTGTACAATCTATAATACCTTTAAAAAATAGTGGTGCAATCAGATTAACTGTAGCTAAATATTATCTTCCATCAGGAAAATCAATCTCAGAAGTTGGTGTATCTCCAGACATTGAAATTAATGAAAAGTCCGATGATTTTAGGATAAAAACTGAAACAGATAATCAACTTAACTATGCCATTAAACTTCTTAATGGTTGAGATAAAAGAAAAATTTAAAAATCTACCTTTAAGAAATGGTGTCGGTATTATTGTTCTTAACAAAAAAAATAAAATTTTCGTAGCTAAAAGAATCGATAACCCTAAAAATTTTTGGCAAATGCCTCAGGGAGGAGTAGATGAAGGTGAAAGTTTTTTAAGTGCAGCTTACAGAGAATTAGAAGAGGAGACTGGAATAAAAAATGTAGAATTAATTCAGGAGATTAAAGGTACTATGACATATGAGCTTCCCGCACATTTATTAGGTATAATTTGGAAGGGTAAATATAGGGGTCAAAAACAAAAATGGTTTGTAATGAAATTCTTGGGCAGTGATGAAGATATAAATATCAAAACAGATAAACCAGAATTTTTAGATTGGAAATGGATTGATATGGAAATTTTAACAGAAGTAGTTGTAGACTTTAAAGTTCATATTTACCAAGAACTCAAAGAAAAACTTAAAAAAATAATTAATTAAGAGTTCTTAAAACCTCTATTTTTTGTTCTGCTAAATATTTCGATTGATCGCTAATTTCAGTTTTATTAGACTCTTCTTCTGCAGATTTTATTAAATTTTGTACAACACTTTTTTCGATTTCTTTTAAACTAAAAATAGAACTCGTTAATAATGATAGAACGTTGTTTTTAAATTCAACCAATCCATCTTCAACATAAAATTTTTCTTCACCTGATTTAGAAAATATTGTTATGATTCCTGGTTTTAAAAAAGAAATTATTGAAATATGGTCTTTTAAGATTCCCATTTCACCTTCAAAAGCTGGAACAACAACTTCGGTAACATCCTCTTTGACTAGAAAAGATTTCTCAGGATTTACTATTTCTATTTTAAATTCTTCACTCATTATGCTGCTACTTCTTTCTTCATTTTTTCAGCTTTTTCTATTGCTTCTTCTATAGTTCCAACCATATAAAAAGCTGCTTCAGGTAAATGGTCATACTCACCTTTACAAATTGCATCAAAACCTTTAATCGTTGACTCCAGGTCAACTAATTTTCCAGGTGAACCTGTAAATACTTCTGCAACAAAGAACGGTTGAGATAAAAATCTTTGAATTTTTCTTGCTCTGGCTACAACAAGTTTGTCTTCCTCTGATAATTCATCCATGCCTAAAATAGCAATAATATCTTGTAATGACTTATAAGATTGGAGTATTCTTTGAACATCTCTTGCAACTCTATAATGCTCATCTCCTACAATTCTTGGATCTAAAATTCTTGATGTAGAATCAAGTGGATCGACCGCTGGATAAATGCCAATTTCAGCAATTTGTCTTGAAAGAACAGTTGTTGCATCCAAGTGTGCAAATGATGTAGCTGGCGCTGGGTCAGTTAAATCATCCGCTGGAACATAAATTGCTTGTACTGAAGTAATTGATCCTTTATTCGTAGTTGTAATTCTTTCTTGAAGGTTACCCATATCAGTTGCTAAAGTTGGCTGATAGCCGACAGCTGATGGAATTCTTCCTAAAAGAGCTGATACCTCTGAACCTGCTTGAGTAAATCTAAAGATATTGTCTACAAAAAATAGAACATCTTGACCTTCTTGATCTCTAAAATATTCAGCAACAGTTAATCCTGTTAGTGCAACTCTTGCTCTTGCTCCAGGGGGTTCGTTCATTTGTCCATAAACTAGAGCGGCTTTAGAACCTGGTCCATCTTGTTTGATAACTCCAGACTCCATCATTTCATGATAGAGGTCATTTCCTTCTCTTGTTCTCTCACCAACTCCTGCAAAAACTGAAAATCCACCATGAGCTTTTGCAACGTTATTAATTAATTCCATTATTAACACAGTTTTTCCTACTCCTGCTCCACCAAATAATCCAATCTTTCCTCCTTTTGCATAAGGTGCAAGTAAATCAATTACTTTAATACCTGTTACAAGAATTTCAGTTTCAGTCGATTGATCATTAAATTCGGGTGCAGCTCTATGAATTGGCCAACTTTCTTTTGTTTTAACTTCACCTCTTTCATCAATTGGTTCACCAATTACATTAATAATTCTTCCAAGAGTTTCAGGTCCAACTGGAACTTGTATTGGTGCTTTTGTATTAGTGACTTCATCACCTCTTTTTAATCCCTCAGTTGCATCCATCGCAATTGTTCTAACAGTAGTTTCACCCAAATGTTGTGCAACCTCTAAAACTAATCTGTTATCACCATTTTTACACTCCAATGCTGTTAAAATTTCTGGAAGTTCTCCATTAAATTTAACATCTACTACTGCTCCAATAACTTGTGTGATTATTCCTTTACTCATAATTACAAACTTTCTGCTCCTGATATGATTTCTATTAGTTCTTTAGTTATTGCTGCCTGACGACTTCTATTATATTCAATAGTAAGTTTATCAACCATTTCACCTGCGTTTCGGGTTGCATTATCCATTGCACTCATTCTTGACCCTTGTTCACTAGCTGAATTCTCTAACATTGCTTTAAATATTTGTGTTGAAATATTTTTTGGCAATAGATTACTCAAAATTTCATCTTCATCTGGTTCAAATTCATAACTTTCATCTGAATTATTTTCATCTCCTTCACTATTTAATGGTATAATCTGCTGAGCTTGAGGAATTTGAGTAATTACATTTTTAAATTGATTATAAAAAATTGTACAAACATCAAACTCACCTGATTCAAATTTTTTAATTACTACTTTTCCCACTTTATCAGCATCAAAATAATTTGCATTTTTAGAATCTTTAAAAGAAATATTTTCAATAATTTTTTCCCCATAAACTCTTTTTAATTGGTCGTTACCTTTTGAGCCTACTGTTATAATTTTAAGTTCTTTACCTTCATCTGTAATTTTTGAAAAATAACTTTTCGCTTTTTTGATTATGTTAGAATTAAAACCACCACAAAGACCCCTGTCAGATGTTAATACAACACATAAATGAACTTTATCATTGCCTGTGCCTGATAATAGTTTTGGGGCATTTTCTTTATCAGATATTCCGTTAGAGAGATTCAAAATAACATTATTCATTTTTTCAGAATAAGGTCTTCCTTTCTCAGCACTTTCTTGTGCTTTTCTTAACTTTGCTGCTGCAACCATTTTCATAGCCTTAGTAATCTTTTGTGTAGACTTTACACTAGTTATTCTTTTTTTTAGATCATCTAAACTTGCCATATCGTATTAAGACTTAAAAGTTCCTTTCAATTGAGTAATTACTTCTACAAGTAGTTTCTCTTTATCATCCTCCAATTTACCTGTACTTTGAATTCCCTCGATTATTTCAGGTTTTTCTGATTTACATCTTTCAATGATTTTGCTCTCAAATTCAGCAACGTCTTTTAACTCGATGTTATCAAGATAACCTTTAACACCACAAAAAACAGATATTACTTGCTCTGCAACAGTCATTGGTGAATATTGTTTTTGTTTTAAAAGTTCGGTTAATTTAGAACCTCTGTTTAAAAGTTGTTGAGTTGAGGCATCTAAATCAGATCCAAATTGTGCAAATGCCGCCATTTCTCTATATTGAGCTAATTCTAGTTTCATAGATCCTGAAACCTTTTTCATAGCTTTTGTTTGTGCTGATGATCCAACTCTAGATACTGACAAACCTACATTAATCGCTGGCCTAATACCTTGATTAAATAATTCTGTTTCTAAAAAAATTTGGCCATCTGTAATTGAAATTACATTGGTTGGAATAAATGCTGATACATCTCCACCTTGCGTTTCAATAATTGGAAGTGCGGTTAGAGATCCACCACCATGCTCATCACTTAATTTTGCGGCCCTTTCTAGTAATCTACTATGTAAGTAGAATACATCTCCTGGATAAGCTTCACGCCCAGGAGGTCTCCTTAAAAGAAGAGACATTTGTCTGTATGCTACTGCTTGCTTGGACAGATCATCATATATAATTAATGCATGCATTCCATTATCTCTAAAGTACTCACCCATAGCACATCCTGTATATGGTGCTAAAAATTGCAAAGGTGCAGAATCAGATGCTGTAGCAGCAACAATAGTTGTATATTCCATTGCACCTGCTTCTTCTAATGTTTTTTGAATTTGTCTAACAGTTGATCTTTTTTGCCCAACTGCAACATATATACAGTATAATTTTTGCTTTTCATCACCAGACTCGTTTATTTTTTTTTGATTGATAATTGCGTCTACAGCAACAGCAGTTTTTCCAGTCTGTCTATCACCAATAATTAATTCTCTTTGGCCTCTACCAATAGGAACCAAACTATCAATTGATTTCAATCCAGTTTGCATTGGCTCACTTACTGATTGTCGAGGAATAATTCCTGGTGCTTTAACCTCTACTCTAGTTTTTTTTACATTTTTACTTAATGGTCCTTTGCCATCAATAGGATTACCCAAACCATCAACAACTCTTCCTAATAATTCTTTTCCAACAGGAGTATCAACAATGCTACCAGTTCTTTTTACTACGTCACCCTCTTTTATATTTCTGTCATCGCCAAAAATTACAACACCAACATTTTCACTTTCTAAATTCAAGGCCATACCTTTTGATCCATCAGCAAACTCTACCATTTCTCCAGCTTGCACATTATCTAGACCATAAATCCTAGCAATACCATCTCCTACAGACAAAACTTGTCCAACTTCTGTAACTTGAGCTTTCTCACCAAAATTTTTAATTTGTTCCTTTAATATTTTAGTAACTTCTGAAGGATTTATTTCCATCTATACCTCTATCATTCTATTTTCAATTTTTTTTAATTTATTTTTTATTGATGTATCAACCATTGTGCTTCCAACTTGGACCACTAAACCTCCAATTAAACTTTCATCATATTCATAGTTTAGTTTTATTTTTGAGCTAAAATTTTTAGTTAACAATTCTGTAATTTTTGTTATCTCATCACTTGATAAATTTTTTGCCGATCTTAATTCAGCTTTGAGTTCACCTCTTTTTTTTGAGCAAGTTTCAATAAAACTTTTAAGAATACGCTCTACAAAAAAGAATCGTCTTTTTTGTACTAAAAAATTTAAAAAATTTTTAAAAAGTGTATCAAATTTATTTTTTTCTACGATCATATTTATAACTTTTGATAAATCCTCTTGGTTAATAGTTGGATCTTTAATTAAATTATAAAAATCATTGCTTTGATTTATTAAATTAAGCATTGATAAAGATTGATCCTCTATTTGACTTAATAAATTATTTTCCTCTGCAAGTTCAAAAAGTGCGAGGGAATACCTATTAGCAGATGTAATTGAAAATCCTGTATTTTTGCTCAAATTGATACCTATGTATTGTTGAAGATTAATTTAAAATCTCGCTTTAATTAACATATGACCATTATGTCTTCAAGTAGCACATTCATTAAAAAGTATCTTTTTAGAGGGTTAATTGAAGTTTATTGGATCAACATCAACTGAAAGTTTTATTCCTGGTTGAAATTTGTAATTTGGAATTGCCGCAGCTAATGAATTTTGTAATTTTAATGTTTTTTCTCCTCTAATTAATAACCTAATTCTATATCTTTTTTTTAATTTAAATATTGGAGCATTTACTGGACCTAAAATTTTTCCAGTTAATTTATTTTCTATAAAAGTTTTAAATCTATATGCTTCTTTTTCTAATTTTACTTCATTATCACCAGTTAAGATTAATGAAATAAATCTTTGAAACGGAGGAAGTTTATTTTTTTTTCTAATATCTAGCTCTCTATCTAAGAAGATGTCAGGGTTATTATTAGTTAAATCTGAAATCATATTAATATTATTATAAGTTTGAAAATATACTGTTGCAGGTTTACCTGTTCTTCCTGCTCTTCCAGAGAGTTGGTGATATAATTGTAAATTTTTTTCTGCACCTCTTAAGTCATAGCCTCGAGAAGTAAGATCAATATCAACTACAACGATACAATTTAAACTAGGAAAATGGAAACCCTTAGAAATCAATTGTGTGCCAACTAAAATTTGAATATCGTTATTAACTATTTTTTGTAATTTCTCACTTGAATCTTTTTTATTCATTGTGTCACTTGAAAAAATTTCTATTTTCTTTGATGGAAATTTTTTCTTTACTTCTTCAGATATTCTCTCAACACCTGGACCGCTAAAAACAATTTCACAATTTCCGTCTTTTACACAATTTCTTTTTAAAGAAGAATTAAAACCACAATAATGACACAACAAATTACTCTTATTTTTGTGATAAACCAAATTAATTGAACAGTTGGGACATGAAAAACTATTAAAACATTTGCTACAAAGCACATGTGGAGAGAATCCTCTTCTATTTAAAAAAAATAATACTTGATCATCTTTATTCAAGTGAAAATTTACTTTTTCTATTACTTTTTTTGAAAGCCATGATTGTTTTTCTAATTTAGTTTCATTGAGATTAATTATTTCATAATTTGGTAAAGATGCGTTTTGATAACGTTTTTCTAATCTAGAAATACTATACTTACCTTTTTTTACATTTTCGAATGTTTCAATTGATGGAACTGCAGTTATTAAATTAATAGGAATATTTTCAAACGATGCTCTAGAGATTGCCATATCTCTCGCATTATAAGTAACACCTTCGTCTTGCTTATATGATTGGTCATGTTCTTCATCTACAATAATTAATCCTAATTTCTTAAACGGTAAAAATAACGATGATCTTGCTCCTATTACAACTTTAATTTCACCATTTGCAACACCACTCCAAATAACTTCCTTTTTTTTTTTTGAAACACCAGAATGCCAAATTGCTGGTGTAATTCCAAAAAATTCTAAAAATTTTTTTTCAAATTGACTTGTTAAACCTATTTCAGGTAACAATATTAAACCCTGAAAACCTTTATTTATAACTTCTTTTAAAGCCGAAAAATAAACAATAGTTTTTCCTGATCCAGTTGTGCCTTGGAGAACATGAACTCTGAATTTATCACTAGAAATATTCATTTTTTTTAAAGATTTTTTTTGTTCCTCAGAAAGTTTAATTTTGCTTGGCTTTATATTGTTATTGAAAGTCTTGAAAGCTTCTTTTTGAAACGTTTCTATGGTATTGCCACTTAATAAAACTAATTTCAGAGCCATTCCTTTTGGAATTATATTGTATTCAGCAAACCAATTAAGAAATTTTATAGTTGTTTTTTTAAGTGGAGTTACATTTAATTTTTTTAAAACTTTTTTTAGTTTAAAATTCTTATTATTTTTTTTTTCAAATTCATCCCAAACAATTCCTGTCATTTTAGATTTACCAAAGGGTACCACTACGTAATCACCTATTTTTAGATTTAAATTACTTTCATATGTGAAAGGATGTTTGAAAATGTTGGGTAATAGAATTGGAAACTTCATACACTAATAATATGACAATTTTATATTTAATTAACTAAAATGTATTTGAAATTTTTAAGTTTACGCCATAATCGGGGATTTGACTCATCAGATTGTAGTTTGATCCTAATTTTATATCAAAACCGTTTATATCTCGATTAAAATTAATTCGTGCAGTTTCATTTTTCAATTCTAAAACAAACTCCTCATTCCTATGAGTAACATATCCAGTTAACAAATATAAAGTATCACTATGACTATTCTTAGTTTGAAACCTCTCATAAAAAAACATCATTGAAAGACCTGCATCATTTAATATATCAAAACCAATTTTGCCTTTAATACTCTCATCATCTTCTTGATCAATAGATTTAGTATATTTTGTGTTGGGATCTGACACATAATTTAAAGAAACATCGGAACTTGGACTAAGATCATACCCAAAGTCTAAGGCCATAGAGGGTCTTAAAATATAATCTTTTTTTGAAATTTCATTACTTACAATAAAACCTCCAGATATTCCTAACGTCTCAACAGTTTGTTTGTCGTACTGAAGAGCATTAATTCCTTTTTCACCATAATCATCTAAAGTAGTATGACTAATATCTAGTTTAAAGTTTGGGGATATATCTCTATTATTTTTTTTGAAAGTATTTATATAATGCAAAGAACCGAAAACTTGACTTCCGTTTCTTTCACCATTTAAAGTATTGTTGCCATCTATTCTTATATTTTCGAAATCGATTTTACTTAGCCCTAAAATTCCTTCTAAGTATTTATTTTTTCCAGTGTTTAGTGTTCTATAAGTTGAAAAACTATATGCATCAATATCTGTTGATGTACCCTTATCACCCACATCTACATCCTCGTCTGTATAAGTAATAGTATAACCTTGTACAGTTTTTTCGTCAGTTTTTTTATCAAATCCTAATGTTATTGCTTTTGATGAAATATCCTTACTTGATGAATTTTTAGTGCTATCAACTTCTCCAACACTTACACTGCCCTCACTCCAAAATAACCAACTTTCGTTTATATTTTTTTGAGGTTTATTGTAATTGATTGATTGAAAAAGTATTTCTGAAATTTTTTCTAGTTTAGGATCAACAAAATTTAGATTAATACTTTGAGGTTTTAAATCTCCTTCCAAGCTATAACCTCTTATCCAGTTCAGTCTGTTGAAAATTGGGCTGATTACATGTGAAAGTATTTTTTTAGGTGCACTAGTTTGAGCTTCAATCAATCCTACTACATCTTTATTATTCAATGGATTTGATATTGTGGTTCCAGTTGAAAAATTATAAGTAGTTGTATCATTACTTGGTATCCCAGCGTAATTATTTCTTGAAATATCTATGATTGCAGTTGCATCTATCTGAACGTAATAATCTGAATTCATCTCTAAATCAGATGATGGGTTCAAAGTTACTTGAGTATTGCTTGATAGAGTTACATCAGTTTCGACATTAAAAGTTTGTACAACACTGTTGTCACTAGCTTTTTTTAAAGTAATATTTCCACTTCCAATTTTAATAATTTCACTGAAATTCAAAACTATATTTGTAGAACAATCTACATCTGTATCATTATCACTAGGTGAAGATGAACTTAATGTTGGGACAGTTCCTGGAAAATCATTTTCATCCCAACTAGGGCTATTAATAAGCGTTCCATCATTGTTATTTACCTCTCCAAATAATGTGGATGAACCTGTTCCATTATTTTCCCCATTTACTTCGTCATCCATTGACCAATATGCACTTAAAGATCCTAAGGAAATATAATCACCATAATTTTCACCTGCATATAAAGTTTCTCCTCCATTATACAATTGTACTATTTCAGCTGCAGAGAGTTTTGAACTCCATATACCCACCTCGTCTATTTTGCCGTTAAAATGATATTTTACTTTGTTTGCATTATCATTTGGAATGTGAGGATATTTGTTAGTTCTACCAGCGCCTATGTACAATCTTTGATTTGTGTTTTCAACAATTGGAACACCGCCATTATTTCCATCTTTTATTAAAACACCATTAACATAAAGTCTCATTGCGTTCGTAGACTCTTGAAATGTAACAGTCTGCATTTGCCAGGTTCCTATATTTATGTCTGTAGTGGAATTCACTTGTGCCCATGTATCATCAGTAGCTCCATCACCTGCCCAAAAAGACCATTCTTCATCCGCTGCTATATAAACCATAAAGCCTCCTCCTTCATTACCATTAATAGTGTCTGTTCGAGATGTCACTGATGACTGGAAGTCACTCGAAGCTCCTGTTTTTACCCAAACATTTACTGAGAAATCACCAGTTGGGTTCATTGACGAGTCAAAAGGAAAGTCTACATAATTTGTTGAGCCATCAAAACTTAATGAATAATCAGTTGCGAACGATTTAATGGTAAATAAAGTTAAGAAAAGTAATAAAATTACAAAAATTTTTTTCATTTTCTGAAATCTAAAATTTATGAATTAAATTTATAGATGCTTCATCAATTATATTTGGTTTCAATACGTCTTGATTATTTAATTTAAAATCAATTTCAAAATCATTAATATTTTTGCTTATCATAAACTCAGATCCTAAATTTTCTGAACCCTCTAATTTAAAAGCATAGTTAGTTTTTTTGTTAGGCAAATACCCAAGTGCAATATGTATTTTATCTGTGTGACCAGTTCCTAATTCTTGGTTACGCTCATATATTAAAAAGATACTAAAACTATTCGGCATAATTATATCGATACCAATTTCACCATTTAAATTATGTAATGATCCAGTATGTAATGTTTCATTAAATTTTGTGCTTACATCTGAAACATAGGTATATTCAAAATCAGAAGAACGATCGATGTTAGCAACATACTCTAACTTACCGTGTCTTTTAAAAGTATAATCATCACTAGATAAATCTTCTACAACTGCTAATCCTGTTCTTATTTTTTTTGATCTTACGTGTTGTTTTTCTACATCAATAGCACCAATACCTGACTCTTTATAAGATCCTAGAATAGTATGACCAATATCAAATCTACCTGAAGGAATTAAAGTAAAATTATTTTTTTTAATTTCGTCTTTAATTCTAATTGTTCCATACAATTGTTCACCATTTCTATCAGCAGTTAAATTTTTGCCATCTAAAACAGTTAATAAATTTGAGCTTAATTTACCAATACCAATAACCGTATCTAAAAACTTTGTATCATCTTTAATAGGAGATGTTGCATAATATGTAAGGTTATATGTATCGGTATCTAGATTGCTCCCCGAAGTTCCAACATCAACATCATTTCTGCCTACTCTAAAAGCTAATCCTTTAATTCCATTTTTGTCAGTAAATTGATCTCTACCAATTGTAATAGCATCTGTTCCAATTTTTTTAGCTGAAGAAATGCTAGTATCTCCTATTTTACCAACAACAATACTTCCCTCACTCCAATAAAATACATCCTGTTTTTTGTCTTCTTTCTTTTTAGTAGTAGAAGTTTTTACAGCTTCAGTTAAAGAATTAATTATTTGATTGTTAAAATTTAAATCAATATTAAGATTTGTTAAATTTTGTTTATCTTTATTTCTTCTAATCCATTTTAAACGATTTAACGCAGTATCAGTTGAATGATCTATAGTTCTTTTAGCAATTTCGATTTGAGCTTCCATCATTGCAGTTCTATCTTTGTTATCTGTAATTGGAGGACATTTTCCTTCAATAATATTAAAAGGACAAACTAAATCAATTTCGTTAATACGATCTGCATTAGTATCTCCTTGATTAACTCTATCAGTACCCAAATACATTTTTAAACCATTTGCACTAAATCCAATACCTGCTGGTTCATCAAACATGTCGGTGCCTCCTAAGTGTTCTATAAGAACCGTACCATCTATGGTGAATGAAGATGTGGAGTATGCCACATCAAGCGAAATTTGAGTGACACTTTGTTTGAGATCAGTATGATTAACAGACCAAATTCTTTTTCCATTTGAGCTAAATCTCATTCCTTTAGGGTTTGATATTTCTTCTTCTAGTTCTATTCCTGCATTGGCAACAAGTGATATAGTGGTTAAATCATATGGAGTTGAAAGTTTGTATTCTAACAGTCTGGTATTAGGGTTTGCACCTTGTGTACTATGAAAAATTGTAAATAGTTTTGTTCCATCATCATTAATTTCTAAACCTTGAAGACGAACTTCTCCTTTACCAGAAGTTACAGATCCAGCATTGCTACCATTTTGTAGGGGATCAGAATCAAGACTTGAAGTTTGGTTTACAAATGAACATGTTGAGATGTCATAGGGTGAAGTTAAATCAAATCTAAATACCCTATCATGATCTGCGCCGTTAGCGTTACTGCCTCTCCCTACAAATAATTTTGTTCCATCGTTGGAAAATTCTAAATCAAAAACATTATTAATAGGACCTGTAGTTGTGTCGCTACTATTTAAAATACATCTTTCGTCATCGCCTGCGTAAGTTCTTGTGGAGATATCAAATGGTGTACTTAAATTATATTCACTTACATGGCTATAATCACCAGAGGCTTTTGTATTGTACACTGTGAACAATTTTGTTCCATCAGCATTAAAATTAACACCACTTATAAATGTTCCGCTATCATCGACTGTTGCTCTCTGTACAAAAGTAACCATAGCCCCAAATGAATTAGAGATTGGTAATAATATAAAAAACACAAATAGGATTTTTCTTATTAAAGACATTTAGGTCTTTTATATGAATTTAAATTCAATTGATATTTGAAATTTCTAAAAAAACCCCATAATCTTGGTCATCTTTAAAGAAATCATAATAGCTATCTAAATTAATTTTGAAATTATTTAACTCTTTGTTATGTGAGAGCTTAGTTGATGTATCTTCAATTGACATAGCATAAGAAGATCTCTGAGAAACTCTGTAATCCAAAGCAATAATAAAGCTATCATTTTTATTATTTTGAGCCTGATCTCTTGTGTATTTAGTCATCAAATTTAAACCATTTTCTGATATAAAATCAAATCCAATACCACTTTTAAAATTATGAGTGGAATTATTTATATTCTCTAAAGTAAAACTTTCACCATTAGAGGCGTAAGAGAATTTTTGTTTTGAAGACGGACTCATGTCAGCATAATATTCAAAATCAAAATATGGAATAAAAGATCCATTTTTGAAATCGTAAGTATTATCTAAACTTGTTCCTAAGGCAGATGTAAAGTTTCCAATATACTGATCATCATAATTTAGATTTAATCCTGCAGCACCAGTTTCTGTAAAGGCTCCAAGATGTGTTATGCCATAATTAATTTTTAATTTAGGAGTAAAATTTAATTGATCTTTTGAAAATGTATCTCTTAAACTTAAAGATCCATATAGCTGTTCACCATATCTGTCACCATCAGTTGATACAGAGCCACTATTGTTTATTAAATCAGAATTTATAAAACTTATACCTATCAAATGATCTGTAAATCTTTCCTCTCCCTTTGGTCTACTTTCATAAAAAGTTAGACTAAATGAATTCATATCTAAAGCACTTCCAAGGTCACCAACATCAACATCATCAGTACCAAATCTTAAAGCAATACCTCTCATTATATTATCTTCACCTTTTTTATCTGCTCCAAGAGTTATAGCAGAAGTATCAATACTTTTTGATGAAGATTGACTAGTGTCTCCCGTACTTCCAATGCTGATACTTCCTTCGCTCCAGAAAGACCAGTTTAAATTTTGATAATTTGATTTATCATTACTATCATTGGAAAAATAAAGAGGAATAAATGTATCTGATAAGGAATTCAACATTGTGTTATTAAACTGAAATTTTATGTTTTGATTAGTTAAATTAACTCTTTCACTATTTCTTCTTAACCATTCCATTCGATTTAGCACTGGATATGTGTTGTGTTGTATGAGTTTTTTTGTAGCTTCAGACTGCGCCTCAATAGAAGCAACATCATCTTTGTCATTAGTTGGATCTATACAAGTAATAATCCCATATGCACACGGTAAATCATATTCTCGAACAAGTTTATTATCATCAAAATCTAAATGATAAAATTTGTTTGCTCCTTGACTAAAATTAAAAGTTATTCCAGCAATACGCATATTTCCCTCAGATGCAGTTTGAGTATTGTAAGTTTTCTCATTTTTACTTGCTGTTGTTATTTCAAATGGAGTTGTCAAATCATACTCTTCAATAATATTAAGTTCAGTATCATCTGTGTTTCTATCAGCCTTAATTACAAACATTTTGTATCCATCTGAACTAAACCCAAACCCTTGATGAAAACTATCGCCTTTAAGATTTGATAAGGTCGCCTTTAGTGTGATGTCAGAAGTATCGTATGGAGTCGTAAGATCATATTGTTCTATTTGATCCGTGGTCGCTTTCAGAATAAACATCTTTGTTCCATCTGTATTAAAATCAAAACCTCTAGGGTCATTATCAATTTTAAGAGAATCTTCTGAGTCTCTCGTGCTACTTATTGTGGTTATATCGTAAGGTGTTCCCAGCGACCAAATAGCTATAGAATCTTTATCGTCAACTATAGATTTAGTTGAAAGAACTAAAACTTTACTTCCATCTGAATTAAATTTTATATCTTGTGGTCTTTTTAATACCGCTGCTATTTCAGTAATTATATTTGCATCAAGCGAAACACCTGAAGAAGTGCTATATGGAACACTTAAAGAATATTGTGCAACACGACCACTATTTCCATTAAAACCAGTGACATACATTTTAGTACCTGATGGATTAAAAATTACTCCTGTTGGTATACCTACTTGCTCGGATACATCATAATCATTTTTGTGCAGCGGTTCTGCATAAACTTTTAGATTTATACAAAATAAAATGCTTATAACAAATATGATTTTGCTTAAATTCATTTATTTTAATACATATTTTAATGAGCTCATTTTTAAATCATTATAATCTTTATTCACCCTGAAATATGCTCAAATTTGGTCAAAATTTATTGTATTTTCAACCATATAGAGCGTATTGATAGCTTTGTGATTTTATACAAAAGTATAATATTAAAATGTTGCTGATAATTCAATACCTGCACCATAGTCAGGAATATTATTATACATCGCGTAGTTAGATTTTACTTTTAAATTAAAATTATCATAATTTTTTAAATAACTGATCTCAGTATTATTATTTTTTAAAGGATCATAAATTACATTAAAATTAGTATTTTCATTTTTTTGTTTTCCAAATTTAAAAAGGAGACTATCTGTGTGTGCACTATTATCTAAACTTTGAAATCGCTCATAATTTAATGCAAATGTATGACCACTCTTTTGTAATAATTCATAACCAATATTTCCTTTAATATTATTTAACGAATATCTTTTAATAGTGTTTTGAACTGTGACATTATCAATGTGATTTTTATAATGATGATCTATATCAGAAGTAAAATCAACCATATATTCTAAAAATCCATTTCTACTTAATCTGCTTTCATCCATATATGAAGTGTGATCAAACTTAAGGCCAGCAGATGCATTTCCTGTTTTAAAAGTAAGTCTTTCATGGGTCTCAACGTTATTTGTGGCTGCTGTTCCAAAATCAGTATATTCAGATAACTGAGTGACACCTAATTCTGTTTTACCATAAGGAATTATGTCAAATTTATCATAATTTTTCTCTTTTTCGAAACTTAAAGCTGTATAAATTTGTTTTCCATTTCTCTCTCCGGTAACGGTTCCGGAGATCATTTTGTCTATACTTAAAAAGCTTACCCCTAATAAAGCATTTAAATTTGAAGAATTAATTGGTAATTGGCTATAAATATTAAAAGATAATGATTGAGAGTTTAATTCCTCGTTAGTTCCAGATTTTATATCAACATCGTCATTACTATATCTCATAGCAAAGCCAAGAAAATTGTCATTTTTAGTTAATTTATCTGTGCCAATTGATATTCCTTTAGTGGTAATTTCTTTTGGTTTTAATGAGATGGTATCACCTACTCTTCCAAATGAAATATCTCCATGAGTCCAGCTGGACCATTTTCTTTTATCATTTGATGGTTTTTCTGTTTTTAATGATGCTTGAGTATATTTAAGATCTTTAAGAGAAGATTGTAACTTATTTGTTAAAGATGTTAAAATTGGATTGTTAATATTTAATTTTAAATTATGACTATTTAAATTTGTTTTATTCTCATTTCTACGCAACCATTCGAATCTTTTAAAAATTGTTGAAGTATTTTGATGAATAACATTTTTAGCTATCTCAACTTGTGCACCAATAACTGATGCTGTTTCAGTTTCACAAATAACTATTCCATATGGACAAGTTAAATCATATTCATAAATTATATCATCTCCATCAGCATTAGCGTCTTCTGTTCCAATATAAGCCTTCATGCCATTATTCCCAAAAGTCCATCCAATTGCTGAAACATTATTTCCATTTCCAACTATTTGGGAATTACCAACGTAAGTTGCAGAACTAAGTTCAAATGGTGTGGATAATTTATAAACATAAATAAAAGTAGGAATGGCAGTGGAGTTATTAAGACCCTCACTTATATATAATCTTGTACCATCATCATCAAAGGCTATTTCAAACGTAAATCTATTGGTCGTTAGGTCGGGGATGTCTTCTGTATTAAGATTGAATGCAAACGTCCCAGAGCTTGGATCAAATGGTGTGGATAAATTGACCTGAGTTATATCGGTTGTATTTTTACTTCCATCATTAAGATACATTCTTGTTCCATCATTATTAAACGCAACTCCATAAAGTGCATCAATTTCAAGAGCACCACTGTTATAAGCACTTTTATAATTGAGACCGTCATCAGGAATTAATGTTGAGGCAGAAATTGAGGCAACGTCATATGGACTTGCTAAATTATGAAATTGCGCAAGACCATGTGAATTAAATAAAAATAATTTTTTTCCATCATTATTAAATGCAATAGTTTTTTTACCATTTCCAAAACCTAAATTATCACCAAGACCAGTTGTATTTACTATAGTTCTGTTTGGGACATCCATGGTGCTGATGTCAAATGCAGTTGTTAAATCATAAATAAAAATTGCACCCCCATCAGTATCTCCAGCTGATAAATTATCCATTACAAACATTTTTTTTCCATCGAGGGATATCGCTATTCCGGATGTGGATGGTTCGTTATTGTCACCATCCAAATTTGGATCTTTTAATTGTTTAAAAACAGGATTAACTGTTCCTGCTTTCAAATTTGTAAATTGAAACACAAGTAAAAATAATAATAGAACGTTTATTAATTTCATATATCTCATATTATAATTCATGGAATGTCGATAATTTTGAATATTATTTCCTTTTTATTATTAGTTAAGGGAACATTGCTGCTGACAAATACTGTCACTATTTCTTTGTTTACAATCATTATAACAAACGAAATCGAATGCTAATTTAGGCTGACCGAAAGCAGTCTCAACTGTTTTCATTGCTGAAATTTTATTCTCAGAGGTAAAACAACCAACATAAGCTGTTGCGTTTAAGATTTTTTCACCCACTTTATCTTTGGTAATTTCTTTAGGAGCCTCATTTGAATTTTTAATATTATTAGCAGATGTAAAGTTTTTTAATATTGATGATTTAATCCCAAAATTTGTATTTTCAGGAATTGCTCCATAAGATTCTAGGGCATCTTTATAATCTAGTTTTGCAACTGCTACACCTATAACATCACCATTTGTATTTACAATAGGACCACCACTATTACCTGGTTGAATTGCTGCATCAATTTGAACTAATGCATAATTATTTTGTAAACCAGCAAGTGCACTAACAACTCCTTTAGTAACTTTAACTGATGAACTAACTGCTTTACCAAAAGGATAACCTGCAACATATATATCATCTAAAAGTTTAGCATCCTGCGTTGCTATATCGAATTTATCTTTGGGTTTAATGTTTGTCTCTAATAATGCTAAATCATTCATTCTATCGTATGCAAGTATTTTTGCTTTACTGGTTTTACCAGCATAATTAACTTGATTTATATTGCAATAATTCACAACGTGATAATTAGTAACTAAATGACCTTCGTCTGAAATAAAAAAACCCGATCCAGAACCAGTGAAAATATTGTTGTCAAAAACTTTAACTATTTTTTTTTGTTTTGAACCACTGTCTATTTCAGTTTTTGCTTTAACTTCTTTACAAACAAAAGTAACATTTAATGGATTAACTACTTGCTCTGCAATTTTCTTAGACTCGTTACATACTTTAAGGCTATCTTTGTAGACATGCTCAACCATGTTTCCATTTAAAAAAAGTAATAGTGCAACTACAGTTTCAACCATAAGTTTATTCTAACTATAATATTATTTATGAACAACACATATTTTAGTGCTTAAAACGTCGTCAGAGCCAGTATTTGAGAATATCCAATAGTCATTTTTTAGTCCAGCTTGAACTATAATTTCTCTATTACAACCATTCTGTTCGACAGTCTCTGAATAAAGCCCAATTTGACCTCCACACATTTTTTTTCCAATATGTGAAGAGTGTATAGATGTCATATCTGCCCAAGATTTTGCTAAATCACATGTTCTATCTGAGCCAACACTTCCATAGGGATTTTTTCCTGCTACACCAATATAACCAATATGAATTTGTAATACGTTTTCATGAAATGGTGTTTTATTATAATCAGTAACATTTCCACAATCTTTTTGCTGGCCGCCTCCATTAGAATTTGTTTGTCTAAAGACTTTAGAAGTTGGTCCATTCATTTTACATAAAGCTGCATCTGCTTTAATCCACTCAACAACTGCTTTAAAATTTTTTTTTACTGCTGTCTTTTTTGCGCTTTCAGTAACTCCTACATAAACTTGTATGGCAACGCCTATTAATATCCCAAATATAGCCACAACCACCAAAAGTTCTATTAATGTAAAGCCTTTTTTCATTTTAATAATTTTTTAAACTTTTTCTTAAGTTGTTCTTTAATTTTATCCTTTATTACTTCCTCGCTAAAAGCACCAGCCTTAATTTTATCTTTAATTTCTCTATTTGCAATTTCTATTATCTCTCTTGCTAAAATATTATAGTTCTTACTCCCCTTAGCATTACCTAAATTTGTAAATTTCATGTCATTTAAAACTACCTTGTGTGTAAGATTTAATTCTAATGAAGTAGCTGAAACATTAATATTTTTGATATCAAGCTTTTCAATTAAGAACTTTTTAGAATCTGGTTTTGAATTAGATCTATTTTTATTTTCTAATGTCCTTTTTAAAGAATTGAAATTATTATTTGATCTATTGGACATATCAGAAAAGTAGTTCACTCTAACTCCATCAAGTAAAATATTTTCAATTTCAATAGTTTCCCCATAAAAAGAGAGGGCATCTAATTGAGCAAATGCTTTATCAATAATTAAAAGTTTGCCTGGAAAATCTTTATTATTAATCTCGATTTTCTCTAAATTGACCTCACCACTTAGATATCCAACATCAAAACTACCTATTTCAACTGTTCTATTTAAATTATTAGATAGAATACTTTCAAAAGTCTTTTTTACGATGAAATCCCTAAATAAAAATAAAAAAGTTGATGAAATTACGATTAAGCAAACTGTGAATATTAAAAATTTTTTCACAATAAGTTTAATTTAACAGCTATTATTTCTATTGACTTTTAAAGTTTGATTTAATGAAATTTCACATCCAGAAGCAGGATTCTTAGCTGTTATTGTATAATTTGAACCACTTGCACTAATACAAAATTGAAAATCTTGTTCAGTTAAATTATCCTGTCCATCCAAAACATTAGTTACTATTTTAGCACTTGAACCAGCATTACAAGTAGAAGCACCATCATAATAAGATCCAAAACTAGACTTATATTCTTGAAGACCAAGGTTAATTGTATTTAAGCTAAGTTCAGCATTTTTTTGTTTAGCACTTTTGGTATAGCCACTATACGAAACAATTCCTACAGCAGATAAAATTCCAATTAAAGCTACTACAACTAGTAGTTCAATTAAAGAAAATGCTTCGTTAGATTTAGAAAGTTTCGAACCCAGTGGTATCTATTGCTGTTGTTAAATTTTCTGAAGTTCCAGCTGCATCTGTCGTGTTTGCAGCAGTAGGACAAGTTACACCCTTAACTTTTTTGGCAGCACAAGTTACTATACTTGATGAAGTAATTTGAATTTGGCCATGAACAGGGGTTCCAGCCACAAAAGCCACTGTTCCAAGTGGATTTCTATTTGTTTTATTTAATTCAGTTACAGCATCTGCAATTACAAAATTTGCACAAGTTTTACCAGTTAGTCCAAAAGGTTTGTGATTAGTCTTATCTAATTCACATTGTTTAGATTCTGCTGAGATTATTTTAACTGCATTTGCATGCATTGATTTTGTAGCACCCATGTTTGCTGATTGAGTATAACCTGAATAAGCTGTTACACCAACGGCCGCAAGAATACCGATTATCGCTACTACAACAAGTAATTCAATTAGTGTAAAACCTTTATTCATTGAACAAGACTATTTAATAATTTTGTTATTTTGTCAACCATATAAATTTCATAGTTTATTGCCCCATAATTGCACCAACATTGAAAATTGGTGAATATAAAGCAAGCATAAGACCCCCGATGGTTAAACCCATAAATACGATCATAATGGGCTCAATCAAACTAGATAAATTTCTCACAGCAGTATCGAATTCTTCTTCATAGTACTGAGCTACTGATGCAAACATAGCGTCTAAACTTCCAGTTTGTTCTCCAACAGAAATTAATTGACTAAAAGTAGGAGGAAATATTTTTTCTTTAGAGAATAATACTGTGAGAGTTTCTCCAGAAAAAACTCCTTTTTTAATATTATCTAAAGCTTCAGTTACTATAGTGTTTGTGCTTACAGATTTTGCAATGTCTAAACTTTCAAGAATGTCAACACCTGCCTGGTTAAGGTTTCCCATTACTAAAGAAATTCTAGCTAATAAAGATTTTCTTATTAAATCTCCAAATACAGGAATTTTAAAGGTAAAGGCATGCCAAGCTTTTCTAAATTGATAGCTTTTTTGTAAACCAACTTTAAATAAAACTATTGTAACAATTGTTATGACCAAGCTCATTAAACCACCTGTACCACTTAAAAATGCACTTGCACTCATTATAGCTGCTGTAGCTCCGGGTATCTCAACACCCATTCCCTCATACATCTCAGTGAAAATTGGAACAACCTTGATTAACATAAATATAGTTACACTGACAGCTACAGTTAATAAAACACTAGGGTAAAATAAAGCACTCTTAATTTGAGATTTTATCTTTTCTCTTTTCTCAAGAGACATAACTATTCTCTCTAAAAAAGTATCTAATTTTCCACTAGCCTCACCCGCCTTAATTAAGTTAACAGTCACCGTATCAAAAGTTTTTGGATGGTTTTCAAAACATTTTGATAAAGCATTACCAGCCTCTAAATCTTTTTTAATTTGCTCAATGATTTTTTTCATATTAGGGGAATTGGTCTGATCAATAAGTAAATTTAGTGCATTTAAAACAGGAAGGCCTGATCTCAACATTGTAGAAAATTGTTTGCAAAAAATTAAAATTTCTTTAGCTTTAACACCTTTGCCAAAACTAAACCCTGCAGATTTTTTTTTTTCTTTTTCAACTTTTTTCTTTTTAGCTTCTTTAAGTTTGGTGATAATAACTTTTTGTTCTTTTAGCTTATATGCTGCCTCAGAATTATTAAGAGCCTCAATTTCTCCCTCAACATATTTTCCCTGGGAGATACCCTTGTATTCAAAATTAAGCATATTAATCTAAACTTAAAACCCTTTGAAACTCACTAAAAGATAAATCGCCAGTATGAATTAATTCCCTTCCCATATCTTGCATGGTTCGAAAATTATCTTGTTTTGCAACCTGTTTTAATTCAAGTGTAGTAGCCTGTCTTAGAATTGCGTCTTTAATATTTTTTGAAACTTTTAAAATTTCATAAATTCCCATTCTGCCTTTATAACCATTTCCAACCCCTGAATCTCCACTAGCACAAGCACTGCAACCTTTTCCTATTACTGGTCTTACTCTTGAAGCCTCTTCAGCAGTAAAACCAATTGAAGTAAGAGTTTTAGGATTAATTCTTTCATCAGGTACTCTACATTCTTGACATGTCTTTCTAGCTAATCTTTGAGCCATAACTAAAGTGCAAGCAGCAGAAATCAAATAATCAGGTGTACCCATGTTTTGAAGTCTTGTGATTGTACTTGGTGCATCATTTGTGTGAAGTGTGCTAAAAACCAAGTGTCCAGTTAATGCAGCTTTTAAAGCAATATCAACTGTTGCCTTATCTCTTATCTCTCCAACTAGTATTACTTCCGGGTCTTGCCTTAAAAAAGATCTTAAAGCTGTTTCGAAAGTGTAACCTATATCCTCTCTAACTTGAACTTGTCCAACTCCCTCTAATTCATATTCAACAGGATCTTCAGCGGTCAAAATATTCATTGATGGTTTATTAATTGTTTTTAAAATACTGTAAAGAGTAGTTGTTTTACCACTTCCTGTTGGACCAGTGACTAACACCATGCCTTGGGGTGAATTTATAGCCTCCTCTAAAACTTTTAAATCTTGGTCCGCAAATCCAAGTTGATTAAGAGACACGTCCCCAGCTTCTTTATTTAACAAACGCATTACAATTCTCTCATTATTTTTAGTTGGCATTATTGATATACGAAGATCCATTTCTTTATCACCATACTTAAAATTAGAACCACCATCTTGTGGAATTCTTCTCTCCGCAATATCTAATTTACTTATTATTTTTATTCTGGTTACTACAGAGTTATAATTTAATGGATCCTTATTTAAGAAATCAGTAAATTCATCCATTACCCTTAATACTCCATCAACTCTAAATCTCACATGTGCACTATCTTTAAAAGGCTCGATGTGGATATCACTTGACTCCAGTTTAATTGCTTTATTAAGTATTTTATCAACAAAAGCTATAACATCTGACTCAACTTCTAAAGGTACATTAGCTTGTTTCTTTTTAACTTGTTCTATTTTTTGGTTTTTAGATTTTGCTGGTGCACCTTGTTCTAATCTTGCTATAAAACCTGAAATTTGATTAATTGAAGCTGCATAAAGTTCTGGCTGTAAATTAGTCAAACTTTGAATATTTTTAATCAAACTAAATTTTGAAGCATCAGCAATAGCAACTTTAATAGATTTTGTATCAACTTCAAAAGGTATTATATAATTTTCTTTTAAAAATCTAATCTCAGTATATTTCTTAAGATCGTCATTTAGTTTAATCTCGTTTAGATTTACTAATGGAATTGAAAAACTATCTGACAAAAGCTGAGCAACTTTTGTATCATTTGTAATATTTAATTCAAAAGCTGTTTCTATTTGAGATTTTCCTGACTCTTTACTTAAAGTTTCAATCTGTTTTATCTGTTGCATACTTAGATCATTATGATCTCTGAGCATGTTTATAATACTTTGTTCGCTTGTAGAGTCTAACCTAATCATATTAATTTATAACTCGAGGTGCTAAAAAAATGAGCATTTCCTCTAATTTATTTTGATTATTTTTTCCTTTAAACAAATTTCCTAAAACTGGAACATTCCCTAGGCCTGGTGTTTGTGTGTTTGAACTTGTATCAGTGTTTATTTTAATACCACCTATAACAACTATATCACCGTCACTCACTAGCAATTTGGTATCTATTTCTCTTTTTGTGATGCCTGGTTCATCAGATCCTGCTACCTCAACTGGGGTATCGTTATTAACTAAAATATCTAACAATACATTACCATCCCCAATAATACTTGGAGTAGCTGTCAAAGATAATGCAGCATCTTTAAATTCTGTTGATGTTGTTCCATCTGCAGTAACTGTATAAGCAATTTGTGTCCCTTGTGTAATCTTTGCTTCCTGATTATTTAAGGTAAAAACACTAGGGCTAGAAATAATTTTAGTTTTACCGAGTGATTGTAATGCCTCTAATTCAAGTTTAAGAGCCGCTGTTCCAAAAGTTTTAATTATTCCAATTCCACTTGTGGCTCCTGTGATCGAATTGTTTGTAACAGTACCTGCCGCTGCACCTAACGAAATTCCACTTCCAACTGTAGCAGTTCCACCGATAGTACCAGATATGATTTCGGAGCCTACCTCACCGCTAATGCCTTTTTTAGTCATGGCTCCGACTCTTGACCCTAAAGCTTTTTGGAAATCTGAAGTTGCTGTAACAATAAATGCCTCAATTAAAACTTGTTGTGTTTTAACATCAATTTCTTTCAATACTGCATCAATTACATCTAAATCTGCTTTTCTACCTCTTACAATAATAGATCTAGTCATATTTTCTTGTGTTATTTGGATGCTGCTTAAGGTACTTGTTCCCTCAGGTCCTTGAGATTTAAACAAATTTTCTAAAGTAGCCTTAGCTTCAGATGGGCTAATATAATATAATCGAAAAATATCAGCCAAAATAGGTTCAACAGTATCTTCTAACTGAATTTTCTTTTTAAGTACCTCTGCTCTAGTAGACTTTAAAGTTTCTTGAGCTGTCAACTTTTCAGGTGTGTGAACTCGAATAATACCTCTCGCTACATCAATATCAGCACCTAATGTTTTCATATCAAGCAAAGTTTGAAAAGCTACATCCCAACCTACATTTTCAAGTTTTGCAGTAAGCGTTCCACTAACTTCTTCACCTACAATGATATTAATACCTCCAATTTCAGCAAGAGATTCCATGGCATCTCTAAAATCTACACCATTTAAATTTATATTTATATTTTGTTTTAACATTTCATATTCATTTGAAATAGACACGTAGTTTCTTACTTGTTCTGTTGTAATGGTTTTTCTTTTGTTCGCAGTTGGATCAAATTCTGTTTCATATGGTTTTGGACCAAATATCACTTTCTTCTGCATCTCTTTTGTACCTTCAACAACAATTTGAGCTGGATCAATTAGTGGTTTATCTCCATGAACAGACTTTTTTTTAGTAGATGAGCAGTTTGTTACTAGTAAAGAACAAAGTAAAAGTAATATTATATTAAAAAAATTTAGTTTCATCCATCAGCCTTTACTAGGTTATTATTTAAATCTAGAGAGTATTCTGTTTCATTCATCTTTATATAAATACCATCAAGGAATATATCTAAAATCATTAGGTCATTGGAAATAATCGTATCCTCTTTATATCTAACTGTTCTACCATCTGGTAAACTAAAGATTGCAAACTTTTTACTTGCTCCCATTATAATTCCACTCAATTTTAAATTTTTTAAAGATATCGAATTTTCTGATGAAGTAGATCCATCTAAACTTAAACCATCACCAGATAAGCTACTTGATCCCGTGCCCCCTAAAAAAGGATTTACTGCTGGAAGCTCCTCTTCAATCAACTCCTCCTTGTCTTCAGCCAAAACCTGGCTGAAAAAAAATAAAGATGTTAATAGAATAATAATAATTTTTTTATTTATATTCATCTGGTAATCCTACTATTGAAAGCGTTCCGATTGAATTAATTCCACCACCTTTGACAACTTTAATTTCTTCTCTATCAAAATTTATCACTTTATTGGATTTTGCAAGTGCTCTTCTAAATTTTAAATATCCTAGATAATTTCCAGATATCTCATAAGAAACTGGAATTTTAAAATAAGCAGTTTTATTTTTATCTTTGCCTTGAGATACGGGTAAAGGATTTTCTTTATTTAGTTTTATAATATTCAGATTGTTGATTGACGCAAAATTACTTATATTTTGATAAAGACCTTCAACTTCTTTTTGACTATGAAAAAGTTTACTTTTTTTATCATATTCCGGTTGAATTTTTTTAATTTTTGCTTTTAATAATATAATCTCTTGTTTAAGTACCTCGGTTTGTTTTTCATTTTGTAACATTATATTTATTCTTTGTTTTTGGGCTTCAACTTTAGGATTAATAAATGCATAATATACAATTAGAAAAAGCATTATTGATCCAAAATAAATTCCAAATTTGGTGAGAAATTTTTTATCTTTTATTAGCTCACTATTTTTTAGTTTCTCTAATAAATCTTTAACATCGATATTTTTAAGATCTATATTTTTAAGTTCATTTAAATTCATGTTTTCAATTTACAAAGAATTGTAAATCCTTTCTTATTATTGGCTGACTGTAAATCATTTTGACCTGTAGGTACATTCATTGCTTTTAAGGATGCTTGATCAATAAGATCTTTTCCATTCAAATTTGATATAAAATTTATAATATCCTGATCAGAAAAAGCTAAACCTGTTATAATGATTTCATTTAATCCATTATAATTTAAATTAGTGAATTGAACTCTTTGAGGAACACTTCTAGTAATCTGAGCTAGAGCTCGGTATGAAATAGTTTGATTTGATGCTATCATCGATCCAAGTTTTAGAGCTTTATCCATATCTTTGGATATTTTAGTTAATTTTTGTTGCTCTATACTAGTAAGATCAAAGTTTTGCTGAATATTAATTTCATTTACAAGTTTATTTTTGTTTGAGCTTATTTGAAAGAAAGAAAAACCAATTAAAAATATATATAAAGCTGCAATACCACCAACTAAACCTTTCATTGCGAAGCCTGAAAGAAATTTCATCTTGGTTTGTCTTTTTAATGCTTCTCTATTTGGTAAAAGGTTAATATTTTTTACAGCAGTTACAAATTTATAGTAACCAAATACATCCAGCTTTCTGTAAGCTAACCCTACAACAGATGTATATATGGATTTATTTTTTATGTCGGTTTTTTCTTTATTATATTCTGGTACTTTAATTTCATTTAAAGGATCAAAAACTTGGAGACCAGTATTTAATAAATTTTTTCTAAATAGAGGAATTAATTCCTCAATATTATTTAAGCTACTTACAATTTTAATATTATTAATTTTTGATGTATATTTACTTTCATAATCACTTAAAGCTTGTTTTAACTGCATAGAATAACGTCTTATTATACTGTCTAGGTCCTCATTTTGAATATTTCCTGAATGTTGTGATAAAAGTTCTTTTTCATTTGGTCTCAAAAAAATATCGGTAATAATTGGAATATTATCATGTACTATTATCAAGTAATTATCTTCAGATCCAATTTCTAGCAAAGCATTGTTAGCTTTATTTTCGACTTTTAGAGCATTATCGAAAGCGTTCTTTAGAGTGAAACACTTCACGTCCATTATTACTGGATTCAATCCAGCTTTTTTAATTATAGAAGAATACGAATTTACATCACTTAGTTTAGAGGCTACAAAAAGTATTTCCATTGTATTGGTTTTGTTGTTTCTACTTATAACCTGATGAAATATTGAATAATCATTTAAATCATCTGTTAACTGAACTAAATTTTCCCAAAGTGAATCTGTTTCAATAGCCTTTTGAAGTTCTTCATCAGACATTAAGGGACTAGTTACAACTCTAATTATGGCACTTGTTACTGGAATAGAAATCGCTACATTAGTTGTTGCAATTTTTGAATTCTCTATGGCAAGTTTTAATTCCTCCGACACATAATCTTTTGAATTGATTATTCCATCTGCTGTTTTATTTTTATCAAGAAGTCTTAAAGAAATTTTTTCTAATATCCAATTTGAATCTGTTTTACTTAATTGAGCTATCTTAATTGATTCCTCACTTATATCAATTCCCGCTATTTCCTCACCAGCAACATTTGCTTTACTTATTTTTTCTGAAAATAATTTTTTAAAACTTGAAAAATTTTTTTTCTTTTCTTTACCTTCTTTGTTAGTTTCTTTTCTTTTAAAAGAAAATTTATCTTTCAAAGATGATAAGTTTTTTAAAGATGATAAATCGAGATTAAAAAGTTTTTTCTTTTTTTCTTCTGCAACAATAGGGGCTGATGCCTCTTTTTCTTCTTTTATTATTTTTTCATTTTGTTCTTTTTCGTTTTCCTTTAGCTCAAAATTTGAAGAATCGTTTTTTGATGGATTGATGTTTGTGTTATCTTTATTATCCAATTTTTCCTCTAATTTTCCTGAAATAAGGTCATCATACCACTTTTCTAATATTATTTTTGCTTCTTCAAGATCTGTTGTGCCTGAAGATATCACCTTTTGTTTACCGTTGTGGAAAGTTCTGCCCACCCAATTCTCAGATTTCAACTTACCCTTGTACTTATCTTGTCTAACATAGATATGCAATCTTCCATCTTTAGTTGAAATAATATCTGTCATAAACGAATCAGTTTTTTTTAGTGTTACAATACAATTCTAACACAAATTTGTCAATTAATTTGTGTTATAAATATTTATCTATCATTATTTCAACATTTAAGCCAATTATTTTTTGTGTTACATCAAAAGTAAATAAATAATACAATTTTTAGGAGAATTTTAATTTGTGTTACACTTATTTTATTTGTGTTAGAATATTAAAATAGTTATTTTATTTGTGCATATATAAATATATATGAAAAAATTCAATTAAATCAACACTTTTTAGTTCTTGATTAAAATTTTTGTATATAGTATAAATTTTGTGTTAGAGTTATTTTTTATTTAAATTCTAACACAAAATTATTTTATTCTAAAAATAATTTGTTAAAAAATGTAAGTAATTAGGGGATTTTTATGATCGATAAAATTGTTAATATTGTTAAGGAAAACCCAAAGGTTTCAGATTTCCATTTAAGAGCTAATTGTCCATTTTCCTACCGACTATTAGGTGAAATAACAATTTTAGAGGGGGAAATGATAAAAAATGAAGATATTGAAGAATTATTAAATAAATACTGCTCAAAATCAGATGTTGAGTTATTTAATTCAAAAAATGAGCTAGATAGCGGGTTTATGTTAGAAGACATGAGATTTAGGGCAAATTTTTACAAAACCCTTAAAGGTTCTGCTGTAGTTCTTAGAAAAGTAGAAACAAAAATACTAAACATGGATGCTCTTAACTTGCCTCCAGTTATGTATAGTATTGCAGATATGCACAAAGGACTTGTATTGGTAACAGGACCAACAGGTTCAGGTAAATCAACAACGTTAGCTTCAATAATAAATCAAATTAATGAGACTAGACAGGCAAACATAATTACAATTGAAGATCCAGTAGAATTTATCCATACAGATAAAAAAAGTATTATTTCTCATAGAGAGGTTGGAAAGCAAACAGAAAGTTTTTCAACAGCACTAAAAAGTGCATTAAGAGAGGACCCAGATGTAATTTTAGTAGGAGAACTTAGGGATATTGAGACTATTAGCATGGCTTTAACTGCAGCAGAGACAGGACATTTAGTTTTTGGAACATTGCACACCAGTGGTGCACCAAATACAATTAATAGAATAATTGATGTATTCCCTTCAGAACAACAAGCTCAAATCCAAGCACAACTCGCTGACTCATTACAAATGGTAGTAACTCAAAAATTATTTAAAACCACAGATGGTAAAGGAAGAGTTGGTGCCTTTGAAATAATGGTTTGTAATTCTCCAGTAAAAAATTTAATTCGTGAGAAAAAAATTCATCAAATACCAAGTGTAATGCAAACAGGAACCCGTGATGGTATGATGTCTATGGATAAATCAATTGAAAATTTAGTCCAGTCAGGAAAAGTGAGTAGCATCGATGCAAAATCGTAAGGCTTTCTCTATTTTAGAATTATTGGTCGTTATTACAATTATCGCTATCATATCAGTTTTTGGCTATCCAAAAGTTGACCAATGGCTAACGGATAGGGAAGTTAAAAAAGATTTAAATGCAATAAAAGCACATATAGAAGAAATAAAATCAGACATTGATGCGAAAAAATATTCCTTTGCAATTATTCATTTTGTTCCAACTCCAGCATTATGGATAATGAATAATGAAGAATGGGCATTACAAATGAAAAATCCTGCTCCTAACAGAACATATCATTCTGGTTCAAGTCCAAAAAGTTTTCTCAACGATTCTAGAGCTTGTCCAGGAAGTTTTGAAGGTTTTATAAGTCAAGATAAAATGAGAATGACAAAAAATACTTCAAAAGCTTTTGAATGGCCAGGTAATGTAAACTGGTCTCCAAATATGCATATCTGTATCTCTAAAGATGCTATATTAACTCAATACGGAAATGGTGGAGAAAATATGCCTCATTTAAGTGGCAAAGCAGGATTTTTAGTATGCTCTAATACCAATACTGATAGAGAAGGAAGCAATAGATGTCATTATAACCAAAGTGTAAATAAAAAACTTAAATATCTATATGCTATCAGAGTAAATAGAAATTTCACTGTTGAAATTATTAAGTTTAACGAGAAAAATTCCTCATGGACCATTCAGTAAAAATTAAGGGTGTAAGTTTAATTGAATCGCTGGTTTGTTTAGTAATAATTGGAATCGGTTTTATTGGTGTTAATCAGATGATGAGTTATGCAACGTCTTCTATTGATAGGTCTATTGATGCAAATAAAATAAATTTTTTATCAGAAACAGCTGTCGAAGATATTATGGGAGATCCTAATAATGCAACTAACTATGAATTTTCTCAACAATGCATCAAAAATTATAGTTCTACAGGGACTTTGGCTGAAAAAGCAAAAGCAAAATGGGCAAAACATTTTATGCAGGAAAATCAACTTAAAGTAAATAATCAGTTTAAAAAACTTCCCTGCGATAATCTTGATACTAAAAAAGCTGAAATTAAATCTGAAACAGACAAAACTACTATCAAATTTAGATTTAAATCAAATAAAGGAAATAAGGAAAAATTTATTGGGGTAGTAGTAAAATGAGAAAAATTAAAGCCTTTTCACTAATAGAAACTTTAGTAGCAATGGTTATTGGAGCTATTTCAATAGCAGCAATTTCTTACTCTTACATTTATTTTAATAGCAGTTACCAAAGAATTGCAGATAAGGCCCAAATGAGTAATGCTGGAAGATATTCCCTTCAAGTAATTTCTAGAGATCTAAGAAATGCAGGATATAAAAATATGAATTATGACAAGACTTGGGATAGATGGATTGAGAAAACAGATTCTTATGATGGAACTAAAGGAGATAGACTAAGAATTTGGTATAATACTTCCGCAACTGATAGAATAGAAGTTCGATATTATTTAGTAAAGAATAGTTCTGGAGAGACTTACCTGGTCAGAGATGTTTATGAGAATCCAGGATTTGCTGATGAAAAAAGAGCAAATTGTGAAAGATATGATCAACAAACAGGTTGTGCACCGATAACAATTATAGAAAATGCTACAGATTTTCAAGTTTTCTTCAACGACAAGGATGGTAACAGACTGAATACCGTTGATATTTCATCAACAGATAATCAGTCTAAAGTTCATACTGCGGAAGTTTACGTCACAGTAAGATCACCAAATGAGTTATTGAAAAATCCGATTTCTTTTGAAATGTTAAATGGAGGAACTTCAGGTAATTTTACTAAAAGCGATAAATATTTGAGAGAAACTTTTTATATTAGTGTATATTTAAGAAATGTTGTTAAATCATAAAAACAGAAAAAATGAAAAAGGTTTTGCTATAGCGCTAGCTCTATTAATGTTAGTTGCAATGTCTCTTATGGGTGCATCCTTAATGTTAATTGCTGCTAGCGATCATAAAAAAAATGGTAATCAAAATATTAAACAGCAAGCTTTTTATGCTGCAGAAACGGGAATAACAGAAGCAAAAAAATGGCTCAGCTCTCAATCTTCTTTAACAGCTGGAAGTGATCCAAATAATCAATTAACTTTTTGTAAAACATCTTTGTTTCCTGAATTGTCTAACGCAAAGTCTATTAAAGATTACATTGAAAAAAAAGATTTAAGCGAGCTAATTGCTGGAGAAAGCAAATTGTCTGATTATAGTTATGAATATTTTATTACCTATACACCAGATGCTGACGGAAACACTCAAAACGCTATAACTTCAACCGTTTCAGGTGCTACAGGTGGTGATATTTCTCAAGGAACTAGTTATAAAAATACTGGTACATCAACATCAACATATTATAATATTTATTCATGCGGATGCGATGCAAATAAAAACTCCTGTAATTCTGATAGTAATTTGATCACAGCTTTACAATCAACTATTACACTTACTAATTAAATGAAAAAAATAATTCAAATAATCTTTATATTTTTTATTAGTTCCAACATGTCAATTGCTTGTGATCTTACCTTTGTAAATTTTGGAGACAAAAGTGATAAGCTTTTAGAATATGAAGTTTCATTACCTTTTAGTGACGAGTTTAATGGGGAAAAAATTGTAATCCCGACTACATATGTTTGTCCTAATAATAAAAAAATCGAAGATACAATGATAGAGTATCTTTTCGTTGATAATCAGCTTGTATTAATATCTTTAATGAGGGCTTATATGAACGATACTGCTCTTATGGATTTTGCGATGAGTAAATACGGTAGTTTTAATTTACCAGCAGGGAAAGATAGAAAAGACTGGTTTGGAAGTCATACTTGGGAAGTAGGAAACAATTTAATTTTATATATTCATGCGAATACTGATATGGGGCCAGCAGAAGTGCTGGAGATTAGTAATAAATTATACTTAAAAAAACTTTATGATTATCGAGGGAAGGTTGCTGAATGGGAAGAATCGCAGTTATAATTTTTATAATTAGTTGTTTTTTATTTAACACAAAACTGTTTGCAAAAAACCCACCCCCAGGGACTGGTACCTCTGATATTCCCGCTAATATACTAATTATGTTAGATAACTCCGGGAGTATGAGTATGCCTTTACCGTCTAAATATGGCTTAGTCCTTCCAGTAGATGTTCAAACAGACAGCTCAGGTAATATTTATGTTTTAGAGTACGTATTCGGTAAAATAAAAGTATTTGATAGTGAAGGTAATTATCTAAGAATATTTGGAGGATTTGGAACAGGTTGTTCACAAACTAGATACGCGAGGCAATTCGCAATACATAATGATCAAATTTATATTGCTGACTATGGTAATCGTAGAGTAGTTGTGCTTGATTTAAATGGTGGTTGTATAAGACAAGGGAACACTCAACAGAATCCCATACAAGGTATAGCTGTTAATAACGATTATATTTTTGTAAGTGGTATGGGCACTAGGATAGAGTCATTGAGAAGAAGTGATTTAGCCCAAACTGGATCACAAAGCTTTAATCGAAGCTTTGTTAGGTGGGCATTTGGATTATCCATGAACAATGCAGGAAATAGATTAATTATTGCAAATGGTTACTTCGCCAATAGATTTACAGAGTTTAGTGTCTCTGGAAATAGTTTAACTTTATTAAATACCACGAGCAGAAGCCGACAAGCTTGGGATGCAGATTACGACAGTAATGGAAATATCTTTGGAGTGGACTCACACAGACTAAGAAAATTTAATTCTGGTTTAGATTTTCAGAGTCAAATTGCATCTGGCTACAGTTATCCATATGGTCTTAGCTTAGATGGTAGTGATAATATTTATGTTGCTGATTTTAATAAAAATAGGGTCGTAAAGTATAATAGTTCAGGGTCTCAACAGTTTGTCATAGGTGGTGGGAGATTTAAAAGACGTATGACCGCTGCAAAAAATGTTATAAAAAAAATTGTAAAAGATACAAATCTTATATCTGGAGCAAATTTTGGTTTGATGGAATGGGGATCTAACAACACAAGACGAACTAGAGTTCTTGTTCCTATAAGCACCAACGGTGCCACGCAAATCTTTAATCGAGTAAACAGAATATATTATGAC
>JACWEO010000010.1 GCA_014653355.1 Pelagibacterales bacterium SAG-MED47 | reverse complement strand
AAGCCAGAAATTAATCCTGGAATTTATAAAAGTTTAAATTGTGGACATGGTTCAAATGACAAAAAAGATAAAATTAAAAAGAACCTTAAAATTGTAAAAAATAGAATAAGTAAAAATTCAAAAAATATTTTTTTACTAAATCAAGTTCATAGTAATAAATTTGTTTTTTTAAATAAAGATTTCAAATTAAAAAAAAATAAAGTTAAGGCTGATGCAGTTATAACTGATCAGAAAAAACTCCCCATTGCTGTTTTAACTGCAGATTGTGCTCCTATCTTATTATTTGATAACAAAAGAATTATGGTTGCTGCTATTCATGCTGGATGGAAGGGTGCCCTTAAAGGAATAATTGAAAAAGTGATAAATTTTATGTTAAAAAAGGGCTGTAAAAAAAATTCTATTACTGCAGCTATTGGTCCTTGTATTGGGCAAACAAATTATGAAGTAGGAAAGGATTTTAAGAAAAAATTCATTAAAAAAAATAGAGGAAATAAAGTCTTTTTTAAAAATAAAAAAAATTCAATATATTTTGATTTACTATATTTTGTTAAATCACAACTTAAGTATAACAAAATTACGAAAATTGATATGATAAATATTGATACTTTTGATATAAAAAATAATTTTTATAGTGCAAGACAATCAATAAAATCAAAACATGATGATTATGGTAGAAATATTTCTATAATTATGATTAATTAAACTTTTCAATGAAATTATTAACTGGAAATAGCAACAAAGTTCTTAGTAAAAATATTGCTAAATATTTGAAATCTAAGCTTGTAAACTCAAGTATAAGAAAATTTTCTGATGGAGAAATTTATGTAGAAATAAATGAAAATATAAGGGGTAACAGTATTTTTATAATTCAATCAATTTCATCTCCAGCAAATGATAATCTAATGGAATTATTATTATCTATAGATGCTTTAAAAAGATCTTCTGCAAAAAATATAACAGCTGTTATTCCTTACTTTGGATATGCAAGACAAGATAGAAAAGTTGTTCCAAGAACATCTATATCTGCCAAACTAGTTTCGAACTTAATTACAAAAGCTGGTGCAGACAGAGTTGTTACTGTTGATTTACATGCAGGTCAAATTCAAGGTTTCTTTGACATTCCAGTAGACAACTTATTTGCAACACCGATTTTTGCAAGGCATGCAAAAAAAAAAATTAAAAGTAAAAAGATCATTTGCGTAGCTCCAGATGTAGGAGGAACTGAAAGAGCTAGAGCACTTGGAAAACTTTTAAATGTAGGTTTGGCAATTGTTGATAAAAGAAGACCAAAGCCAGGTAAATCACAAGTTATGAATATTATTGGAGATGTAAGGGGCCAAACCTGTATAATTGTGGATGATATAATTGACTCTGGTGGAACAATCGTTAATGCAGCTAAAGCATTAAAATCAAGAGGTGCAAAAGAAGTTTATGTTTATATTACTCATGGAGTCTTAAGTGGTGATGCAGTAAAAAAAATTAAAAATTCAGTAATTAAAAATTTAGTAATTACAGATACCATAGATAATGTTGAAAAAACTAGAAATGTTAAAAATATAGAAGTTTTACCAATTTCTGGCTTAATGGGTGAAGCAATAAAAAGAATATCTAATTCAACATCAGTATCAGATTTATTTAAATAATTACCTTGATTATTTATTAACATGGGTTAAAAAACTATTTTTTATGAATTCATTAGAAGCTAATATTAGAAAGACCTCAACAAAAGGACAATTAAACACTATTAGAATTAATGGTAATGTCCCTGGGATTATTTATGGGGGAAAAGATCAAAATCAAAAAATTTCTATTTCAAAAAAATCCCTTAAAATTTTTATTGAAAAAGAAAACTTTTTGTCAAATATCATTACCTTAAATATAGATGGAAAACCTCAAAACGTTTTACCTAGAGAGGTAAAGTATCATATTTTAAGTGATGAACCTGATCATGTAGATTTTTTAAGAGTATTACCAGGTGTAAAAATTACAATTGAAATTCCAGTTAATTTTATAAATCATGAAAAATCTCCAGGACTCAAAAGAGGTGGTGTGTTAAATATTGTTAGAAGAAAAATTGAATTGAAATGTCCAAGTGAAAAAATACCAGGTAGTATAACTATTGATCTTGAAGGTGTAGACATTGGAGAAAGTTTTAAAATTTCATCAGTTAAATTAGACCCTGAAGTGACACCAACTATTCAAGGAAGAGACTTTGTAATTGCTACTTTAGCTGCTCCAACTGTAATGAAAGAACCTGAAAAACCTACTGAAGCAGAAGCTGCTGAAGGTGAGCAAGGAGCTGAGGGGACTGAAGGGGCAACTGCAGCAGCAGATGGGGATAAACCAGCAGCAACGGAAGGTGAAAAAAAAGATAATGATGAAAAAAAACCTGCTGAAAAAAAACCTGCTGAAAAAAAATAATCAAACAAAATTGAAAATTTAATTCTATTTATTTATGCTTTTATTTGTAGGATTAGGCAATCCAACGCCAGATAGTGAAAACAATAGACACAACATCGGGTTTAAAATTATTGACTCAATAAATAAAAAATTCGGTCTTTCAAAGCAAAAACCAAAATTTAAAGGCTTACTTACTACAGGAAATATCGGGGACAAAAAAATTTATGCTATTAAACCTTTAACCTTTATGAACAACTCAGGAATTTGTATTAGAGAATTAATTGAATATTTTAAGATAAATGCAGAAGATGTAATTGTTTTCCATGATGATTTAGATATCGAATTTGGAAAAATCAAAGCAAAATTTGGTGGAACAAATGCAGGTCACAATGGAGTCGCTTCAATTGATAAATTTATTGGTAAAGATTATTCAAGAGTAAGAGTTGGGATAGGAAAACCCAAAGGAAATATTGAGGTAGCTGATTATGTGTTGCAAAACTTTGATGAGGAAGAAACAGTAAATATTGAAAAAATATTAAAAGATATTACAGAATCGATTTCTATTCTTGTTGAAAAAAAATTAGATTTATTTTCAAGTACTGTAAACAATAAATAATGAGCTTTAAATGTGGAATAGTTGGATTACCCAATGTTGGTAAATCAACTTTATTTAACGCATTAACAAATTCAAATAAAGCACAAGCAGCTAATTTTCCTTTTTGTACTATTGACCCGAACGTTGGTGTTGTGCCTGTACCAGACAAAAGACTTGAAAATTTATCAAAAATATCAAAATCTAAAAAAACAATTAATACAACTATTTCATTTGTAGATATAGCAGGATTAGTAAAAGGGGCATCAAAAGGAGAAGGTTTAGGAAATAAATTTCTTTCTCACATCAGAGAGGTTGATTCAATTATACATATGGTGAGATGTTTCGACTCTGAGGATATTCAAAATGTAAATTCATCGGTAAATCCTGTAAGAGACCTTGATATTATTGAAACTGAGATGATGCTCGCAGATTTGGAATCTATTCAAAAAAGACTAGAAAAAAATAATAAAAAAAATATAGACGAGGAACAATTGGGAATTCTTAAAAATGCACTAGACTGCATAAATAACGATAAAGATATAAGTAGTTTAAAGTCTCAATTTGATAAAAAAAAACTGAATCAAAGTGGACTATTAACCTTAAAACCTAAAATATATGTTTGTAATGTTGACGAAAAGAGTCTTGAAAATGGAAATGAGTATACAAAAGTATTTATTAATAAATTTGGGGTAGAAAATACTCTTATTATTTCTGCTGATATAGAAAATCAAATTAATGAATTAGATATCGAAGAAAAAAAAAAATATATGGAAATGATTGGTCTTAAAAAGACTGGGCTAAATATGTTAATTCAAAAAGGTTATAAAATTCTCGAATTAGATACATACTTTACCTCAGGACCAGAGGAAACTAGGGCTTGGACTATTCAAAAAAATTGCACAGCACCGATAGCAGCTGGGGAAATTCACACTGATTTTGAAAAAGGTTTTATTAAAGCAGAAACAATTTCTTATGAAGACTTTATTGCTAACAATGGCTGGGTAAATTCTAAATTAAATGGTAAAATGAGACTAGAGGGTAAAGAATATATTGTAAAAGATGGAGATATCCTAAACTTCCGTTTCAATACGTGACCAAATTTTCTTCATACTAAAATAAACTAAAATTGTTAAAATAATTAAATATATAATAGCTTTAAAACCCATTTGATGTCTTGTCTCTAAATGAGGTTCAGCCGCCCACATTAAGAATGTAGTAACATCTTTGGACATTTGTTCAACAGTCGCATTTGTTCCATCACCATATTCAATTAGACCATCTGACAGTTGATTAGCCATTTTTATTTTATTACCATACATAAATTTATTATAATGAACTCCATCATCTAAAACAATTCCTTGAGGTGGATCAACATATCCTTGCAGAAGAGAATAAATATAATCGACTCCTCCACCTCTTGCTTTAACCAAAACTGACATATCAGGTGGATAAGCACCCCCATTTGCAGCTTGAGCTGCTTTAACATTTTCATAAGGCATTACAAATTTGTCAGATAGTTTGCCTGGTCTAGTAAACATATCACCATCAGAATTAGGTCCATCTGTTACTTCAAAAGATGCAGCGATTGCTTTTGCTTGCGCTTCTGTAAATTCTGGTCCACCTTTCTCTGCTAAATTTCTATAACTTAGATACTTCATAGAATGACAAGATGAGCAAACCTCTGTGTAAACTTGGTATCCCCTTTGAAGTGCTGAGCGATCAAATTTTCCAAAAAGTCCTTTAAAACTCCAATCAGTTTTTAAATATTCTACTTTTTCAGCTGCATTACAATTAAATTGAAATATAAAAACCAATGTAATAAGAGATAATGTTCTAAAAAAATTTTTCACTTATTTGTTAAAACTTTCTTTATTCCTTGCTGCAACTAAGTTTGGAGAACCACCTAGTACAGGTTCAGTAATACTTAAAGGTATTGGAAGAGTTTTTTCCTTATAACCTAAGACTGGTAATACTATTAAAAAGTGTAAAAAATAATATGCTGTAGCTATTCTAGCTATTAACAAATACAAACCTTCAGCAGGCATTGCTCCCACATAACCTAAAATTAAAACATCAGCAACAAGTATCCAATAAAATTGTCTATATAAAGGTCTAAATACAGCTGATCTTATTTTAGAAGTATCTAACCAAGGAAGAGCAGCGAGAATAAAAATAGCAGAAAGCATTGCAACTACACCTAAAAGTTTGTCAGGAACTGACCTTAGAATTGCGTAAAAAGGTAATAAGTACCACTCCGGAACAATGTGCGCTGGTGTTACTAAAGGATCGGCCTCAATGTAATTATCTGCATGTCCTAATATATTTGGTGTATAAAAAACAAAGAAAGCAAAAACAATCATGAACATCAATAAAGCAAAACCATCTTTTATTACGATATAAGGATGGAACGGTACTGTATCCTTCGACGGTTTTTTTATATCTATTCCTACTGGATTATTATTTCCAGGAACATGTAGTGCCCAAATATGGAGAACAACTAATCCTAAAATTAAAAAAGGAATAAGATAATGGAGAGTAAAAAATCTTGTTAGTGTTGGGTTGTCAACTGAATAACCGCCCCATAACCATGTTACTATACCTTCACCTACCAAAGGAATTGCACTGAATAAATTTGTAATTACTGTTGCTCCCCAGAAGCTCATTTGTCCCCAAGGAAGTACATACCCCATAAATGCAGCAGCCATCATCAAGAGATAAATAATAATACCTATAATCCAAATTATTTCTCTCGGTGCTTTATAAGAACCATAAAATAAAGATCTAAATATATGAATATATACTGCCAAGAAAAACATAGAAGCACCGTTTGCATGAATATATCTTATTAACCAACCGTAATTAACATCTCTCATTATATGCTCTACACTATCAAATGCCATATCAGCATGAGCAATGTAATGCATTGCTAAGACTAAACCTGTGACTATTTGTGTGATCAAACAAAAAGTTAATATTCCTCCAAATGTCCACCAATAATTTAAGTTTTTTGGAGTTGGATAATCTGTTAGATGATTTGCTAATGAAAGTAATGGTAGTCTATCATTAAACCATTTTCCAAATTTTGATTTAGGTGTATATGCATTGTCACTCATTTTTATTTTATCCTATTTTAATTGTATTAGTATTTACGAATTCATATTTTGGAATTTCCATATTAGTTGGAGCAGGACCTTTTCTAATTCTTCCAGAAGTATCATAATGTGATCCATGACATGGACAAAACCAGCCATTGTAGTCTCCTTTATCATTAAGAGGCACGCATCCCAAATGAGTACATACTCCAAGCATTACCAACCACTCAGGATTTTTAGCTCTATCTTCATCTTTTTCTGGATCTTTTAATTCTTCCATTTTAACTGATTTGGCTTGGACTATTTCCTCCCGCGTTCTTCTTCTTATAAAAACTGGTTTACCTCTCCAAAGAACAGTTATTGTTTTTCCAGGAGTTACAGAACTTATGTCAACTTCTGTACTAGCTAAAGCTTTTACTGAAGCATCAGGATTCATCTGGTCAATCATGGGCCAAATTGTTGCGCCTACACCTACTGCCCCCACAGCATAAGTAGCTGTAAATAAGAAATCTCTTCTATTTGTTTTTTTTTCTGACATTAATAACTTTAGTTAAATATACTCAATATTGATTTTTTCTACTTAATATATGATTTCATATAATATAAAATACTAATTTTACTACTGATAGAATGACACATAATTCAACTGAACTAGGCCCTAAAATTGCATTATTTGAACCAGATATTCCACAAAATACAGCAGCTGTAATACGAACTTGTTCATGTCTAGGCGCAAAATTAGAAATTATAGAACCGTGCGGATTTTTGGTTAATGATAAGAGATTTAAAAGGGTTGTAATGGACTATATGGACAAAAATGATATTAAATTTTATAAGAGTTGTGATGATTTTCTGAATTCTAAAAAGAATCAAAGAATTATATTAATGACTACCAAAGCATCTATATCTTATACGAAGTTTAAATTTGATAAAAAAGACACAATTTTATTTGGAAGAGAGAGTGCTGGTGTCCCTGGGAAATTGCACAGATTAATTAAAGATAGATTAAAGATACCGATGAAAAATAACAAGCGATCACTTAATATTGCGTCATCAGTTGCAATAGTTTTAGCTGAGAGTTTAAAACAAACAAATTTAATATGAAACTAGAAATTAAAAAAGACTTAGTCAGTGGATGGTTTAAAAATCTACAAAAAGTTTTTTGTGATGATATTTTAAAATTTGAGAAAAATAAAATCCAATTCAATTCAACATCTTGGAAAAGAAATAATAATAAAGATGAAGGTGGAGGTGAATATAGAATATTGAAAAATGGAAGAATTTTTGAAAAAGTTGGAGTTAATTTTTCTAAAGTATATGGTGTTTTTCCAAAACAATTTCAAAAAATTATACCTGGAGCAAAAAAAGATCCTAGATTTTGGGCATCTGGAATTTCTGTAGTTATGCATATGCAAAATCCTCTTATCCCAGCTATGCATTTTAATACAAGATATATTTGTACTAAGCAAAATTGGTTTGGGGGAGGAATGGATGTTACACCATCAGTAAGAGATGATATTGAAAAAAAAGAATTTCATAAGATATTAAAAAATATGTGTAATCGTCATAATAAAAATTATTATAGTCAGTACAAAAAATGGTGTGATGAGTATTTTTATTTAGCTCATAGGAAAGAACCAAGAGGTATAGGTGGCATTTTCTTTGATTATAAAAAAAGTAATTTTGATAAAGATTTCAGATTTGTAAGAGATGTTGGTATTACCTTTCAACTAATTTTTAATAAAATTATTTCTAAAAAAATGAAAAAAAAATGGTCAAAAAAAGATAAAGAAATGCAATATATTAAACGTGGTAGATATACAGAATTTAATTTATTATACGATAGAGGAACAAAATTTGGATTACAGACTGGTGGAAATGTTGAGGGAATACTAATGTCTTTACCACCAACAGCGAAATGGGAATAATATGGACAAAGAACCAATAACTTCAGAGGGATTAAATAAACTTAAAAGTGAATTAATTTTTTTAAAAGAAAAAAAAAGACCTGAAATAGTAGCCGCGATAGCTGAAGCTAGGTCTCATGGAGATCTTAAGGAAAATGCAGAGTATCACGCTGCTAAAGAAGAACAGTCCTACAATGAAGGAAGGATTACTGAAATAAGTGATATTATCGCTAGAGCTAACGTAATTGATGTTACTAAATTAAACAACGATGGCAAAGTAATTTTTGGCTCAACAGTTTTTTTAGAAGATTTAGATAATGGAGAAAAGACAAGTTATAAAATTGTTGGTAAAGATGAGGCTGACCTTAAAAATAAATTAATTTACTTTAAATCTCCAATTGGGAAAGGGTTGATAAGTAAAAATAAAAATGATCTTGTAGAGATTAAAACTCCTTCAGGCGTGAAAAACTTTGAAATAAAAGATGTCAAATATATTTAGCTCTAACGATACTTTCAATTACTTTATCAGAAATCTTAAAGCCATTTTCGACCCACTCTTCCTCTATAATTCTAAGTTTTTTTCCTAATTGTTCTCCCTCTGGAATTTTATATTTTTCCATAAGAAAACCTGCACTAATAGGCATTATTGGTCTTGCTTTAGTTTCATATTTTTTTATTAATTCCAATAAAGATTTATCTATTTTTTTTGATTTAATAATTTTATATCTTAAAATATCAATCAATGCCTGTTTTCCATGGTAATAAAACACTTTGTTAATGCTGCTTAATGAAATTTTTTTTAAATTTACTTTTTCTTTATAAAAATTATTAATAAGTTTTATTCTTTTTTGATCTTTTTTAGAAAAATTAAATTTATATAAAAAATAATCTACATTATCAGTTTCATCTATAGCCATTAAGGATATTAATAAAATAAAATCATCATCTTTTAAAAAACCTTCTAATCTTGAGTTAAATTTTGAAAAAATTTCTACATTTTTTAATTCTGGAAAAATAGTTTGAAATAATTCTAAACTTATCTTATCTTTTGATAAATTTTTCAATGTGTTTAATTTTATTATTTTTTTTAACTCATCTAAAAGTCTTTCTTTGGATAATTTTGATATTCCATCAATATTCATTTTTAAAGTTTTAATGATCTCTAATTTATGAGGTTTTTTTGAATAATTTAAAAAAAATCTTAAATATCTTAATATTCTAAGATAATCTTCTTTAATTCTTTTATTTGGATCTCCAATAAAATTGACAAGACCATTCTCTAAATCTTTTTTTCCATTGTTTGGGTCAAATAAATTACCATCTCCATCAGAATAAATTGAATTAATTGTAAAATCTCTCCTTAATGCATCTTCTTTCCAATCTTTAGAAAATTTTACCTTAGCATGTCTTCCATCTGTAAAAATATCCTTTCTTAAAGAGGTAATTTCAAATTTCTGTTCATCTATAAGAGCAGTTATTGTGCCATGCTCTATACCACTTTCGTAATAATTAATCTTATTTTTTCTGAGAGTTTCACAAACTTGTTTTGGTTCTAAATTGGTTGCTAAATCGATGTCATCAATTTTCTCATTATTAAGAATTTTTCGTATACACCCTCCTACATATCTTATTTCGCTTTGAGGTGAATGAGAATTGATTGCTTCAAAAATTTTATATACCGATTTATTTTTAGTAAGATTTTTAATATTATGACTAATGAAATCTAAATTATTAGAACTAAAAAAAAAATTTTTAAAAAAGTTTTTCATAATTGGCTGGGGCGCTAGGATTCGAACCTAGGATGCAGGTACCAAAAACCCGTGCCTTACCGCTTGGCTACGCCCCAATATTAATTTCGTATACCATAAAAAAATAAAATTTATATAGTTTTTGATGCTATACACCAGTAATTTTTATATTTTTTAATAAATTCTTTTTTGGCATTCTCACATGTTTCTTTTGATTGAAAATAGGCAACTAAAGCTGAACCTGATCCTGTCATTCTAACAAATGCTGGAGTAGATAATTTTTCTAAAAATAATTTAATTTTTCGTAATTTATTATATTTTGAAAAGACTACTGGCTCTAATGAATTACTCATCCCTTTTAAATACTTAAGAGCAAACATTTTTTTGGTAGGTCTATTAAATTTTGGCTTATTGAATTTCTTCACCTTAGAATAAATATCCTTTGTAGAACAACCAAAATCAGGCTTTACTATTAATACAAAAAATTTTTTATTATTTGTAAAATACTTTATTTTTTTTTTTTCATTTAATATAGAATTTTTAACTTTGAGACCCAAAATTACATCTGACCCTATTGATCTTGAAATTATTAATATTTTCTTTTTACTAACTGTTATAATCTTTTTTTTTACAAAATAATTCAAAATATTAGCCGCATTCATTGATCCCCCACCCAGTCCTGCTTTACTTGGTATCAGCTTAATTATCTCAATTCTAAATTTTTTATTTTTAAGTAACTTTTTTTTTTCAAGAATATTTAATAACTTAGAAATTGTATTATTCTTACCTATATTCTCCGAAAATTTTCCTGAAAATACAATGTTATGTTTATCTGACTCTATTCTTTTAATAAAAATTTGATCATGTAAATAAGCAAATGTTACCATAGTTTCAATTTTGTGTAAGGAAGATGTTTTACCAGTAATATTTAAAGCTAGGTTTAATTTAGCATGAGATTTTATTTTAACTACCTTCATTAAGAATTTTTCAATCCCTCTATTAATTTAATATTAATTTTTTCTATCATTTCAGGTTTTGCATCATCCATTTTAAGAACACTATGCCAAAAATATCTTGCTTGAATTTTTCGATTTAATTTCCACAAAATATCTCCATAGTGATCATTGACTATGGGATCGTCTGGCATTAACTCAACTGCTCTTTTTAAAAACTTTTCAGCTTTGAGATAATCCTTAGTCAAATAATGAGCCCATCCAATTGAGTCGATAATATAAGGATCATTACTTTTCAATGAATAAGCTTTTTCAAGCATTTTTATAGCTTCATTAATTTTATAATCTCTTTCAAGCCACGAATAGGCTAAATAGTTTAAAACATATGCTTCCTCAGGGTTAATTTTTAAAGAAAAAAGTAAATCTTCATCTGAATTTTTATTTTTTCCAATTCTTTCATAGCAGCTACCTCTCCTATATAAAAGATCTGATTTTACCTTAGAGGTTTCATCTAATGAATTAATTATTTTTGAGTAATATTCTATTGCCTCCTGATATTTTTTTGAACTTTTATAAAAATTTGCGATATCAAATAATATCTTTTTATTAGGATCATCAATTTTATCAAATACCTCTCTGATATAATCTAGAGACTCCTCATCGTTTTTTTCTTTTGCAATAATTTTGGTCTCTTTTTTTACTCGGTACCAATAATAAAAGTTATCTTCTTTTTTAAATTTTTTGAGTGTCTTTTTAGCTTTTTTATATTCTCCATTTAAATATTGATTTTCAACAACTAGAGATAAATTAAAAACAAATTTTGGATTTAAAAAATTTGATAAATATAGGTAAAAATTTGACCTTTCAAAATTATCTTGAGAGGAATACAGGTTAGAAATTAAAAATAAAAATTCACTTATTAGGTCATCAGAGTTTTTACAAGAAAAAAAATCTTTAAATTTTTTACTATTTTCACTTTCTATCCAACTCTTTCCCTGGGATAATAGTAATGTAGTATTAATATATTCTAAATCCTTTGTTATTTTTTTTGCATCAGTAATTCTACCGTTTTCAATGAGATAGCTTAAATAAAAATAAATATATCTGGTATAATTTGCCTCTTTATCATTAATCAGATTAGAAAAATAATCATCCGTGTCCTCATATCCTAAATAACACCTTTGAAAAGTTTCTGAAATATTTGATAGTTTTCCAAAATTTGTTTTATCATTTAGAACTCTATTTTCTTTAAAAACATAAGTGTATTGTTTCAAGTTCTCTAAAACAGCTAAATTAAATTTATCCAAATTACTCAAATTTGCTGCATTATTTATGTAAATATCTGCTTTTTTAAAATCTTTTTTTTTTAAACTATCTAATATCAACAACAAGTAAGCATCAAAAAAATTGGTTTTATTTGTATCTTTATTTGTTTTGATGACGTTAATTGCTTGAGAGATTTTATTCTCCAAAACTAATGAATAAATATATTTTTTCAAATATGCATCATGTTTATCTAGAAGAATTTTAGATGAATTAAAAAATTCTAGTGCTACTGAATTATCTTTATTCTCAAAAGCTACTATACCAGAAAAATATTTTGATAAATTCTTGGAGTCTAATTCACTAAAACTAATGCTTTTAGAATAAAGAGGAGTCTGATAAAGTAGAAATATAATTAAAATAATTTTTTTTTTAAAATACATGTTTATATTTTATGACTAAAAGAACCTTAAATCAAAATGGCAAATATGTACAAAAACTAATAAATATTATTGAGCCTGACTTTATTTTTGATAATAAACCTGTTAATCGATTAAAATCTATTAAAGATATATACAGTAATGACAGTAAAGGCAAAATTGAACTACTATCTAATTTAAAAAAACAAATTTTTTCAATCGAAAATTGTAAATTAAAAAATAACTCCAAAAATATTGTTATGGGTGATGGTAATATTAACAGTCCTATGATGTTAATTGGAGAAGCTCCTGGAGAAATAGAAGACGATAAAGGAAATACATTTCAAGGTGAAGTAGGAATTCTCCTTAAAAAAATGTTTGAAGCAATCAATATTAAAATTGATAAAACTTATTCAACTTACTCCATAAACTTTAGACCTCCTGAGGATAGAAAGCCTACTAGCCAAGAAATAAAACGTTATTCAATTTTTTTAAAAGAACATATTTCAATCATAAATCCTGAAATTATTGTTCTTTTAGGAAGCACTGCAATGGAAGCTGTTACGGGTTCAAACAATAAAATTTCGAATGAGAGGGGAAAATGGAAAGAAATTATTTTAAAAAATAGAACTTTGCCTTTAATGATTACTTTTAGTCCTTCCTACTTAATAAGATTTCCCGAAAACAAAAAATATTCCTGGGAAGACTTAAAAAAAATTAAACAAAAAGTAAAAGAATTAAGCATTAAAATTTAATGAAAATTGTCGCTGGGGTTGATGAAGTTGGAAGAGGAAGTTTAATGGGACCAGTTTATGCTGCTGCTGTCATTTTAAATAAATCACTTAATAAAAAAATTTTAAAAGACTCAAAAACTTTATCTAAAGCTAAAAGAGAAGTTTTATCTAAATATATTAAAAAGAATTCAACATGGGCTATTGGAAAAGCATCCGTCAAAGAGATTGAAAAAATCAATATTCTTCAAGCAAGTTTACTTGCTATGAAAAGAGCAATTTTAAAGCTTCAAAAAAAACCAACTATTTCTTTGATTGATGGAAATCAATTACCTGAATTAAAAAATTATAAACTTAAATCAATTGTCAAAGGTGATAAAAAAATTCCATCAATTTCAGCTGCATCAATAATTGCAAAAGTTTCACGTGATAAAATGATAATTAATCTAGGAAAAAAATTTAAAGGTTACTATTGGGAACAAAATTATGGATATGGTACAAGACAACATTTAAATGCAATTAAAAGATTAGGAATTACTAGCCACCACAGAAAAACTTTTTCACCAATAAAAAAAATGAAGTAAGTTTCACGTAGAAACACAAGATATTGTTATTTTTTAAAACATCAACACTATTTAAATCTAAATATTTCAATCCTAGGTTGACCCAAGAATCTTTTTGGAGTCTAATTTATTTTTTAAAAATGAATTTAAATTTTCAGAATAAAATAATTAATGGTGATAGCTTAAAGGAATTAAAAAAAATCCCAGATGAGTCTTTTGATTTAGTTTTTGCTGATCCACCTTACAATCTGCAATTAAAAGGTGAGTTAACTAGACCAGATAGATCTAAAGTCAGTGCAGTAAATGACAAATGGGATCAATTTGAAAACTTCAAAAAATACGATGATTTTACTTACACTTGGCTAAGTGAATGTAAAAGAATTTTAAAAAAAAATGGGGCGATTTGGATAATTGGGAGTTATCATAATATTTTTAGAGTTGGTACTGCAATTCAAAATTTGGGCTTTTGGATTTTAAATGATGTTATTTGGAATAAAAAAAATCCAATGCCAAATTTTAGAGGTACACGTTTTACTAATGCTCATGAAACTTTAATTTGGGCATCCAAGTCAGAGAAATCAAAATACACTTTTAACTATCAATCTTTAAAATGCCTAAATGACGATCTTCAAATGAGATCTAATTGGGATCTAGCAATTTGTAATGGATCAGAAAGACTAAAAAAAAATGGTAAAAAGGTTCATTCAACTCAGAAACCTGAGGCACTACTTCATAGAATTCTATTAGCAACTTCAAATAAAAATGACCTAGTTTTAGATCCCTTTTTAGGTTCTGGAACAACAGCAACGGTCGCTAAGAAATTAGGTAGAAATTATTTTGGTATAGAGAAGGAAAAAGCTTATTTTAAAGCTGCTAAACAAAGATTAAGGAAAGTAAAACCTATAGAGGATGATTATTTAGATACTCTTAAGAGTGGTAAATCTAAACCAAGAATACCTTTTGGATCATTAATTGAATTAGGAATAATAAAACCAGGAACAACTATTTTTGATAATAAAAAGAAAATAAAAGCAAAAATCATGGCTGATGGTAGTATTAAACACGCTCATACAGAGGGGTCAATTCATAAAGTCGCAGCAACAATTTTGGGTGCTGAAAGCTGTAATGGATGGACTTATTGGCACTATAATTTGGATGGTGCTGTAGTCCCAATCGATCATTTGAGACAAAAATTAATTTCAAAAAATTAATTTCTATATACTTTTCCCAAGTAAGACTCTAAAAATTTTTTGTTTTTAACCAATCTTTTCAGGAAGATGTTTCTAAAAAAAATTGTTAAAGGATTGGATAAATGAAAAGCAAACTGATTAAATTTTGATCTGATATTAACTATTTTTGTTTTGTTAACTCTATTCTTAAAAAAATTACTTTCTGCACTATTTTCGATACTTTTAAATAAATCGTAAGCACCTTCAATAGACTGTGATGCGCCCTGAGCAAATGATGGGGGGAAAGCAAAAAAAGCATCGCCAATAAAATGAATATGATTATTTTGTAGTTTATAGAAATTTTCACTTACAAACACTGGAAATATTTTAAATTCTTTTAGATCATTTAAAAAACTTTCATTTCTTGAAGGAAATTTTTTTAATACTTTTTTAATAAATGAATCATCATTGAATAATAAGAAATTTTTTTGTTCATCTAATGAGAGTTGGTATTTCATTATGGCTATAAAATTTAAGTCTCCATTTGGGCTGACTGGATAAACTACGTAATGAAAGTCTGAACCTAAAAATAAAGCGATATTTTTACTATCAATATTAACATGGGATTTATTCAAGATGCCTCTAATTGCTAATGTATTATTATATTTTGGTTTTGCCTCATCTTTAGATATAAGACTTTTACTTTTTGAAAAAACTCCATCAGAAATAATTAAATAATCACATTCTTCTACTTCAGCATTTTCAAAAGAAAGTTTAATTTTTTTGTCTTGTTGGTCTATTTTTGAAATGTTATAGCCAGTCCTTATCAAACCTTCCAAATCAGCTTTTAAAAAATTTATTAAAGATGATCTTTTTAAAGTGGTATACTTACAATCCTCTGAATTAAATTCCGTGATATTTAACTCACATATTTTATCAAAGTTTTTATTTGAATAAAAATTAATTTTTTCAGGAGTAAATTTTTCATTATCATGTAATTTTTCAAATCCAATTTCATTTAAAAGTTTGATACTGTTTACTGATAATTGTACACCATAACCCTCATCTAAATTAATTGAGGTATTTTTTTCATATATTGTAATTTGATAATCAAGATTTTTTTTAAATAAATTACCAATGAATAGTCCTGAAATTCCAGCTCCTATAATCGCTATTTTTTTCATTAATTTCTCTCCAAATATTTAACAATTTTTTTTGTAAATGATGGTAGCATGTAATGGCCTAATTTTTTTTCATTTATCCAATAAGGTGTTTCAAATTTTCTTGTATTTTTCACAAATTCAATTTTGATATTCATATTCATATTTGACATTTTAAAGTTTAAATTTTCATCAAAATTTTTTGGTTTTGATAACTCTTCCATAGGAAAGATTGTTAAATTTTTTAAAAAATTAAACTTAGTGTTTTTAATCAATAAATACTTTTGATTTTTTTTATAAACTTTTAAAAGAAAGTACTTATTTATATTTTTTTTATTCTTTTTTGTTAATTCAAAATCTTTTTTAAGTAATGACCTACACTTCTTTGAAAGTGGACATCGATGGCATAAAGGATTGGTCGGCTTGCAAATTAATGCTCCTAATTCCATCAAAGCTTGAGCGTAATCACTAGATCTGGATGATATTCCAAATATAGATTTTTTTTTTAAAAGATTAACTTTTTGAATATCTCTCTCTTTTTTTAAATACAAATATCGCTTTAGAACTCTTTCTATATTTCCGTCTAATGGAATGTAAGGTTTATCAAATGCAATTGATAAAATTGCACTAGCAGTATAGTTTCCTATTCCAGGAAGTGATATTAGATCTTCAAAATTATCAGGCAACTTTCCATTAAAATTTTTAATAATTTTTTGTGCAGTTTTTTTTAGATTTCTAACTCTAGAATAGTATCCAAGTCCTTCCCATATTTTAATTAATTTTTTATTCTGAACTTTCGAAAGAGCTTTTAAATTTGGGATATCCTTTATAAATCGATTAAAATAAGGTATGACTGTTGCAACCTGTGTTTGTTGTAACATAAATTCACTTACTAATGTGTAATACTGTCTTTTTTTTAAAGAAACATTTTTTCGCCACGGTAATTGTCTCTTATTTAAATCGTACCATTTAAGAATTTTTTTTGTTACTAATAGTTCTTTCATATGCAATTTAAAAAATATTCTAAGCAGAGAAACAAGAGCATTCAAGGCCTAAGATCTTTTAAAGACACTTTGCCAACTAATGTAAAAAGAGTCATTAATAAAAAAGGTCATATTTATTCTGAAACATTAAATAATTGGAAATATATTGTGGGTGATCGATTATTTAAAGTTTGTTATCCAAAATCATTTAAAAGTTCAAATAAATTTAATGTAAGTACTTTGTTAATAATGGTAAAAAGAGGTCATGAAGTGGATTTAGAATATTCAAAAAAAGAAATCATGAATAAAATGAATAATTTTTTTGGTTATTTAGTTATTGAAAAGCTTAGATTTACTATTTTCGATAACGAAAGAAAAATTTTTATTGATAAAAATGAGCAAAAAGAAAATGTGACAAATTATAAATATCAAGAAAAAATAAATGATGTTAAAAATGAAAAAATTAGAAAATCATTACTTGAATTGACAAAGGTGTTTAAAGAAAAATGAAAAAAACAATCACTTTTATAATTTTATTTTTTGTGTTTGTAAATAACGTTAAGGCTGAAATTAAACGGATAACTTCTGGAAATGAGAATGCAAAGATAATTATTATAGCTTATGAATCCCTGACCTGCAGTCACTGTGCTGATTTTCATAAAAATGTATACCCGTTACTAAAAAAAGAATATATCGATACTGGTCTTGCGAAAATTGAATTCAGACATTTTCCCTTAGACATAGCAGCTTTTAATGCTTCAAAAATTACTCAATGTAAAGGAGATCAAAGTTTAGAAATTTTAGAAAGTTTATATTCAAATCAACAAGCTTGGGTTAAAGGAAAAACAGTTGAGGAAATTAATATCAATCTCAAAAATTTTCTTAAAAATGAGGGTTTTCAATTAAATTTCGAAAAATGTGTCAATAACAAAAAAATCGAGGACTTTATTTTAAATGATCGAATCGAAGGAGCAAAAAATTTTAAAATAAATGCTACTCCTACGATAATTATTAACGACAAAAAGTTTGAAAAATCCCTTAATTATAAAAATTTAAAAAAATCCCTAGAAAAACTGATATAAGTTTATCTATGGAGTTTAAAAAAATCCAACTAAATGGATTTAAGTCATTTGCTGAAAAAACTACTTTCTTAATTGAAGATGGTTTAACAGGTATAGTTGGTCCTAATGGGTGTGGGAAATCAAATATTGTAGAGTCCCTTAGGTGGGTTATGGGTGAAACCTCAGCAAAAAGTATGAGGGGTTCTGGAATGGAAGATGTTATATTTTCAGGTACTTCTAATAAAACGTCAAAAAACATTGCTGAAGTTTTGATTACTGTTGCAAACAAAGGTTACGAGGGTCCTATTCAGTTTAGAGATCATGATGAAATTAATGTTAGAAGAAAAATAGAAAAGGACAAAGGATCAAAATTTTTTATTAATGAAAAAGAAATAAGAGCAAGAGATGCTCAAATGTTTTTTGCAGACCTCTCAACCGGTGCTCATTCTCCATCAATGATTAGTCAAGGTCGAATTGGTGCTTTAGTAACAGCAAAACCAACAGATAGGAGAGCAATTTTAGAGGAAGCAGCCGGAATATCAGGATTACATGTAAGAAGGCATGAAGCAGAATTAAGATTAAATGCGGCTGAAAATAATCTTAAGAGAGCAGATGAACTGAGAAGACAACAAGAAAAACAATTAACAAATTTACAAAAACAAGCAGAAGAGGCCACAAAATACAAAAATATATCGGATGAAATTAAAAAAATTGAAGCAGGTTTGTATTATTTAAAATTATTAGAAATTGATAAAGAAATAAAGATTGAGAATGAAATTAATAATGAAGCTGAAACAGAGGTAAGTGGGTTTAATGATAAAATTTCTGAACTTGAAAATTTAATTAAATCTAGAACAGATAAAGTTTTACCATTAAGAGAAAAAAATATTGAAAATCTCTCAAAAATACAAAGGCTCAACCTAGAACTTCAAGGATTAGATGAGGAAAAAACTAGAATCCAGGATGAAATAGAGAATATAAAAAAAACTCTTCAGACTTTTGATGATGATATCAATAGGGAAAAAGGTATTGTAAGAGATGCTAACTCTAATGAAAAAAGACTTAAAGAAGAAAAAAACGATTTAATTGAAATTGACTCAAAATATTATGAAACTGAAAAAGAGTCTAATAATGATTTAATTAGTGCTAAGGAAAAATTAAAATTTGAAATAGATAAAGTCAAAGAGTTAATCGAATTACAAAAAAATGATGAAGCAATAAATATTCTTAATAACTGTCAGGAAATTATAGAAAAATATGCTGATAGTTATAGTAAAAATCAAAGTATAAAAAAAGAGTCTATTAAAAGAAATGAAAGAATAAGTATTATAGATAAAGAAATAGAAAGTTGGAAAAACTTATTATCAAATTCAGAGGAAATGGTATCTGAATTAACTGAAAGAAAAAATAAATTAAGTTCACAATTAGAAAAATTAGACAATCAACCAAAATTACAAGCTGAAAAAAAAGGTCAAATTTCTGAGGCTTTAAGAATAGCCGAAAATGATAAAATAGAAAATGAGTCATTTATTAATTCGACAGATGAAGAAATAGAGTCTTTAAGAAACCAATTAAATCAAATTCAAGAACAATCAATTCAAATTAGAGAAAGAAAAGCGAGCTCTGGTGCAACAGTTGAAGGTCTAAAAAAAAGAAAGAGTGATTTGGTTGATAGAATTTATTCAGAACTTCATCTATCAGAAGAAAATATTTTAGAAAATTCCAATCTTTATGGAAAAGAAGAACTACCAGATGCTATTAACCAAGAAGATTTATTGGATAAGAAAAAACAAGAAAGAGAAAAACTAGGATCAGTAAATTTAAAAGCAGATGAAGAAACAAATAAATATGAGATGGAAATAAAAAAAATGGAGCAAGATCGATCAGACCTAGTTACTGCAATTATGAAATTAAAGGAGAGTATTAGTGAACTTAATCAGAAAGGTAGAGAAAGATTAATTGAAGCTTTTGATAAAATTAATAGAAAATTTAACGAGGTTTATACAAAATTATTTAATGGTGGAAATGCAAAACTTGAATTAGTGGACTCAGAAGATCCTCTTGATGCAGGTTTAGAAATGCTTGTTAGCCCTCCAGGAAAAAGGCTGCAGTCTATAACTTTATTATCTGGAGGAGAACAGGCTTTAACTGCTTTATCACTTATTTTTGCTGTCTTCCTGATAAATCCTTCACCTATCTGTGTGTTAGATGAAGTGGATGCTCCTTTAGATGATGCTAATGTAACAAGATTTTGCAGCTTACTTGAAGAACTTACAAAAATAACAAATACTAAATTTATTATTGTCACTCATCATGCTTTGACTATGTCAAAAATGGATAGACTTTATGGTGTTACAATGCCTGAAAAAGGTATAAGCCAATTAGTTGCTGTTGATTTACAAAAAGCTGAGGGTATGGTTGCTTAATTTTAACAAATAAAATGTCAAAAGATCAGTTCAAAACTCGCTTGGAGATTGCAAAAAAAAAGGTTTCAAGGAGAAATTTAGAGGACAAAAAACACAATCCTTCACCAATTGGCACAGCTTTTAAGCTTAGCACCGAATTAGTGTCTGCTGTTGCAGTAGGGACAATTATTGGGTTTATTTTAGATAAGACCTTTGGTACTAAACCATGGTTAATTTTAATATTTTTTTTTGTAGGGGTAGTTGCTGGAATAACAAATGTAATTAAATCTGCAAAAAACATGCAAAAATAGATAAAAAATATGGCAGCAAACCCAATGACCCAATTCGAAGTTTATAGAATTGGTCCAGAAATTAAAGTAGGTGCTTTTGATATATCATTTACAAATGCAAGTTTGTTTATGGTTATTAGTTCTTTGGCAATTTTAATTATTTTCAACCTAGGATCAAAAAAGAATTCAACACTGCCAAATAAAATTCAACTTTTAGCTGAACTTAGCTACTCTTTTGTTTCTAAAATGATTAGTGATACTGCTGGTTCAAAAGCAAAACCATATTTTTCATTTATTTTTTCATTATTTATGTTTGTACTTTTCTGTAATATGTTTGGAATGATCCCTTATACTTTTACTGTTACAAGTCACATTATAGTAACTTTTGTACTTGCTGCATTTATTTTTATTGGAGTAACTGTAATTGGATTTATTAAGCATGGCTTTGGTTATCTAAAATTGTTTGTTCCAAGTGGAGTGCCAGTTATACTGCTCCCTTTAATAGTTGTTATTGAAATTATATCATATTTAAGTAGGCCAATTAGTTTGTCTGTTAGACTATTTGCAAATATGATGGCTGGACATACTATGATGAAAGTTTTCGGAGGCTTTGTAATAAGCCTTGGAATCGTCGGTGGATGGCTTCCACTGAGTTTTTCGGTTGCTTTAACAGGTTTGGAGATCTTAGTTGCTTTTCTTCAAGCATATGTTTTTGCAATCTTAACCTGCATCTATTTAAATGATGCATTAAACTTACACCATTAAACAATAGGAGGATATAATGGAATTAGAAGCAGCAAAAATGATCGGAGCAGGTCTGGCAGCAATAGCGTTGGCTGGTGCCGGTGTTGGAATTGGAATAATTTTTGGAAATTACTTATCTGGAGCTATGAGAAATCCATCTGCAGCGCAAAAACAATTTCCTAATTTGCTTTTAGGCTTTGCCTTAGCAGAGGCAACAGGATTATTTGGATTGGTAGTAGCATTAATCATTCTTTTTGCATTTTAAATTAAATGATTAAAAAAATTATTTTTCAGTTGATTTTTTTTAATTTCTATTTCGTAATAGAAGTTTTTGCTGCTGAAAGTGGAGGTATGCCTCAATTAGACCCTAAGTTTTGGATTTCTCAAATATTCTGGCTTACACTTACTTTTGGAATTCTATATATAGTTTTATCAAAACTTATACTGCCAAAAATAAGTGCTAATTTAGAGTTAAGAAAATCTCAAATACAAGAAAATATTGAGGCAGCAGAAAAACAAAGAGAAATTAGTGAGTCGAAAATAAAAGAATACGATAGCATCGTCTTAAGAAGCAAATTAGAGGCAAAAAATATTTTTAAAGATGCGAGAGAAAAAACACTTAAAGATATAAACTCTAAAAAAGAGACTTTGAATAATCAAATTGATGAAGAAATCAAAAAAACTGAACAAGAAATTAAAATACTCCAAAAAAATGTTCCAGAAAAAATTAACAAAATTGCAATTGAAATATCTTCAGAGTTAGTAAAAAAACTAATTGGAGCCGAAGTAAATAATAGTAGTATTTCAGCTATAGTAGAATATTTATCGAAAAAAAATGGAAATAAATATTATGGTAATTGATTCCACTTTTTGGGTAGCTGTATCCTTCGTTATTTTTTTCGGAGGTTTGGTCTATTTAAAAGTTCCTCAAAAAATAAATGAAATACTTAATAAATTAATTTTAGATATAAAAAATGAGATTGATGAAAGTGAAAAACTAAGAACTGAATCAAAAAAATTATTAGAAAACGCTCAAAAAAAATTGGATACTGCCCAAACAATTAGTAATGAGGTATTAGAACAGGCTAAAAAGGACAGTGATAATCTTACTATAGAATTAAACGATAAATTTTACAAATCTTCTGAGATTAAAAAAAATCTTGCTCAAAATAAAATAGTACAAATGAAAGAGACTGCCATCAAAGAAATTAAAGATGCATCAGTCAAAATTGCAATGGATTCTGTGAAAAAGATAATCACTACTTCTGTTGATAAATCTAAACTTAACACGCTATTTGAAAAAAATTTAGATGAAACCAAAGAAGAGTTAAAAAAAATTAACTCATAATAACCTTACAATTTTTAGAAAAAACTATAAATTATGAAAATGAATTCTATTGTAATAGGATCTGGTTTTGGTGGTATAGCGGCTGCGCTACGTCTTAAGGCTAAAAACCATAATGTTACTTTAATTGAAAAACATCCTGATCTTGGAGGAAGAGCTAGAGTCTTCAAAAAAAATGGATTTATTTATGATGGTGGTCCAACTGTAATTACAGCACCTTATTTGATTAACGAATTGTTTGAACTATTTGATAAAGATCCAAATAATTATATCAAACTTTCTCCATTGAAAGTTTGGTATCAATTTGTTTTTGAAGATAATTCTAAATTCAATTATTCAGGTAATGAAGATGAAATGAAAAAACAAATTGAAAAAATAAATAAAGATGACATCAAAGGTTATGAAAAATTAGTCAACTTTACAAAAAAGATTTTTGATAAAGGATTTATGGAACTTGCTGATACACCATTTGATAAACCTTTTGTAATGATGCAACAATTACCTGCACTATTAAAACTTAAAAGTTATAAGTCTGTCTATTCATTGGTTTCATCTTACATAAAAAATGAAAAATTAAGAAGAATGTTAAGTATGCATCCACTTTTAGTTGGGGGAAATCCTTTTACCACAACTTCTATTTACGGACTTATTTTGTATTTAGAAAAAAAATGGGGAATACATTATTCAATGGGTGGAACGGGAAATATTATAAAAGGCTTTGAAAAGTTAATGAATGAAGTTGGTATAGAAGTAATTAAGGGTCATGAAGTTAAAAAAATTATTTCTAATGGTAGTAAAATAACTGGTGTTCAATTAGATAATCAAACCAGTATTGAAACTAATAATGTTATTTGTAATGCAGACCCACCTGCTGTTTATGAAAAAATGTTAAATGGAAATTCAAATAATTCACTTATGTTTAAGTGGAAAAAAAATAGAATGGAATATTCAATGGGATTATTTGTTTATTATTTTGGTACAAAAAAAAAGTATGAAAATGTAGAACACCATACTATTAAGTTTGGTAAAAAATATAAAGAACATCTTGATGACATATTCAATAATAAAAAATTAAATAATGATATTAGTTATTATCTTCATAGGCCGTCTGCTACAGACAAATCTATGGCTCCAAAAGGGCAAGATTGTTTTTATGTTCTAGTTCCAGTGCCTAATAACCAATCGAAAATTGATTGGTCTATTGAAGGAGAAAAAATGAAAGATTTGGTAATTGATAAAATGGAAAAAGATCTAATGCCAAATCTAAGAGAAAATATTATTGAAGATTTTTACTTAACACCTGATTACTTTGAAAAAGAGTTAAATACAAAATATGGTTCTGGTTTTTCAATCCAGCCGAAATTTTCTCAATCAGCTTATTTTAGATTTCATAATAAGTCAGAGATATATGATGGACTTTATTTTGTAGGAGCAGGTACTCATCCAGGCGCTGGTGTACCTGGGGTACTTTCTTCAGCGAAAGTATTAGATAAAATTTTATAATGTCTAATAAAAGTTACTTATCTGTCTACGCTAGATCATTCAGTTGGGCTGGTTTTTTTTTGCCCAAAAAAACGTTGGAAAAATGTTCTGCTTTGTATGATTTTTGTAGAGTCGCAGACAACATTGCAGATGATAATGAAAAAATAGAAAATAAAGAAAAAAAATTTGATCATTTTGAAAATAATTTTAATCAAAAAAACTTTGATGATCCTATTATCAAAAATATGTGGGATCTTATTGAAGAATTTAATATATCCTTGAAAATTGTTCAAGATTTACTGATAGGAATAAAGTCAGACATCAAAGATAAGGTAAAATTAAATACAAAGAAAGACCTTTTGGTTTACTCATACAGAGTAGCTGGAACTGTTGGATTAATGATGGCAAAAATTTTAAAAGTTAATAAAAAAAGTTCACTCAAGTCAGCAATCGATCTAGGAATTGCGATGCAGCTAACTAATATATCGAGAGATGTAATTGAGGATTCTGAAAATAATCGTTTTTACATAAACGAAAATTTTGAGGAAATTTTATCAACTATCAATCTTGCTGATACTTTTTATGAAAATTCATTTTACTCAATTAAGGATATACCTATTAGTTTACGTTTTTCAATTCTAGTAGCTAGAAGAGTTTATAGAAGAATAGGACATAAAATAAAAAATAAAAAAAATTTAGAAAATTATCTAAATTCAGGAAAGATATATGTATCGAATGTTGAAAAATTCTTGGAGACTTTTCTATCAATTTTTGACTTAATTAGACTATCGTTCAGTAATAAATTAGACGATGAAATACAACATGATCATAATTTGATAAATGAGGAAATAAATTTAAATGAAAGAATTTGATTATATTATTGTTGGTGGTGGTTGTGCAGGATTATCACTCGCATATGAACTTGAGATCAATGAAAAATTAAAAAATAAAACTTTAGCTATTATTGAGTCAAGAGCAGAATATAAAAAAGACAAAACTTGGTCTTTTTGGAAGGTAGCAACACATAATTTTGATGATTGTGTTAAAAAAAATTGGGAAAATTTCTCTATTAATATACCAAAAAAAACAAATCATTTAGAATGCAACTTTTATCCATACCAAAGTATTGATAGTGGGCTGTTCTATGAAAAAATTAACAATAAATTAAAAGAAAATAATAATATTTCTTTCTTTAAAGATATAAGTGAAATTAATTCAAAAAATTCTTTTGTTTTTAATAGTGTTCCATCAATTAAAAAGGATCATCGTAACCTTTGGCAGCACTTTTGTGGTGTAGAAGTTGAAACTAAAAATGATTTCTTTGATGATGAAATTTTTAATCTTATGGATTTTAATTGTGATCAAAGAGAAAGTGTACATTTTTTTTACACTTTACCTTATTCAAAGACTACGGCTTTAATTGAAACTACATGGTTATCAAAAATGAATGATGACTCTCAAAAAGACTATGACAGACAAATTAAAGATTATATTGAAAATCACCTAAATTTAAAAGATTACAAAATAATTTATAAAGAAGAAGGTGCAATACCTCTTTTTTACCCAATAAATGAAAGAGTTAAAAACAAAATAAATATTGGAACTGCTGGAGGTATGACGAGATTAAGTACAGGTTACACTTTTCTAAATATTCAAGAACACAGTAGATATATAAGAGAGAATATCGAGAATATTACTCATGCTCGAAAATATAAAATTGGTAACAAGTATCAATTTTTAGATGAGATATTTCTTAGAGTTCTTGAAAAACACCCAGAAAAAATGCCTGAAATTTTTTTTAAAATGTTTAAGGCCTCTCCAAAGACTGTTATAAAATTTTTGTCTAATAAAAGTAATTTTTTTGAGGATTTATCTGTTATTTTTAGAATGCCAAAGTTGACTTTTATTAAGGCTTTATTTTATTAATTTAATAAAAAATGAAAAACCAATTAAAAAAAATTAATTTTAATCATTCTTTCATTTTTTTTTTATTTTGTAATATTTTTTCTTTAACAATTTTAAAATTTGAGAATTTAGTATTTTCACCATTATTCTGTTTACTTTTAATTTTAAGTATTGGAGTTTCTCATGGTTCACTTGATCATATAAAAGGAAAAAAAATTCTGAAAATTTTTGAAATAAAAAATATATATATTTTTTATTTGATATATATTTTTATTGCTTCAACTGTAATAATCTTATGGACAATCATACCATCAGTTTCATTAACAATCTTTCTAATAGTTGCTTCATTTCACTTTGGTAAAGAAGATACTCAGTTTTTAATAACTGAAAATTCATATTATAACCAATTATTATTTTTCTTGAAAGGTTTGCTCATAATTTTAGCACCTATGTTTTTTCATTTTGAAGAAACAATATCTATATTCAAATTATTACTTATTGATAACGAGTCTTTTTATAGAACTTTAGATTTTATTGAAATTAATAACCTTATACTTTTTGGTATTATTTTAAGTACATTATCCAGTATTTTATTATTTACCAAAGAATTTGAATTAAAAAAGTTTACTATTTTTTTAGATTATTTTTCAATTTTAATTATAAATTATTATTTGTCACCTCTGATGGCATTTACAATTTATTTTTGTTTTTTACATTCTACTAGACATGGTATTACTTTGATGCATGAGTTAGATAAGAATGATTTAAAAAATGGTCTAAAAATTTTCATAAAAAAAGCTCTGCCCTTAACCATTCTTACCGCTACCTTTTGTTTACTTGGGCTTTATTTATTAAATAATTCATACAATTTCGATAGTTCAATTCTAAAAGTTATATTTATAGGTTTGGCGTCTTTAACCTTTCCACATATATTGCTCGAATATTTAATAGAAAAAAATGAAAAATAAAAAATTAAAAATATTACTATCAGCTCCAAGAGGTTTTTGTGCTGGAGTTGAAAGAGCTATAGAAATTGTTGAAAAATCAATTCAGAAATATGGTGCTCCTGTTTATGTTCGCCACGAAATAGTTCACAATAAATATGTAGTTGATGATTTAAAAGATAAGGGAGCTATTTTTGTAGAGGAACTTGAAGAGATTGAAGATAAAACAAGACCAGTTATTTTTTCAGCACACGGTGTCCCAAAAAAAATACCAGAGGACGCTAAAAACTACAATATGACTTATGTTGATGCTACATGCCCATTAGTATCAAAAGTACACAGAGAAGCTGAAAATCTAAGTAAAGCTGGGTATCATTTAATTTTAATAGGACATCAAAATCATCCTGAAGTGATTGGTACTATGGGTCAGTTACCTAAAGGATCAATTGATCTTATTCAAAACGAAGAAGAAGCTAAAAAATATAAAATTCAAAATAACAAAAAAATTTCTTATGTTACACAAACAACATTATCAGTTGATGATACAAAAGATATAATCCAGATATTGAAAAATAGATTTCCAGATATTAAGGAACCTTTGAAGGAGGATATTTGTTATGCTACTACAAACAGGCAGATGGCGGTTAAAAATATTGCAAAAAAATGTGATTTATTTTTTGTGATAGGTAGTAGAAATTCGTCTAATTCAGTAAGATTAGTAGAAGTTGCTAAAAAATCTGGTTGCTCTAATTCGATATTAATTCATTCACAAAGTGAAATCCCATTTGATTTAATCAAAAATGCAAATACGATTGGTGTTTCTTCTGGAGCTTCTGCTCCTGAGATTCTAGTTGATAATTTTATAAATGAGTTAAAAAATAAATTTACAGTCAGTATAGATGAAGTAGAAATCATTAAAGAAAACGTTGTTTTCAAAGCTCCAAAAAAATTAAATTAAAATGGCTGTTTATACAAAAATAAATAAAAAAGATATTTCTTATATCAATAAAAAATTTGAGATAGAAAAAATTATAAGCTTTAAAGGTATTAAACAAGGGATTGAAAATACTAATTATTTGTTAAGATCAAAAAATAAAAAATTCATACTTACAATTTTTGAAAAAAGAGTTTCTCAAAATGAAATACCATTTTTTATGAAATTAATGGATCAATTAAATGATTCAAAAATAAATTGCCCAAAACCACAAAGAAATAAAAGTGGAAGTTATCTTATAAAGATTAAAAATAAAACGGCTTGTATTGTTTCTTTTCTAAAAGGAAAAGACAAGAAATCACTAAATTTAAAAAATTGTTATGACATTGGTGAGATGGTGGCTGGGATGCATTTATCCACAAAAAAAATTAATCTCTCAAGAAAGAACTCTATGGGTATTAGATATTTAAATCCGTTATTAAACAGCATTAAGTTTAAATCAAAAAGATTTATTAATATAGAAAATTTCCTAAAGACAAATTTTAAAGATATAAAAATGAAATGGCCAAAAAAATTACCTAGCGGAATAATTCATGGAGATTTATTCATTGATAATATTTTTTTTAGGAAAAACAAAATATCAGGAATGATTGATTTTTACTTTGCTGCAAATGACTACTTTATGTATGAAATCGCTATTTGCGTTAATGCATTGTGTTTTGATAAAAAAAAATCAAAATTTTTAATAAATAATATGAAGGTAAAAAATTTGATTAAAGGTTATGAAAGTATTAAAAAACTTTCAGTTAAAGAAAAAAATTCATTGAATATTTTATGTCGAGGTGCAGCTATGAGGTATTTTCTAACAAGACTTTTTGACTATTCAAATACACCTAAATCAGCGCTCATTAAAATAAAGGATCCAAGAGAGTATTATCAAAAACTCTTAATACACAATAATTTAAAAACTTATAAAGATTATTTAAAGTAATGATTAAGATATACACTGATGGTTCATGTATTGGAAATCCTGGTAAAGGTGGTTGGGCAGCAATTATATTAAGTGATGGAAAAAAAACTGAAATAACAGGAAGTGAAAAAGATACTACTAATAATCAAATGGAATTATTAGCACCTATACAAGCTCTTAAAAAAATTTCAAGAGGCAGCAAAGTTGAAATTTTTACAGACTCTAAATACGTAAAGTCTGGAATAACAGAATGGATACATAACTGGAAAAAAAATGGGTGGAAAACTGCAAACAAAAAAGAAGTAAGCAATAAAGAACTTTGGACAGAATTAGATCTACTAAATAGGGAATTTGAAGTCAGTTGGAATTGGGTAAAAGCACATTCAACTGACAAATTAAACAATGAAGTAGATTTACTTGCTAGAAATGCCGCGAACTCATAATTGGGGCACCTAGCAACAGAACGCCCTTTCCTATATTAAATTAATTAATAAATTCTCTGCTGAGGTTAAGCCACATTCCTTGGTTTCTTTTTCAACGTGAATATTAATAATTGTGAAGTTTTCAATAACCATTAAATAACGATTTGATCTAATTCCCATTCCTTTTGCATTCCGGTCAACTTCTGCACCAATTGCTTTCGTGAACAACAAATACGGATCGGATAACATTTTTATATTATTTCTAGTATTATTAATCTCTCCCCAACCATTCATTACATAAGGGTCATTTACTGATAAACAAAATATGTTTTCTATTCCTTTGGCTTTGATTTTATCTGCATTTGCAACAAAACCTGGTAAGTGAAGTTTTGAACAAGTTGATGTAAATGCCCCTGGCAAACCAAACAAAACATTTTTTCCATCACCTATGATTTCTCTTAATTTATTTTTTTGCGGTTCTCCATCAACAAGTTGAAAAATATCTGTATCTGGTATTTGATCTTTTATTTTAAGTTTCATATTGAATTCATTACATATTTTTTAACTTTTTCAATATCATTTGAAAGAAGTTCAAATTTTTCTTTTCTGTCATTAACATATTTAAGACTATCTGGTAAATTTTCAGTTTTTGAGATTGCATCTTCTATTGCTTTTGGAAATTTACAAGGGTGCGCTGTTGATAATACAATACAATTTTTTTCTAATCCTAATTTTCTCACAGCACCAATACCCACAGCAGTATGTGGATCAACTACCGTCTGATGCTCATCATTAATTGTCTTTATCATTTCTACAGTCTCGTTTTCATCAAGCATCTCAGATATAAAATTCTTTTTAATTTTATCTAAATCACTTTTATCAATTTTATAAGTATTATTTCTTATTTCAGCCATTACATCTTTTGTAACTTCAGAGTTACTATCTTTTATGTCATATAGAAGCCTTTCAAAATTACTAGCTATTTGTATATCCATGCTTGGAGTATTTGTTTCCTCTACTTTTTTTTGAGTATAGTCACCACCCGATATTGCTCTGTGAAGTATGTCATTTTTATTTGTAGCCACAATTAGTTTATCAATTGGAAGACCTAGTTTTTTTGCTAAGTAACCAGCATAAATATCACCAAAGTTACCTGTTGGGACAGAAAAAGATAAAGGTTGACCATTTTCAATTTTGAAATAAGCGTAAAAATAATACACCGATTGAGCAATAATTCTTGCCCAATTAATTGAATTTACACCCGACATATTAATTGCTTTAGAAAATTTTTCGTCGTTGAACATTGCTTTTACTAAATTTTGACAATCATCAAAATTACCTTCAACTGCAATATTAAATACGTTACTCTCTTCATGTATTGTCATTAGTCTTCTTTGTACTGGTGAAATTTTATTATTTGGGTGCAATACAAAAACATTTAAATTGCTTTTTCCTTTTAAAGCATCTATCGCTGCTGCTCCAGTGTCACCTGAAGTTGCTACTATTATATTAATTTTTTTTTGATCATGTCCTAAATGATATTGATAAAAATTACCTATGAGTTGCATAGCGATATCTTTAAAAGCAAGTGTTGGACCATGAAATAGTTCTAAAACTTTTAGATCTCCTAGATCAGAGATTTTTACAACATCATTAAATCTGAAATTTGAGTACGATTTTGAAACTATCGAGATTAAGTCATCTTTAGACATAAAATCTCCTATAAACGGATAAATTATTTCAGCAGCTAAATCATTATAACTGAGGTTTTTAAGATTATTTAATTCCTCTTTTTTAAATTGTTTAATTGATTTTGGAACAAAAAGACCTCCATCATCTGCCAAACCTTTAAGGAAAACATCTTTAAAAGTAAAATTTTTCTGATTATTTCTTGTACTAATATAATTCATTTAATAATTCTTTTTTCTAAAATATAAATATAACAAAAGAATTGAAATCGCTAATGAAAACCAAGTAAGAGCATATTTTTGATGATTATTAGAAATATTAGCGGTAATTTTTTTTGGTTTAGGAACTTGATAGTTTCCATTTAAATAAATTATATATTTAGAGAATTCTTTTCCTGTAAATTTTAATATGTCCTCTCTATTTAAACTAAACCAATAATTTTCCTCTAAATCATTATCTGGTTTAAAAATATTCTTTCTTCCTTGTAATTTTAAAGTTCCAATTATATCATTTTCATCAAATACATTAATCTCTTGAGAGTTTTTTTTTTCAAAAGGTATCCAACCTCTATTAATCAAATAATTAGTATCATTAATTAAAATTGGATTTATAACTTCAAAGCCTGGTGTTCCAGTATCATTTAGATTATATAAATAAATTTGTTTCTCTAAATCTATTGACCCTGATGTTTTTATTTTAAGATAATTTTCTAAGTTAGAGTTTATTAATTCAACAGGTGGATTTTTTAAGGAATTTTCAATTTCTAATATTAAATTGTTCTTCCAATTTAAACGAACGATTTGCCATGAACCTAGGGCAACAAAAACTAAAATAAAAAAAATTGTAAATACTGAAAATAAAAACTTATGTTTCAAAGAATATAAATTAACTTCCCCAAATATAGATTGCAGCGAACAAAAATAACCACACTACGTCAACAAAATGCCAATACCAAGCTGCAGCTTCAAATCCAAAATGGTGATCTTTATTAAAATGACCTCTCTTACCTCTAAACAAGCATACAGCTAAAAATATAGTTCCAACAAGCACATGGAAACCATGAAATCCTGTTGCCATGTAAAATACTGATCCATAAATATGATCTGAAAAAGAAAATGATGCATGCTGATACTCATATATTTGTAAAAGAGTAAAACAAAACCCTAAAATAACAGTTAACCACAAACCTTGAATAAAACTTTTTCTATCATCTTCTAAAAGGGCATGGTGAGACCATGTAACTGTCGTACCTGATAATAATAAAATTAATGTATTGATTAATGGAATATCCCAAGGATCAAAAGTTTCAATATCCTTTGGTGGCCAAACATTTCCGACAAATTCATTTGGAAATAAACTTACATCAAAATATGCCCAAAACCATGCAACAAAGAACATTACTTCAGATGCGATAAACAATGTCATTCCATATCTGTGGTGAATTTGAACTACAGGTGTGTGATGACCTTGGTGTTCAGCTTCAATAACAACATCTCTAAACCACATGTAGGCTCCATAAATTAAAAGTGCAAAACCAAGATACATTCCCCACGAAACATCTGTATGAAGATAATAAACAGATCCTAATGCCAATACTAAGCATGAAAATGAAACATAAATAGGCCAAGGACTTGGGTCTACTAAGTGATAATCATGTTTTTTTTCAGCTGACATTTTTTGAATTATGATTGTTTATAGTAATCTGTCGAGAAAAAAGTATATGACATAGTTACGTCTTGTAAATTTTTTGTTGTTGGATCATTTACCATTTCAGGATCTAAATAAAAAGTCATTATGTATGTTGCTTTTTCTCCAGCTTTTAATTCTTGTTTCTCAAAACAAAAACAGCCTAATTTACTATAATACTTTCCAAAACTAGACGGTGAAACATTAAAGGTTGCTACTCCTGCTGTGGGCTCGTTACCATAATTTTCTACTTCAAATTCTATTTTGTTCACCTGGCCAACTTTCACATCAATAACATTGGACTTAGCCTTAAAATCCCAAGGTAAATTATTAACATTAGTATCAAATCTGACACTAACAATTTTATTTAATACAATTTTTGGAGCACTGTTAGATACTTGGGTAGTTCCACCAAACCCTGTTACCCTACAAAATAAGTCATACAATGGTACTGCCGCATAAGATAATCCCAGCATTAAAACAAAAATTCCTGCTAATATTAAAGGTGTTACGTTTTTTTTTTGTATCATATCGCTCTATCAAATACGCCAGTGTTATACAATGTAAAAAAGAAAAGAAAAATCATAAAAGCTATAATTCCTAAAGCTGTTAAAATATTTTTTCTTTTAGTTTTTTTATCTGGTGTTATCATATAATCTTATCTATCAGAAAAAGAACAAAAACCAAAAATAAATATAAAATAGAATATCCAAATATTGCTTTTGCTTTTTTAGGATTAAATTTGTTTTTCTTAAAATTATAAAGTTCATAACACAAAAAATTATAATAAAGAGTTAATAATATTGAAGGTATTAAGAACGCTAATCCTACAAAGTCTATGAAATAAGGGAAAATAATTACCGGGAGCATTAATAAAGAATAAATAAAAATATTAATTTTTGTACTTTCAACCCCATTTGTCAATGGAAGCATCGGTATATTGGCTTTTTTATAATCATCAGATTTATATAAACTTAAGGCCCAAAAATGAGATGGAGTCCAAAAAAAGATTATCAAGAAAAAAGTTAATGGTTCAATTGACAAAGAACCTGTTGCAATAGTCCATCCAATAACTGGTGGGAAGGCTCCAGCTGCTCCACCTATTACAATATTTTGAGGTGTTCTTCTTTTTAACCAAATTGTATAAACGAAAACATAAAATAAAATTGTTAAAAGTAATATTGCCGCTGAAATTCTGTTTGTAAAATAATCTAGGGCTACAACAGAAATTATAGATAAAGTGACACCTAAAATAAGCGCTTGGTTTCTGTTAACCTTACCAGTCGGTATTGGTCTTAGACAAGTTCTTGACATTAAAGCATCTAAGTCTGACTCATACCACATGTTCAATGCCCCGGCTGCTCCAGCGCCTAAGGAAACTAATAAAATACCAATTATAGCATCTTTAGTTGAAACAAAGTTTGGTGATGTTAATAAACCAACAGCACAAGTAAAAATTACCAACGACATTACTCTTGGCTTCATTAATTTAAATAATTCAGAAAAATTAAATAAATCTTCCTGACTTAAATTTCTTTTTTTAGCCTTTGAATTATTCATTAATTTTCTTAGCTATACTATTAGCTATGTGATTTTTGTGCTTCTTGATCATCCTCAAATTTTGGTAATTCATCAAATGTATGAAAATTTGGTGGAGATGGTACAGTCCATTCTAAAGTAGTGGCTCCTACTCCCCATGGGTTTTGGGCAGCTGCTTTTTTCTTTGCAAACGAATAAATTAGATTTACAAAAAATACTGCCAAACCTGCTACCGCAACATACGAGCCTACTGAAGATATATAATTCCATCCAGCAAAAGCGTCAGGATAATCAGCATACCTTCTAGGCATTCCGGCTAATCCAAGGAAATGTTGAGGAAAGAAAATCAAATTTACTCCTACAAATGTTAACCAAAAATGTAAATGTCCTAACCATTCAGAGTATTCATAGCCAGACATTTTTGAAAACCAATAATAAAAACCTGCAAATATTGCAAAAACTGCACCTAAAGATAAAACATAATGAAAATGTGCTACCACATAATAAGTGTCATGCATTGCAGTATCTACACCAGCGTTTGCCAATACTACACCTGTTACTCCACCAACTGTGAACATAAATATAAATCCAAGTGCCCACATCATAGGTGTCTTAAATGATATTGATCCACCCCACATCGTTGCAATCCATGAAAAAATCTTAATACCTGTTGGAACAGCTATAATCATAGTTGCGGCAAGAAAATAAGCTTTTGTATCAGTGCTTAAGCCTACTGTATACATGTGGTGAGCCCATACGACAAATCCTACAATTCCAATTGCTACCATTGCATATGCCATACCTAAATAACCAAAAACTGGTTTTCTAGAAAATGTTGAAACAATATGGCTAATCATTCCAAAGCCTGGAAGAATTAAAATATAAACTTCTGGATGACCAAAGAACCAAAATAAATGTTGGAATAAAACTGGGTCACCTCCTGTTTGAGCTTCAAAGAATGCGGTTCCAAAATTTCTATCAGTTAACAACATAGTAATTGCTCCAGCTAGTACTGGTAAAGATAATAACAATAAAAATGCTGTTACTAAAATTGACCAAGCAAATAGAGGCATTTTATGTAATGTCATGCCTGGTGTTCTCATATTTAAAATCGTAGTGATAAAATTCACAGCACCTAGAATTGAAGAAGCTCCTGCTAAGTGCAAACTTAAAATTGCTAAATCCATTGCTGGACCTGGTTGACCTGCTTTAGATGACAATGGAGGATAAATAGTCCATCCACCACCCACACCTGTTTGGCCTGGAGGTCCATCAACAAAAATTGATAAAATTAATAGTGTTAACGAAACTGGTAACAACCAAAAAGAAATATTGTTCATTCTTGGAAATGCCATATCGGGGGCACCAATCATAATTGGAACAAACCAATTACCAAAGCCACCTATCATTGCTGGCATCACCATAAAGAAAATCATGATTAAACCATGACCAGTAACTAACACATTGTATAAATGATAATTTCCACCTAAGATGCCATCACCAGGATGCATCAATTCCATTCTCATCAAAACTGAAAATGCCGTTCCAATTACCCCTGCAACAATGGCAAAGATTAAATACATTGTACCTATATCTTTATGGTTAGTTGAATAAGCCCAACGTTTCCAACCCCTTGGTGTGTAATGATCGTTATGTGATGCTGTTTGTGTATACATATTTATTTACTCGCTATTTTTAATTTATCATTTCCAATTTCTTCTTTTGCAAATTTTACTCGTGCTTCTGATAACCATTCTTGGTATTCTTCATCACTTACTACCTTAACAGTAATTGGCATAAAAGCATGTTTAATTCCACATAGTTCAGAACACTGGCCGTAGTAAGTTCCTTCTTTTTCAGCTTTAAACCATGTCTCGTTAATTCTCCCAGGGACTGCATCTCTTTTAACACCAAATGCTGGTAATGCCCATGCGTGTAAAACATCATTAGCTGTGATTAAAACTTTTACAACTTTATTAACTGGGACAACAACTTCATTATCTACTGAAAGTAGTCTAGGTTGGTCTGATCTCAGATCTTTTTCTTCAATCATATATGAGTCGAATATTATATTTTCATCAGGATATTCGTATCCCCAATACCACTGATATCCAACAGCTTTAATAGTTAAATCAGCTTTTGGAATTGTATCTTGTTTATATAAAATCTTAAATGATGGAACTGCCATTACTATTAAAATTAAACATGGAATTAAAGTCCATAGAATTTCTACAGTAACGTTGTGAGTTCTTTTTGAAGGGTTTGGATTTGCTGAAGCTCTAAATCTTACACATGCATATAACATCAAAAATAAAACAAAAACACTAATTGCAATTATAATTGGAAGTAAAAGATTATTATGAAAATTGACAATATCTCTCATTCCATCTGATGCAGGATTTTGAAAACCTAATTGCCAGTCTTTAGGTTGATCAGCAAATGTATTTCTTGAAATAAAAATGCTTGAAATTATTAATAATATTTTTTTCATTTACCTAGCTATATAAAGCTCTTTTATAAAAATTACACTTTAGTTTTCGCGACAATTTATCAATTAATCACATAATTTATGATCGAAATTGCAGATATGACCGCTGTTTCTGACCTTAAAATATTTTCATTAATTTTTATTGGCTGAACACCTTTAAATGAAAGAATCTTCTGTCTTTCAGCTTCTGAAAAGTCACCCTCTGGACCTATGATAATGCAAACCGGTTTATCTGTAAGCTTAGATTTATCAATTTTATTATTATTCGAATTTAAATCTGTAAAAATTAAATCTATTGAGGAAGTTTTTAAGAAATCATTTAAGTTTTGAGACTCTTCAACTATGGGTACATTAATACGGTTTGATTGTTCACTCGCTTCAATTATAATTTTTTGTAAACGTTCTTTATTTAGTTTTCTGACCACTGTCCGGTCAAAAATAATTGGTAAAAATTTTGTAATACCTAACTCTGTTGCTTTTTGAATCATAAAATTTTGAAAATTTGATTTAATAGGAGAAAAAGCTAACCATAATTCTTTAAAATTTTCTTTTTGTCTTAATTGTTTTGTTGTTTTAAAAAAAAAATCTATATTTGGAATATCATCCAGATCTAGTGATTACGCTCAAGCTTTGATGGAATTAGGAGCATTAATTTGCA
>JACWEO010000001.1 GCA_014653355.1 Pelagibacterales bacterium SAG-MED47 | reverse complement strand
GATTTTTTTTGTTTTTTAATAAAATTTTTTAAAAATTGATTTGTATCTTTGGCTATTTTATTTAATTTTTTTTGCATTAGTTTTATTGGTAATTTCTAAAATTTTTTCTTTTGTTTTCTCATTCAAAATTTTATTATCTTTTTGAAATTTCTTTTCAATAATATTATTAAGTTTTAATAAATTTTGATAATTTTCTATGGAATTTTCTAAATTTTTTTGACTTTCTAGATCCTCAATCATTCTATTAGCCTCTTTTGTCAATTCCTCTAGAGATAAAGAATTATAATCATTTGGTAATTTTTTATCTTTCATATAATACTTCAGATATTACATGAAAATTAATCTTACAAATATCAAAAAATCAGAAAAACTTCTGAATATAGGAGAATGTGTAGCTATACCTACAGAAACTGTTTATGGTTTAGCCGGAAACGCTTATTCAAATAGTGCTTGTAAAAAAATTTTTAAACTTAAAAAAAGACCAAAAAATAATCCTCTGATAGTTCATTATTATAATAAAAAAAATCTTAAACAGGATTGTAGTTATAATAGAAGTTTTCTTAAGCTATATAAAAAATTTTGCCCCGGACCAATTACATTTATTTTGGACTTAAAAAAGGGCTCAAAAATCTCAAAAATTGCAACTAACAAACTAAATACTTTAGCTGTTAGATTTCCAAAACACCCTGTAGCAAGATGTTTATTAAAAAAACTTAATTTTCCTTTGGCTGCACCTAGTGCTAACTTGTCATCTAGAGTAAGTTCAGTTAGTTCTAGTGATGTGAAGGAAGATTTTGGAAAAAAAATTAAATATGTACTGGAAGGAGGAAGGTCAACTATTGGACTTGAGTCAACAATAATTGATTTAAGAGATAAACCCTCAATACTTAGACTGGGGGGGTTGAAAATTTCTGAAATTCAAAAAGTATTAAATAAAAAAATTAAGATAAGTAATACAAACTCAAATATTTTATCTCCTGGCCAATTTAAGATCCATTATTCTCCTGGAATACCAGTAAGACTAAATATAAAAAAAATGAAAAAAGAAGAAGCTTACATTTCAATCAAAAGAGAAGGAAAAGATAAACCTAATTGTTTCTTTTTATCTAAAAACGGTAATTTAAATGAAGCTGCAAAAAATCTATATAGCACTCTTAGAAAAATAAAAAAAAAAAATTATAAATCAATAGCTGTTGGTAAAATTCCTAATAAAGGACTTGGCAAAACCATAAATGATAGATTAATGAGAGCTTCAAAATTTTAATGCTATCCCCACTTGAAGTGATCTGTTTATCGAAAAATTATGATAGTAGTAGTAATGCAGTACGAAACATTTCTTTTAAAATAAATAAAAACGAAATAGTTGGAATTCTTGGTCCTAATGGATGTGGAAAAACCACAACTATAGGTATGATTTTAGGATTGCTTAAACCCTCAAGTGGTAAAGTCTTAATAAATGGATCAGAGATAGAAAATAAAAGAGTAGAGTCATTAAATAATCTTAATTTTATTTCTCCTTATATTGAATTGCCAAAAAAACTAACAGTAAAACAAAACCTTGAAGTATATGGACGACTTTATGATGTAAAAAACCTAAAGTCTAAGATTGAATATCTCTCCGAAAAACTTAGACTTCATGAAATAATAAATAAGATTACTGGTGAACTTTCTTCTGGTCAAAAAAATAGAGTAAGTCTTGCAAAATCAATTATTAATGATCCTTCTCTATTGCTACTTGATGAACCAACAGCATCTCTTGATCCAGAAACTGGTGATTTTGTAAGAAAATTTTTAGAGGATTATCAAGAAGAAAAACAAGCTTCAATTTTACTTGCTTCACATAATATGACTGAGGTAGAAAGATTATGTTCCTCTGTACTTATGATGAATAAAGGAGTTGTGATTGATCAGGGCAGTCCCTCAAAATTAATTAAAAAACACGGAAGAAAAAACATGGAAGAAGTTTTTTTAAAACTTTCAAGGAAAAAATATGAACTTTAATAAAATGTACGGTCTTTTTTTAAGACACTTTTATCTTATTAAGAGCTCTTTTCCAAGAATATTAGATCTTATATATTGGCCAACGATACAAATAATTCTTTGGGGTTTTATTTCAAAATTTTTCTCAACTTATAGTAATTATTACAATGATACCCTGGGAGTGATTCTTACATGTGCAATACTTTATGATATTCTATTTAGGTCAAGTATTAGTTTCAATATGCTTTTTTTAGAAGAAATTTGGAGTAGAAATTTTACCAATCTATTTATAGCTCCTCTTAAGTTGAAAGAAATAGTTATAGCATTAATATTTACAGCTTTAATCAGAACTTTAATTGGATTAGTGCCTGCGATAATTTTGACATCTCCCTTATTTGGAGTTTCAATTTTAAAATTGGGCTTTCCCTTACTTTTATTGTTCTTAAGTTTGTATTTGTTTGGAATTACCTTAGGTTTATTTGTTAGTGCTGGTCTAATTAGATTTGGTCCATCTTTTGAGAATATTGCGTGGTCTTCTCTATTTTTATTAGCTCCATTGGGCTGCATATACTATCCAATAGAAATACTTCCTAATTTTTTCCAATTAATCGCTAAGGGGTTGCCATTGGTTTATATTTTTGATGAAACAAGAAATATTCTTTTAAATGGATTTGTAAATTTTGAAAACTTAAAAAAAGCCTATTTATTAAATATTTTTTATCTTTCGTTAGGAGTATCTTTATTTTACTTCTCATTTCTTAAAGCTCGGATTAAAGGAACTTTGATAAATATGGGAGAATGATAAAAAAAATTATCTTTTTTCGAAATAACTTTCAACTGAATTTTCTTGTTCTGCAAATTCTAGTTTCATTTTATCATAAGCTTTCGAAGTATTAAATGTTCTAGTGACCATTTTATCAACAACATCAATGTCAATTTTATCAATATTCTTTAACAAGATATTATTCTGTGACTCTGAATGATGAACATCTGCATCTTGATGAGCGATAAAAATTTCTAATTCATCTTTATTAAAGCCTCTTTTTGAATACTCTTTTTCAAAAAATGTCGATATATCTGGATACCATCCCTCTATAGCCGCAGTGCAAGACATTAAAGTAAATAAGTCTGACTCTTGACATATTGACATCCATTCATCATTAATCTTTTGAAGTTCGTCATTAAACTTTGGAAAGTATCCTCTTTTAACTTCAGTACCATTGAAGAGTTTAAACCTCATATCTAGATGATCAATATGATCTTCAGTTTCTCCCTCATCATCAATAACCTCGGTCATTAACCCAAGTTCGTCTTTTGAAACAATATTTTTATCCGCGGCCTCTTTTAATTTATCTTTGTAAATGTTTTGAATTTTTTCTCTAGTGTATAAAGCCCTATATAACTCTACAACTTCAGAGTTTAAGATTTCTTTTCTTCCAAATTTGCCTTGTTGTATTGCAGAAAGAAATGGCATTTCATCTATTTTCGGGAATTTACTTTGTATTAAACTGATTATGTTACTCATATTTAATTATACTTTCTTCCGCATTAATTAAGTTTATTTGAGGATATATATAATTTATATTAATTTTGTCAATACGTCATAATTGGCGCGCCTGCTAGGAGTCGAACCCAGAACCTCCTGATCCGAAGTCAGGCGCTCTATCCAGTTGAGCTACAAGCGCTTATGATATTAATATAACATTTTATGGAAAAAAAAATAAATTTGATTGTTACAGATATTGAAAAGAACCTTCGTATAGATGTTTTTATCAATAAAATGAATATAAATTTAAGTAGAACTAAAATCAAAAACTTGATTTTAGAAAAAAAGTTGAAAATTAATAATAGAATTATAACAGAACCATCAAAAAAAGTTTCTGTTAAAGATTTTATATGTTTATCTATTCCAGAACCTAGAGAGGCTTCCTTAAAACCTTATAAATTTAAGTTAGATATAATTTATGAAGATTCAGATCTAATTGTTTTAAACAAACCAGCAGGTATTGTAATGCACCCTGGTGCTGGAAACTTAGATAACACAATTGTTAATGCATTGATAAATTATAATGAGAACTCGTTATCACAAATTGGGGGAGAACTAAGGCCAGGAATAGTTCATAGAATTGACAAAAATACTTCTGGATTAGTTGTAATAGCAAAAAATGATTATGCACATCAAAGTTTATCAAACCAATTTAATAAACACTCAATTGTAAGAATATATCAATTACTTATATGGGGAAAAATTAAACCATCAAAAGGTAAGATAGAAACTTTGATTACAAGAAGTTCAAAAAATCGGCAATTAATGGAAGTGAGTAATACAAAAGGTAAATCTGCTATTACAAATTATAGAACTTTAGAAATCTTTGAAAATAAGAATAGTCCAACTTTAAGCTTAGTAGAGTGTAAATTAGAAACTGGAAGAACTCATCAAATAAGAGTCCATATGAACTATTTAGGTAACAGTATTGTTGGTGATGATAAATATAAAAAAAAATTTAAGAAAATAAAGAACATTAATAAGTCTTTAGAATATAATTTATCTAATTTAAAAAGACAATTTTTGCACGCTAGAACTATTGGTTTTGTTCATCCAAAAAAAAATAAAGAGATGATTTTTAACTCAATTTTACCCAAAGAACTTGAAATAATTTTAAAAATGCTGAGAAATACTGATAAATAAATTATTGAAAAAAGTAAAAATTAATTAGATAAGCTGAGTAATGAACACAACTTTTAATAATAACCTACCAACTCTATCTAATGAAGGTGGTCTATCTGCTTACTTGAATCAAATTAAAAAATTTCCAATGTTAGATGCTGAAGAGGAATATATGCTAGCCAAAAATTGGAAAACAACTGGCAATATTAAGTCTGCAGAAAAACTTGTGACAAGTCACTTGAGGTTAGTTGCAAAAATTGCAATGGGGTATAAAGGATATGGTTTGCCAGTGAATGAAATGATTTCTGAAGGAAATGTGGGTTTGATGCAAGCTGTTAAAAAATTCGAGCCAGAAAAAGGATTCAGATTAGCAACTTATGCAATGTGGTGGATTAAAGCTTCAATACAAGAATATATTTTAAGATCATGGAGTTTAGTAAAAATTGGGACAACAGCAGCACAAAAAAAATTATTTTTCAATCTAAAAAAAATAAAAAATCAAATTGCTCCTCAGTCTGAGGGAGATTTAAGAAATGAACATGTAAATGAAATAGCAGACAAACTTGATGTAAGTAAAGAAGAAGTTATTTCAATGAATCGAAGATTATCTGGTAAAGAATTCTCGCTTAATGCACAAGTGGGGGAGGACGGTGATGAATGGCAAGATTGGTTGGTTGATAAAGAATTAGATCATGATCTTAAATTTGCTTATCAAGAGGAAATGGAACAGAGAAAAGATTTATTGAAAAACTCAATTAAAGTTTTAAACGATAGAGAAAAAGAAATTCTATATTCCAGAAGATTAAATGATGATCCATCCACTCTTGAAGATTTGAGTAAAAAGTTCAAAATTAGTAGAGAAAGAGTAAGACAAATTGAAAACAAAGCTTTTGAAAAATTACAAAAACATATGTTGCTTTTAGCAAAGTCTAAAAATTTATTACCAGCTAATTAAATTTCAAAAGGATTTTCAATCAATATTGTATCATCACGTTCGGGACTAGTAGAAATACTTGATATTTTAGTTCCAATAAAACCCTCAACAGCGTAAATATAATTTTTTGCATTTTGGGGAAGATCTTTAATATTTTTGACACTTCGAGTAGACGTTTTCCATCCAGGAAAGTTTTGATAAATAGGTTTAATTTTAAGCTGATCTTCGACAGCTGCAGGAAAATAATCAATCTTTTTACCATCTAACTCGTACTTAATACACATCTTAATTTCTTCTAGTTCATCCAGGACATCAAGTTTTGTTAATGCGATACCATCAATTCCAGAAATTTTAATACTTTGTCTAACTAACACTCCATCAAACCATCCACACCTTCTCTTACGATTAGTAACTGTTCCAAACTCTTTTCCTCTTATACCTAATAACTCACCGACTTCATCTTCTAATTCAGTTGGAAAAGGGCCCTCACCTACTCTTGTTGTATATGCTTTGGTTATCCCTAGAACATAATTAATAGAGTTCGGTCCACATCCAGTTCCAGTTGCTGCAGATGATGCAACAGTATTAGAGGATGTAACAAATGGGTAAGTTCCATGATCTACATCCAGTAAAACACCTTGTGCTCCTTCAAATAATATTTTTTTTTTTTCTTTTTTAAATTGATCAATGATTAACCATACTGGTTGAGAAAATTTTAATATATCAGGGGAGATTTTCAACAAATCCTTTTTTAACTTATCCTTTTCAAAAACTTTTTTACCTAATCCTTTCCTAATAGCATTATGGTGTAATAAAACAGATTTTAGTCTTTGATCTAAATTTTTCTCTGATCTTAAGTCCATGACTCTAATTGATCTTCTTCCAACTTTATCTTCATAAGCGGGGCCAATACCTCTTCTAGTTGTTCCTATTTTTCCATCACCAGCTGTATCTTCTCTTATTTCATCCATCTCTCTATGAAAGGGCAGTATTAAATTTGCAGACTCAGAGATAATCAAATTCTCAACATCTACTTTTACCCCTTTAGATCTAATTTCTTTTATTTCATCCAGTAATGCCCAAGGGTCTATTACAACTCCATTTCCAATTATAGAAATTTTATTTCTCCTAACTATTCCAGACGGAAGTAGTCGAAGTTTATAGGTTATCCCATCTATAACCAGAGTATGGCCAGCATTATGCCCACCTTGAAACCTTACAACTATATCTGCTTGCTCTGAAAGCCAGTCAACTATTTTTCCTTTTCCTTCATCTCCCCATTGAGAGCCAACAACTACAACATTTTTCATTATTTGAATTTTTTATTTATTTTCATAGAGTAAATATGATTTATAGGACCGTGACCTTTTCCATAATTAGGGTTAGTTAATATTGCAGAATTTACATATTTAATACCCAAGCTACAAGCTTTCTCAATACTTTTTCCACATGAATAAAAAGTAGCTATTGCACTAGATAAAGTACATCCAGTACCATGAGTATTTTTTGTATTGTGTCTCAAGCTTAAAAAAATCTTTATTTTTGTTTTATTTAAAAAAACATCTTCAACTTTTTTTGATTTTAGATGACCTCCCTTAATTAATACATTTCTGGCACCAAGGTTTATTAATTTATTAGCTGCAAATATCATATCTTCTTTGTTCCTTATTTTAATACCACTTAAAACTTCAGCCTCTGGAATATTTGGTGTGACTAAAGAAACTTGTTTTATAAGTTTTTTTTTAAGAATTTCAATTGCACTGTTGTTTATTAATCTAGTTCCACCTTTAGCTACCATAACAGGATCTAAGATAATTTTATTTACCTTAATTTGATTTAAAGAATCAATAACTTTTTTAATAACTTGTGAGGAATGCAACATACCAATTTTAATTGCATCAGGCCTTATATCCCTTGATGTATGGATAATCTGTTTTTTTATTTCACTTGCAGGAATTGGTGTTACAGATTTAACACCTAATGTGTTTTGAACTGTGACTGCTGTGATAGCTGTCATCGCGTATGATCCAAGACTTGTAATTGTTTTAATATCTGCTTGAATTCCTGCTCCACCAGAAGAATCTGACCCACCTATAATTAAAATTTTAGATTTAAAATTCAATTTATTTGATTGTTCTTGAAATTATTTTTATACATTTAGCCAACAAAACTTTATTTTTACTTTCACCCATTATTCTTATTTTTGGTTCAGTTCCAGATTTTCTGACGAGTATTCTTCCTTGACTTTTGATTAATTCATTAGCAATTTTAATTGAATTTTTAACTGATCTTTTTTTAAGTATATCTTTATCTCTAATTTTAACATTTTTTAATATTTGAGGTATTTTTTCAAATACATTAAAGAAACTACTTGCTCTTATCTTTTTATTCAAAGCTTGAATAACTTCTAAGGCAACTAATAGACCATCACCAGTCGTTGCAAATTTTCCAAGAATTATATGCCCAGATTGTTCTCCACCTAAATTAAATTTTTTCTTTTGCATGATTTCTTTCACATATCTATCGCCAACTTTAGCCCGAATAAACTTTATTTTGTTTTTTTTAAAAAAGTTTTCTAACCCATAATTTGACATCAAAGTTCCAACAACCCCACCTCGAAGAATTCTTTTCTTTTTCCACTGTAAGGCTAAAGCAGCAATGATTTGGTCCCCATCAATAATTGAGCCTTTTTCGTCACACATTATTATCCTGTCAGCATCACCATCAAGTGAAATCCCTAAATTTGCTTTATGTTTCTTGACAGATCTTTGAAGATTATTCGGGAAGGTTGAACCACAATTTTTATTAATATTGAAACCATCAGGTTTATTTCCTATCACTATTACTTTGGCTCCAAAAGATTTTATCATTTTTGGCGCAGATTTATAACCAGCACCATTTGCACAATCTAAAACTATTTTCATATTTTTTAGTTTAAAGTTGTTAGGAATTTTTTTTTTTAAAATTTTAATATAGTCATCAGTACCAGTTTCTAATCTTTTGACTCTTCCAAGAAGATAAGGTTTTGATAAATGATTTGAAACTCTGCTATCAATTAAATCTTCAATTTTTTTTTGGATTTTATCAGATAGTTTCAGTCCATTAGGGCCAAATAATTTCAAACCATTATCATAAAATAAATTATGTGATGCGGTAATCATAATACCTAAATTGGCATTCATTGATTTAGTTAACATGGCCAGACCGTTAGTAGGTAGAGGACCCAATGTATATACATGCATACCAGAAGACGCTAAGCCAGAGACCAAGGCAGGCTCTAAAGCATAGCCAGAAAGTCTAGTATCCTTGGCAATTATAGCAGTCTGCTTTTTTTTTTTTAAGTTCGTAAAATATTTACCTGTAGCTAGACCAAACCTAAAAAACATATCACCATTGATATTTTTGCTGTTGACTTGACCTCTTATCCCATCAGTTCCAAAATATTTCATCTTTATTTAATTAGTTCTTTAAAAACTTTTATACCTTGATTAACTTCATTAACATCGTGGACTCGTAATATTTGAATACCCTGCATCATAGCAAAGAGACTTGAACTAATTGTTCCTCCTATTCTAAAGGTACTATCGTTATTGTTGGATAATTCTTTAATAAATTTTTTTCTGGACATTCCAAGCAATATAGGGAATCCAAGAGAATGGTAAATTGATATATTTTTAATAATCGTCATATTATGTTTCAAATTTTTTCCAAAACCTATACCAGGATCTAAAATAATATTATTGTGATTTATGCCAATTCTTCTTAAGAATTTAATTTTTTTTTCAAAAAAGTCATAAATATCTAGTAAAACATTTTTATATTTTGGGTTATTTTGCATAATATCAGGAGTTTCAAGTGAATGGTGTATTACAAAAGGTATCTGATATTTTCTTATTACATTTATAGAATTTTTATCATAATTTAATCCTGAGACATCATTAATAAATTTAACACCTAACTTTATTCCCTTTTCCATAATCTCTGATTTTCTTGTATCCAGAGATATTATTTTTTTTTTATCAATTTTTTTTAAAAGTTCTTTTATTCTTGTCCACTCAACTGTAGGGCTAATGGATTTTGATCCTGGCCTAGTCGACTCACCCCCAATATCAACCATGTCAGCTCCACTTTTATAAAGATAATCAAGTTGTTTTTTTGCCAAATTAAATTGAAAATATTTTCCTCCATCTGAAAAACTATCAGGAGTGACATTTAATATACCCATAATCTTTGGAGTATTTTTGAAATTTAAGTATTTAATTTTTTTTTTATGTTTTGTAATTATTTTTATATCCGCTTTTATCTTTTTTTTTATAATAGTGGATAATTTATCAATTTTTTTTATGGATATTTTTTTTGAAGATTTTCTAGAAATTATTTCAATTTTATCAAAAGATATTGTGACCTCTCCATTTAAAGGTAAAGTCCTTCCTTGTTTAACTAATTTTTTAGATTTAGCTCCATAATAGAAATTACACGCTCTTGTGTAATATCTGGACATTAAGATTAGTGGACAATTTTTGGTTTAAGGCCCAATGCGCCTAAAGCTGATCCTTTATCATCCTCAACCTTTAAATCTTGTTTATCTGCTGGATATATATTTTTATTAATAATATTTTCAATTTCTTCACCGGTTAAAGTTTCATAAGTTATAAGAGCTTTTGCAATTTTATGTAAATCATCAATTTTGTTGGTTAAAATTTCTCTAGCTTTGTTATAACCTTCATCAACAAGCTTTCTAATTTCTTTATCTATTTTTTGAGCAACTTCCTCAGAAACTGATTGAGTCTGTGTAACAGACCTTCCTAAAAATACTTCTTCTTGATTTTCTCCATACTCAACTGGACCCATTTCTTCACTCATACCATATTTTGTCACCATAGCTCTTGCTAGTTGAGTTGCTTGATTTATATCGGAACCATTACCTCCTCCAGCTCCTGTAGAGATGTTATCCTTTCCAAATATTACTTCTTCCGCAACTCTGCCACCAAAACAAACTGCTAATCTAGCTTTTAAATATTTTATTGAAAACCCATGTTTATCCCTCTCTGGTAGATTCATAACCATACCTAATGCTCTACCCCTTGGAATAATTGTAGCTTTGTGAATTGGATCATAACTTGGCATATTAAATGAAACTAAAGCATGCCCACCTTCATGGTAAGCTGTTAATTTTTTTTCATCTTCAGTCATGACCATTGAACGTCTTTCAGCTCCCATCATTACTTTATCTTTAGCTTCTTCAAATTCATTTAAAGTAACAATTCTTTTATTTTTTCTAGCGGCCAATAGAGCAGCCTCATTTACTATATTTGCTAAATCTGCTCCTGAAAATCCAGGTGTACCTCTTGCGACTGTTCTTAAATTAACATCCGGAGCCATTTTAATTTTTTTAACATGAACTTTTAAAATCTTTTCTCTACCAATAATATCTGGGTTTGAAACTACTACCTGTCTATCAAATCTTCCAGGTCTTAGTAATGCTGGATCTAGAACATCAGGTCTATTAGTTGCAGCAATTATTATCACTCCTTCATTAGTATCAAAGCCATCCATCTCAACTAAAAGTTGGTTAAGTGTTTGCTCTCTTTCATCGTTACCTCCACCAAGACCTGCACCTCTACTTCTACCAACTGCATCAATCTCATCAATGAAAATTATACAAGGTGAATTTTTTTTACCTTGTTCAAACATATCTCTCACTCTTGAAGCACCAACTCCAACAAACATCTCAACAAAATCTGAACCTGATATGGTAAAAAATGGAACACCTGCTTCACCTGCTATAGCTCTTGCTAATAATGTTTTACCTGTACCTGGCGGACCTACTAGTAACGCGCCTCTTGGAATTTTTCCCCCGAGTCTACTAAATTTTTTTGGGTCTTTTAAAAATTCTACAATTTCTTCAACTTCCTCTTTTGCCTCTTCAACTCCAGCAACATCATTGAATGTAACTTTACCTTTTAATTCATTCATCATTTTTGCTTTTGATCTCCCAAAGCCCATAGCCCCACCTTTGCCACCTTGCATCTGTCTCATAAAGAAAATCCAAACTGCAATTAGTAGCAACATTGGAAACCAGGAAAGCAAAACTCCAAATAAAGATGGCATCTTTTCTTCAATTGGGGAAGCCGAAATACTCACTCCTTTGTCTGAAAGTTTCTCTATCAAATTTGGATCGCTAGGTGCATACGTCGTAAAACTGTTTCCATTTGAGTAAACACCCTTTATATTGTTTCCTTGAATTTCTACTTTTAAAACTTCGCCATTATCCACTGACGTTAAAAAATCCGAAAATATAATTTTGTTTCCCCCTTTTAGAGTTGTCTGGGGATTTTTAAACATATTGTATAGACCTATAGTAAGGAAAACTATTATAGCCCACATCATTATATTTTTTATATTCATAACTATAAAATAAGAATTATATTAAATTAAACAAGTAGCAATTTTAGATAATGTCGCAATAAACTAATGTTCTCTCACAATTATTACAGATTGACTAACTTTTTCAATGATACAGCCACCTAATGTCACTCTAAACAGTCTATTATAATGAATATCACTAATAATTTTATCTAATTTTTTTCCCCTAGATAAATAATATTTTTTACCAATTAATTTTATTGACTCAGCAAAAGCTCTAAAAACTACTTCATAAGGTTGCTGGAAAAATTGTTTATTTAAAAATAACTTATCTTTTTTTTTGGATAAAAATGTATTTTCTTTTAAATTTTTAATCACATAATAACTAACGACTGAATTTGAATGTTGTAAATTTTTTATAGTTTTGAAGAGCTTCATCTTATCAAGACCGTACCCTTTAAATTTATCAATTAATTTTCTTATCTTAATTCTTTGAAATTGGTCGTTATCATTTGATGGGTCTTGCACGTAAAAATTAAAAACATGTTTAGAAATGAATATTAAGTCTTCTTTTTTTTGATCTAATAAAGGTCTTAGCAGATTCTTATCATCTGTTTTGTTTTTTTTATCTAGTGAAACCAAACCTTTTAAACCACTGCCTCTTAACATTCTAATAAAAAAATTCTCAATCAAATCATCTTGATGATGACCAAATAAAATATTGTTAATTTTTAATTTATCACATTGGTTAAGTAATAATTCAAATCTCTTTTTTCTTGCCAATGATTGTATATTTTTTTCTGGTTTTTTTCCTCCCCATGTTAAAATTTCAGCTTTAATAAGGTTTTTGCTCAAAACTTTTTTGACAGTTTTTGCCTCTAAAGTTGAGTTGGGTCGAAGTTTATGGTCAACAATAAAAAATTTAGATCTAACTTTTTTTTTAATTGAATATATTTTTGCTAAATAAGCTAAAGCTAAACTATCTGGTCCACCTGAAACAGCTACTATAAAACTTTCATTAATATTTAATGATTTTTCAAAGCTTTTATAAATTTTATTAATTCTTTTATTTTTTAACTTATTTTTAAAAAGTTTAGGAATTTTGTTTATTGCACTCAAATTTTTGAGACTCATATTTAGCTTTTTGGATCACAGATTGACTTGCTTCTGGATACTGTTTTTCCACACCATTAATCATTTTACAACCTTGATCTTTTTCCCCAATTTGAACCATAGATACTCCAAGCTTTAATAAATTTATAGGAGCTTTTTGACCTTTTGGATATTTTTGATAACCTTCTAAATAAGCAGAAGCTGCATCAGTATAAAGTTGTCTTATTCTAAAAGTTTCAGCATACCAATATTGTGCGTTTCCAGCTAGTTTGTGATCAGGATTGGTGATTACAAATTCTCTAAATGCTCTTTCTGCTGTCGAATAATCTCCAATTTTTAGGAAACTTGTGGCAAATTCATATTGTTTATCTGGAGACTCTAAAGGCAATATTTTTTCATCCGTTTGAAAAGTTTCAGTAACAATTGAAGCAGTGGTATCAATTGATTGCGTTTGTTGAGTTGATTCATTCGAAGTCGAATCTTTATATGATATCGAACCTAAATCTTGCGGTTCTGAACTTCCTGGTAAAACTTTATTATCATTGTTTGTTTTTTTTGTTAATTTTTTACTTTTACCATCTGTCATAGTAGAATTTTCTAAATCTTGGAATCTAATTTGATTATCAGATTGCACTTTTGATAATCGATTTGATAATTTATCTAGTTTAAAGTTAATTTCCTCAAACTTATTAGTGAGAACTTGAAACTGACTTTCAATTTCTGAAAGTTTCAAAAGATGTCTCGTAAGTACATCTTCTGAATTATCATTTAAACTTAAGCTTAAATTACTTTGGTTATTACCATTTAATTCTGTTGTTTCAGAATAAACAGCTTTTTCAAGAGTTTGAACATCATTTTTTAACTCTTTTAAAATTTCGTAAATATCATGATTATCAGCTAAACAATAAGTAAGATTTATTAAAAATACAAATTTCACAATTAAAATTTTAAAAGTAAATTTCATGACTTAGGTTATGATTAAAATAATGGCAAAAAAAAGACCCTTAATACAGTTAATGATTAAGGGTCTTTTAATATTTAAAAATTTAATTTGCTTTTACAGTAACTGATCTTCTATTTTTTGACCAAGCTAATGGGTTAGATCCTGAATCTACAGGTCTTTCTTTTCCATAACTTAGAACTGAAATTCTGTCTGAAGAAATTCCATATGTCATAAGATAATCTTTTGCTGCATTAGCTCTCCTCTCGCCTAGAGCCAAGTTATATTCTCTTGTTCCTCTTTCGTCAGCATGTCCTTCTAAGACAACTGTGATATCAGAATTTTTTCTTAACCACGCAGCTTGTTTTCTTAAAGTCTCTCTTGAAGCTGTAGTTAAAACTGACTCGTTCGTTGCGAAAAATACTCTATCTGGAACTCCTGACGCTAAATATTCTACTGTATCAGTCCCAGTATAAACATCACCTTGCATTTGCCCAGTTGATTTCTTCGATGTAGCACAAGCAGAAAGTGCAAAACATGCAACGATAATTAAAAGAGCGTTCTTAAAAATTTTGTTTGATTTCATTAATACTCCTTGATCAAAATTTCTTATTCTAGACTTTTTCACAACTAATTAGATGTTTCAAGTTAAAAAATCAAGATAATATTGGTTAATTACTTAATAAAGATGACCATGATGGGTCTGATGCATCAGTAGGAGTATTAACCTGCCTCTCATTATAGCCTGTTAAATCGATTGACCATAATTTAGCAGAAAAACCCTCTCCTTTATCGTCTGTCTTTGTCTCTCTATAAAAAATTAAGACTCGACCATTTGGGGACCAAGATGGCGCCTCTTGATAAAAATTTTCTGTTAATAATCTTTCTCCACTTCCATCTGTTCTCATAACTCCTATATAAAATTTTCCTTTATGTAATTTTGTAAATGCAATTAAGTCACCCCTAGGAGACCAAACAGGTGTTCCATACAAACCTCTGCCAAAAGAAATTCGTTTAACATTACTTCCATCTTTTTTCATAATGTATATTTGTTGGTAGCCACTTCTGTCAGAATTAAAACAAATATATTTTCCATCTGGTGAGTATGATGGAGATGTATCTATTGAAGGGTGATTTGTAATTTTTTCAACTATTCTATTTTCTAAGTCCATTGTGTAAATATCAGAATTTCCATCTTTTGCGAAACTCATAATTATCTTTTTTCCATCAGGAGAAAATCTAGGTGCGAATGTCATCCCTGGAAAATCACCTACTACTTCTTGCATACCAGTTTCAATATCTAAAAGATAAACTCTTGGTAAATTTCTAAAATAGGACAGATAAGTTACCATCTGACTTGTAGGATTAAATCTTGGAGTTAAAACAAGCTCATTACCTAAAGTTAAAAATTTATTATTTGCGCCGTCTTGGTCCATTATTGCCAATTTTTTAATTCTTCTAGTTTTTGGACCTTCTTCTGCTACATATATTATTCTAGTATCAAAGTAACCTTTTTCACCAGTAAGTCTTTCATAAACCTTATCAGTAATAATATGACCAACTCTTCTCCAATTATTTGGGACTGTAGTAAAAGCTAAAGCCATCATTTCTTTTCCAGCTAAAATATCCCATAACCGAAACTCAACTCTTAATTTATTATCAATAAAATTAACTTTGCCAGTAATCAAAGCTTGTGCTTTAATTAAATTCCAATCCTCAAATCTTGGTTTTAAATTTGCAATGTCTGGTGATTGTAGAAAAGCATCTTTATTTAATGGGTTAAAAAGACCAGAAATTTTTAAATTTTTTTCTACCACTAATGAAATTTCAGATCCTATATTTTTTTTATTTAAAATCTTTTCAAAGCTTTTTTTTGAATTTTCATCAATAGACAATGGAGAAACTGCTATTGGAAGTGGATTTAAATTACCCCTAGTAATATCAACTTCTATAAGGGCAGAAACCTTTAATGGTAAAATTACAAACAGAAATATTATTGATAAAATTTTTTTCATTTTGATTTATACTATCCCTCTAACATCTCCCTTGCATCAAAATTTAATTGTAGTTCTTTCCATTTTTCATAACCTGTAGTTGGGACTCTAAGTGGTTGGCATAATTTTACCGCTCTTAATGCACTTTCAGCTAAAACTTTATAAAATCCTTGACCAGGTTTATTCATTCTAGCATGATCCAATATTTCTGATTGTGATACTGTTCCGTCAGGATTCAATTGAAGTTTTATTCGTACTAGTAAATCTTCATTATAGGGTAGCCCTAAAGGAATACTCCAACAACCAAATATTTGTGCTTTTAAAGCATCTTCTTCGCTTAATGTTAAACCTGAAATATCAATATTTTTCTGCTGATCTTGAGTTATCTTATCTGTCTTATTAATTGTTTCAGCGCTTTCAATTTTAGATTTATCAATTAATGCAGCTATATTGTTTGGATCAAATAACTCTTTTTTCTCAAATTCTGAAACCTGCTTTATTTCATTGTCAATTTTTTCAGGATTTTGTTTGTCTTCTTTTATTTTTTCTACTTTTTTTAATTTATCATCTGGCATTGGAACTGAGTCTGGTTTTACTTTCTTCACTTTTTTTGGAGGTGCTTGTTCTGAAACTAATTTTTTTTCTTTTTCTTTTATCTTTTCGATAATTTTTTTTGCCTTAGGGGCAAAAGGAATATTGGTTTTATCTGAAATTTGTATCAACTCTACGGATACTATTGGTGGAAGATCTATTGGTTTTTTTGTTAAAAACGGCAAACTCAGTGCAGTTATCATAATTAAAATTAAATGTAAAACAGAAGAGACAATTATGCTTCTATTCACTTAATTACCTTTCTTTGTATGGTTCTGAAATAAGAGCTACTTTTGTAAAACCTGAACCTGACAACAAACCCATTATTTCTAATACTCTTCCATAATTAATTGTTTTATCTCCTCTTACATAAATTCTTGTGTCTGTTCTATTTTTAGAGACAGCTAAAACCTTGGCAATAATTTTTTCATATTCTACTTTCGACTCTTGAATAAAAATTTCCCCTTTTGAGTTTATAGTTAAAGTAAGTGGTTCGGCTTCTTCAGGCAGAGAATCTGCTGAACTCTCAGGTAAATCAACCTGAACACCTACTGTTAACAAGGGGGCAGTAACCATGAAGATTATTAAGAGAACTAACATTACATCTACGAATGGAGTAACATTAATTTCACTCATAGGTTCTTTTGATGAACGATTAAATTTGAAAGCCATTTTATATAATAGTTAAAAATCTTTTTGAAAAATTTTCTAATTTTTTAGTATATAAAATTGAATCGTTATTAAATTTATTGTATGCAATTACAGCTGGAATAGCAGCTAACAATCCTAATGCAGTCGCAAAGAGAGCTTCTGCAATACCTGGTGCAACAATAGCTAAGCTAGTATTTCTTGAAATAGCAATTGATTGAAATGAATTCATTATACCCCATACTGTTCCAAACAAACCTATGAAAGGTGCGGTAGAACCTACAGTCGCCAAAAAAGTGTACCCTTTACTAATCTTAGACATCTGTTTTTCGATACCAGTTTCTAACATGGTGGTTATTTTATCATGTAAATCAATTTTTGATTTTCTTTTTAATAAACTTTGCATAGCATCTTTAAAAACTAATGCCATTGGATCTTCAATATTTGATGGAAGATTATTATAAAAACTTTCTGCAGACTTTGAATTCCAAAACTTTATCTCAAATTCCTCGGTAGATTTATTAATCTTTTTAAATAATTTTATTTTTTCTATAATTACTGCCCATGAATAAACAGAGCAGGCAATTAACAAAATTATAACAGTTTTTACAATTACATCTGCACGAATGAAAAGATTTAATAAAGAAAAATCTGCGCTTGACGCGAGACCAACTGCTTGAGTCGAAATATCAGCTTCCATGCTGACTTCTCACACTTAAATGTGTCATGATTTTGTCTTTAAATTTTTGAATTAATCTTGATTTTTGTAAGTTTCATAATAAAAACTTGCAATTAAAATAGCGTCTGCTTTGTTAGAGTCCTTTTTTTTTGATAATTGGTCAGAAAAATAAGGAAATATCTCTATAGCTCTTGCTCTACTAGCATCTTTTTCAGAATTAATTAAGTTGAAGTATTTTTTCCATTTAGCAGGTCTTACAAAGTACATAGGCAATTGCATTGCAGAACATATACCTTTTAATATTCCAAAAGATTGTCCAAAATTAAACATGCTAGTAACCCCTTGTCCAGGCATAGCTGACACTTGTTCAATTACAACCTTTACATTCAGATTTTCAACCATATTAACTTTTTTAAAAATTTCATTATAAATTTGTGCACCGTTAACTTGTTTTTTATTTTTTTTTCCTTCTACCATTGTTGGCATCTCTATTACGTCAATTATTTTACCATCACTAAAGAAACAAATCGAACCAGATAAACCAGGATCTATTCCAATAATTAACATTTTCTAATTAGTAAATTTTGCATTTGAATATATATTTTGTACGTCATCATCTTCTTCCAATGTTTCAAAAAAATTAATCAAACCTTCATTTTGTTCTTTTATTATTTCTACACCATTTAGAGGGATCCACTCAATTTCAGTTGATATGAAATTAGTAATTTTTTTTTCCAATTCTTTTTTTACGTTATAAATTTCATTTATTGCACAGTGGATTTCATGAAAATCATCTTTTGACTTACACTCATCTGCTCCTGCTTCTATTGCTAGTTCAAAGATATCTTCATCTGATATTTCATTTTTATCTATCTTAATTATTCCTAATTGTTGAAAATTATGTGAAGCTGAACCCAATGTTCCTAGACTTCCTCCTGCTTTTTGAAAAATAGTTCTGATATTTGATGCAGTTCGATTTTTATTATCTGTAAGAGCCTCGACTATTACCGCTACCTTGTCTGGTCCAAATCCCTCATATCTTAAATTTTCAAAATTAAGTCCATTATTAAGACTAGATTTATAAATAGCTCTTTCAATATTATCTTTAGGCATATTTGCTGTCCTAGCTGCTTGAATTGCAGACCTTAACCTAGGATTCATAGATGGGTCTTTATCACCCAACTTTGCAGCAACTGTAATTTCTTTTGATAATTTTGAAAAAATTTTAGACTTATGCTTATCAGCCTTACCTTTTTTATGTTTAATTCCTGCCCAATGTGAATGACCTGCCATAAATTAATTATGTATTATTTAATTGTCCTCCATAAATATAACTCCCAATTTTATTTGCTAATCCAGTTTCTAAATTACAGTCTACAATTACACCACTTAAAGTAGCTTCACCATTAGCAGGAAAATGTTTTACAGAATTTTTTTTCATAAATCTATTTAATGAATTATCTTTATTCATTCCAATGACAGAGTCATAATCACCACACATACCAGCATCGGTTTGGTAGGCTGTACCATTTTTCAGAATCCTGGCATCATTAGTCGGAATATGAGTGTGTGTCCCAACAACTAAAGTAGCCTTGCCATCAAAGTAGTGTCCAATAGCATTTTTTTCACTCGTAATTTCTCCATGAAAATCTACTATAAGGAAATCGAAATCTTTTTTTAAATTATATTTATCGGTAAATTTTTTTGAAGCCTCAAAAACATCATCACATTTTTTCATAAAAACATTGCCCATTAGATTGAGAACTCCAATTCTTCTATTTTTTGAGTCGGTATAAATTTCAAAACCCTTACCAGGCGCTGGTTCAAATAAATTTTTGGGCCTAAGTAATCTATTCTCATTACCTATAAAATTTATTATATCTTTTTGATCCCAAACATGATTACCTGTTGTTATAACATCAACACCAGATTTAAAAAAATTTTCACATATTTCCTTTGTAAGCCCAGTCCCAGACACTGAAGCATTTTCAGCATTAACAATTACAAAATCAATTTTCTTTTTTTTTATTTGATCTAAAAGACTATTTATTATTTTTTTACAGCCTGATGTTCCTACAACGTCTCCTAAAAATAATATTCTCATTTTAAATTTTTTTCTCTGTAATTATATAATCTAATTTAATATCATGTTTATTTACTGGTACTTTATTTATCTGTTGAAAAGAATAAGCTAATCCAATTGTAACAATTTTTTTGATCTTTTTTATCTTTTTAATATATCTGTCATAAAATCCTGCCCCATATCCGATTCTATTGAGATTTTTATCAAAAGCCACTAAAGGAACTAATAAAACATTAGGATATTTGACTTTATTTGAAGTTGGTTCAGGAATTCCATATTTATTTATTTCAAGTGGATCTTTAGTTGACCAATTAAAAAAATCCATTTTAAAATTTTTTTTTGTTTTAGGTAGTGAAATTCTGTAATTCATTCTCTCAAATTTTTTAAAAATTTTAATTAGATCTATCTCATAATTATATGGGTAGTATCCACCAATGACTTTGCCATAAATTTTTTCTTTTTTTAAAATTTCTAAGATATATCCAAAATTAATGTTTGAATTTTTATAGTTATTTTGTCTTCTCATTTTTAACATTTTTTTTCTAATTTGAAATTTATTCACAAAAATTTTTAAGATAAATTTTCCAAATTTGCTTTTTCAACAAAGGTTGAAATTTCTTCAGTAGCTTCATCGATCAACTTTTCATAATTTTTTTGATTTGCTTCTATCTCATTCTTTAACTTATGATGATTTTCATTCAATTGATTAATTTCTTCCTCTTTTTTATCTCGATAATCGAAAATTAATGATTTTAATTCTCTAAATTTGTTAGATAAATCTCTTAGCTCATCTTTTTTTTGTTCAACTTTTTTTTTTGTTTCATGATATTCATCCATCACTTTTACTGCTGTTATCAATAAAAGTTTATTTTCTCCTAGATTTCCTAATTCATTTTTAAGATCGTTAAATTTTTGATTTATATGAATTAATAATTCTTCTAGGTGTTCCTCCTGTCCATCCTCACAGGACAACAAAAACTCTTTTCCATTAAATTTTATACTTACGTTTGCCATTTATCTATATCTTCTAACAAAGTATCTGTTTCTTGATTTAATTCATCAATTTTTTCAGAAAATTCAATTTGTTTTTTTTTTTCAATTTTTTCCTGATTTTGAAAATCGTCTAGTTTTTTACTTAAATTATTGTAATCATCAATTAAACTTTTATATTTTTCCTCTAATTCTTGTTTTTCAATTTCTAATTGATTTTTCTGGTTTCTTAAATTATTAATGTTTTTTTTTACATCAGGGTTTTTAATATTTAAGTTTTTTAATTTTGTTAACGCCAAATTAAGTTTTTTTTCTTTTTCGATTACAGAATTCATATATATATAATTATATTATTAAATAGAATCTTCTTAGTCTAGACAGGATAATTTTTTGAGCAAACAATATAGAGAATTAGCTAATTGTATCAGATTTTTATCAATGGATGCTGTTCAAAAAGCAAGTTCAGGCCACCCAGGAATGCCTATGGGTATGGCAGATGTAATTACAGTTCTTTTTAAAGATTTTTTAAATTTTAATCCAAAAAATCCAAGTTGGATTAATAGAGATAGATTCGTACTTTCCGCTGGTCATGGTTCAATGTTACTATATTCAATTTTATATCTAACTGGATACAAAAGTGTTTCTATAGACGATATTAAAAATTTTAGACAGTTAAACTGTATTTGTGCTGGACATCCGGAATATCATCCAAATACTGGTATAGAAACTACAACAGGTCCTTTGGGCCAAGGAATTTCTAATGCAGTTGGTTTTGCCATCTCTGAAGAAATTTTAAAAAAGAAATTAGGAAATAAAAAAATTAATCACAAAACTTATGTTCTGGCTGGTGATGGGTGTTTGATGGAAGGTATAAGCCACGAATCTTTAAGTTTAGCTGGTCATCTAAAACTTAAAAATCTAATTTTACTTTTTGATAATAATTCTATTTCTATAGATGGACCGACAAACTTAGCTGTCTCTGATGATCATGAAAAAAGGTTTAAAAGTTATGGCTGGGATTATATAAAAATTAATGGTCATAATCATAAAGAAATATTCAAAGCCTTAAAAAAAACACAAAAATCAAAAAGACCCGTAGCAATTTCTTGTAAAACTACTATTGGTTACGGTTCACCAAATAAAAGTGGTAAAGCCTCATCTCATGGAAGTCCTTTGGGTGAAGATGAAATCAAACTAATTAGAAAAAAATTAAAATGGGATTATGAGCCTTTTAGTATACCAAATGAATTATTATCCAGATGGGAAAAAATTGGAAAAATTGCTTCACAAAAAGCAAAAAAGCATGAAATAAAGTATCAAAAAAAAAATTTTAACTTTAAAAATTTAAACTCATTTACAAATTCAATAGAAAAAATAAAAAAAAATTATTTAAATAACTCAAAACCTCTTGCTACAAGAAAATCGTCTGAGATATTTTTAGAAATTATATCTAAATTACCAAATTTAATAGGTGGTTCAGCTGATTTAGCTGGATCAAATAATACAAAAACTAAAAATCATAAAATAATTAAACCAGGTGATTTTTCAGGAAACTATATTCATTACGGGGTAAGAGAACATGCTATGTGTGGAATAATGAATGGGATTGCATTGCATAGCAATTTTATTCCTTATGGTGGAACATTTTTAATATTTAGTGACTATTGTAAACCGTCAATCAGATTGGCAGCAATGATGAAGCAACGAGTAATTTATGTTTTTACTCATGACTCTATTGGATTGGGTGAGGATGGTCCAACCCATCAGCCTATTGAACAATTGACAAGTTTGAGATCTATACCTAATTTAAATGTTTTTAGACCTTCAGACACACTTGAAACTTTTGAGTGTTGGCAATTAGCTCTCGAAAGTCAAAATACTCCAAGTGTAATAGCATTAACAAGACAAGGAATAAATCCTGTAAGATTAAAAAATTCTTCGAAAAATAAATCATCCGCTGGCGCTTATGAAATTTTAAGAACTGGAGACAACATAAGTTTAACTATTTTAGCAACAGGATCAGAAACTAGTTTAGCAGTTGATATAGGTCATAAATTGGCCATAGATGGTGTTTATTCTAAAATAATATCCATGCCTTGTCACAAATTATTTGATCAACAAAGTGAGGGCTATAAAAATAAAATTTTGGGCGAAACTAATCTTGTTGTATCTGTAGAAGCTTCTGAGACTCATTATTGGAAAAAATATACAGGTAAAGATGGATTAAATTTCGGTATTGATAATTTTGGAAAAAGTGCTCCTTATCAAAAAATATATAATCATTTTGAATTAGACTCTGAAACTATAATTAAAAAGATTAAAGAAAAATTATGAGCATAAAAGTTGGTATTAATGGAATGGGTAGAATAGGAAGAATGATTATTAGATCAATAATTGAAACTAATAACAAAAAAATAGAAATAAAACATATTAATAATAGGACAAATTCTAAAACTTGCTCAACCCTCTTAAAATATGATTCAATTCATGGAAAATTTAATGCAGACATTAATTTCGATGATAATCATCTAATTATCGATAAGAAAAAAATTTCTTTTAGTCAAGAAACAGATTTAAAAAAAATTAATTGGAAAAAATACGATGTAGATTATGTTTTCGAATGCACCGGAAAATTTAATTCTAGAGATAAATTAGAACCTCATTTTGATAATGGAGCAAAAAAAATTATTGTTTCAGCTCCCTGCCAAAATGCTGATAAAACTGTAGTATTTGGAGTAAATGAGTCAGATCTAGGAAAAGATGACAAAATTATTTCAGCTGCATCATGCACAACTAATTGTCTAGCACCAGTGGCTTATGTTTTAAATCAAAATTTCGAGATTGAAAAAGGTTTTATGACAACAATCCATGCATTTACAAATGATCAAAGAATTTTAGACAATTCTCATAAAGATCCACGAAGAGCTAGATCAGCAACTCAATCTATTGTACCAACCTCAACCGGTGCGTCAAAAACAATTGGTGAAATCATACCGTCTCTTAAAGGAAAATTAGATGGTATAGCGATGAGAGTCCCTATCCCAAACGTTTCTTTAATCGAATTTGTCTTTTGCACAAAAAAAGACTTAAGTATTGAAAAGATTAATTTAGCTTTTCAAAAGTTTAGTGAAAAAAATAAGGTTTTGAAAATTACTCAAGAGAAACTTGTGTCTATAGACTTTAATCATGATCCTGCCTCATCAATTGTTGATGCAAATTTAACAAGTGTAGTGACAAAAAATATGGGCAAAATTTCAGCTTGGTATGATAATGAATGGGGTTTTTCAAATAGAATGTGTGATATTGCAGAACATCTTCATAAAATTTCTGAATGAAAAATATCAAAGATTACAAAAATCTTAATCAAAAAATTGTTTTGTTAAGATTAGATTTAAACGTTCCATTAAAAGATGGAATCATCACTGACGAAACTAGAATCAATAAGATTATACCTGTTATTAATTTTTTGATTAAAAATAAATCTAAAATCTTAATAATCTCTCATGTTGGGCGACCAAAAGGTGAAATAGATAAAATTCTTTCATTAAAGCCAATTTGTGAAAATTTGGAAAAAAAAATAAAACAAAAAATTAAATTAATTTATGATGATATTTTTAAATTAAAAAAAGAAGATTTGTTTAAAACCTCTGATTATCAAATTGTTTCTTTAGAAAATATAAGATTTCATATAGAAGAGGAAAAAAATGATACTTCTTTTGCAAAACATTTGGCTAGTCTAGCTGATTTGTATGTAAATGATGCGTTTTCTTGTTCTCATAGAGCTCACACTTCTGTCAGTAAAATTACAGAATTTCTTCCATCTTTTGCAGGACTACAATTAGAGACAGAAATAAATGCCTTAAAAAAAGTTACAACTGAAATAAAAAAACCAATCACTTGTATTATTGGAGGTTCGAAAATTTCAACAAAAATTGGCATAATTAAAAATTTGATACCAAAATTTGATAATATCATCATTGTTGGTGGAATGGCTAATAATATTATTAGTTATAAAGGAAACCTTATAGGAAAATCAATTAAAGAGGAGAATTGTGAAATAATTATAAAACAAATTTTTGAAACTTCAAAAAATTATTCTTGTTCAATTACTTTTCCAGAAGATGTTTTAGTTGGAAAAAGTATGAATGATAAATCACAAGTTAAAGAATTAGACGAAATTAAAGATGACGATTTAATCTTAGATATTGGACCAAAAACAATTAAAAAAATTAAAAACATTATTGAAAATAGTGAAACAGTTCTTTGGAATGGACCAGCTGGTTATTTTGAAAATCCAAATTTTGCTAATGGTAGTTACGAAATTGCGAAAGCAATTATTAAAAAAAATAAAGATAAATCAATTTATTCTGTTGTAGGAGGTGGTGATACAATAGCTTTAATAAATCAAATCAAAGCGATAAAAGATTTCAACTTTGTTTCAACTGCAGGTGGAGCTTTTTTAGAATACCTTGAAGGAAAAGACCTTCCTGGTATAAAGGCTCTAAGTTATCATGTCTGAATTAAATAATATAGCACTTAAAATTCTTAGCAATGGAAAAGGGATTCTTGCTGCAGATGAGAGTACAGGAACTATGACTAAAAGATTAGATGCGGTTAAAGTTCCATCAACTGCAGAAAATAGATTATTATTTAGAGAAACACTATTTAGCTCTTCAAGTATGAGTAATTGTATTGGGGGTGTAATTTTATACGATGAAACAATAAAACAAGAAACCTCAAAAAAAGATAAAATTACAGAATTGATTTCTAAAATGGGAAGCATACCAGGTATTAAAGTTGACTCAGGAGCTAAAACTCTAGCTGGGTCACCAAATGAAAAGATCACAGAGGGCTTAGATGGATTGAGAGAGAGATTAAAAGAGTATCACAATCTTGGTGCGAGGTTTACAAAATGGAGAGGTGTTTATAGTATATCTAGAAGTTACCCAAGTAAACTTTCAATATATTCTAACGCACATGCTTTAGCTAGATATTCAGCATTGGTTCAAGAAAGTAACATGGTTCCAATAGTTGAACCGGAAATCCTAATGGATGGTGAACATTCAGCAAAAGAATGCTATGAAAAAACCTCAGAAGTAATAAAAAAATGCTTTGAAGAACTAATTTTACATAATGTTGATTTAAAAGGAATAATACTTAAACCTAATATGATTTTAGCAGGAAATAAATGCAAAGATCAAATTCCCAATGAAGAAGTTGCAAAGTTAACTTTGCGGTGTCTAAAAAATTCAGTTCCTTCAGAGGTACCAGGAGTCGCTTTTTTATCTGGAGGTCAGACTGAAACACAAGCAACAGAAAATTTAAATTTGATTAATAAATATAATGATAGTAATTTTATTCTGAGTTATTCTTATGGACGTGCTCTTCAACAAAGTGCACTTAAATTTTGGGCTAAAGATATTAATAACATCGAAGACACCCAAAAAGTTTTTAACCACAGGGCAAAGATGAATACTTTAGCTGCTCAAGGAAAATGGTCTAAAGAACTTGAGATTTAATAGAAAAAAATTCATTTATATCATTTCACCATTAAAAATTAGAAAATCTTTCTATAATGATCTAACCAAAATTTTTAAACTAAACAGGGTGAGTTTTTTTCAATTGAGACTTAAGAGGGAAAGTTTTAAAAAAAAATTATTAATTGGAAGAAAAGTCAAAAAAATATGCAAAAAGTTTAATGTAAAATTTTTAATTAATGATGATGTTAATCTTGTAAAAAAGTTAAATGCTGATGGATGTCATCTTGGTCAAAAAGATATGAGTATTTTTAAAGCAAGAAAAATAATTGGAAACAAAATAATAGGAATTACCTGTCATAACTCAATTAGATTATCCAAAAATGCTTCTGAGAATGGTGCAGACTACTTGGCTTTAGGGGCTTTTTACTCATCAAAAACAAAAAAAACCAAATACAAAGCTAATTTAAAATTGATAAAAAGGATTCAAAAAATAACAAAAATCCCCATAGTTGCTATAGGTGGTATCAATTTTAATAATTATAAAAAACTTTTATTGAATAAAGCTAACTTTTTAGCTATCTCAGGCTACATTTGGAGTAATAAAGAACTTAAACCTATTGAGGCTATAAAAAAATTAAAATGAAGATCAATGCTGGAGAAATAAGAGTGGGTATGTTGTTAGAACATAAAAATGATTTATGGCAAGTGCTTAAAACACAACATGTCAAACCTGGTAAAGGTGGTGCTTTTGCTCAAGTAGAGATGAAAAGTGTAAATAAAAATACTAAATTAAATGAAAGATTCAGGTCAAGTGAGACTGTTGAAAAAGCTTCTCTTGAAGAAACAAAATATAATTTTTTATATGAGAATGAAAATAATTATTTTTTTATTGAGCCCAAATCTTTTGAACAAATTGAAATAAATAAAAACGTTGTGGGTGAAAAAGGGAAATTTCTAAAAGAAAATCTCGAAGTAACAATTAGTTTTTACAATGAATTACCTATTTCAGTAGATTTGCCAAATCAAGTAAATTTTATTGTAAGATCAACCGATGTAGCTTTAAAAGGGCAAACAGTTTCTTCATCTTACAAGCCTGCTATTTTAGATAATGGGATAAACATACAAGTTCCACCTTTTATTGAAGATGGTGATGAAGTAATAATTGATACTCGTAATTTTGAATATATAAAAAAAATTTAGTTTATGAACTCTATATCTCCAAATTTAAATATTATGATTAAAGCAAGCGAAAAAGCTTCGAAAGTATTAATAAGGGATTTTGGAGAGATTGAAAAATTACAAGTATCAAAAAAGGGGCCTAATGATTTTGTTACTAATTCAGATGTAAAAGCTGAGAAAATAATTATTAATGAACTTAAAAAAGCTAAACCAAATTATTCTATTATTAGTGAAGAGGATGGTTTTAAAAAAAATAAAGATAGTAATAACACATGGATAATTGATCCTATAGATGGGACTGTAAATTTTTTACATGGAATACCTCATTTTGCAATTTCAATAGCTTTAAAATCCAATGATGAAATTATTTCTGGACTAATTTACGATCCAATTAAGGATGAAATGTTTTTTGCTGAAAAAAATAATGGTGCTTTTTTTAATAATCATCGAATAAGAGTATCTAAAAAAAGTGAAATAAATGATTGTCTGTTTGCAACTGATCAAAATCATAAACGAGACCCGAATTTCACTTTTAGAAAATTTGGGTGTGCTGCTTTAGATATGGCGTATGTTGCCTCTGGAAGAATTGATGGATATTTTCAAAAAAATTTAAATATTTGGGATATTGCAGCAGGAATTATATTGGTTAAAGAAGCTGGGGGGGTTATTAATAAAATAGACCTTGATAAAATTGAAAACTTAGAGGTCGTTGCCTCAAGCACAAGTATAAACACGAAATTATGGGAAAAAATAGATAACTTTTAATTGTTTTCAAAAATTCATTTGCTATAAACTTCAAAATGAAAAAAAAAATACACCCTAACTACCATACCATTAAAGTTGAAATGACTGATGGAACTCAGTTTGAAACTAAATCAACTTGGGGTCAGGAAGGTGACTTACTCAAACTAGAAATTGACCCAAAATCGCATTCTGCTTGGACAGGTGGTAAACAAAAGTTAATGGACAAGGGCAGAATTAGTAAATTTAATAAAAAATTTCAAAATTTTAAATCAGAAAAAAAAAATTAGATGCCAAATGCTCCCTTAATGCCAATGGCTACAGCTGTGTGGCTTGTTGAAAACACAACCTTGACTTTTAAACAAATTGCAGATTTTTGTAAATTACATGAAGTTGAAATTCAAGGTATAGCTGATGGTGAAGTAGCTAAAGGAATTAAAGCATATAATCCAATTATATCTGGACAGCTATCAAGAGAAGAAATTAAATTATCTTCAGAAGATCAAAATAGACCATTAGAAATTAAAAGCACAGATATAGAAATTTCAAATTCTGAAAAAAAAATAAAAAAATATATTCCTTTATCTAAGAGACAAGATAAACCAGATTCTGCTTTGTGGTTAATTAAAAGTCATAATATTTTAAAAGACTCTCAAATTGCAAAATTAGTTGGAATAACAAAAAATTCAGTCACAGCCATAAGAAATAAAAGTTATTGGAATTATAACAATTTAAACTCAAAAGACCCCGTAGCACTAAATTTATTTACTCAAAAAGACTTGGGGGATGCTATAGAAAAAGCTGAAAGAAGAATAAAAAGAGAAAAGAAGGAAAAAGAGAAACTAAATAAAACTCAATAACTTTAAGCATATGTATAATAAGGATAGACATAAAATTATAAAAATGTTAACTACTCATTTTTTTGGAGGTATTTATTAAAATAGAAGTCAAAGACAATAATGTAGAACAAGCTCTTAGAGTTTTGAAAAGAAAACTGCAAAGGGATGGATTTTTCAAAGTGATTAAACTTAAAAATACTTATGAAAAGCCCTCTGAGAAAAAAAAGAGAATTCTTCAAGAAAATATTAAAAGAGTAAAAAAATTAAATAAGCTTAAAAATAGAATTTAATATACCGCGGGGTGGAGCAGTCTGGTAGCTCGTCAGGCTCATAACCTGAAGGTCGGCGGTTCAAATCCGTCCCCCGCAACCAAATTTAAAATATGTTCTATAGATTTTTTGTTATATCCTCAGTCATCTTTTTTGCATCAGCAAATAACATCAAAGTATTTTCTTTATAAAAAAGATCATTGTCTATACCAGCGTAGCCTGGTGATAAACTTCTTTTTACAAATAATACAGATTTACATTTTTCAACATCTAAAACAGGCATACCATAAATTGGGCTTTGTGGATCTGTTTTCGCTACTGGGTTTGTAACGTCATTTGCTCCGATAACAAAAGCAACATCGGCATTAGCAAAATCATTATTAATTTCCTCCAATTCAAATACTTCATCATAAGGCACGTTTGCTTCTGCCAATAATACATTCATATGTCCAGGCATTCTTCCAGCAACTGGATGTATTGCATACGATACTTTAATGTCATTTTTTTTTAATGTGTCAACCATTTCTCTTAGAGCATGTTGTGCTTGAGCCACCGCCATTCCATAACCAGGTACAATTATAACTGATGAAGCATTTTTCATTAAAAAAGCAGCATCATCAGCATTTCCACTTTTGACTGGTCTTTGTTCTTTATTTCGAGAACTGGATGACTGATCAGTAGCTCCAAATCCACCCAATATTACATTAAAGAAAGAACGGTTCATACCTTTGCACATTATATAAGACAAAATTGCTCCAGATGAACCTACCAAAGCACCAGTAATTATTAATGCAGTATTTTCTAAAGTAAAACCAATACCTGCCGCAGCCCATCCAGAATAAGAATTCAGCATTGAAATTACTACTGGCATATCTGCTCCACCTATTGGAATTATTATCAAAAAACCTATTAAGAAAGAAACAATTAATAGTGCCCAAAATAAATTTGTAGACTGTGTTTTACATAATAAAAAAATTAACATTACAATTGAAACTAAAATTAAGCCATTTAAAGGGTGTTGGCCTTTAAAGGTTATTGGCGAACCAGACATTATCCCTTGCAACTTTAAAAAGGCTATTATCGAACCTGAAAAAGTTATAGCGCCAACTGCAGCTCCAATCGACATTTCAATCAAACTTCCAAGCTTAATATTTCCTGGAGAACCAAGATTAAATGCATTTGGGTTCAAAAAGGCTGAGATTGCGACAAATACCGCTGCAAGCCCAACAAGACTGTGAAACCCCGCAACAAGCTCTGGCATTGCAGTCATTGGTATCTTGTATGCAATAAAAGCGCCTAATGAACCTCCCAATGTAATAAAAATTAAAACTAAAATAAGACCAGTTGAAAAGTTTCCAATAGAAAAAAAAGTAACAGTAATGGCAATTATCATTCCTAAAATTCCAAACAAGTTTCCCTGTCTTGATGTTTCTGGGGAAGAAAGCCCTCTTAAAGCTAAAATGAACAATACACCTGAAACTAAATAAAAAAGTGCAGATAAATTCGCTGATATCATTATTTATCCTTTTTTTTCTTCTTATACATTGCAAGCATTCTTTGCGTCACTAAAAACCCACCAAAAATATTTATTGCAGCAAGTGATATTGCTAAAAATCCAAAAATGCTTGATATATTAAAAATACTTTCTGAGTTACTTGCTAATCCAGCAATAATTGCACCAACTATAATAACAGATGAAATAGCATTTGTAACAGACATTAAGGGGGTATGAAGAGATGGAGTTACACTCCAAACAACATAATATCCGATAAAAATTGAAAGGATAAATATGCTTAATCTAAATATAAAAGGATCTATTTCCATAATTTTATTTTATTAAAGTGTTTTTTATAATTTCATCTTCCAAATTAATATTAATCTTTTTATTTTCTTTATCTAATAAATTAGAGACAAAGTTAAATAAATTTTTTGCATATAAACTTGAAGCTGATACTGGTAATTTGTTTAAAATATTAGTTTCTCCCATAATTTTTATTCCACCTTTATTAACTATTTGATCAGCCTCTGTAAATGCAGCGTTTCCCCCTTGAACTGCAGCTAAATCGTATATTACTGAACCTGGTTTCATATTAATTATCATTTCTTCCTTAATTATAATTGGTGCTTTTTTTCCAGGAATTAAAGCAGTACAAATTACAATATCAATCTTTTTTAAAGTTTCTTGTAATAGATCTTCTTGTTTTTTTTTGAACTCATCTGATACTTCTTTTGCATAACCGCCTGCAGTCTCAAGATTTTCAGATCCTTCAACAACTAAAAATTTACCTCCTAGACTTTCAACTTGCTCCTTTGAAGCCATCCTTACATCAGTAGCAAAAACAATTGCACCCATTCTTTTGGCAGTTGCTATAGCTTGTAGACCTGCAACTCCTGCACCTACAACTAATACTTTAGCAGCCGGGATAGTGCCTGCTGCAGTCATCATCATAGGAACTGCTTTTTCAAAATTTGCAAAAGCTTCTATAACTGCTTTATATCCTGCAAGATTGGCTTGAGAAGAAAGTATATCCATAGATTGAGCTCTTGTTATTCTAGGAAGTAGCTCCAAAGAAAAAACATTAACCTTCTTTTTAATGAGACTATCTATTTTTTCTTTATTATTGTAGGGGTCTAAAACACCAATTAACGTTTGATTTTCTTTTAAAATATTTTTTTGTTCATCTAGCAACAATCTTAATTGAATTACAATATCAGCAGTATTTAAAATTTCATTTTGATCTTTTGAAATTTTAACTCCCATTTTAATGTATTCTTCATCTAAGATTCCTAAGTGAACACCATAATTTTCTGACAAAAAAATTTCAATACCCTGAGATATATACTTTTTTGCAATTTCTGGGGTGATAGCTATTCTCTTCTCAACTTCAATATTTTCTTTTATAGAAACAATTTTCATAATATATATTTATAATAAGAAAATAGCCATTAGCACTAAAACTAATATGACCGCGACAGTTCCCCACAAGACAAATTTTGTGAAATTATTCCAGGTATTTTTGTGGTTCTGATTATCCATTAAGACTATTTTTGTCTTGCTTTAAATTTAGGATTAGTTTTGTTAATTACATAAACTCTTCCTCGTCTTCTCACAAGTTTCGAGTTAAGATCTCTTTTTTTAATAGATTTAAGTGAACTTTTAATTTTCATAAATTTTTCTCCTTAATAAACGAAGATATATAATCTTTCAAATTTATTTTTCCGAATCTTCTAAATACCTTATTATTTAAAGAAATTTTTGTTAAAGCAGAAGCATATCTTTCACCAGGTCTTTTTTTTAAGTAAATTATCTTGGTATTAAACATTTGTGCAACTTCCTTTATAGTGTACGATTTTTTATGTGATATTGAATAATGAGAACATTTATTCTTTTTCCATGCTTCATAACAAACGTTAACTGTATCAAAAATATGAGTGAATCTCCTTGATTGACTACCAGGTTTTACTACTGACAAAGCTTTTCCATTTTTAAATTTATCTTCAAATATACCTATAACTGTTGCCATGGGTCCTTTTTTTATTTGGCCTGGACCATAAACATTATAAAAATAAATCACTTCAAATTGAAATTTAAACCACTTTTTTAAATTTTCTAATAATTCTAAATTTTTAGATTTTGTAAAAGCATAAGGAGATAAATTTTTATCTCTACCTTTATTCCCTAAAGTTGCAGAGGTAGCCGAGTAAATTAATTTGATTTTATTTTTTAAACAAAATTTAAATACTGCATTTGTTCCTATTGAATTTGACTTGATGCATTCATCAAAATTTTTGAAACTCTGATAGATTCTTGCAAATTCCCCAAAGTGAAACAAAGAATGTATTTTTTTTTTATATCTGTCTAATTTTATAATTATTTCAGATGTATTTGACCGTATATATTTTACTCTACTGTTGATAATATGATTTTTTTTTGATCCTGATGAATAGTTATCAATACTTAAGATATTTTTATTAGTTTTTTTTATAAGTAATCTAATTAAATTTGAACCAACAAATCCAGCACCTCCAGTTACAATAATTAGATTTTTCATTATAGATTATGCCTGGCAATGTCCTACTCTTCCATGTCTTAAGACAAAGTACCATCGGCGCTGAAAGGCTTGACTTCCGAGTTCGGAATGGGATCGGGTATGACCCTTTCGCAATAATTACCAGGCATCAGACTTATATTGATTTTAAAAAAAAAGGCAAATTATAATTTGTTTCATTTTTTCATGAAAAAATGGCCTATAATAATTTTTATAGATATATAAAAAAGATAATTATTTAAGATTATAATTATAGTTTATAGGCTTTATTTAAATGAATAAATTCAAGACAGCTTTTGTAAGTTTTTTTTCAATAATACCTAACACAAGTGGATCAGCTTCAATGACAAATTATCGTTTTAAAAATTGGCCTTATGAAAAAAAATTATTTCAGCTATCTCATTTAAGAAAAAAAAATACAAAAAATACTTGCTCTATATTTATTGGAAAAGAAACTCCATTAAATAAAATTTTTAAACTTCCTAAAATTATTTTTAATGTTTTTAACTATCTAAAAAATTCAAAAAGAAAACTTATCATCATAGAAGGTTCCAGCTGGATATTTTATACTTTTACAATTTTAATTACTTTTAAATTACTGCTACCAAATACCAAAATAATTTATATTTCTCATAATGTTGAATCTGAAATTAGAAAAGAATTTTCTAATAAATTTATTTACTTGTTAACTAAAATTTTAGAGAAATTGGTTTTTAAATATTCCAATCTATCAACAGTCGTTTCAGATAAAGATAAAAAAAAAATTAAAAAACTTTATAATTTAAGTCCAATTATTTATCCAAATGCTATATCGCTCGATTTTCGATTAAATAAAAACAAAATTAAAAATGATTATATTATTTACAGTGGATCGTATTATTTTAAACCCAACAAGGAGGCAATAGATTACTTAAATACAAAAATTATGCCCCAACTAGTTAAGAAAATGCCTCATGTAAAATTACTTTTAACTGGTGGTGGACTAGATAAAAAATATCCATGGTTAATCAATAAAGGGATAGTTTCAAAAAATAATCTCTATAATTTCATTTATCATTCTAAATTAATGTGTGTGCCTTTAACATTTGGATCAGGAACAAGAATTAAGATTATTGAGTCTCTTTCAATCGGAGCAATAGTTTTATCTACAAAAAAAGGTATAGAGGGAATTAAATTAAAAAATTTGAAACCACCATTTATAGAAACTGATAGAAAAAACTTTGTTAGAACAATTTGTAAAATAATAAAAAAAAATAAAATTATTAGAAGTAAATCAATGAAAGATAAAATTTATTACAAAAATCTTTACTCAATGAAAAATATTACAAAAAACTTTATTAAAGAATATTCAAATTTATTCTAAATTTTTTAATAATATTTTATTATCTTTTCAATTCCTTGATCAATTTTTATTTCACAATTTTTTTATATCTGTTTATTTTTTCTAAAAACCACATTTATAATTTTTTTTATCAAATTAAATGGATAAAATATTAAATAAGATAATATTAATTTAAAATTAAGGTCTTTAAAATTAAAAATCTTGTACAGAAGATAATAATAAGATCCATAAGCATAAAGATTACTTAATTTTACTGATTTAAGAAAATTTAATAAATATGTTTGATTTTCTTTCCAAGATTTTATTTGCCATACTCTATCCTCTGTAAATGCCTCAAAATCATTTTCAAATTTTAAAACATTTAAGTATTTAAATAAATTTAATACTTTAAGTTTTAAAGCTTCACTGGCTGCAATATAAAAATTTTCAATAATTCCCCAATCATACTGATTAAATTCTTTAATTATTTTTTTAAATTCTTGTGCTTTTGATTTTGATATCTTAAAAACAATTAAATCAATTCCATAATGTGGCCAATAAGTATTTTTTATATTTCCATTTGTAATATGTGTGTTTGGATAAACTAGCGCACAAAATTCATCATAATTAATTTTTGCTAATACTTTAAATAGATTATTAGGAACAATAATATCTGCAGTAGAATAAATCAAATAATCAAATTCATTTTCTAAAAATTGGTCCAAAGAATTGTCCAACATGATCTTGTTAGAATATTTTTTACCCTGCGGTAAATCACTTTTTGGAATATTTACAAAAAAATTTTTTATATTTTTTTTATTTATAAATTCTTCTACATTTTCCTCGTTAAATTGAGTTAAACTAAATGTTATATCAAAATTAGTACTTTTAACAGAATCAACAAATAAACTTTGATAAAAATCATTTAATTTTGATTTTCCAATAGGCCTAAAAGATACTAGCCAAAGAGCTTTCATGAATTTTTCAAATTTTATTTTTCAATAGTACTTTTTGAAAATTTACTTATATTCGTCCCACTTTCAATCTGATTGTTTATCCAATTATAAGTTTTTATTAAACCTTCTTTAAGAGTATGAGTGTGTTTCCAACCAATCTGTTTTTGTATAAATGAATTATCACTTGATCTTCCTCTTACTCCTTTTGGCTTATCAATTTGATAGTTTTTATTAACCTTATAATTTGCGATATCTTCGATTATTTCTATCATTTGATTTATTGAAACCTGTTCTTCACTACCAACATTGAATACTTCATTAGAATTACTATTAAAAACATCTAAAGTTCCTTGAATACAATCATCAATATATAAAAAACTTCTTGTCTGTTCACCGTCTCCCCAAACATCAATTTCCTTAAAATTATTTTTTTTTGCTAATATAATTTTTCTACACAATGCAGCTGGAGCTTTTTCTCTTCCACCATCAAAAGTTCCTAATGGACCATAAATGTTATGGTATCTAACTACTCTTGTATCTATTCCAAAATCTTCGTTAAAATGACGACACATTCTTTCACTAAATAATTTTTCCCAACCGTATCCATCTTCTGGATCTGCTGGGTACGCATCTGTCTCTTTTAAGCCAGATATAAAAGTTTGATTTTGTTTTGATCCATTATAAACACATGCACTTGAAGAAAAAAAATATTTTTTACAACTATTTTTTACAGCAGATCTTAGTAAATTAGTATTTACTAACACAGACAACATACATTCTGCTTTATTATTTTCAATAAAACCCATGCCACCCATATTGCATGCAAAATTAAAAATATAGTCTACATTTTTTGTGACCTTTGAAGTATTTTCATATTCTTTAAGATCAAGGCTGTGGTTTTCAGCTTCATCAAAAATCTGAAACCAATATTCTTTTGGCTTAACATCTGCACATACTAAATCATACTTATTTTCTTTGAGAAACCTTGATGCTAAATGTCCTCCAATAAATCCACCAGCACCACAAATTAAAATTTTTTTTTTCATCTTTATAGTTGAATTACTTTACATATCCCCATTTTGCAATAGCTTGCTCATATTCAATTTCATGGTTTTTGTCTATAGCTTGTCTCATTGCTTTAGCACCCGCTAAAGTTCCACTTGGGTGACCATGAATAGCACCACCAACATTTGCAATAAAATCGTTACCAAATCTTTTTGCATTTGCTTGAACTAAGCCAGGATGCATCCCACAACTTAACGCTGGAACTACATTTAAATTTCTTAAAATTTTAAGTGATTTTTTTAATTCCTCTTCAGTTTCGCTAAGATACCCTCCCCACATACCAGCATGAATAGAATCCACCCCCATTATTCCAGCAAGTTGACAAATAACACTCCAATTTATTCCAAATTTGTGTTCAGGATTTGTGAATACTCGATCACCTGATTTTTGAAAATGAATAAATAATGGTAAGTCCAATTTTCTAACAGCATTATAAACCCCCAAACCAGACCAGTGATTAATATGAATAGCATTTCCTCCAAGCTTACTTACTAACTTTGCTCTAGTAATAATATGGTGATGATCACCATTGATACATACAGCGTAAATTACTTTATTTTTTTGTTTACTTATATAATTTGAAATTAATGGAACTCTATCCTCAATTTTACAAAACGATGGGTTGCTTAATATTTCGTCTTCTTTGATAAAGTCAACTCCTCCATCAATTAATTCTTTTACCATTTCTAAAAGTATCTTAGGACTCATGCCTGTTTTAGGTTTTATAATTGCCCCACTAAAAGGTTTATTTACTTGTCCTGAAATTTTTCTTAACCCGCTTATGCCATACTTAGGTTTAAGATAATTTTTTAAAACTTCTTTTGGAAAATCAATATTAACTAATCTACAAGTTTCAAAAATATCAATGTCCATTTGACCACCCATAAGTTGACACAAAAGGTGACTAGTACCGTCACCTTCCCAATCAGTATTTATTATCGGGAAACCTATTTTTACATATCCTTTTTTTATTTTTTGTAGTTCATTTCTCTCATGTAGAATTACACAACTACTTTGTTCAAAGATTTCATTAGTCTCCCATTTATTTCTTACATCAGGATTACCAACACTTTGACCAATCGCAAGGCTCCAAGCTGCTTTTGATAAATCTTCTTTTTTGCACGCTATAAGATACTTAGCAATTACATATTTTTCTTGATCTATTTTTGGATTATAGAAAAGCATTATTTTTTAAAATCTTTTAGAAACTTATCCAACTCCTCTGGAGTACCCATTCCCCACATTTCATCAACAGCACTTGCCTTTATAATTTTACCGTCTTTTATTGCCTCATTATAGACTGGACAAATATAAAATTCATTGTTCGTTCTTATATTTTTTTCAATCATTTGGTTTGCATAAAAAACAAAATCTGAACCTTTTTTCCAATGATAGATACCTACTGTAGCAGAGTTAGAAATTGGTTTTTTTTCAGCAACCTCTTTAACAACTCCATTTCCATCTACTTTTGCAAAACTGTGTTTTGGATGTAAGCTTTCAAAGGTAAGTATTCCTCCATCTGAATCATCATGATTAAAAAATGAAATCGTTTCGAAACTATTCCATTTGATATATTGATCTGAATTAGCAATAATCAAAGGTTCATCGTTATCAATTAAATTTTCAGCTTTTAAAACCGTGCAAGCTGCACCCTCAGTCAAACCATCTATTTGAATAATTTTACAATTAGGTGAAATTACCTCTAACAAACTTTTCAAATTGTATTTCTCAAAATGATTTTTTTGAACTAAAAAGATATAAGAGCCATCAATATTAAGATTTGAAACAACTGTTTGTATCATTGGTTGACCATTGACTTCAATCAATGGTTTTGGAAATGTATACCCTGCTTCCTGGAATCTGCTTCCTGCTCCTGCCATTGGTATAACAATATTCATGATATTATTTATAAAAATATTTATTAAATTAAAATTTTAATAATAAAAAATTTATCAGACTTATACATACTTTTCTACAAAATCTGAACAAATACCTGCACAAAATTTAAAATCAATTTTAGGATAATTTTCTGGAAACAAAAAAATTGAATTTTTACCTGCTAAATTTCCAGGATATGACCATATATAACCTTTTGAAGTTAAAGTAAATTTATCCTCCTCATGCCAAAAAAAATGGCAATTAATATTTTTCATAGCCTCTAAAGCTTCAGGATTTTTTGCATGACACCAAAATTTTGTATTATTAAGATACTCTGAGTTAATTTCATACTCTGGCTTATCGTGACCTAAAGAAAAAGTATTGTTAACAAACCAAACATCAATCTCTACATCAAATCCTTTTTCCATTGCTTTTGAAATAAAGTCAGGATGATTCTCGTTATTTACATTTTTTCCTGAAGTATTTCCTCTGTGAGAGATATATATCATTGAGAATTAATAATTTTATATGTAAATAATATTAAAAAACAAAATGTTTTACAACTATTTAAAAAGTCTCTTAAAAAAGCAATCTCCGAAATTTGTCAAAAAATTAATAATTATGAGAGATAGCTCTAATTTGATGAGATATTTAAAAAATTTTTTTTTTATAAATCTCAAAAAAAATATCCACGGTAAAAAAATAGTATCTAAAGAAAAGGGTTTCTTATTTGATTTTACATTAGATAATTTTGTTTCTTACAATTTAAGACCAAAAAATTCAGCTAATTTAGTTATAGAAAACGAGATTTATTCTAACAAGGATACAGCAATTATAATACAAGGAAATCTTGACGGTCTAAGAAGTTTTGTGAAAGAGACAGTTGAAATTTATCTCAAACTTTTCCAAAATTCAGTAATAATTCTTTCAACTTGGGATACAGATATTGATGAAAATTTTTTTAATACTTATAAAGATAAAATTAAAATCATAATAAATAAAAAACCTAAAAATATAATCCATAGTACTGACTTACAAACTATTTCAACTTATTCAGCTGTAAAATATGCAAAGGATTTAAATCTTAAATATTGTTTAAAAACTAGAACTGATTGTAGAATTTACAAAAAAAATACCATTACATTTTTGAAAAATATTCAAAAATTATTTCCAATAAATGGTGACTATAAAAATTTAAATTCCAGAATTATATCTTGTTCTGTTGATACAAGAAAATACAGAATTTATGGTTTTAGTGATATAATGCTTTTTGGAACTACAGATAATATAGCAAATTATTTTTCCGATGAACCTTTTGAAATTGGAATTAAAAAACATAAATTTGGGGAATATCCCTCTACGATTAATGACACTGCTGTGGTCCATGAAATCTTTTTATGTGCAAGATTTTTAATGAATTCTAACATTAAAATTGATTGGACTCTCCAAGATTGGTGGAATAAATGTAGACATTTATTTTGTGTAGTTGACCCATCAACCATAGATTTATTTTGGTTTAAATTTCATTGGAAATTTGAGCAAAGATTTTTAACAAATTATACATCAGATTTTACTCAGTCTCTTCAATTTTCTGATTGGTTAAATCTATATTATGATAAGGACTACAAATTTGACGAAACTAAAAAAGAAAAGTGGAAAGTTGAAGGTGGTTTATTTGTACAATAAAAATTACCTTGGTAATATAATAATTTCAGGATTACCAGGGATATTGTCTATTATATTATCTTTTATTTCTATCCCAATTTTTTTGAGTCAATTAACACCAGAACTTTATGCAAATTATATAATACAACATTCGATACTAACTATAGGCATGATACTTAATTTAAACCTAGGGAAACTTGCAGCGATAAAATTACAAAAACTCAAATCGAAACTTCAAAAAGAGGTAATATTTACAAGTATTATTGGAAGTATTTTTATTGGAATTATTTTATCTGGTTTTACTTTTTTAATTATTCAATTTTTCTTTGAAAATAAGAATTTTTTTGAAATTTCAGTTTCCTTGTTTTATGGATTATCTGTTACAATATTTTACATAAATACTGAGCACATAATTAAAGGATTAGGCCATTTTAGAATATGTAGTTTTTCAAATTTTTTATTCTATAGCTTGTCTTTATCCTTACCAGCATTTTTATTATTGATTGATAGTCAAAATTTTTTATTATTAGATAACTTATTTAACATTTCCTTAACGATTAAGTTTTTTTCTCTAATATGTTTGGTTTTAATTTTAATTAAAAAAGGTAACTTAATTTTCACAAAAATTAATTTTAAGTTATTTGAAGATTTTAAAATTCATTCAAAATGGATGACCCTAACAAGTTTTTATAATCAAATTTATGATTATATTGATAAATATTTAATCAAGATTTATTTAGGATCTTTGATGCTTGTTACTTACTCTGTACCCCAACAAATAGCGGCAAAACTAACAATTTTTTCTCAAGCTATTATTGCAGTTTTGCTCCCTCAAATTTCAAAACAAAAAAATAATTTAGATAAAAGAAATACCTTAAGTGCAAATCTTTATCTATTTTTTTCGATGATAAGTTTTACACTACTGATCACACTACCATTTTATGATGAGATATTAAGCTGGTGGTTAAAAAGTTCTTATTCATTATCAATCTTAAAGTTATTTAAAATTTTTATTCTTTTGACCTTTATAGGATGCCTTTCAAATATTATTGTGTCTTTTTATGAAGCAACACTAATATCTAAAAAAAATACAAAATATGAAACTTTAACAATATTTCCTTTTGTTTTAGGCTTAATAATGTGTGTTTATTTTAAAAATGTTTTTTATTTTGCTACTTTACTTTTTTTAAAAGAATTAATTTTAATTTTTATTAGAATTTTAAGTATAAAAAATTATATTACAAATTTTAAATATTTGATTTTTTATATTGTAAGTTTTACTTTTGCATTTATTCTTTCTATTTTAAATCTAGACGTTTTTTCTTACTTAGCATCTCTAATTTTTTTAATAGTTCTGTTAATTAAAACTCCATATAAATTAATAATTAATGAGTTTTTAATGAGCAGTAGGTTTAGTTATAAATAAGAAAAATTTATATATGAAAACTTTTTTATTGTTATTCAAAAATTATTCTATAATTAATCATTATACTAAACTATGGAAGAAACAATAAATCGATTTAAAAAAGAAATAGAGTCAATCGATAAATTTCTAATAATTTTTATCTCTTTAATTCCATTGATGCTAGCGATGAGTATATTTGCTGCTGATTTTTTAGCATCATTAAGTGGTTTAATTTTAATCATAATTCTTTTCAAAAAAAAAAATTTGCAAATTTTTTCTTCAATTAAGAAGGAAATAATTTATTTCCTATTTTTCTATACTATAATTATTATCAGTCTATTTTTATCTAATTATAAAGAACAATCTTTTTTAGCCTCTTTTTTTTATTTTAGATATTTTTTGTTATCATTGTCAATTTTTTATCTTTTAAAAAAATACAAATTCTTTAAAGATTTTTTTTATTTGTTTTTTTTAATTTCAATTTTCATAGTACTAGCTGACTCGATTATTCAATATTTATTTAATTACAATTCATTTGGTTATCAACTTATTGGTATTGAAGATTATGGTTTCCAACATTTAACTGGTTTTTTTAATACAGAAAAAAAACTTGGAAGTTATCTTGTCAGATTTCTTCCTTTATTGATCGGCTTAAGATACCTTTATAGGAAAAAAATTCATTTTAAATACGAATTAAGTACACTTTTAATTCTAGGTATTATAGTTTTTTTTTCATCAGAACGTATTGCTTTATTCCTTTTGTTTATTGTCTATTTTTTTTATATAATTTTCTCAAAATATAAAATTTACATTTTTATTTCATTAATAATACTCTTTACTTTACTATTTTCTCAAAATAAAAATTTTTTTACAAAATATACAAAGGGAACTTTAAAACAAATAGGATTAATTTATTTATTTAAAGAAAGTCCTCGTCCTATAGATAAAGATTTTATGAGATATTATTCTTATGAACATGAAAATTTGACATATACTGGAATTGTAAATTTTAATAATAATCCCTTTTTTGGTTCAGGAGTTAAAACTTTTTTTCAAGAGTGCAAAAGTATTGAACCAAAATATCAATTTAAAATTAACAAAAGGAATAATCGATTAACTTGCTCAACTCACCCTCATAACCTATATGTTCAAATATTATCAGAAACGGGTGTTTTTGCATTCTTTTTAATATTTTTTGTTTTTGCTAAAACTTTATTTAATAATCTGAAGATTCTTTTTTTAAAAAAGAATAATTATCTCAATAAATCTGTTTTTTTTATTAATTTATCTGTGATAATTAATCTAATGCCCTTTATTCCTTCTGGAAGTTTTTATAACAATTGGATGAGTTTAATAATGTTTTTTCCTCTTGGTTTTTGGTTATACATAAATAATAAAGATTTGAAATAATGTTTTCTGAAACAATTTTTAAAAAAAAGATAATAAAACTTTTTCTAATTTTTTCTTATATAACTTGTTGGCTGTCAATTTCCACTTCTGCTGATGACTTGTTGATTATTGGGGCTGAATTTGATTTTAACCCTAAAATTTTGATAAATTTTTTAAGACATGCCTCAGTTTATGCAAGCTTATTTTTTTTATTTTTAATAATTTTTTTTTATAAAAAAATTTTTTTTTCAAAAAAAAATTTTATTTTTCTCCTTTTCATAATTTATTTATTTTTTCAATTACCGGGATTATTTTTTTCAGAAAATTCAATTAAAAATATTTCTTACGTTGTAAGCTCTTTAACGGTTGTTTTTATAATTACTTTAAAAGATCACTTTTTTTTATCAAAAGAAAAAATAATATTTATTATTATATCCTTTATTTTATTATCAGTTGTATTTGCTGTAACTTTTATTCCACATTTTTTTGGATTTTTAAAAGGCGGAGATTATTTTTATGGATTTTTAAACCAGTCGCCAATTTTTTTGGATAAATTATCACCAAGGTCTTCTGGACTTGCAAGGACTTCGTTAATACTTTTACTTTTTTTATATGTTTTTGAGGTAAATTTATTTAAAAAGAAAATATTTTTTTTTACTATTTTAAAAATACTTTTATTAACTTGTATCCTTCTTCTTCAAAGTAGAACAATAATTTTTTTAACAGTATTTTCATATTTCTTTATTTTTTTATTTGAATATAAATTTTCCTTAAAGAATATATCAAAATTTTTATTTACGTTTTTAATAATTCCCATAATCTTTATGTTATTTTTATCTTATGTAAATCAATATAAGCAATATCAAGACAAGAAAATTCAAAATTCTATCTTGTTAAATGAAACTATGACAAAGAAATTTACAGAATTTATGAAATATTCTAATGAAAAAAACTCTCCAAGAAAATTAAGATCTTTGAGTCCTGACGCTTCATCTGGAAGAATTCAGGATTGGACAGGAATTTTGAAAAGTGTTTCAGGAAAAGGTTTTTTCTTTGGTTATGGGTCTCAAGGTGATAGATATTTAATAAATCAATCAGCCTCAAATGGTTTAATTTATGCATATTCGTCCTCTGGAATTTTTGGATTAATTATTCTTATATCATTTTCAACTTTTGTATTATTTCGTTCAATAAAGGTAATGGCTTATAATTATAAAAGTCATAAAGATTTTTATATTTATAGCTTAATGGTTTTAGTAATTCTTTTAAGGTCAATCCTAGAAACTTCTTATACAGTTTTCAGTATTGATTTTATAATTTTGATTACTCTTCTGGGTATAATAAATGAAAATAAAATTAATATAAGAAAAATTAAAAATAAATTTTTAAATGATAAATCTTAATTTAATATTAATTTTTTTTATAATATTTAATTTTATACTAGTATTAAATTTCTCTAAAATTAAATTTTTTCATTTAATTATGGATAAACCTGATAAATTAAGAAAGTTTCATTCCAAACCTACTCCTCTAGCGGGTGGTCAAATTATTTTTCTAAATATATTTCTTTACTTTATATTTCTTAATTTATCTGAAAACCTTTTTAAAGTTGAGACAATTTTTCAAGATTTAAATTCATTAAATTATTTTTTTACTATTTGTTTAATAATATTTTGTTTAGGTTATTTAGATGATAAATATAATTTAAGGGCTAATTTTAAATTTTTAATTTTGTCAATAACAATATTTTTATTGTTAGTAATAGATTATAATTTGTTAATAAACGATATTAAATTTTCCTTTATAGATAGAAACTTCATTCTTGATAGAACTGACTTTATTTTTACGATTTTTTGTTTTTTGGTATTCATTAATGCCTTTAATATGTTTGATGGCATTAATCTGCAATCAAGTACTTATTCACTTTTTATTTTTTTTTGTATGATGTTTTTTTTTTCAGACTCATTTTTTATAAAAATTTTAATTATCTCTTTAATATCTTTCTCTTATCTAAACTACAAAAATATGGCTTTTTTAGGAGATAGTGGATCACTATTACTTGCATTCATAATAAGTTATTTTTTTATCAGATTATATAATTTTAATAACATAGAATTTGCTGATGAAATAGTTCTTTACATGTTAGTTCCAGGTTTAGATCTAACAAGATTATTTATATATAGAATTTTAAAAAAAAAAAATCCATTAAGTTCTGATAGGCAACATTTTCATCATCTCTTAATATCCAAATACCCTTTGAATAAAACACTTTTTATCATGATTGCTCTTATAAGTTTTCCAATAATACTTAATTATTATAATATTAATAATTTGTATGCTATTTTGATCACAGTTATTATTTATTTTGTTTTGATAATTGACCTATATAAGAATAGGTAGGTCTTTCATTTGGATAAATTTTATTTAAATAATAGTTATAATATTTTTCTAATCCTGCTTTTAAATCAATTTTTGGTCTCCAACCTAATTTTTTTATGATACTTGAATCTAATTGACGTCTCTTTACACCATCAGGATATTTTTTATTGAAGATAATTTTACCCTTATAACCAATTATTTTTTTTAACATGAGTGCGATTTTTTTGATTGAGACATGCTCACCTCCACCAATATTTAAATAATCTTGATTGATTTTTTTTTTTAATACAAAATAAATAGCTGAAGACAAATCTTCTACGTTTAAGAATTCTCTTTTTGCTCTACCTGTTCCCCAAACTTCAACAATTGGGATATTATTAAGTTTTGCTAAAGCGAATTTTTTAACAAGGGCAGGTAAAACATGACTTGATTTGAGATCAAAGTTATCCCCCTCTCCATATAAATTTGCTGGCATTAATGAGATAAAATTTTTATTATCCTTTCTTCTTAGGTGTTGAGAATATTTTAAAGCTAGAATTTTAGCTAAGGCATAACCTTCATTAGTTTCCTCAAGATTAGAAGAAAGTAATTTTTTTTCTTTAATTGGTTGTGTGGTTTTTTTTGGATAAATACAAGCAGAACCAAGATTTATAAGCTTATTCACATTAAATTTCGCAGCCGAATGAATAATATTTAAACCAATAATTGAATTAATATAAAGAAAATCAGGCTGAAAATTTTTATTATCTAAAATCCCCCCAACTCGACCAGCAGCATTAATGACTATATTTGGTCTATTTTTTTTAAACCATTTTTCTACAGCAAGCTGATTTGTAAAATCTAAGTCTTTTCTTTTACACTCGATAATTTTAAAATTTTTTTTTTTTAAAAATCTATACAATGAAGAACCAACCATTCCCTCTTGTCCAGCAATTAAGACTTTAGATTTCAATATTATTAAATTAGAGTTGATTTTCTAACAATTTCTAAATCTGCATCTATCATTTCTTTAATTAACTGATAAATGTTTATTTTTGGTTTCCATTTCAATAATTTTTTTGCTTTTGTAGCATTACCTACTAGATTATCAACTTCATTCGGTCTAAAATATTTTTTATTAATTTTGACTACAATCATCCCTTTTTTTAATTTAGGATACTTTTTATCATCAAATTTTATTATTTTAGCAAATTCATTAATTCCTTTTCCAAACCACTTGATTTTTATACCAAGATATTTAAAACAATTTTCAATAAAAAATTTCACAGAATACTGTTTTTCTGTAGCTATAACAAAATCATCAGGCTTTTTATATTGCAAAACTTTCCAACACATTTGAACATAATCTTTAGCATGTCCCCAATCTCTTAATGAATATATATTCCCTAAGTATATACTTTTTTCTAAACCATAAATAATTTTGCTTAAACCTATTGTAATTTTCCTTGTCACAAAAGTTTCTCCTCTTCTAGGAGATTCATGATTAAAAAGAATTCCATTAGATGCAAAAATGTTATATGACTCTCTAAAATTTTTTGTTATCCAGTATGCAAATAATTTTGATGTAGCATAAGGACTTTTTGGGTAAAATTTAGTTTTTTCTGATTGTTTTTTTTCTTGTATTTCTCCGAAGAGCTCCGAAGTTGAAGCCTGATAAAATTTAGTTTTTTTTTCAAGGCCGCAGTCCTTGATGGCTTGCAATAAATTCAGTGTCCCTATTGAATTTACTTGAGATGTATAATTTGGAAGATCAAAACTAACTCCAACATGGCTTTGGGCAGCAAAATTATAAATCTCATCTGGCTTAACTTCTTTAATTATTTTTGTTAAAGTATTTGAATCTAGAAGATCACCATAGTGTAAAAAAAATTTATTTCTTAAATGTTTGTTTTCATAAATATGGTCAATTCTAGAAGTATTGAACGATGACGACTTTCTTTTAATTCCATGAACTATATAATTTTTTTTTAATAAGAATTCAGCTAGATAAGAACCATCTTGTCCAGTAACTCCAGTTATTATCGCCTTTTTAAATTTCATAAAATATAATATATCCTTATTATATCAAAAGTTTTAATATGCAATAATTTTATAAAAAATGAAATTTTCAATAATTACAGTCACATTAAACAGTTCAACGACTCTAAGAGATACTCTTAATTCAGTAAATTCACAGTCGTATAAAAACATAGAACATATTATTGTTGATGGTGGTTCGAGAGATCAAACTATTCCTATATTAAAAAAATATTCAGACAAAAAAAGAAAATATTATATTAAAAAAAATTTTGGTATATATAAATCAATAAATTTTGGAATCTCAAAAGCAACTGGAGATTTTATTTGTATATTACACTCAGATGATATTTTTCAATCTAATGAAACAGTTAAAGAATTATCTGTTATTATATCCAAAAATAAGTCTTTTGAAATTTTTTTGGGTAATGTTGCGTATTTTAATAAGTTAGATTATTACAAAATAACAAGATTCTATCCTTCAAAAAATTTTCAAAGATGGAAAATGAAATTTGGGTTAATGCCTCCTCACCCAGCTACAATTATAAAAAGAGGAATCTATAAAAAAAATAAGATGTATAATGAAAATTTCAAGATTGCTGGCGATTTTGAATTTTTTCTTAGATTATTTTATATAAATAAGGAAAAATATAAGGTTATTAATAATACAATTATAAGGATGCGATCAGGTGGTATTTCTGGAAAAAATTTACAAAGTTATTGGATCTCAACATTAGAAATTTTTAGATCCTTTTCGATTAATAATTTATCATCTAACCTTTTTTTTATAATAATGAGAATTCCAGCAAAAATTAGTCAATTATTTTTTTACAGTAATTCTCAAATTAACAACAAATTTAAACTGTTTAAAATTAACTTTGATAAAGATTATTATTTGGATAACTGTTTTAAAATATTGAGAAGGACATATGAAATCCCCTATAATAAAAATTTTATTCTTTCAGGAATGAATTTAGCTTTTCTTGGTTATTATGCAAATAGAGAACTCTATCCAAAAAAAACTTTATATCATTGGCCAGATGGTATTTGGTTAAAAAGACATATCGATGTAAAGAAAATTCCTGGAAGAGATCTGATAAAAACAATGAAATTACCAAGTAATATTAAAAAAATTTCTGTTTTGGGTAATTTATCACAAAACTCTAAAAATTTTCTTATAAAGAAATTCAGAATTAAGGTAAAAAATACCAATCTTCCTTTTGGAAGTATTGATAAAATTATAAAAACAAAACTATCACTATCTAAAGATGAAATTACGTTCATTACTTTACCTACACCAAAACAAGAAAAGTTAGCGTATTTTTTAGCCAAAAAAAATAAAAATTACAAAATTGTTTGTATTGGTGCTTCCATTGCCATGGCTTCTGGAGAAGAAAAAATTGTGCCAAATATTCTTAAAAACTATGAATTTTTGTGGAGATTGAGAAATGATTTTTTTAGAAGATCTAAGAGAATTTTTGAGACGTTTATTTATTATTTAAAAGGCAAATATATTGACAAAATATTTCACAAAGTAAGATTTATTAAAATTGATTAAAAAAAAATTATTCATTTGGGTTTGTGATTATTCGCAGACATCTGGGGAAGGAAAACTTGCAAGATTATTTCTTAAAAATTTTAAATATAAAAAAAATTACAAAATTGAGTTAAATCAATCAAAAATACTTAAAAATAAGTATACTTCGACGATACAAGGAATATTTTATTGTTGGAAAAAATATTTGAATAATCAAAAAGTTTGCTATTTAAATTATTTACCTTTTTGGAATTTTCTAATTTTTTCTCTTTTACCACCAAAAACTATTTTAGGACCAATTACTGGGGGTTCGAAATTTTCAAAATCTAACATATTTAACTTTTTTATAAGAGGTATAATTTTTCCTATTTTTTACAAAATAAGTGAGTTTTCATTAATTTTTAGAAATAATGAAATTATATTTTCTACAGATCTTCTTAAAAAATACCTATTTTTGCAAACTATTAAAAAAAGTAAATTCAATTATATCTTCAAAAGCTACTCTTCAAATAAAAGACGGAAGAAGAAAATTGATTTTTTAATTTATTATAGAAAACACAAAAACAAGAAGAGTTTTTTTCCATATAATTTCATTAAAAAATTAATAGAAAATAAATATAAAGTTCAGATTATTGGAGATAAATTAAATATACCATCTTTAAAAAATCATGGAAGGATATCAAATAAAAAGGTCTTAAAATTACAATCTATTGCAAATTATACTGTTCCTTCAGGTGAGAACTTTTATAGTTTTTTTATAATTGAGTGTTTATCAAATAATGTAAAAGTAGTTATTGACAAAAATCAAACATATAATTTTAAATTTTTAAAAAATAAAATTATTACTTTAAACTATAATAAAATAAGTGATTTAAAAAAATTAAAAAAATTGTAATGAAAAAAAAATTATTTTTAATAAAATCAATTATGATAATATTGATTTATTTATAAATTAATCTATAAGAAATTAAAGATTAGATCTTATGTTTAAACTGAAAAATTTTAAAAAAGAAAAAATTAACAAACTTTATTTTTTAAAACTTAGCCTGTGGTATTTGATAAATAATTTAATTATTTATAGTTTTATACCTTCATCTAAAATGAGAGTTTTACTTCTTAAAATTTTTGGAGCTAAAATTGGTATTAATATTATTATACATCCCTATACTAACATTAAGTACCCTTGGAAATTAGAAATTGGCGATAATTGTTGGATTGGAGCAAGAGTTTGGATAGATAATATCGCCAATGTAAAAATTGGTGATAATTGTTGCATATCTCAAGATGTTTATTTTTGCACAGGAAATCATAATTTTAAAAAAGAAGAATTTGATTTAATAAGTGAAGAAATTATTATAAGTAATAATTGCTGGATTGGAGCTAAATCAATTTTAGCACCTGGAGTAAACTTAGAAGCAAACTCAATTATTAAAGTAAATACACTTGTTAAAAAGAAAAATTAATTTAACTTAAAAGAGTTAGATGTTTAAAATTTTAGTTGTTTCTAAAACTGTTTTTTCCCAACTAAATTTTTTAAAATGATTATTACCACGATTTATTAAATCTTCTCTAAAGCTTTTATTTAATAATATATTATTCATTAGCTCTTCAATTTGATTTTGATCGTCTGGATCAAAATATTCAGCTGCCTTCGAATTTATTTCAGGTAAAGCAGACCTATTAGAAATTAATACTGGACAATTTTGTGACATTGCCTCCAAACTAGTTAGACCAAATACCTCACAATAAGAAGAGAAAACGTAAAAATGAGCATTCTTATATAAATCAATTAAATAACTATTATCTAAATTTGAAAAAATAAGAATTTTATCTTTTTCAAAATTTTTTTTAATATAACTAAATATTTGTTTATAATAACCTTTGTCTAATATTTGCATCACTAGAACAAATTTTAAGTCAAAATTGTTACGAGTTTGCAACTTTTTAAAAGCTTTTAAAATATTTATTATATTGTGATATTTAACGCAAGATGCAACTGTTAAAATATAATTTTTATAATTAAAATCTGAAATTAAATTTTTTTCCTTACCCTCGTTTTTTAAAAATTTTTCGTCTATACCTAAATAAATAGAAGATACTTTTTCTGGATTTAAAGACAAAATTTTAATGATTTCATCTTTTGCAGTATTCGACGTAACAATCAAATGATCACATACATTAATTGAAAATTGCATCATTAATTTTGTAATATAATTTCTAATTATATTTCCTGGCATTTTAGAAAAGAAGATCCAAGGTAAATTAGAGTGTAAACATAAAATTGTACGTATTTTAAATAATTTTAAAATTAAAGGTGTAAAATTCATTGGAGAATATAATTGTTTAACTTTTAAAAATTTCAATTCAAATGGCAATATAAATTGCATCCATAGAATCCTTAAAAAAGTTATCTGAAGAATATTTGATTTTGATATAAATTTTATATTTTCATTCTGATTTATTTTTATTTTTTTTAGAGTTTTATTAGATATAAATATATAAATAGGATTATTTAACTTTTTTTTGGATAAATATTTATAAAAATTTAAATTATAAGTTTTACTTCCACTATTAAGATTGGTCCCAACCATGTCAATTGCTGTTAGCATTAAACAATTTTTCTAAAATTTTTTTTAATAATTTTTCTTTCATTTGAATAAAGAAAATCATAATATCCACTTAAATAAGCGTATAAATCATAAATCCTATCATTTGGTAGAACATTATCTCTAAAAATCAGTTTAGATTTATTTAAATTTTCTCCTCTAATACCTGTAAAGATATAATTAAATCTGTTTTTAGAAATTTTTAGAGACTTTTGAGAAATATCATCTAGTCTTCCGAAAGTAAAAGAAAAATTATTTATATTTATTTTTAATAATTTTTGTAATCTATTAGCACTATCTACGATCTCGAATTTAAGTTTTTTTTTATTGCTTAATTTTTTTAGATTTGCATGAGAAAATGTATGTGAACCAATTACAAAATCTAACTTTTTAAATTTTTTCAAATCTTTAATATCTAGACTATCCATATTAGAAGAGATTGATTTTACTTTTAAATTATTTCTTATAAAATTTTTTTTATCTGATTTTTTTTTTAATAAGATGAATTTGAGAGGCACAAAGATAATTGCTTTTAAGTTTTCATTTCTAAGAATTTTATCAGCAACAGTTATATTACTCTTGAATCCATCATCAAAAGTTAAAAGTAAACATCTTTTGGTAATTTTTTTTTTTCCATTAATAATTTTATAAAAATCTTTTGGACTTAAAATCTTCCATTTTTTTTTGAGTAAGTATATTTGATTTTTAAAAGTTTCAAAATCATCAATATTATGAAACATTAAAACTCTTAAACTCTTTTTTGGTAACTTAAGTAATTTGAACTTAATTAAAATATAAATTACAATATTAATTATCTTTTTAATAAATTTCATAAATGATTGATTTTTTGGATCACTAACCTCAAATATTTTATTTGTTTAATATAATTGAAAAGTTCAATTAGTACCTTTACAAAATTACTTTTAAAATTTAAACTTATAATTTTGTAAAAAATTCTTTGTTTTCTATTTGATAATCTTATTTTATAATTTTCATCACCAGTTGTAAAATCAAACTCTAAACCATTATTTTTAAAAAAATTATTTATCATTTTTATTATCAATATGTTCCCAGGAGAAAAATTTGCATATTCCCTGTCATAGGTTGGAAACAGATATATAAGTTTGTTTTCTTTTAAATATCCTAAATGAACAGCTATTATTTTATCATTTAAGGATAAAAAAGATAAGTGTGCATCATTTAGTTCAAACATTTTAATCAAAAAATTTTTATATATTTCTTTTTTTAAATAATTCCAACTTTTTGTAATCTCAAGTTGTTTAGCTTTATTTGTAAGAAAAAATTCTAAGACTCTTTCTTTTTCAAGGGTAGTTGAAGCTATCTTATAGGATATAGTTCCTCTTAAATTTAACTTTTTAATTTGTCTATTTGTATCCGACAAAAATTTTTTTGGTATTAAATTATTATTACCATTTTCTTTTTTTAATTGATAAGAATTATAATTTCTTTGATTTAATGTTAAGTTATCAAATAAGATATGAAGATTACTACTTTCTTTAACTTTATCAAAAATAACTAAATCTATACCTTCAATATTAAATACAAATTCTCTAATCAGTTTTTTAATATTGTCATTTGATTTTAAAAATTTTGAATCAATTATGAAATCACAATAATCTGCAAATGGAGCACCAGTAAGACCAAGTATATTTAGATTTAAATATTTTTTTTTTTCAAATGGTAAAATACCTATAATTTTTTTTTTGAAATAGATACTAATGATAAATAATGAATTTTTAGCTTCTTTTTTATTTATATTTTCAAACCAACAATGTTGCCAAGAAAAATTTTGAAATATAGAAACTTCAGATAATTTAGATAAATCAAGCCACTCATTTTCCAATTCTTTGGTAAAACTATCTCTTATTTTAAATTCTAATTCTGACAATTTCTTATAAAGCTTTGATTATTAAAGTATTTTTTATTCATTGGAAAATAAACAATTTTTTTCCAATAATTTATTAATCTTTTATTCTTTTTTTGAATTGGATGAAGAGTGGGCCATGATACAATTTCTAGTTTGTTTTTCCAACCTATATCAAATATTTTAGAAGCTTGATTTTTAGATTTACAAAGTGCTGGGAAGTAAAGAGGGCAACCATGATTAATATCATCGATCCCAAGTAGTGGTTTTATTTTTAATTTTTTACATATTTTATTCCAATATTTATAATTTTTTAATCTCAACTTACTTTCATTTGACGAATTAATTGATTTAATTTGATTAACAAGAATATTATTTAATTTTTCTCTTTTTACTATAAATTTCGATTTAAAAAAATTTTCATTTTCAAATAAAGGTCTTTTATTATAAAACTTCATTTTTTCATACAATGTTAAACTTTTAATCTTTTTTTTTAAGGCCTTAGTAAAATTAAAACCAAATGTAGACGAAGGTAATTCTTTAATATTTATACTATTATTATTAATTTGTAATATTCCACCAAATAAAATTTTATCAAAAATTTTAGAAGGAGAAAAAAATTTAATATCGCAGTCATTTGAACTACTTTTTTTCAAGTTATAAAATGTGTGGCATTCATCAACAAATAATAAAATTTTTTTTCTTTTACATAATTCATAAAGTTTTTTTAATTTTTGTTTAATTCCAAAAAAATTTATAACAATTATAACTTTAGTTCTTTTTGTTATTTTTTTTTTTAATAAATTAATGGAAAGATAAAAATTATCTTTAATTTGATAAAACTTATAATTGTAATTATTTTCGGGTTTATATTGAAAAATTACATCACAACTAAATTCAGGGTATAATATTTCATCATCAACTTTAAGATTAATATTATTTAACGCACAGTTTAACGCGCTTCTTCCATTATATAAATAAATAAAATTTTTCATTTAAGGATTAATTGAAAAAGTAAATCTGTAAAATTTAAAAAATAAATTTTTAAATGGCAATAAAGTTAATAAAAATAATATTATAAAATTTTTAAATCTCATTTTCTTTTTTAAAATTTCCTTAATGATTTCTATTCTATTTAATGATTTTCCATTCTCTATTTGATTAAGAATCAAAGAAAAATGAATATTATTTAAAAAATTTTTTTTGTTTTTTAAAAATTTGATATTTTTATTATTTCCATCAATATAAGTAAGTTTTTCTATTAAGCTTATTTGCTCATAAAAAAATAAATCTTTTTTATTCCAAGTATCACTTTTATTGTGTACTCTCCATTTAGATAAAATTTTAGGGCAATAGGCAAGCTTACAAATTAAACTCAACCTTAGTGTTAAATCCATATCACTTATCATTGAATATTCCTCATCAAATTCAAAATATAGTTGATCCAAATATTTTTTTCTACAGATCAATGTCTCAAGGCTAATATAATATTTTTTTAACAGATCATAAAATACTTCACCGGTAGGTGGTGCTTTTAAATAAAAAATTTTTTCTTTTTTACCTGAAAAAAAAATTGTGTTCGATATTACCATTCCAATATCGCTCTCTCTAAATAATACAATCTGACTTTCTAACTTATTTTGAAGCCAAAGATCATCAGTATCTAAAAAAGATATAAATTCTCCTGAACAATTTCGTAAAGCAACTTGTCTTGCAGTTCCTAAATTTACTTCTTCTTTTATATTAAAATATTTAAACCGTTCATCATTATAATTATCAAAAATTTTTTTACTCTTATCCTTTGATGCATTATCAACAAATATTAATTCCCAATTTTTATAAGTTTGAACTAAAATAGAGTCTAGACTTTCTTTTAAAAAACTCTCACCATTTTTACAATTCATAATAATACTAACTAAAGGTTCCACGTTAAATCCTTTTTGTTTTGTAAAATTTAATTGTTTTCTTCAATCCAGTATTAAAATTTATTTTTGGGCTCCAATTAAATTTCTTTTTTACCTTAGAAATATTTGGATATAAATTTAAAATTTCATCTTTTCTCAATTTAATTTTACCAAATTTCGGGTTCCCTTTTTTAATATTTTTTTTAATCAAACTGATAATTTTTTTTAAAACTTGTGGTTTCCCTGAACCAACATTAAATATTTCACCTATAAAATTTTGATTTTTTAAAACTTTAAATATCAAATTAATAAAATCAGTAACATATAAAAAATCCCTTTTTTGTTTTCCATTAGAAGTTTTAAAACTTTGATCTTTTAAACATCCATTAATTATAATTGGTATAAATCTATTTATATCTTGAAATGGACCATAAATAAGGTAAGGCCTTAGAATTATAACTGGAAATTTTTTTTTTTTATATAAACTCATCAAGTAATTTGAAGCCATTAATTTTGATTTACCATAAACTGAATTCAATTTATTAATAGATGTAGATGAATTTTCATTTTGTGGAGACTTTGTAAATCCATATTCAATACAGCTTCCTATTTGGATAAAAGAAAAAATTTTTTTTTTGCAAAAATGATTTGCTAAATTTTTACATCCTACAAAATGACTTTTGTAAGTTTTGCTTTTATCTTTATGATCTACATAACCCCCAAAGTTTACAACATGGTCAAAATTCAATTTAATTTTATCGATTTCTTTTTTTTTACTTATATTACAGACTAAATATTTTACCTTTTTTAAATATCTGATTTTTTTTGGTTTATTTGATGATAAACTTGTTACTGACCATCCTTTTTTTAAAGCTTCTTTACTTAAATGAAACCCCAAAAATCCTGTTCCACCAACTACTAATAACTTTTTTTTATTTTTCAAAATTTTTTTAGGATTTCTTCAAGTTTATCCTTATCCCTTTTAGTATCCATGCATTGCCAAAATCCAGTATGCTTAAATGCACATAATTGACCTTTTTTGGCAACTTTTTCCAAAGGCTCTTTCTCTAAGAAAGTTTTGTCATCTTTGATTAAATCTAAAAATTTTGGCTCCATAACAAAAAAACCTCCATTGATCCAACCCTCATCTAGTTTCGATTTTTCTTTAAAGTATGAAACCTTATTTCCTTTAATTTTTATCGCACCAAACCTCGCAGGTGGTCTTACTGCTGTAAGTGTGACAGATTTGCTATTTTTTTTATGAAATTGTAAGAGACTTTTTATATTAACATTAGATACCCCATCTCCATAAGTCATCATAAAGGTTTCTTTACCAATAAATTTTTTTAACCTTTTTAGTCTTCCACCAGTCATTGTTTTGAGACCAGTTTGAATAAAATTAACATTCCATTTTGATTGGTTCTTTTTAAAATAATCTTTAATTATTTCTCCTTTATAACCAACAGCAATATAAAAATCATTGAAACCATACTTATAATAATGATTCATAATATGAAGTATTAAAGGCTGTCCAGCAACTTTAACCATTGGTTTTGGTATAGTTTTTGTATATTCCGATAATCTTGTACCGAACCCTCCGGCTAAAATTACAACTTTCATATTATCAAATTTTTTTTAATTTTATCAAATAATCTTCAATTTGATTATTAGTAACAATGTTCATATCTTTTTTTTTGAAATATTTGAGATACCATGATGCAGTCATTTTCACTGTTTCTTTAAAGGATAATATATTTTTCCATTTTAAAATCTTTTTAGCTTTATTGGAATTTAGATTTAACAAATTTGCTTCTTTAACTTTTATTTTTTTTTTTTCAATTTTCCATTTGATTAAAGGTAGGTAATTTTTAAACGTTTTAAGTAATTCAATAACACTATAATTTTTTGTAAAGTTAGGTCCGAAATTAAATGATTCGCCGTTCACAGAAGATTTTCTAAGATGCAGGTTATATCCTAGAAATAAATATCCATAAATTGGTTCTAATACATGCTGCCATGGTCTAGTAGAATTAGGATATCTAATTTTTAAAACTTTTTTATTTTTAATAGATTTAATTAAATCAGGAATAATTCTATCATCAGACCAATCTCCTCCCCCAATCACATTTCCAGCTCTTGCGGATGCAATATTTAATTTCTTTTTTTTGTAAAAAAAAGAGTCAAAATAAGATCTAAAAGCAACTTCTACTGCTGCTTTAGATGCACCATATGGCTCACTATCTCCCAACAAATCTGTTTCTAAATATTTTTTTTTTTGATTCAAATTTTTATAACATTTGTCACTTGTAATCACAATTACACTCATCTTTTTTTTTAATTTCAAATTTTTTAAGATATCAAATAAATTTAGTGTTCCTAACAAATTTGTTGTCCATGTTTCATAGGGGTTTGAGTAAGATTTTTTTACTAGGGATTGTGCTGCTAAGTGAAAAATAATATCTGGCTTAATAAATAATATTTTTCTTTTTAATCTATCATAATTCCTAATATCTAATCTAAAATCCTTTATGGAATTCTTGAAATTTAACATTTTAAAATGTGATAACTTGGTTGGAACATTTAGAGAAATCCCATAAACTTTAGAGCCCAGTTTTTTTAGTGAAATTGATAACCACGAGCCTTTAAAACCTGTATGTCCAATTACCAAAACTTTTTTATTTTTATAAAAACTATTTATCTTTTTTATTTCCATTTTATTTTTTTTTCAAAAATTTTGATATTCTTAAGTGCTTAGGTTTATCATAAAAAATTTGAGAAAATTTTTTAATTTTAGGTAATTCCTTTTGTAATTCTTTTTTTTTATTAAAAGATGTCTTGATGAAATCTAGTAATTTATGATTATCCTCAATGATATGTTTTTTATTGACGTCAAACAAGGGATCAACACTGATTTGATTTTTCTTATGTAGATAAATTGGAATCAATCCTGATTTTACTGCATCTAATACTCCGGCCGTACCTCTGTAAAGTAAAAAATCATTATTTTTAATATCGTACTCAAGTTTATTTTTTGAAATTTTTATATTTGATGAACTATTATCAATCCTATTATAAATAAGTTTATTCTTTAAATAAATAGGATGTAATCTAAAATTAAATTCAATTTCTTTATTTTGGTTTTTTACACAAAAATTCAAAAATATTTTGATCTCATTAATTATTCCTTCTGGCATAACTAAAACTTTGATTTTTTTCGAATTCAGTTTCTTTTTCTGTAACGAATTAATTCTATCTTTTTTTAATAGTCCAAAATTATGAACATCGAGTCGTTTCTTTAATTTTGATTTTAATAATTTTTCATTATACTTACCGATCGTAAAAATTACATCTGGATCAAATTTTCTATTTATAAATGAAAATAGTGAATATTGAAATTTTCTTATAACACTAAATTGATAACCTATTTTTCTTAAATTTTTATCAGTTTTATTTGCTTCATGACAAACTAGCTTTTCGTAAGGATACCCCTCATAGGTAAAAAAAAGGTTTTGGAATTTATGTTTTTCCAAAATTTCTTTTAATTGAATCGATATTCTTTGGTTATCAACAGATCTAAAAACATTTGTTAAAGTAAATAATTCCAAATTTCGAATAAAAAAACTGTGATAAAAAAATTTTGTAAAAGTTTTTAAAATTAATTTAATTTCTGAAAAAAAATTCAATTTATTTGAAAGAATAATGTAATTTCCATTAATTTTTCTTTTGATATTTTTTTTTTTGAAACCTATATGATCGATTAAAACAAATAACACTTGATTGTTATTTAATTTTTGAGCCAGATCACCAAAATAAAAATCGTTACTATAATTCAAATAATTATAGGAGACTAAATGTGATAAAATTAAATGTTTATAATCTTTGTCTAAAAAAGAATTATAGTTTTTACTTTGACTAAAAAATTTAAAAATAAAATTAAAAATTCTTTTATAAATGTTTAAGTTAATTTTATTATCCTCAACTAAAAGAGACCTAGGAATTTGTGGGTTTAAATAAGGAGCACCAATCAGCTCTTTTGATTGGTTTTGTTTTAAAAAGTTGTTAGTCTTTTTATAAAATTCTCTTATCTCTTTAATCTTCAATTTATTTAGGATGTTTATTTCTATCTTTATAGTCTGTGAGAATAAAATCTTCTCCTGTACCTAACATATTGTATAATTGATGATCTTTGTCGTTAGTCCATACAATAGCTTCTGGATCCTCATATAAAAAATCACAATTTTTACAGTAATCTATTCTATCAAAATCTTTTTTTTCATGAGCATTCCTTAAATCTTCATATTCTTTCCCAAAATAAACTTCCTCAAAACTGCTTTTATCTAAATGACCTAAAATACTTTTTTCCTCATTTGGTGGTCCTAATGTTTGACAACAAGGAACAACGCTCCCGGTTCTGCCAGTTTTACCACCAGCTCTAACTGTTAATTCTGGAGCAAATGGTCTTCCACAAGTCCTTCTTTTTGTTTTTTCTCTAGGGTTAATATTGTCGTGATTGCCGCTCCAATTATGCATTTTCCATATGTAAGCAATAGAATTCACAACATTAATAACATTGTTTTTATAAAGTTCTATTTCTTTATTTATATTGTCGTTGTCTGTGATTAGATGATAAGTACTAACTTTTGTATCAGCGTTTGAAGATTTAACATAAGATTTAAGTTCACTTAAATTTTTTAATATCAAATCAAAATTATCTATATTCATCCACTTTTTATATAATTCTCTGTTATAGCCAATAACACTAAATCTGATAAAATCTATACCTGCATCAACAACATCTTTCATAAACTGTCCATTTAAACGAGCACCATTACAATACATGAAACATTTTAAATTTCTTTTTTTTACAGCTTTAATATATTCAGGTAAATCTTTTGCCATAGTAGGTTCCCCACTGCCCTCTAAATTAATTTGAGGTTTTCCATGCTTAGGCACTATTTCATCTAAAATTCTCTCGAATTCTTTTAAAGGCATTTTTCTGGTAAAACTTTTTCCTCTTCCAGGGTTGGTCTGTGGACACATTTGGCAAGTATAATTACACCCCCCAAAAACCTCCATAACTATTCTTTTTAAATTTATTTTTTTTTCCATATATTAAAATCTTAGATCATATGTGCTATAACTTTGTTTATTAAGAGTAAAGAAATATTTTTATTCATATTATAAAACTTTCTTAAAAATTCTATAAAAATATGGATTTATAAATTCTCTAAATTTTATAAAATTATAATTGATTTTTTCTAATTTACAAATTGCTTTGGTGTCAGTTGTCATTAAATTATACACAAGTACAATTCTATTATTTTTTCCATCTCCTTTATAATTGTGCCAAGAATTTTTTTCTGTTCTTGAAAAGAATAATGCCCTATTTTCTTTCCACGGAATCTCACAAGGATTATCCCCTTTTTTATTTTTGTATATTATAGTTCCAGTATTTTTTTCAGGTTTTAGATATATAACACCACTTAATAATTTATTAACATGATCTCTATGGATTGGAAAAGTATAATCTTTACCTGTTTCAATTATATTAAAATCTGTGTATTCGTATAAACTTGTTTTATGAGGAGCCAACTCATTAAGTAAATTTATTGCAATTTTATGACAAGAATTTTGAAGGTTTTTTAAAATTTCTGAACTGATACAATGGCTTTCAATTTCACCATTTTTATAAACTCTATTGTGATGATTTAAAACTTCATTAGGACTGACATTTTTCAATTTAAGTGAAGATAAATAATCAAAGCTAGTTTGGTCCAAAAAGTTATCTAAAATTTTATAGTTCATTTACTCTAAATAAATTCCTGCAAATCTTCTTTTTTAGAAAAAGTGTTGTTCCATAGAACATCATAATTTCTTGAAATACCATCATTCATAATTAGTTTAAGTTTTTCATTGATATTTTTTTGATTTGAATAAATAATATCACTTTTTTCCTCAAATTTATAATTAATATGTTTATAAATTTTATTATTAGAATGAATTAAAACTTTTTTGTTTAGAAAAATAGCTTCCTCTATCGATGTTGATGAAAAACTTATTAAACAATCAGTGTTACTAATATCATCAAAGAAATCTTTATTTTCAGATATTTTTACAAATTTATTTTTTTCAAATTTAATTAACTTTTTAAAGGTATTTAAATCACACTCGGGACCTTCTCTAAACCTTATGACTAATTCAATATTTTTAAAGGATTTTAAGCTTTGTACTAATTGCATTATATTATCCATATATTCGTTATAATTTTCATAAATCCATGGCCATGCAGATAATGTTTTTGGAGTACTTGCGTGAAGAAATCTAAATTTGCCTCTTTTAAGTGAATTTTTTATTAAAATTATTTTTCCAAATAAAATAGGATTTGATTTAAGAATCTTTATTTTACTGTCATAATATTTTATCGCCTCATATGATATTTTGGATTGCGCTACTGAGTAATTTGCTATTTTTGAATAAATTAATCCTCTTGCAACTATTGGTAGAACAAACTCTGAAAATTCATCACTAGGAATTGATATTGAGCCATGAGGAACAAGAATAACATCTTTATTTCTTTTAGAACAGATTGAGGCCAAAAGTGTAGATACATCAAATCTCAATTGATCAACGAAAACACATTTTGGGTCTAAGAAATCAACGAAACTTGAAACACTTTTTTTAAAAGTCTCTTGATTTTCACAATACTTTATAATTGGTTTTACAATAATTTTTTTAAAATAGTCAAAATTTTTATCCTTTAAAGAGTTAAAAAATTTATTCAAATCTTTTTTTATATTGTTATTACTGAAATGACTATCCTGCACTGGAAATAAAAAAAATATTTTTTTTTTTTTTACTACATTTAACAAAGATAACAAATTCAAAATAATATGATATTTTTTGAAATCATGATAAGGTTTCAATTCAAAAATAGTTAATTCTTTTTGGCTTTTTTCTAAAATTTTCTTGCTTAAGAGTGAACCACTAATCAATTTGTTGTTTTGTTTTTTTCCTATTCTACAAATCTGATTATTTATTTTAATAAAAAATTTTTTTATTTTTGAGAGTTTTGTAGAACGCAAATATTTAAAAAAACCCTGATTATTTTTAAAGAACATTTTTTCTAAAAACATAGATATAAAATCTTCAAAATTATCAAAATTATGAAAGTCTTTTTTATATAATAAGCTTAAATTCTTATAATCTCTTAAATTTTCAATCAAATATAAAGAGGAAAAAGTAGTCGCAAAAAATATATTATGAATATTTTCTACAATACCCTTATCTAATTTTTCTAAATAATGGAAATTTTTTTTATATTCTTCACAAATTTTTTTAGACTCCTCAATTATTTTTTTTTGTGTTGAATAATTTAATTTTGGATCAGGTTTATAAACATCTATTTCATTTTTTTCTTTTAAAAAAATTTCCAATCCGGGAGAAAATAAAAAAACTTTTTTATATTCTTTATTTAATAAATTAAACTCCAGTACATCATCTTTATCATATAATACAATGATATCTTTTTTATTCATTTATTTTTTAAAATTTAAGGTCTTTCGTAGGAATCTTTTATTTTTTTTGCAGGTATACCAATATACAATCCACTTTTATTCAAATTTTTGACTACAGCTGAATTTATACCTGTCATTATATTATTTGAGATTTTAACTTTCTCTCTAACAGTTGTTCCTGCTCCTATGTAACATTCATTACCTATTTTAACATTACCGAGAATTGTAGAGTTTGGAGCTATATCTGAAAAAGATCCAATTGTAGAATTATGATGTATTTTTGCCCCAACATTTATTTTACAAGCTTCACCTATTTTGCTGTTATTACCTATAAAACAACTATTTTGTATAAAAGAGCCTGTGCTTACTTTGGTCAATTTCGAAATAATGGAATTTTTTGAAACATAGGTTAATATATTTTTTTTATACTTTTTAAGAAGTATTTTTCTAATATTTAATGGTCCCATTGCTATACAGATCTTTACTTTAGAATTTTTTTTTAAATAATTTGAGATTTGAGTGATTTTGCCTAAATATTTAAGTGAGTGTTTTTTTTTATTTCCAAAATATCCTGCTAGATCATAATTTGCATTTTTCAATTCAAAAATCATATCCTCTTCGGTTCCAATTAGAATAATTTTTTTTTTAAATTTCATTTATTTTTTTTTAAAAATTGATAAAATTTTTTATGACTTTTAACATCTCTAATCTCTAGTGAGCTTAAATTATTCTTTATAGGAAATAGACCAACATTTTCTCCTAATAAAGACCCTTTTCTCAAATATTCAGGATATGTTGCGCAGCATACACCATGTAAACCGATATAAGATTTTTTTTTGTATTTTCTAGGCACGTCACCTTCATCTAACCTCAAAAAAACTTTTTTATTATTTTCTTTCCATAGCCAGCCATTTTCTTCCTTGGCAGCAATGACAGTATCATGACCATTTTTTAATAAAGTTTCGATTATTTCATCAATTAGTCCACTGTCCCTAAAAGGAAATGTTTCTTCTAAATGAATAATTAAATCTGGTATAATTTTTTTTTTTTCTAGTTCTTTCAAAGAAAATTTTTGAACTTCTTCCAAATTAATTTTTTCTGATGAAAGTTTTTTGGGTCTGATAAATGGACATTCTGCCCCCTCATTAATAGAAAGTTTTTTTGTTTCATAATTATCCGTTGATACAATTATTTTTTTTATATATTTTGATTTTTTTGCAGCATTTAAAGTATATAAAAGTAAATTGTCCTTTTTAAATTTTTTAGGTTTACCTTTTGATGGTATTAAGGCAACAATATTTAGAGAATTTGGATCAATATTCCCCTGACTAAAATTTTTGTCTTGGGACTGAATTATATTAACTACATTTTTCAATCTTGTTAAGTTCCCATCTTGATGAATACCATGATAATGATATACACTTGCTTCTGGCTCATAGATAAGTTTATATTTTTTTTTAATTACCTCTTGGCCCCAGATTCTATCCTCAATATTCGAAATTTTATTATCAAAATTTATCTTATTCCAAATTTTTTTTCTTATCATAGAATTTGCATTATGAAAGAAACTATCTTTAATTTGAATTTTTTTATCTAAACCAAAAACTAAAAATAAATCTCTCTTGTCAGCATCCTTAGAAAATTCCATGGGAATTTGTCTTCCATACACACCAGCCACCTTTTCATCTTTAAAATTTTTTAATAATTCTGTAAGCCAGCTATTATTTTTGGGGATACAGTGTGCGGACAAACAAACAATAAAATCTCCAGAACTCTTTCTTATACCTGTATTCAATGCCAAGCCAGGAAGATAGTTTTCTATTGATATTATTTTTCTTACACCACATAATTTTGCTTTTTTAATTGTTTTGTCAGTACTTTTATTATCTACAATTATAATTTCAAAATTTTTAAACTTTTGAGTCTGAATGGCATCAATACATTTTGAAATCCATCTTTCTTCATTTTTTGTTCTAATAATAATTGAAATTTTTGGTTTCATATGCTAATTTTGTAATTATTTGAAATTTGCTCAATTTCATCATATAAAATTTTATCAATAGGAATTCCATTTTTTAATCTTTCTTTTGAAATAATTATCTCTTTGTCATTTGGTAAATAAATTTTTTCATTTTTCTTTTTTTTTTGGTTTTTAACTCTATTACACATCTTACTTAAATCTTTAATAAATTGATTTTTTCTAACAAAAGCATCAGATCTTAAAATTATATAAAACTGTCCTAATTTTCTAGGTTTAGACATAGAACTTTTGTACATTGGAGGAATATCTTTTCCAAAATTCATCCCTAAAAAAACTGAACACAAAATTTCAATCATGGCAGCTAAACCGTAACCTTTATATTCACCAATAGACAATAAACTATTAGCTAAATTTGGATTATTAGTTATATTGCCATTTTTGTCTGCTGCAGTGTAAACAGGTAATTTTTTTTTTAATCTTTTATAATTTAAAAGCTTATTCCATGAAATCTGTGTTGTGGCCATATCTAGGCAAAATGGCTCCTTTTTATACCTGGGAGCTACAAAACAAATCGGATTAGTTCCAAAAAAAGGAGTTTTGCCTCCATAAGTTAATTGTAAAGAGTCTGCGTGTGTGAAAGCAAAAACAATAAAACCTTTTTTTGCAGCTGGTAATGCTATACTAGCTAAAGCACCTGGATGACTAGAGTTTTTGACCCCAACCATGCAAATTCCCTTTTTTTTTGCAATTTTCATACCTTTATCGATTGCTTTAGCTCCTGCAGCTAGACCAAATCCATTATCGGCATCTAGAAGATAAGCGCTCTCAAATTTTTTGTAAAATTTAAATTTAGGATTAAGGTTTTTTCTACCAAAAATACCTGATTTAACATAATGAGGAAATAATTTTACCCCATGAGAATCCACCCCCCTAAGTGAGGCTTCACAAATTCCTAAGCTAACAGCTTTAGCACTAAACTCATTTAGATTTATCTTTCTTAAAATTTTATATGTAAAGTTTACTAGTTTATTATAACTTATTTTAATCATTTAATATCTATGACCTTGCTTTTATTTTTTAAACTTTTATTTACAGCCTCTATCACTTTAGTAGATATAATTGACTCGTAAAAAGTTGAGTTCAAAGTTTTTAAATTGAAATTTATATTTTTATTTTCTTTGGAATTTTTTATGAAATTTTTTATATTTTTAACTCCGTATCCATCAAAAAAATATCTTTCTGATAAATTTAAATTTGTAAAATAGGGATTTAAATGTGAAAAGTTATTCTGATCGGACACTGTAAATATTCCTCTATTTTTTTGATCAGAATAAAATCTACCTTTATCGCCAACAAAATTTATTTTTTGATCAGATGTTGCAGATGAATTATTTGGATCAATCCAATTTGTTATTATATATGAAAAAAATTTTTTACTTTTGCTTCTCCATTCAACTGTCGCTTGAACAGCATCCCATGTATTGATACCCTTTTTTTTTAAATATCCCTTTTGACCCCACGCCCAAACCCGAACAGGTTTAAATTTTGTCATAAAATAAATTAAATCAATATAGTGAACACCTAGATATTGGAAACTATTAGATTTATCTGCCCAATTTTTGAAAAATGTTTCAGGTATAATTTTTTTTTGACTGTATTCAATAACACAATATTTCAGGTCACCAAGTTTTTTTTCAAAGATAAATTTTTTTAATGTAAGATTTGCCTCATCTAGTCGTTTGTGAAATTCAACTTGATAAATCTTTCTTCTATTTTTTATCAAATTAACTAACTTTTTTACTTCCTTAGCTTTATTAGATAAAGGTTTTACAACTAATAAGTTTGAGTTCGATAAAATTACATCTTTACATATTTTGTAATGGGTATGATCTGGGGTTACCACTATAGTTGCATCTGGTTTAAATTCTTTAATAGCTTTTTTATAACTTACTTTTGAATTAGATTTAAATTTTAAAAAAGTTTTAGGATTAATCTTAACTTTTAAAAACCTAGATAATTTTTTAGAAATTTTGATACATTCATCAGCAGATTTGTTTGATGTTGTAACAAAACCTACTTGATCAATATTTTTTTCTTTAATTGACTCTATTATAGATGGTATAATTGTTCCATTTTCATTAAATTGAGAACCTTTTACGTACATACCTCCTCCAATAATCAACAATTTCATAAATTACATAATCCTTTTTATATACTTTGCTATTGAAAGTGCAGATGTTAATCCAGGGGACTCCATACCAAACAAATTTATCCAATTATGATTTTTTAATTTTTTTATATAAAAATCCTCGTTTGATTTTATCTTTTTATACATTATTTTAGGTCTAACACCTTCCTTGTAATACGAAATTTTTTTTTCATTTACTTTTGGTAAATAATTTTTAATACCATTAATAAATTTACTTTTTAACTTGTTTTTGTCGGTAAATTTTGATTTTTCAACACTCGGTCCAAAAATATACCCTCCAGTTAAAAGTGGTGTAATATCTATTCTTTCTTTAGTATCACCTGGTAACATAGCTCTATAAATTATTTTTTTAACTTTTAATTTTTCTTTTGTCATAAAATAAATGCCTTTTACAAAATTATTGTCAGGAAATTTTTGGTTAGGAAAGCTTTGTCTTGCAATTTTAATTGCATCCATACCAGCGCTATTAATTACATAATCAAACAAATCCTCTTTGGAGTTGTTAAAATAGAATTTATTATCATTTTTTTTTAAAATAAAATTTTTGAAATTGAATCTAAAATTCACTCCATTTTTCCTTGAAATTAGAAATAATTTTTTTATAAAAGCTTGAACATCAAAAATCCCTGATGAAGGAGACAACAAAGCTTTTTTTGCTATTATTGTTGGCTCTATACGTCGTAGTTCTTTGAAATTAATTATTCTTACATCTTTTACACCATTTTTAAACGCATTTTTTTTTAAAATATTTAAATATTTTTCTTCTTCTTTTGTACAAGCTAAAAATAATTTTCCTGTTTTAATATTCTTAATTTTATATTTTTTACAAAATTTATAAATTAATTTTTTTCCTTTAATACATAAAATATTTTTTAAGGAATTTTTTTTATAATAAACCCCTGAGTGAATAACTTGGGAATTTTTTGAAGTATTTTCTAGACCAAATTTTTTTTTTCTTTCCACAAGAATAATCTTAAATTTTTTTACTTTAGATAATTCATAAGCTATAGATAAGCCAATTACACCTGCACCAATTATAACTATTCTTTTCATTAAAAAATTTTAATAAATACAGAAAAAAAAATTTTCATCTCTTTAGGAGGACAACCTGTCAACAATATTCCTTTATCAAAAGGTTTTGGATATCCATACCTCACTGCAATTTTGTTTTGTTTTAATTTAGTAAAAATTTTTTTTGCAAAAAATTTATCTCTAAAATTAATAAATATAAAATTACTATTAGTTCCACCATAATAATCTATTTTTAATTCTTTTAGTTTTTTTTTTAAAAATTTAAAACCATTCTTTACTTCATTCATATATTTTTTTGTAAGAGAATAATTGTCTAAAACGAAATTGATTGCTGTTGCTGACAGCATATTTGTCTCATAACCTCCTCTAGTATTAGAAAAGACTTTTATTTTACTCTGTTCTGAAACAATAAATCCAATTCGTGCACCTGCTAATCCGAAAGCTTTTGAAAACGATCTCATTACAACTAAGTTTTTAAATTGTTTTACAAGTTTAATCGATGATGATGGGTTGAATGGAAAATAAACTTCATCAATAACTAATAATATTTTTTTTTTATCTAAAAATTTAGCAAGTTTTTTTATAAAAACTAGATCAATATCACCTTCTACTGGAATATTTGGGAAAGTTATAAAAACTATTGAAGTATTTTTTGAAACAAGTTTAAAAATATCATTTTTTTTTAAATTAAGATTCTTGTCATAATTATAACTTTTTACTTTTAAATCGTAAATTTTTGAATAAATATTGTATAAGGCAAAACTTGGCTTAGGTACAATAATTTCAGTTTTTTTTTCAATCAAAGTAGAGTCTAAAATACTTTTAATGGCTCCAGAGACTCCCTCGGTAATAAGAATATTCTTTCTATCAAATTTTATATATTTCGATAATTTGATGTAAGTTTTGTTAAAATTCGGATATAGATTTAAATCAAGTTTTTCGACATATTTGCTAAACTTTTTTTTGTATTTTTGATTAAATGAAAAAATTTTTTCATTTCTATCAAGTCTTAGTTTAAAAAAGGATCTATCTTCATCATTTGAAACCCTATTTACTCTTTCTAAACTTTTTTTAAATTTAAACAATTTATTTAAAATATTTTATTAAATTTTTTTTTTTAGAGACTTTTAAAATTGTTGAGACAATTTCTAAGTCTATTTTGTCTTTAACTATAATTCCAGAAAATTTACTTACAGGATAATAACCAACTTTACCATGTAAAATGGCCTTCCTATCTTTTTCATATGCTTTAATAAATGTCTTTGAATTCCACATCATAATTGAATAAACCATTATCTCTATCGGTTCCAATTGTTGTGTTTTTGCAAATCTTTCTTTAACTTTGAAGTTAAGTGGTTTTTTTTGATAAATCACATGATTTTTCAGTTTATTAGTTGTAATGAGGCTATTCAATTTTTTTTGTATAAAAAAATTTATTACTTTTTTAATTTCACCTGAGTCTTGTAATGGTGCTATTGGATTAACCCATACAACAATATCGCACTTTTTTTTTTTTAGAAAATCATAAACAACATCATCTGATTTTGTATTTGAGGAGCCAAATTTTACATCTCTAAGATAAAAATCAACTCCATTATTGAAAGCTATCTTATTAAAAATTTGACTATCAGAATTAATATAAATTTTATCGAAAATTTTAGTTTTTTTTGCAGTATCAACAACATACTCAATCAAAGGTTTTTTATTTATTAAAGCTAGATTTTTCTTTTTTAATCTTTGACTACCAATTCTAGCTGGTATTATTGCAAAAATTTTTTTTTTCATCGTTTTGCCAGATCAAATTAAAATAATGGGTATATGTCTTCTTGAAGAGGTTTTTTTTTATTTTTTTTTTGATTTTTTTTTTTATTATAAAATTTAATTATTATTAAAATTGATACAATTAAAGTTAATATGATTAATGATAGTATCAAACCCAATTTCATAAAATTTTATAAATTTCATTATACAATAAATTAGAAAATTTTTCACTACCAAGCTCATTGAAGTGTAAAAAATCAATAAAGTTATTTGAATCTATTTCAATTTTTCCTCTTAAATCTAAGAAAATACTACTTTTATCACTCGCAGATACTTCTTGCATTATTTTATGCATTTCTAACATTGGAGTATAATAAATAGATTTATTTGAAATTAATTCTGGTACAAAAACAATTTTTCCATTCCACATTTTAGCAAGTTCAATAGCCATTTTACACCTTATAGCATATAAACTTTTCCATTCATGTGTAAATCTATTAAGTCCTTCCTCGCTAGCAAAAATATCATTTCCATAAACACTAGCTAAACCAAAATTATTTTTTTTATATTTTCTAGGGTCACTATTTAAAGAAGTATCGTACTGTAACATTATATTTTCTAATAAAGGATAAATTTCTTTTTCAATCTCCCTACCATTTACTAATGGCGTGAGGTCATTTTTAGACTGGTAAAAAATTGTTACTTTTGGTTTTAAAACTGCTCCCCATGTAGAAAATCTAATTAAACTTTGTATAGTTGACCATCCACCAACACCACCATTAACTAGAAAACTTTTCTTTTTCTGACTAATTAAATTTCTTAATTTATATGGCCATGTTTCTGAATAATCCTTTAGACCATCACAATATGTTGTGCTACCACCTAAACAATAAATATCGCATGTATTTCCAAATAATTTAAGTTCATCTAAAATAGAATTGGACTCTGAAGTTTTTCTAAAACCCTCCTTTGTGTGAATAAATTTTTTATTATTTCTAGAGTGAGGGTTAAGAGACCAATTAGTAAATGGATGTGGACAGTAAAATAATTTTGAAAAAAAATCATCCTTTAAATTTGAATTTCCATAAAAAAAAGGTTTTTTATTCTCAAATAATTTTTTAATATAATTAAACATGATTTTTTTTTATAAACATTAATTTAAATTAGAATTTTTTTCTTCAATTAATTTATTCACGAAATTCATCATTCTAATATTTGTTTGTCCATCTCTATAACTATCAAACTTATCTATTATTTTATGCCAATTTCCTAAGGAGTTTAATTTCTCCTCAGAGTCTTTTTTTATGCTTTCCCAAAGAATGTTCCAGTCACGATAAACAATATCTAAATTATTATCGTCAAACTGGCTTTTTTTTAATCCAAAATAATCAAAATAAATCGATTTTGTTCCTGTGAGCGCAGACTCTAAACCTGCTGTGCCAGCTGCTAAAGATTCATGAATAGTTAAATCCGAAGCCATAGCTACTTTTGCGGGAATGTCGTCAAAATTTTTTGAGTGATGTTTGGAATGATTTTCAAATACTAAGCAACGCCCCGTTTCTTTAGCTTTATTTAATAAATCATAAATATTTCCCAATTTATATTTCAAAAACTTTGGTTTCTTAGGCTTTATTATTAATGCAAAATTTTTATCATTTATTATTTTTTCTAATAAGAATTTATAAGAAGTGCTAGAAATATCATGTCCTATTTCCCACATTTTATTCTTAACCGAACCTTGATCAAAAAGGCCAATAATATATTTTGCTCCTGATGCTAAAAGTTTTTTTCTAATTTTTTCTGCTTCTAGTTTACGTTCTAAAAATTTGTAATCATTAATATAGCCTAGAGGTAAAATCTTTTTTAAGTTTGAATGTTTAAATTCTGTATATTTTGAATTATTAAAACTAAAAAAATAGTTAACGGAGTCAATATTATAAGGTGACTCATAAATTTCTTGAAAAGACATAGTGTACCCAACCGCTTCCCCACCTAATTCATTAATAGCAGCAACCGCACTCACATTATAGGCTTGATGAATATGTGAACTTAATAAAATTTTGATATTATTCTTTTTGAAAAGATTATAATAAATTTTTTTTTCAAATTCATAATTTACATAACAAAAGTTTATTATTTTATATGTTCTAAAAAATATATTTTTTTTTAAATAAAGTTTTATAAGGTAACAAAAATTTTTTAAATTTATATAATAATTTATATTTATACATTTTTCTAAAAATTCATCTTTATCTCTTGTTATAAACAATATTTTTTCATAAAAATTTTTGTCACAAAAAAAGATATCCGGATTATTCATATCAAATGCATCCATAACGCAAATATCTTTTTTTTCGTGAGTTTTGAAATCTTTTTTTTTAAATAAGTATAAAAAATTCTTTATCAAATATTTCAGATTTTCTTTAAAAGAAGATCGAAATGGATTAAAATAAAAAATAAAACAATTTTTTTCATCTTGAAACTTTTTTTTTATTGTTTGATTAAATTCACTTTTTTCAATATAATAAATAATCCTACAATCTTTAAAATTTGAATTACAATAATTTATAAAAATAAGAAATTGTTCAAGAGACATAAAACCAATAATTTTATTTAATCTTAGATGAGTTACTAAATAATGATAAAAACAATTTTCAATTTTACTTTTTTTTTCTAAATCCTCTAAAAAATCAGATATAAATTTATCTCTTTCATGATTATCAATTATTGGTCCTATCAAATCTATATAATTCCAGCTTAATTTTTTTATATTTTTAAAATTTAAAAAATTAGTAAGTATGTTTAAAAAAAAACTTTTTCTTAAATAAAAGATATTTATTTTGTTGTTAAAGTTTTTAATAACATTAAATATAGTTAATTTGTCAAAAATTTTTATTTTTTTTTGCATTTAAAAGAAGTTTTTTCTAAAAATTTTACTTTAACTATTTTGGTAAAATTCTACCTTTAGATTTCCCATAAATTTTTTTTTTAAGATATCTTTGAAATGATACATTTTGTTCGAGGTTAATTTTACTTTTTAAAAAATTTTTAATTTTCCACATTTGCCCCTCATACCAACTACCAGCAAAATGTAAAAAATAATTATCTTCTAAAGACGTTTCAATGCATTTTTTTATAATTTTATTTTTCTTTAATCCATACTCATATAAAAAAGGGAACTTAAAGGCCATTTCATACATCCAGATAGCTTGAAATTTATAATCAATTATTTTTACTCTACCCAATTTAAACATTTCGTAATTGAAAATTGGTTGATCTCCGCCACCAGTATAAGTCTTGACATTTTTTTTATACTTAAAAAACCATTTTTTCATTATCATTGAAAATTTCTTGCTATTAAATACAATCAAACCAGCACATGCCCAGTCTTTCTGAGCTTTAAGTTTGTGATGTTTATAAATTTGTTTAATACTCATAAAAAGTGCGGAGTCTAAACTATATCTTTTTGAATAGAATCTGTTCCTATTGAATGAAATTCTTCTTCTTATAAAATCCAAATCATATGGCAAATTCTTTACTAAAGAAACAAGTGAAATTTTTTTATCATCATGATGATCAAAAATGTTAGGTGAATTAGGATTTATCAAAATATCTGTATCTAGGTAACAAATATTGTTGATTTTTAAACCAGATTCCTTAAGGAAATTACCAATTAACATTTTTTGCCAAGTTGGTTTTTTCCAAAATGGATGATCTATACTTATCAAATTATCTACTATTACAATTAAACCCAAAGAATTTTTTTTACAATATTTAATCCATAACGGTTTTGCATAGTCTGTCCAATCATTTAAACATTTTTTTCCAATTGCAACTGTAACAAGATAATTTTTTTTATTTTTTGAGTTTAAGATAATCTTAAATGCTTTATTCATAAAATTTGTTTAATATTTTTAGAACTATTTTTTTTCAAATGTGAAGATTAATATTTGATACCTATTGCTCTGAGCCAATTTATTGACGCCTTATCACCTTTTTTTGCTTTTTTTTTCAACTCACTAATTGAGTTGGTTGGAATATATAATTTTTCAGGTGGATATTCTGAATTTAAAAAGCTTACCAAATATTTTGATTGTTTGTCATTTAATCCATATTGGTAATGATAGCTAAATTCTCTGTCAGTTTTTTTTCTAAAAATATAAGAAATGTCAATTTTTTTAATTTTGGTTAAATCAAAAAGATTGAATAAATCTTTGTTACATGGAACTATAATTTGTTCATATTCAGATGGACAAACAATATAACAAGAATGAACTATTGATAGATTATTTGCTGCTGCATAGCCTTCGAAGAAACTACTATCAAAATTAAAAAAACCATTACCTCCAAAAACTGCTTGAAAAATCCAAATATATCCATTTTTTTTTGTCAAGTTATACATTGATTTATATGCTTCACCAACATTGAATACATGCTCGTTATTTCCATAATCGGTAACTAAATCAAATTTTTTTAATAATTTTTTATTCGTAAGAGGTTTATTTAAATCTATATAAACACTATCATGACTCTTATTTATATCTGAACACTTGTAATTTTTAACTCCAAGTTCTTGCCAAAAGTTTTTGGTTGATATTCTTTTACCTTTTGGAAATATCTTTAATTTTTCAAATCTTTTTTTATTGAATTTAATTCCAACTTGATTAAATGCATATTTTAATTGGGCATAAGAAACTCTCATTTCTTTAGATCCCATATCTAGCATGTTATCAATAGAACTAAATTTTTTATTCTTGAATAACTCTAAAGCGATATTTACAAGGCCAATTTTCATACTATCATATTTTATATATCGTTAATCTAATTGTGTTAACTTTTAAAATCCTAATAAGCAATAGTTTTGTTTTTTTACAGACTCCATCCATCATCAATAATTATGTTTTGACCATTTATATACTCCGAGTTTTTTGATAACAGAAATATAATTGTTCCAACAATATCCTTTGGATTTAATAATCCCTTTAATCCACATGTTTGAAGATATCTTTTCATGAACTTTTTAGGTTGCTTGTCTTTAATCCCGCCTGGACTAACACAATTTATCGAAATCTTATTTTTTTTATATAGTTTTGCTAAATAAGATGTCAAAGAAATTATTCCTGTTTTAATTACACTATACTCGATTGGTGAAGACATTTTAAGACCTCTATAGTGCTCAAATTTTGGCGGTCTTACACCTTGAATAGATGAAATATAAATTATCTTACCTGAGATTTTATTTTTTATAAAATACTTAATTATCTGCTTTGAAATAAGAATAGAGACTCCTAGTTGATTAAATAAATTTTCTTTTAGACTTTTCGGACTTAACTTTTCAAAAATCTGACCCCAATCTTTAGTTACTGGATAAGCACAATGCACAATACCATCAATTTTATTAAATTTTTTATGTGTCATTTTAATCAAATGTTGGATATTTTTTTCATTTATAATATCAATTTTTTTAATTAAGTGATTATTGTTATTATTTAAAGATTTAATATTATTTGTTTTTATATCAGTCATTACGATCTTGGCACCTATCTTAATTAAATGCTTAGATAATTCTAAACCGATTCTTCCGTTAGCACCTGTAATAATATAAACTTTATTTTTAAACATTTAATTTAATTTTAATTTCATTTTTTTTTTATTTTTATAAATAAATTCTGCAATTCTAAAATCGATAATATCATCTATATCTATAGATCTAATTTTAGGTATTTCAATATACTTAACATTACCATCCCAAAAAGATTTTCTTATATTCAAAATATATTTATACCTGCAAGCATATATTATAGTAGTTAAATTGTAAGTTTTGTCAGCTTCTTGTCTACTATGTAATATTTTCTTTTTAGATAATAACTTCACCCTCTTTCTAAATTTTTTAACCATATTAAAATTAGGGGATTTGTTAGTTGCAGATATACCCAAAACAATATCATTGTTATTCTTAATTTTTTTTAGTGCTAAGATAATATCTTTTGAAATTCTTAAAGGTGAAGTACAAGGAAGACAAATAAAATTATCAAAATAATCTTTTTTTTTTTTCAAATAATTTACTGCATGTTTCCACGCCTCAATCTCTGGAGAATTATCTTTAGCAATTGACTTAGGTCTTAAAATAGTTTCTGCACCAAATTTTTTTGCAATATCTAAAATTTTTTTATTATCTGATGAAACAAAAACTTTTTTAATGCTTGAAATTTTTTTTGCCAATTTGATTGAATAATAAATTAATGGTTTACCATTAAATAATCTTATATTTTTATTTTTTATACCTTTTGATCCCCCACGAGCAAAAATAAATGCATAATTTAAGGACATTAGACTCTAATTTTTTTGTTACTAAGATTTGATTTTTTGATTAAAGATATAATCCTAATTACTTCTATAGATTTTTTAATCTCATTTTTTTTTCTATTATATTTTACTAAATTTAAAAAAAAATTCATCTGTTCATTTAACATATCAAGATTGTTTTGATTAGACTTATAAAGCACTTTTGATTGATTATTTTGATAATGAGTAATCTTCTTTTTAATTAAATCAACTTTTAAGGATCCTTTTAAAGCGTTTATGATTATCCCTCTTTCTTCAATTCTTGAATTAAAACTCATATCCATTTGAATAGTTTTTTGAGGATAATAAAAAAAAATACAAACTTTTTCTTCAATGTTTTTTTTAAAAATATTATTTTTATCTATGATTGCCTTTAAATATTTAGGTTTACCAAAAAGCCATATCATATAGTCTATTTCGTGGCTGAGCTCTAGAAGAACACCTCCTCCTTTTTTTTTAGAGATTGATAATGAATTTTTATAGTTATCTTTTCTCCAATTAGGCAAATAACTATTAACAAAAATTCTAATATTATAAATTTTTCCAATTTTTCCTGAATACAGAACTTTTTTTAATTTATTTAGAATCTTACTAAATCTTAACTGATATCCTACTAATTCAATAATATTAGAATTTTTGTTATAAGTTCTTTTAAACAACTTCAACTGATTATCTTTAATGATTGGTTTTTCGACTAAATAATTTATATTTTTTTTTTTTAAAAAATTCATATATTTTAAATGAGTATCTGCAGGTGAAGAAATTAAAGCTAATTTCAATCTATTTTTATCAATTAATTCATTGATATAATTAATAGAGTCATTTTTTTTTATATTAAAAATTTTTATCTTATTATTTATTTTTTTTAAGACCTGAGAATGTTTTTTTCCTATACTTCCTAATCCAATAATCAGAATTTTTTTGATCTTCATTTTTTTTCAAAATTCGAAATAGTCTTATAATATTCTGGCCACTCCCCAATATCTTGCCAATCTAAGTCAGAAATTGGATAAATTCCTACCTTATATTTTTTTGAGATAAGCTTTTTAATAAAATCGTTCATATCAAAAAATTTTCTTCTTGGAATGTATTTTAATAAATTCTTTTTAAAACAATAAGCTCCAACTACAACCAGACTATTTGTGGTAGGTTTTTCAATTATATTTTTAAGATTTTGTTTTTTATTGATTTCACAAATTCCATACGGAACTATTATTTTTTTAAAAGCAGCAACCAGAGTAAAATCATTTTTCTGCTTAATATGGTAATCAAAAAGTTTATCAAAATTTATGTTAAGAATGGTGTCACAATTAATTACTAATAAATTTTTATTCATACTAGATTTTATCAAATTTAAACTTGAAGCAGTACCCAGAGGTTTTTTTTCTTCTAAGTAACTTATTTTTGAACTTTTAAATTGATCCTGAAGATAGGATTTAATTATATTTCTCTTATAATTTATTGTTACATAAATTTTTTTAATACCAATGTTTAAAAATTTTTCAATTATATGATCAATTACTGGTTTTCCATTTATTGGAATAAGAGGTTTTGGAAGAAGTTCTGAAAATGGATTTAGTCTTTGACCTCTACCACCTGCCATAATAGCCACTTCTAAATTTTTAAACTGACCATTATTAATATTAGTTTTTTTGTCATTTAAAATTTCATCAATAAAAAAAACCTTAACAATTTTTTTACCTTTTAATAAAGGTATCAAAGGTGTTTTAGTTTTATTAAAAGTTTCATATATTTTTGATTTTGATATATTATTTTTAAAATATAAAAATTCTTTATTACAAATATTTCCAACTTTATTGTTTAAATCTTTTGACTCTATTAAACTCCTTCTTATATCTCCATCTGTAAGTGTCCCAACTACTAATCCTTTTTGATCCAAAATTAATAGACATTTTGTTTTTACTTTAGACAGTCGTTCTAGAGCTTTTGTAATTGTAAAATTTTTACTAATTGTATTTTGGTTTTTTTTCATTAATAATTAAAATTTATATCTTTAAATACCTTGTATTGGTGTTGTTTAAAATTAAAGTTTCTTATAGATTTTTCAATTACTTTAGAAGCAATTAAATCATCTTTAATTTTCAAATTTTTTTGAATTTTTCTGAACTTTTTAGAGTAAGCAAATTTAATTGCTTTTTCAATATCTTTAAGGTTATCCAAACAATTAATAACAGTTTTTTCAAAAAATCTGCCGGTTTGTCTTTTTCCAATATTAATTGTAAATTTTTTCAAAGCAGGTGCCTCGATAATACCACTAGAGGAATTTCCAATAATTCCATCTACAATATTTAATATAGAAAAATAATAATCTTGACCAAAAGATTTAATATATTTTACATTTTTAAGTTTTTTTCTTTTTTTAATTAATACTCTTAAATAATCAGAACCAATATCTAAATTCGGTGCTGTTACTATAAACATTATTTCTGGATTGTTTTTAAAAATTGAAAAAATTTCATTTATTTTTTTTTTATTAATTTTTATAGCTGTTTCAGGGTGATATGTAAAAATCATGTTTTTCTTAAAAAAATTAATTTTGAATTTTTTTGCAATGACTTCTTTTGTGTGAAAATCATGATTTTTAAGACTTTCCTTTGATAAAGAACCACAAACGATTATATTTTCTGCTGTTTCTCCTAATTGTATCAATCTTTTCTTATAGATTTTCTTTTCCACATAATGAATATTTGACATTTTTGATATCTGATGTCTGAACGTGTCGTCTAAAGAACCTATTGTTTTTTCTCCACCATGAATATGAGCTATAGGAATTTTATTTATAAATGCACAATAAGCTACCATCAAAGTTTCGTACTTGTCTCCTAAAATCAGAAGTAAATCTGGTTTATATCTTTTTAGATAATTTGATAATTTAAGAATTATTTCAGAAGATTTTTTGAGAACAGAAAGTGGACTTGAGGTGTATTCTTTTAACTTTATTTTATTATTTATAAAAATTTTTCGATTTAATATTTCTTGATAAGTGTTACCCATTTTTACTGAATAATGCTCTCCGGTAGCAATTATTTTGAGTTTATATTTTTTTTTATTTTTTAAATTTTTAATCAAGTTAGACAAAATACCAAAATCAGATCTACTTACAGTGGAGATTAATAAATTCATTTAATACGAATTAATTGGTCGGTTTTAAAGTTAAATTTAGATTTTAAACCAAGTACTTTATCATAAAGAAATGGGGAAAGACCTGTTCCTGGTCTTTTAGATGTTATATTAATTTTAGAAAAAACCTCACCTTTTTTAATATTTTTTTTTGCTACAAGAGATTTTCTAACAATTTTTTTATTTAAATTTTCAATATTAGTTCTCTTAATCTTATTTTTACCTAAAATTATTTTTGTATTCCGAATATTCTTAACAAAACCTTTTAATTTTTTTATCTCTAAACTTGATGAATGATCTGGGCCATACAACTTATTATCTAAGGTAATATGTTTTTCTATAACTTGAGCGCCTAAAGATGCTGCTACAATTGAAGCTAATCCTCCTAAAGAGTGATCTGAAAATCCTACTTTACATTTAAATTTTTTTTTAAATGTTAATATATTATTCAAGTTAAGATCAACAAATTTACTTGGATAATTAGAATGACAGTGAAGAATAGATATTTTTTTTCTTGAAGATCCATTTTTAATTAATGTATCTATTGCATTTTTTATTTCTTTAATAGTTGACATTCCTGTAGATAAAATAATTTTTAGTTTGAGCTTACCAATTTCACTTAATAGTGGTTTGTTTGTTATTTCTCCTGAGGGAATTTTGATTGTATCAATTTTATATTTTTTTAGAAAATTCAAACTATCAATATCAAAAACAGAAAATAATGGTTTTAATCTTTTTTTTTTGCAAGTCTTATGAATCAAATCATAGTCACTGAAATTTAATTCATATTTTTTAAGCATATTAAACTGACTTGATTTTATTTTTCTTTGATAATTTGCTTTAGGTGAATTTTTGATTACGATATTTTCAGTTATAAAAGCTTGAAATTTAATATAATTCACACCTGTGTTAGAGACTTTTTTAATAATTTGTCTTAATAATTTTTTACTACCATTGTGATTAACTCCAACTTCAGCAATAATTATTGGATTACTATTTTTCATAAATTGTAGAGTTCAAATATTATCTTAAAATAATCTTACCAGCTTGTATAAAGCTATTATCTTTGATATTTAATCCTTGCTTAATAACACTTCCACTACCTATAAAGCAATTATTTCCAATGGTAACTCCACCATTAACTATTGCACCAGGAGCGATATGATTGTGGTTTCCAACTGAAACATCATGTTCAATAATAGATCCAGTATTGATGATATTATTATGACCAATTTTGACGTTAGAATTTATTACAGTTTTATGCATTATAATTGTTCCACCTAAAATTTTTGAGTTTTTTGATACATATGAACTCTTTGAAATAATAACTGGGAAATTAAAGCCTATTTTTTTTAATTCTTCATAAACATTTTGTCTACCAACTCTATTTTTAATTTGACCAAAACAAATAAAAGCTAATTGAATCTTTTTTTTTATTCTTGATAAATTCTCTTTATTATAAACAAGTTTTTTATAACTAATTAGATTTTTGCTCTCTTTTTTTTCAAATAAATATTCAATTTTATACTTTTTAGTATTTGTTATAATGTCTATACATGACCTAGCATGTCCTCCAGCCCCAATTAAAATAATTTTTTTCATTTTAAGTTATCTACTATATATTTAATCTCTTGTAGTTTTAAGGATGAGCTTGATGGAAGACACATATAATTTTTGAAAATCTTATTAGCCATTTTAATTTTATAAGTTTGACATTTATTATAAGGTTTTTGCAGATGGTTTGGGAACCAGACCGACCTTACTTGAATTTTTTTTGAAATCAATTTTTTTAGTAAAAATTTTTTTGTAAATTTATATTTGTTATCAATTTTGAGAATATTTATCCAATAATTACTTTTGGAATAAATAGGTGGATTAATCAAACTTAGACCACTTATTTTATTAATTCTTTTTTTATATTCATTGTGAATTTTTTTTTTCAAAAAAATAATTTTTTTTAAATTTTCTATTTGAGCTAATCCTATAGCTGCATGAATATTTGATAATCTGAAGTTGTATCCAACTTCATTATGAATAAAATTGACGTCATCATCTTTAGCCTGATTGGATAGATAAACTACCTTTTTTTTTAAACTCTTATTATTTGTTAAAACTACTCCACCTCCAGCTGAAGTAATAATCTTGTTTCCATTAAATGATATTGAGCCTAATGAACCAATAGTTCCTGCGTGATATTTTCTATTATTTTTAACATAGAAACTTCCTAAGCTCTCTGCTGCATCCTCAATAATTATAATTGATCTTTTTTTACAAAGTTCTATGAAGCTTTTTTCTAAATTTACAATATTTCCAAAAGTGTGAACAATGATTATAGAAGATATTTTTTTTTTTGTTTTTTTGTTGAATGTCTTTCCATTTTTATAAAAAGTTTCTTTTAATATAAATTCTTTTGTTTTCTTCAAGTCAATATTACAATACTCATCAACATCCATAAAAATAGGATTGGCACTACAATACTTTACAACGTTAATACTTGCTATGAATGTGATACTTGGAACAATAACCTCATCATCTTTCTTAGTATCTGCAATTTTTAAACACATGTACAAACCTGAAGTACAATTATGCACAAGAGCTGGATATTTTGAATTTGTCACATTCTTAATTTTTTTTAGAAATAACTCTGAATGCTTACCAAAAGTTAAATAGTTAGATTTAATGCATTCTTTAAGATATTTAGTTTCATTTCCAAAAATATTTGGTGTGTGCAATTGAATTGTTTTTCTGACTGATTTCATGATGTTTTTTTAATTGTATAATTACCAAATTTATCTTTTGACTTCTTAAGATTTAAAAAAAAATTTTTTTTCATTGAACGAATAATTTCTTTAATTCCATATTCAACACTATATTTAGGAACAAAGCCTAGTTCTTTTTTCATCTTTGAAAAATCTACTTTATAATTTCTAAAGTCAGTATTCTTGTTAACAAAACTTATGTTATCACTTTTGATATATCTTTGAATTTTTTGGATTATTCTCTCTTTTGTAAAATTGTTTTTATTAGAGCCTACATTATAGATGTTAAATAGGCTCCTTTGTTTAACACTAATAGCCCTATAAATAGCTCCAGCAAAATCTTTTACATGACAATAAGGTCTCCATGTACCCGTGTCGTAAACTTCTAATCTATTTTTTAAAAATATTTCTCTAACAAATTGATTTACTGTCAAATCAAATCTCATTCTTTTTGATAACCCAAAGGCAGTTGCAAATCTTAAAATAGTAATCTTTATTTTATGATTTCTAGATTTTTTTTTTAAATACTTTTCAATTCTAATCTTAGATTTGGCATATAGTGAAAGTGGATTCAATTTTGATTTTTCATTTACCATCCGATTATTTTTTGTAATACCATAATTCGAACATGTGGAAACAAAAATTAGATGATTAACTTTTTTTTTTAAACAAATATTAATAACTCGAGTAATATAAGTTTCGTTAATTTTTTTGGAAATTTTTGAGTATTTTTTAGTGATTGGGTCTCCTACCAACCCTGCTAATAGAACTACTATAGCATTCTTACTTATTATTTTATTTAACTTCTCAATTTTAGAAATATCTAATTTATAAAAATCTAAATTTTTTTTTCTTTCTGGTTTTTTTTGGTTATAAATTAAATTATCTATACTTTTAACAAAATAATTTTTACTCAAAAAAAAATCAGAAACTACAGTGCCTATATATCCAGCTCCTCCAATAATTATTAAATCAGGTTTTTTTCTATTCATTTTTAAAAAAATTAATCAGTTTTTTGTAGGCAAAGCTCCGCACTTTGTAAAAATTCATTTTTTACAATCTGCATAAATAATAATTTTAAACAGGTCTAAATAAATAATTTTCTTTAGATACTGTTGTAGTTAACTTTCCAATTAAAATTTTTATCCTAGTGTTTTGCCTATCTATTATTCTAAATTTAGTATTTATAAAGGGTCCACTAAGAAATTGAAAAATTCCATTTTCTTTAAATTCAAAAAAACATTGTTTAATAAAACCATTTTCATCTTCATTCGTTTTGCATTTTTGAACAAAACTTTTGATTTCATCTTGTGCTTCTTGAAAATTATTTAAAAAATATTTAAGACCCTTACAATATTTTAATGAATTAATGACGTTTTTATTTTCAAAACTTTTATGAAAACATAATAAATAATCGCCTAAAAGAAAACTTTCAATATCTTGGAGTCTATTTTTAATTTTTTTTTGAAGTTTAAGTTTTGGTAAATAAAATTTTACATCATTTCCTAAATATTTTAGAAAGTCTTTTTTTAAAAATGATAAATTTTTTTTATTAAATTTTAGAATTACCCACATCTATTTCTCATCTTTTATTTCTGAATACAGTTCATCATATTCGTTAAGTTTTCTCTTCATAAAATTTATTGTTAATTCTGTTTTTTTAGTGATTCCTTTTGGGGTTAAAATATATCTATAACCAAGCTTGTTTGGATTTTTTTTAAAATTATGAATTTTAATAAGACCTTTGTTTTTTAAAGCGTTTAAACAATAATTTAGTTTTCCTAAACTGAAACCTAGTTCTTTAGCCATATCTCTTTGCGAAGAGTTTGGATTTGACTTTATTTTTCTCATCACATTAAAGTGATCTAAAAGATTTTTCATAGTGTTCAAATATTGAACAATATAACCTTATAATTTTTGGTGTAAAGATATAAATAAAAAAATTTGAGGAATTTCCTTAATAATTGTTTATAGAGCCATTCTGAAGTTTGAATATCTTATTAAAATATTTTCCAATTACATTACTATGGGAAATCACAATTATAGTTTTTCCAATTTTGGATAATTTAGATAATTCAAAGAATATCTCTTCCTCTAAGTTTTTGTCTAATTCTGATGTAGCTTCATCAAATATTAAAATTTCTCTGTTTGAATATAAAGATCGTGCAATTGAAATTCTTTGTCTTTGACCTCCTGATAAATTGTTACCTCCTTCTCCTATATAAAAATCTAATTTTTCAATCTTGTTGTTTACTATTTCTTCTAATCTTGAAATTTTAAGAGCCTTGTCAAAAATTACTTTTTCTTCGTCATTTAAATCTTTATAACTCGATTTATTTTTATCTAGGACTATGTTATTGAATATTGTCCCATTAAATAGGAATTTATTTTGAGATATATAATAAGAATTATTTATAAATTTTATAATATCAGTATTGTTTTTGTTTACTAAAATTTCTCCTGAAACTGGTTTAAAAAAACCAAGTATAAGGTCAACGGTTGTAGATTTTCCAGATCCTGATGGCCCAGTAATTAATATGCTTTCTGCTGAATTAATTTCTAAATTTAATTTATTTAAAACTAAGTCTTTTTTGTTATATGAAAAACTCACATCTTTAAATTCCAAATTTTTAAATTGCCATTTTTTTATATTTTCATCATTAGATAGACGACTTATAACGTCTTTTGGACTTTCACTGACTAAATCATTATATAAAGATTCTACAAAATTTACCCCATTATTTAGTATACTTGTCATTCGAGCAATAATTGAAATAGAGGGTAACAATCTTAATGTTGCATAAAGGTAAGAGGCTAAAAGTATAATATATTTTTCGCTTTCACCAGTAGATAAAATATTAAAATTAACAAAAAGAAAACCTATAATTAAAATAATAAAAAATACCTCTAAAAAGTATCTTGGTGTAAAAAGTATTACCTCAAAAGATAATTCATTTTTAGCCAAATCGTCAGCTTTTTTTTTAAAGACTGAAATAAAAAACGATTCTTTTTTTGAAATCTTTATTTCTTTTATTCCCTTAACAAAATCGGTGACTATTTGTATTACATCTTTTGAGGTCTTATTAACAAAATTACCCAAATTAATTAATCTTTTTTTAAAAATAATATGATTAATTAAAACAAATAAAATAAAGATTGGAAGAACTGTTAAAATTAATTTTGAGTCTAAAAAAACTAGATACAAAATGATAAATAAAATAATTATACTTTCAGAAATAATTCTTAAAAAACTCATTAGACAATTAGAAAATACTGAGACAGCGCTAGTAATAGTCTGAATATGATGTGAGCTAAGTTTTTGTCGAAATGTGTTATATTCTGTTAAATTATACTTGTTTATTAGATCTATTCTAAGCTTGGCTTTTAAGTCGAGTCTTATTTTAGAAATATAACGATAAATAAAAATTGTTAGAAATGTTTTGATGACAAAAATTATTATAAATACGAGTAAAAAATTTTTTTTATCACTAAAAATCTGAAAATTTTCTAAACTTACTAATAAATTACTCAAAACACCTGAGGAAGAAGCATCAAAAATTATTGTGGCTATTGGAATTACCAAAATTATACTTAAAATGTCAAATAAAGTAGACAATAAACTAAAAAAAACTATTAAATAAAATTTGAACCCTAAGTTGCCTAATTTTAAGATTTTCTTAATATAGTTTATATATTCGGTCATTTTTGTATCAATTGTTATAATATTTTTTATACCAAGAAACGAACTTTGAAACTCCACTTTTTAAATTAACTTTTGACTTATACTTAATTATTTTTCTTATTTTATTTGTATCAGCGAATGTGTTCTTTACATCACCTAGTTGTTCTTTTATATAAATTTTTTTAAATTTGGATTTTAATTCATATTCCAAATATTTTATATAATCTGACAATTTTTCTGATTTTCCTTTTGCAATATTATAAACTTCATAAAAAGATTTATGTTTTTTTCCGATTAAAGTAGTAAATAAATCTACTACTGTAATTACAGCATCATCGATATAAGTAAAATCTCTCTTGTGTTTTCCAAAACTAAAAATTTTAATAGGTAATTTTTTATAAAAGTTTTTAACAAAACTAAATGGTGTCATATCGGGTCTACCGTATGGACCATAAACAGTGAAAAAACGAAGTCCAACGATATTCATTTTATATATCTTGCTATAGCTATACGACATAATTTCATTAGATTTTTTTGTTGCTGCATAAAATGATTTTGGAGTATCAGTATTCATTGTTTCTTTAAGAGGCATTTTTTTCTGATCTCCATAAACTGAACTAGATGAAGCAAAAAAAAGAAACTTAACTTTGTTAAGCCTACATTCTTCTAAAATATTGAAATATCCTGATAAATTAGAGTCAAAATATTTTCTTGGATTAGTTATAGAATATCTTACCCCAGCCTGTGCAGCTAAATTAATAACATAGTCATACTTATTTCTCTTAAAATTTTTTGATAGTAGTTTTTTATTATTTAGGTCCAATTTGTAAAACTTAAAATTTGATTTATAGTCTAAATTAGATAATCTTTTTTTCTTAAGTTTTTTATCATAATAATCATTTAGATTATCAATTCCATAAATCTTAAATTTTTTAATTTCTAATAATTTTTCAGCCAACTTACTGCCAATAAATCCAGCACAACCGGTGATAAGAACTTTTTTTTTCATTCAATACTCTTCGTGAAGTGAAACTAAAATTTAATTTTGTTTTTTTCTTCGACTAAAATAATCATTATATTTTTTTTTATAATTTTCATATATATTAAATTCTTCACTCGAGGGATTATTTAATAAATCTTCTTTCTTATATAAAAGCCAGTTTTCAGGGTTTTTTATTGGCTTAATTCTTAAATCAATTATCTGATTTTGAGAAACAAGCCTTGTTTGAACATGTTTTTTTCTATTATCATGTATCTCCGAAAGGATAAATCTTTCTTGATCAGACATATTTAGTAAATTTTTTTCGAATTCATTTTCTTCTACTGGTATATTGTATAACCTAAGTGCAGTATTATAAAAATCAGTGTGTGAACTAAAAATATTTATATCCCCCTTAACATTAAATTTTTTTTTAAGCTCATCGTCAAAGGTTATTATTGAAAGTGGAATATGAGTACTCAATTCATTTAATGGACCATTTTTTTTTATAAAATTAGGGGATAAAACTCCATTATTTCCATGATCAGATGAAAAAAATATAATTGTATCCTTAGGAGAGTTTTCTTTAATATAATTTAAAAATTTGGAAATTTGTTCATCTAGATATTCTGTAGCTAACAACTTCATTTCAACAAATTCTTTGTATAAATCTTCATCCTCCCAACATTTTTGGTAAAAATTACTGTATCTTTCTGGACTTAAGAGAGGACCGAGAGGGTTAGACTTTAGATTTTTTAGATGTGGGTACTCTTTATACATATAAATATTTTTTAGAATAGTTGATGGTTTGAGATACAATCTTAATATTCTCCTTGGGATTCTATAAAAAATATTTTCATACGTAAAAAGAAATTTTCGAATATTAGGAAATAAAAATCTATTTTTTAATTTATTATTTAAAGGGGTCTCGTAAGGCTCATGACAATCGACATAATGTAATCCTAAAAAGTAGTCTTTTACTGAACTTAACTCTTTTACTTTTTTAAAAAATTGTTGGTTATTCAATTGTTCTGCAGAGACTCTGTATTCTGCAAGTGATGGAGATAAAACAGAAAATGAATCAAATTCAAATTTATAATTAGGGTCAGGAGAGTAAATGAATTTACAAGGTGTCATAAAATGAGTGGAGCAACCATTTTCTTTTAAAACATTTTGTAAATATCCATATTGGTTTTCATCATAACTCTGCAATCTTCCAACAGCATTTGTTAGAGTTGGACTTAACCCACTTAATAAAGCTGCACAATTACCAATTGTATTATGAGTAACTGCATAATGATTATGAAAATTTAAACTTTCAAAGGAAATATTTCTTAAGTATTTCATTTTCGTATCTTTTTTAAGCCATGAGTCTTGATAAGAAATTGCATCAAGTATTAGATAAATTATTTTCATAAAAAAATTTTATTTAAATAATTTTTAGTATTCTGTGGGGATCTGGTAAATCATCTAAATCATCTTATAAATTAATTCTTACAATATACAATACCCATTAATAAAATTATTCTATGCCATCTTATTTTGGATAAAAAATAGTTAAAAAATCTTAGAGATAAAAATCGTCATTAGTAATTAAAAGCATATTATTATACTGATGAATATCTCTTTTCTGATTGTAGATGCTTAATATTTTTGACATTATTATAATTTTTTATAGAAAAGAAGATGCTTTATGAAATTTAAATCTAAATCTGAAACGCTTAAAAACTTAAGGTTAAAAAAATCTATTATTCCTGAATTAATTATCTTTAACTGTAGGGACTATCTGAATAATGAGAAAAAAATAATTTTTAAAATTTCTAAAAAATTTAAAAAAAATTTAATAGCTATTAGATCATCATTTAAAAACGAAGATACAAAACTAAAATCAAATGCTGGTAAATATAAAAGTTTTTTAAATGTCAAAGCTAATGATTACTTTTCAATTAAAAAATCAATTGACGAATTAATAAAAGGTAAAAAAAAATTAAGAAATGAAGTTTTTTTTGTTCAAAAAATGATAAGAAAAATTAAATTTTCTGGAGTTTTGCTTACAAGAAACTTAGAAAACTACTCAAAAACTATCAATATAAATTACTATGATGGAAATGAAACAGATGTAGTAACATCAGGAAAGGGTGGTTCTAATTCTATAGAATTTTATGAAAATAAAAATTATAATTTACCTAACAAATTTCTCAAACTTTACAAAGCTTTTCTTGAAATTAGAAATTTAACAAAAGAAAATGATTTAGATATAGAGTTTGCTATTGGGAAAAAAAAAGAGGTATATATACTTCAGGTAAGAAAACTTATTGTTCCAAAGGCAAAAGTTAATAAAAAATTTGATACGAATTATTTTTTTAGTCTAAAAAAAAAAATAGATAAATTAAAACAAAAACATCCCGATCTAATGGGTAAAACTACTTTTTTTGGAGTAATGCCAGATTGGAACCCTGCAGAAATAATTGGGTCAAAACCAAAACCATTATCATTATCTCTATATCAAGAACTTATTACTGACCATGTCTGGTCACAAAACAGAGCGAATTATGGTTACAGAGAACTGGATCAATTTCACTTGATGACAACTTTTTATGGCACTCCTTACGTGGATATAAGAATTGATTTTAATTCCTGGTTACCTAAAAATTTAGATAATAAAATTGCAAACAAGATTGTAAATTATTATTTAAATAGATTTAACTTAGATAGTTCTCTTCATGACAAAATTGAATTTCAATTATTATTTACGTGCATTACTTTTTCATCGAAAAAAAAAATGAAAGAGAAATTGGCAAATATCCTTACAAAAAAAGAAATATCTCAATTTTATAATGAATTAGCTAAAATAAATAAAATTGCTCTTTTTAAAAAAGATGAGGACATAAAAAAAATAGAAATTTTAAAAAAAAGACAAAAATTGATTCAAAATTCAAATCTTTATGAAATTGATAAAATTTATTGGCTAATTGAGGATTGTAAAAAATATGGAACTTTTGCTTTTGCTGGACTTGCAAGATGTGGTTTTATAGCGATGGAATTATTAAATTCATTAGAAGAAATTAAAGCAATTTCTGAGAAGGAAAAAATTAAATTTCTTTCTTCAATTAACACTATAACTTCTAAGATGAAATATGATCTATCGAAATTATCAAAGAATAAGTTTCTTGAAAAGTATGGTCATTTAAGACCCGGAACATATGAAATAACATCCTTAAATTATAAAGATGGTTTTAATAAGTATTTTGGTAAAAAATTAAAAAAGACCGCTACTCAAAGTTCAAATAAAAATGTGAGGTTAAGTGCACCAATAAAAAGAATCAATATATACAAATCAAATAAGGAGCTTTTTGATTTCATAAAAAATTCAATAGTAAATAGAGAGTATTCAAAATTTGTGTTTAGTAAAAGTATAGATTTAATTTTTAAAAATTTAACCAAATTAGGAAAAAGGTATAACCTCAAAATTAATGAACTTTCTTATATAAAAATAAGTCGTATTATGGAAATGTATTTCAACTTAACTACTGACAAAAATATTTTATCATTGAAAAGACATATAAAGGAAAATAAAGACGATTATTATTCTACTAAAGATATATATCTTCCAGATGTAATTAGGGATACAGAAGACTTATTCGTACAAATAAAAAATTACGATAAAATTAACTTTTTATCAGATAAATCAATTACATCTAAAATTATTGTATTTGATAAAAATAAAATAAAATTAAATTATGAGGGAATTGTTTGTGTTGAAAATGCAGATCCAGGTTTTGATTTTTTGTTTAATAAAAATATAAAAGGTCTTGTTACTAAATATGGTGGTCTAAACTCTCATATGGCAATAAGATGTTCTGAACTTAATCTACCAGCACTTATAGGTGTTGGTGAAAAAAATTTTAATAGAATTATTAGTCACAAAATTTTAAATATAAATTGTAAAGACAAAAAAGTAGATTTTATAAATTAATGAAAAATTTAATTTTGATCAATCAACGTTTGGATAGAATTGGTAAATTTAAAGAATTAAGAGACAATTTAGATGTAAGATTTATAAAATTAATTTTGAATTTAAAAATGATACCGTTGCTTATTCCGAATAATCTTAAAATAGTAAACAATATTTTAAAAAACAAGATTAGAATAAAAGGAATTATTTTATCACCTGGTGGAAATCCAAAGATTAATGATGATAGATCCAGGGTTGAGGATAAATTAATTAAATTTTCAAAAAAAAGAAAAATTCCATTGCTTGGCATTTGTAGAGGTGCTCAAAAAATTAATTTATTTTTTGGTGGAAAAATAAAAAGAGTTAAAAATCACGTAAGAAAAAATCATTCAATTTTTGGATCCTTAACTAAAAAAAAAATTATTAAAGTAAATTCTTATCATAACTTTGGAATTGAAGTTTCAGATCTCCCTAAAACTTTTAATATTCTTGCAAAAACTCAAGATGATTTTGTAGAATGTTTTTTAAGTAATAATAAAAAATTAATGGGAATAATGTGGCATCCCGAGAGATATACACATTTAAGGGACTTTGAAAAAAAAATATTAAAAAAATTTTTTAAATGCAATTAATACTTTTAGCTGCAGGTCGTGGTTCGAGACTACCAAAGATAAATAGAAATAAACCAAAATGCCTTACAAAAATAAAAGATAAAACTATATTTGAACATAATGAAAAATTTTTTGATAAATTTAAAAAAAAGATAGTTATAACTGGATACAAAAAGAAATTAATTTCTAATATTGTAACAAACAAAAAATTTAAAATGATTTTCAATAAAAATTACAAAAAATCAAATATGGTTCATAGTATGTTTTTGGCAAACAAAAAGGTAAAAGCTAGTGTGGTTATTTGTTATGGAGATATAATTTTTGATGATAAAATTTATAAAATGTTAAAAAAAAATATTGATTTTTTACCCCTGAATATAAATTGGAAAAAAAATTGGCTTAAGAGAATGTCATTTTCAAGAATGATATTAGATGCCGAAAATATCATTATAAAAAAAGATTATATATATAAAATTGGTACTAAATTAAATTCTAAAAAGCTTCCAAAATATCAATTCATGGGATTGATAAAATTAAGAAGGGAAACCTTTTTTAGGCTTTTTAGATTTTATAAAAAATTAAAACAACCTAGTATTGATATGACCTCTTTTTTAAATCTAGCAATTAACAAAAATTTTTTGAAATTAAGATATCAAAAATATAAAAGTTTTTGGCATGAAATAGATACCGTTCAAGATATAAAAGCAGCTAATAAACTAATTTAATATCTTTTTTTTATTAACAGTTTTTTAATTTTCATAAGTAATTCAGTTTCCAAAGATTTAAAACTTTTGTCAAAAGTGTTGTTAATTATTATATCTGGTTTTTTTGGAAATTGAGGCTTAATTGTAACGCCTACAACATTTTTGTTTTTTTTATATATATTTTTTTTATCAATTGAAATTATTTTTTTTACATTTGACATTATAAAAATCTCTACGTACTTTTTTATATTCTTTCTATTCCAAGCCCTGGGTTTGTTCATCAGTCCAATCAAAGAAAAAACTACATTTATTCCTTGGTCAGTTAAAAGTTTAACAATTCTATTAAATTTTTTTAAATTAGACGCTCTTCCTCTATATGAATAATCATAAAGTTCTAAAATCTTTCTCATAGTATCTCCATCAAGATAAACGCTGGGGCCACATTTTTTTTTTATATACGGAAATATTCTTTTAGCTAAGGTTGATTTTCCCGAACCAGAAAGTCCAGTAATCCAAAACAAAATCCCTTTTTTTTTATTCAATTTTTTCAAAATAATTTTTTTAAATTTTATAAATGTCTAAATAAAGGTTTTATTTATCAATATTTTCACTATTATGTAATTAAAATATACCCACAAACAATTTATTTGATGATATTAAAATTAATTAATTCAAAATTAAAAAGAAAACTCAACTCATATGATGAGATACCAGATAGAGCGATAAATAAGATTAATTATCTTTTACAGTTTCCTCCATCAGGATATGGGAGATACTTTGTTACTAAATTTGTTAAAGAGATAGCTAAGAAGTATGATATTGAGGGTAAAACTCTACTTGATGTAGGTGCAGGACATCAACCATATAGAGCCTATTTTAACAAAGTAAAATATGAAAGCTGTGACAGTGATGAAGTTATAAAAGAAATGAAATATGATGTTTTAGATGTAAAACACGATTTTTATTGTAATATTAATGAAAAAATACCTAGAGAAGATAAATCCTATGATCTTATACTTTGTTCAGATGTTTTAGAGCATGTTTATGACCCAAAAAATGTTATTAAAGAAGTAAGTAGAATTTTAAAAGATGATGGTATTTTTATAATTACTGTACCACAATGTGGAGGTGAACATATGTTGCCTCACAATTATTTTAATTACCTTGGTCCAGGCCTTGAATACCTTTTAAAAGAAAATGGTATGATTTCAGAATCATTAACCAAGTCTGGAGGAGGTTTTCATTTGATTGGTACCATATTAAATAAATTGGTTGCATCAATCTTTGATACAAACAAAAAAAATATGTTTATAAAATGCATTGTTTTTCCCATAGGAATTATATTTAGAATCATAACTTTTTTAATTAATATATTGCTTTTTTATTTGGATAGATTTGATAAAAAAAAAAGTTGGGCTCAACATTATTTTGTAATAGCAAAAAAAAAAGTTTAAAAAAATTTTTATGAAGAAAAATTTAAGTTTAGCTATTATTGGCTGTGGAAATATTGCCAATTTTCATGTGGAAGCATTTAAGTTCTTAGGTTATAAAATTAAGCATTGTGCATCAAGATTTAATTCAACTAAAGTTAAACATTTTGCAAATAAACACAAAATTACTAATGTATGGAAAGATCCATATAAATTAGCCAAGTCAAGAAACGATTGGGATGCTATTATTTTATCATCAACTACTGAAACAACTCCAAAAATATTAGAAATTTTAATCAAGCATAAAAAACCAATATTAGTAGAAAAGCCAGTATCAATTGGCACAAGATATCTTAAAAAGTACGCTTCAAATTACCCTAAATTTGTAAATGTTGCATATAATAGAAGATTTTACAGCACAATAGATAAAGCTTTCAAATTTATAAAGAATAGTAAAGGTCAATTATTTTGCAATATGAAATTACCTGGTGTTGTAAAGAAAGGTAAAAATAAATTAGTTGGATTTAGAAATGTATTTGAAAATTCCTGTCATGGAATAGATATATTGAGGTTTCTTTTTGGTGATTTAAAAATAATTAAAAATACTAGAATTAAATTAAATAACTTTGACTCTGGAAGAACGACATTGTTAAGGTCAAAACAAAATCACCTTTGTAATATCCTAATGAATTCAAATTCTCCTGACAATTTCTCTTTAGAAATAGAAAATGGGAAAAAGAGATTACTGCTTCGGCCTTTTGAGAGTTTTGAAATTTATGAAGGAATTAGTTTTGTAAAACCAAATAAAAAATATCCTTTAAAGAGTTACAAACCTAAACTTGTTGAAAAAAGTGACATTTTTTCAAATTTAAAAAGTGAAAAAAAACTTAAGCCAGGATTTTTAGGACAGTCCAAAGATTTTCTAAATTTAATTAAAGGAAATAAAAATTTAAAATCTGCCACTTTGAAGGATGCATATAAAACACAACAAATCTTAGAAAAAATTATGTTATCTTAATTTCACTAACACTTGAATTATTTTTTTTATTCCAATGATCAATTAAAGAACATAAAATTTTATCATAGCACTTCACTCCCAAACTAAGATCAGATATCTCATATTTTTTTTTAGTTTTTAAATTTTCGTATAAAATATGTGAAGACTCGCTTTGAAATTTACTTTTTCCATATATCATTTCTTGATCGCTAAATTTTGCATAACCCTTACTATAGTTAATAGTACAAATATTTTTCATATATTTGTTTCTAATATTGATTTCATGATAATTGTATTTCTCATTAGATATTAATTTAAGTAAATGATTATTTTGAAAAAAAATATCAAAACACCCATCAACCTCAAAAAAACCTTTTCTTTTTGAATTTTTCCAATCCTCTAAATCTTTATTCTCAACTCTCAAAGGAAATGTATTCGTCCACATGTTCATTAAATCTACATAATGACTTATATTACAAGCTATACCTAGATTTTTACCTGTTATTAATACGTTTAAAATTTCATTAGCATAGTCCCTTTTAATTTTTTTACTAATTTTGTTATGCCATTCACAATATCTTCGTGGAAAGTTTATAAAAATATTTTTTGAGTTTAATTTTTTTAAAATCTCTAAATCTTTTATTGAATTACAAATCGGTTTCTCAATTAAAATAAATTTAGTTTTAATTTTTTGAAGTGCTAATTCTAATGAATGAACCCTAGTATCTGCGGTGGTAGAAATTATAGTGATATCAAAGTCAATATCTTTTATTTTTTCAAAATTATCTTCAACAAAATATATGTTGGTCTTATTTTTTAGAATTTGTATATCTTTGTTAAAAAGTGTTTTATATCTTTCTGAAACATCAAAAAGGTAAATGTCGGAGGTTTTGTCAGAAAATCTTGACAATCCCTGTGCATGACGAAAACCAATGTTTCCTACTCCAAGTATTAAAGCTTTCATATGTTTGATTGATCAATCAATGATTACTTTTAAAGTATTTAAGATCAATAAAAAAACAGTTTATTAAAATTTTTTTCAGTGCATAAATCAAGCCGATTGAGCTATTAGTACTGGTTAGCTACACGCATTACTGCGCTTCCACACCCAGCCTATCAACGTGGTGGTCTACCACGGCTCTATTGGAAGAACTAGTTTTGAGGTGAGTTTCCCGCTTAGATGCTTTCAGCAGTTATCTCGTCCATACTTAGCTACCCGGCACTGCAGCTGGCGCTACAACCGGTCCACCAGTGGTATGTTCAACCCGGTCCTCTCGTACTAGGGTCAACTCCTCTCAATTCTTCTACACGCATAGCAGATAGGGACCGAACTGTCTCACGACGTTCTGAACCCAGCTCACGTACCACTTTAATTGGCGAACAGCCAAACCCTTGGGACCTGCTCCAGCCCCAGGATGTGATGAGCCGACATCGAGGTGCCAAACACTGCCGTCGATATGAGCTCTTGGGCAGTATCAGCCTGTTATCCCCGGCGTACCTTTTATCCGTTGAGCGATGGCCCTTCCACTCAGAACCACCGGATCACTATGACCGACTTTCGTCTCTGCTCGACTTGTCAGTCTCACAGTCAGGCAGGCTTATGCCATTGCACTCTACGAACGATTTCTGACCGTTCTGAGCCTACCTTCGCACGCCTCCGTTACTATTTGGGAGGCGACCGCCCCAGTCAAACTACCCACCATACAATGTCTTGATGCCGGATGACGGCAATCAGTTAGATATCAAGAAAAACAAAAGAGGTATTTCACTGGTGACTCCACAAAAGCTGACGCTCTCGCTTCAATGTCTCCCTCCTATGCTAAATATGTTTTTCCTAACACCAATGTAAAGTTGCAGTAAAGGTGCACGGGGTCTTTCCGTCTAACTACGCGAACTCCGCATCTTCACGGAGAATTCAATTTCACTGAGTTGATGTTGGAGACAGCGGAGAAATCGTTACGCCATTCATGCAGGTCGGAACTTACCCGACAAGGAATTTCGCTACCTTAGGACCGTTATAGTTACGGCCGCCGTTTACTGGGGCTTCAGAAATGAGCTTGCACCCATCGCATTAACCTTCCAGCACCGGGCAGGCGTCAGACCCTATACATCCACTTACGTGTTAGCAGAGCCCTGTGTTTTTGATAAACAGTCGCTTCTCCCTAGCTTGTGCCACCCTTTCATAGTTGCCTACAAAAAGGTCTTCCTTATTCCGAAGTTACGGAAGCATTTTGCCGAGTTCCTTCAACATCATTCTCTCAAGCGCCTAAATATACTCTATTAATCCACCTGTGTCGGTTTAGGGTACGGTCTAATGATGGAGCTATTTCTTGGAACCTTTTCGCGGCAAACTCAATCCATTAAGAGCTCACAACTTACAAGATTCGTCACTACCATCTGGTTAAGGAATATTAACCTTATTTCCATCGACTACGGCTTTCGCCCTCGCCTTAGGTGCCGACTAACTCTGCGCGGATTAACCTTGCGCAGAAACCCTTGGATTTTCGGCGAAGAAGTTTTTCACTTCTTTTATCGTTACTTATGTCAGCATTCGCACTTCTGATACCTCCAGGATTCTTCACAGATATCCCTTCACAGGCTTACAGAACGTTCCGCTACCAGTTATAATTTTCGAAAAAATTATAAATCCACAGATTCGGTATATGATTTTAGCCCCGTTACATCTTCGGCGCAGAAACTCTATTAGACCGGTGAGCTGTTACGCTATCTTTAAAGGATGGCTGCTTCTAAGCCAACCTCCCGGCTGTTAAGGAATTTCCACATCCTTTCACACTTAATCATAATTTTGGGACCTTATCTGGTGGTCTGGGCTCTTTCCCTCTCGACCATGGACCTTAGCACCCACAGTCTGTCTGCTGAAGAACAATGTTTAGCATTCGGAGTTTTATTAGGTTTGGTAAGAATCTCTTCCCCCTAGCCCATTTAGTGCTCTACCTCTAAACATCTATTTATTCAACGCACTACCTAAATAGTTTTCGCGGAAAACCAGCTATCTACGAATTTGGTTGGCCTTTCACCCCTTACCACAAGTCATCCAAAGACTTTTCAACGTCAACTGGTTCGGTCCTCCGGCAAGTGTTACCTTGCTTTCAACCTGCTCATGGTAAGCTCATTCGTTTTCGGGTCTAATCCATTAAACTAATCGCCCTATTAAGACTTGCTTTCGCTGCGCCTACACCTAGATGGCTTAAGCTTGCTTAATAAATTAAGTCACTGACCCATTATACAAAAGGTACGCCGTCACTCTAAAAAGAGCTTCGACTGATTGTAGGCATGCGGTTTCAGGTTCTATTTCACTCCCCTAATAGGGGTTCTTTTCACCTTTCCCTCACGGTACTAGTTCACTATCGGTCACTGAAGAGTATTTAGGCTTAGAGGGTGGTCCCCCTATATTCGAGCAAGATTTCACGTGTCCCGCTTTACTCAAGAATTTTATTAAACATTACTTTTACGGGACTATCACCCTCTGTGGTTAGCTTTTCCAAACTATTCAAATTTTTTTAACAAAACTACTGGCCTAATCCGTTTTCGCTCGCCACTACTAACGGAATCTCAATTGATTTCTTTTCCTCTGGTTACTTAGATGTTTCAGTTCTCCAGGTTGTCTCTTTAAATCTATGTATTCAATTTAAAGTACCACATAAAGTGGTGGGTTTCCCCATTCGGAAATTTTCGGATCAAAACTTACATACAGCTCCCCGAAACTTATCGCAGTATATCACGTCCTTCTTCGGCTTTCAGTGCCAAGGCATCCGCCACACGCCCTTAAACGCTTGATTTATGCACAGAAAAAAATTCTGTGTTGAATCAAATTTTTATTTTGAACATTAGCTAATAACATTGCTAATGTTCGGATATAGATATTGATATTAATTATTATTTTTTTCACAATTTATATAACTAAGTGTTTTTGGTGGAGGATAGCGGGATCGAACCGCTGACCTCCTGAATGCAAATCAGGCGCTCTCCCAGCTGAGCTAATCCCCCTAGAACTTTTTGGTGGGCCGAGAAAGACTCGAACTTTCGACCCCACCCTTATCAAGGGTGTGCTCTAACCAACTGAGCTACCGGCCCCTATGCAAGAGAAACACTAACTTAAGAAGAGAAATGAGGACGGTCAACATTAACCGTGTAAATTATTTAGAGTGAAATTAAACATTTCACTCATCCTTAGAAAGGAGGTAATCCAGCCGCAGGTTCCCCTACGGCTACCTTGTTACGACTTCACCCCAGTCGCTGACTATACCGTGGTCAAGGGTTTAAAACCTTGCCTTAAGGTAGAACCAACTCCCATGGTGTGACGGGCGGTGTGTACAAGACCCGGGAACGCATTCACCGTGGCACGCTGATCCACGATTACTAGTAATTCCAGCTTCATGCACTCGAGTTGCAGAGTGCAATCCGAACTGAGGTATTTTTTAAGGATTTGCTTAACGTCGCCGTTTCGCTTCCTATTGTAAATACCATTGTAGCACGTGTGTAGCCCAACACGTAAGGGCCATGAGGACTTGACGTCATCCCCACCTTCCTCCAGCTTATCACTGGCAGTTCTTTCAGAGTGCCCAACTTAATGATGGCAACTAAAAGTAAGGGTTGCGCTCGTTGCGGGACTTAACCCAACATCTCACGACACGAGCTGACGACAGCCATGCAGCACCTGTGTTTCGTCCGGCCGAACCGAAAACTTTAATCTCTTAAAGTCGCGACGAACATGTCAAGTGTTGGTAAGGTTCTGCGCGTATCTTCGAATTAAACCACATGCTCCACTACTTGTGCGGGTCCCCGTCAATTCATTTGAGTTTTAACCTTGCGGTCGTACTCCCCAGGCGGTGTGTTTATTGCTTTCGCTGCGACACTGAAAATAAATTTCCAACGTCTAACACACATCGTTTACGGCATGGACTACGAGGGTATCTAATCCTCTTCGCTACCCATGCTTTCGTTCCTCAGTGTCAGTAATGATCCAGAAAGCTGCCTTCGCATTTGGTATTCTTTCTAATATCTACGAATTTCACCTCTACACTAGAAATTCTGCTTTCCTCTATCATACTCTAGCTGAAAAGTTTTGATGGCAGTTCCAGAGTTAAGCTCTGGGATTTCACCACCAACTTTTTCAACCACCTACGAACTCTTTAAGCCCAGTAATTCCGAACTACGCTAGGTCCCTTCGTATTACCGCGGCTGCTGGCACGAAGTTAGCCGGACCTTCTTATTCGGGTACAGTCATTTTCTTCCCCGACGAAAGAGCTTTACAACCCAAGGGCCTTCTTCACTCACGCGGCATCGCTGCATCAGAGTTTCCTCCATTGTGCAAGATTCCCCACTGCTGCCTCCCGTAGGAGTTTGGGCCGTGTCTCAGTCCCAATGTGGCTGATCATCCTCTCAAATCAGCTATTGATCAAAGTCTTGGTAGGCCATTACCCTACCAACAAACTAATCAAGTGCGGGCTCATCCAATGGTGCATAAAGCTTTCTCCGTAAAGACTTATCCGGTATTAGCACAAGTTTCCTCGTGTTATTCCAGGCCAAAGGGAAGATACCCACATGTTACTCACCCGTCTGCCACTAAGTATTGCTACTTCGTTCGACTTGCATGTGTTAGGCGTGCCGCCAGCGTACGTTCTGAGCCATGATCAAACTCTCAAGTTTAAAAACGGCGCACACTAGCTTCTATATAAATTCTAAGAATAAAATTTATATAATGTTGAAGTGTGTACGACAAATTTTGGTAACCTTAACCGTCCACACTTCTCTTCTTAAATTCTTTACTTTTTAAATAGCTAATTGGGCTTAATGAGCCCAATAATCTTAGCATTTTTATTGATATTTCAATAATTTACTGAGAAAGTTTGATGCTTATAGGCTAAAATTAGGGGAAATCAAGCATTTATGATTAAAAAAAATAGTCAAAAATGCCTATTTTATGCAGTTTTTTTTGATTTTATTATATCCCTAAACTAATAATTGTTTTTAAAAAATTTTTTAATGTTCAATAAATTTAAAATCATAATTAGAAAAAATACAGAAATTTTTGCTTTATTAATTCTAGTTTTCATTACTATAATTTCTACTTCTTATTATAATTACAGTAAAAAGAAAATTTATTTTAACTATAAAAACACTTTAAATAACATTTATTTCAAAAAAACTATTCACCATTTATTTGACAATTTAGAACCTAAATTCAAAAAAATTGAACATAAAGTCTTAAAAGGTGAAACTTTTGATAATATCTTGGAAAGCTACTCAATTAAAAAAAAGGAAATTAATGAAATAAAAAAAAAATTATCAAAAGAAGTAAATTTAAATAAGTTAAATACTAATCAAAAAATTTTATTTACAATTGACCAATCAGAAAATTTATTAAAAAATTTTATATTTCAAATATCAAAAACTAAGAAAATATATTTATCAAGAAATACAAAAGATGGGTTTAACCAAAGAATTTTATTAACTAAGCTTAATAAGAATATATTGTATAAAGAAAATGTAATATTACAAAGCTTATATAAATCAGCTATAGATGAAAATATATCTCCAAATATAATTATAGAGTTTGCTAGGATTTACGGATTTCAGGTAGATTTTCAAAGAGATATACAAAAAAAAGATAGTTTTCAAATTATGTATGAAATTTTTACGGATGATAATAAAAAAATAATTGAAACAGGAAATATTCTTTTTGCAAACTTAAAATTAAGTGGTGAAAATTTTGCTTTATATTATTTTGATAAAAAAGGTAGTGAGGGTCATTATGATAGAAATGGCAAAAGTGTTAAGAAAGCATTAATGAAAACTCCCATTAATGGTGCAAGACTTTCGTCACCTTTTGGTATGAGGAAACATCCCATTGATGGATTCAATAAAATGCATAGAGGTACAGATTTTGCTGCACCTAAAGGTACTCCAATAATGGCATCAGGAGACGGGCTGGTAAAAAAAGCAGGATGGTGTGGTGGTGGAGGAAATTGCATTGTTATAAAACATAATTCTACATATCAAACTATTTACGCTCACATGTCGAAATTTGCAAAAGGAGTTAGAAGCGGAGTAAGAGTGAAACAGGGCCAAACAATCGGGTATGTTGGTTCTACTGGAAAATCAACTGGACCACATTTGCATTATGAAGTAATCATAAATGGGAAAAAAGTTAATTCACAAAAATTAAAATTACCTCCTGGTAAAATTTTAAAAAATGAGGATAGAAAGTTATTTGAAACATCAAAAATTAAACTTGATGTACTAAAATCAGAAAAAATTATTGGTTTAAATTAGCTCACTTCAAATTGAAGTTTTTCATTTTTTTCATTTTCCTTATCAGGAAAATCTTCTATTTTCTTTTCATCTTTTAGATTAATATCACTATTATTTTGTGGATCTTTATTTATAGTCTCTTTTTTGTAGTTTTCTCTTTCATTTAAAACTCTCATAAAATGATCTGCATGTTGAAAATAATTTTCAGATAATATTTTATCTCCATTAGAAGAGGCTTCTCTTGCTAAATTATTATATTTCTCAATTAATTTTGGAGCATTATGATTGTTTCTGCTGGGCGATCTCCTTTGAAAATTCTCATTATTTGAAAAACTTGTACTAAATTTTCCTCTATCATTGTTAGATTTATAATTTCTGTCATTTCTTCTGAAATTATTTCTTCTTGTATTATTCTTATTTCTAAAAGTAACCATATTTTTTTTTAATCACAATTTTGTTGAAACAACACATCGATCGTTTTTTGCATAATCTTTTAAAATTTTATTTATATAAAAACCATTATTTTTTAATAACTTAGAAACTTTATTTTTTTGATCAAAAGCAATCTCTAAAATAAACTTTCCATTTCTTTTAATCAGTTCAGATGACTTTTTAACAACTTTTCTGATTTCTGATATACCTTCTAATCCACCGTTAAGTGCCATTTTTGGTTCGAAATTTATTACATCCCTATCCAAATATTTTAAATCAATTTTATTAATATATGGAGGATTAGATATAATTAAATCATATTTGCCGAAAGTAAAATTGTCAATATCTGATTTAAAAAATTTTACTCTTTTTGAAAGACCCAGTTTAAAAGCGTTAATTTTACAAACTTTTAGGGTTTTTTCATCTATATCAATACCAGTCCCAAGAAAATCTTTTTTCTCTTTTAAAATTGACAAAAGGATACATCCTGAGCCCACTCCAATGTCCAAAACTTTTAATTTTGATTTGTGTTTACTGAATTTTAATGTTTGTTCAACAATCAATTCTGTATCTGGTCTGGGGATCAAAACATCGTCGTTTATATCAAATTCATCTTTCCAAAAAAATTTTTTACCTAATAGGTAAGCAATTGGTTTTCCTTTAGATCTTTGATCTATTAAATTTTTGTAATTATTAAATTCACATTTATTGAGAATAATTTTTTCATTTAAAAGAATGTACTTTCTATCTTTATTGAGAGTTTTAGACATTAAAATTTCAGAGTCTAATAGAAAAGATTTAATATTATTTTGTTTTAATCTTTTATTAGCACTTTTTATAGCATCTTGTATATTCATAATTAAAGATTGCTTAATCTCTCTTCTTGTGCCTGTAATGTTAAAGACTCTATCATTTCGTCAAACACTTCACCCTCAAGAAATTCCTCTAATTTGTGTAAAGTCAAATTAATTCTATGATCAGTCACCCTGCCTTGAGGAAAGTTATATGTCCTAATTCTTTCTGATCTGTCTCCTGAACCTATTTTACTTTTTCGATCTTTAGAACGCTCTTGTTCAATTCTAGACCTCTCAAGTTCATAAAGTCTAGCCCTTAAAATCTTCATTCCTTTTGACTTATTTTTGTGCTGAGATTTTTCATCTTGTTGAGATACAGAAATACCTGTTGGAATATGAGTTATCCTAACTGCACTATCAGTTGTATTGACTGATTGCCCTCCTGGTCCGCCCGCTCTGAATACATCTATTCTTAAATCAGATTCATTAATTTTTAAATCAATTTCCTCAGCCTCAGGCAATACAGCAACTGTTGCGGCAGAGGTATGTACTCTTCCTTGCGTTTCGGTGTCAGGTACTCTTTGAACTCTGTGAACTCCACTCTCATACTTTAATGTAGAATATATATTATTTCCCCTTATTGAAACAATCACTTCCTTCAGTCCTCCAGCTTCACTTCTTGAGATAGAAATTAATTCTAAAGACCATCTTTTTTTATTACTGACTTTTTCATACATCTTAAAAAGATCTGCAGCAAATAAACTAGCTTCAAGGCCTCCTGTCCCAGCTCTGATTTCAATTATAGCATTTTTCTTATCTGCTTCATCTTTGGGTAACAAAAATAATTTTAACTTTTTTTCATTTTTGGCATGTTGTAATTTTAGATCATTTAACTCACTTTCTGCTAATTTAATCATTTCTTTATCTGTATTTTTGTCACTTAGAATTTTTTCTAATTCATTTTTATCCTTTTCAAAAGAAATATATATTTTTGCATCTTTGATAATATCATTTAAGTCAGAATATTCTTTAGATTTTTCGGCAAATAATTTTTTGTCAGTATTACCTGATGATAATTCTTTTTCTAAACTAGAGTGCTTATTAATTAATTCTTTGATTGTTTTTTGTGGTATCATCTTATTTGTTTTTTAATTCAGAAATTTTTTTTTCAACCTCTTTGACTACTCTTGTAATCATATCTTTAGTCAAAACTTTCTCTGTCTGAATTCCAGAAAGGTACAGCATATTGTTCCCTTTTTGCCCACCAGTAATTCCAATATCAGTCATCGCAGCCTCACCTGGGCCGTTAACAACACATCCAATAATAGATAGTGTGATTGGTGTTTTGATATGAGACAACTTTTTTTCCAAAATTTTAACAGTATCTATTACTTCGAAACCTTGTCTTGCACATGAAGGACATGAAATGATTTTGACTCCTCTATTTCTAATATTTAAAGATTTTAATATCTCATTTCCTATTTTTACCTCTTTTACTGGATCATCAGATAAAGAAATTCTAATAGTATCACCTATTCCATTTAAAAGAAGAGTTCCAACTCCAATTGAGGATTTTATACTTCCTGAAATAAAGCCCCCTGCTTCAGTAATACCGAGATGAAGTGGATAATCAGTAATTTTTGATAACTGTTTATATGCTTCAATTGAGAGAAAAACATCTGAGGATTTGACACTAATCTTAAGGTTAAAAAAATCTTCATCTTCTATAATTTTTATATTTCTCAAAGCACTTTCTACTAAGGCTTCTGGACAAGGCTCTTTAAATTTTTCTAAAATATCTTTTTCTAAAGAACCTGCATTAACTCCAACTCTTAATGAACATTTATTATCTTTAGCGGCTTTAATAACCTCCCTTATTTTAATCTTATCACCTATATTCCCAGGATTAATTCTCAAACAACTTGCTCCATTTTTTGCAGCCTCAATTGCTCTTTTATAATGAAAATGAATATCTGCAATTACAGGAATATTTACATTCTTAACTATTTCTTTTAGGGCTTTTGTTGAAGCTTCATCAGGGCAAGACACCCTAACAAGATCTGCACCTTCATTTTTAATTTCATTAATTTGTTTTATAGTTGATCTTATATCTGTTGTTAAAGTATTTGTCATAGATTGGACAGATATTGGATGGTCACCTCCGATCTTAACATCACCTACACTTATAACTTTTGTTTTTCTTCTTTTAATATCTCTAAACGGTCTAAGACTCATATCTTATTTATCCAATTTAAACTCTTTATGTAAAGCAGTTAATGCTTTTTTGGTATTTTTTTTACTAATCAAAACTGAAATTTTAATTTCAGAGGTAGAAATAACTAAAATATTTATTTTTTTATTTGCCAGGGTTTGAAACATTCTAAAAGTTACTCCAGGTGTAGTGACCATCCCAACTCCAATTATTGAAATTTTAGACAAATCTTTATCAAATAGTAATTTTCTAAATTTGATATTTTTATTTTCTGAAATTATTTTTTTTGTCTTTCGTAAATCATCGTTTTTAATTGTAAAGGTTAAATCTGTTTCTTTTCCGTTTGCAGATATATTTTGGACTACCATATCTACATTTATAAAGTTTTTAGATAAAGGTCTGAAAATTGATGCTGCAACTCCAGGTTTGTCTTTAACACCTACAAAAGTTACTTTAGAGTCATTTGTAGTAGAAGATATTCCAGTTATAATCCTATTAGTATTAATATTTTTTTTTTTTGTAATTAATGTACCAGGTCTTTTGAAAAATGATGATCTTACCTCAATATTGACTCTATTCAGTCTCGCATCTTGAATTGATTCTGGCTGCATTACTTTAGAACCTAAAGAGGCCATTTCCAACATTTCTTCATAAGAAATAGATCTAATTTTTTTTGCCTTTTTTAATATATTTGGATCTGTAGTATAAATCCCTTCAACATCTGTGTAGATAACACACCTTTCAGCTTTAAAAAATTTCGCTAGCATAATAGCACTGGCATCTGAACCACCTCTTCCAATTGTAGTAATCCTTTCATCAGTATTTATGCCCTGAAAACCAGTTATAATTGGTACACCCCCTCCCTTCAAAAATTTAATTATTTTATTTTTATTTATCCAGTTTATTCTGGAATTTTTATGTGAACCCACTGTAGTTATAGGTATTTGCCATGCTAACCAAGATCTAGATTTTAGGCCTTTATGAATTAGTCTTCCTGCTATTAATGAACATGCAACTTGCTCACCAGATGAAACTAACACATCATATTCAGTTTCAGAAAAATTTCTGCTAATTTCTTTTGACTTACTTATAAGATCATTTGTCACGCCACTCATTGCAGATGAAATAACGATAACTTCATATTTTTTTTTTTTATAATTACTAATTATTTCAGCAACATTTTTAATTTTTTCAATTGTTCCTACCGATGTACCACCAAATTTTAATACTACAATTTTCATGATTTAATAACCTTTAAAAGTCAAAATATATTGATTAAAAAAAAACTTAAATATAAAGTTAACTTAAAAATGAAAACTAACACAATTAACAAAAAAGAAATAGAAAAATTTTCTAAAATTGCTGAAGAATGGTGGAATCCTCAAGGTAAATTTAAACCTTTGCACAAATTTAATCCTATAAGAATTTCATATATTAAAGATAATATAATGAGTTCATTTAATTTAAGAAATAATAATAAACCTTTAGAAAAAATCAAAATCCTCGACATTGGTTGTGGTGGAGGTCTTTTGTGCGAACCTATGTTGAGAATGGGAGCTGATGTTGTTGGTATAGATGCTTCAAATAAGAATATAAACGTTGCAAAACTTCATGCAAAAAAAAATAATTTAAATATTAAATATATCTGTACATCGCCTGAAAATTTTAAAACTGAAAAAAAATTTGATGTGATATTAAATATGGAAATAGTTGAACACGTAGATGATATAGATTTATTTTTAAAATCCTCCTCTAAATTATTAAAAAGAAATGGTTTAATGTTTGTTGCAACACTTAATAAAACATTAAAATCGTATATCTTTGCAATTATAGGAGCAGAATATATAATGCGCTGGCTTCCAATAGGAACTCATGACTGGGAAAAATTTGTTAAACCAGAGGATTTAACTGTTATTTTACAAAAGTATAATCTCAAATTAGATAGTTTAGATGGTATGAAGTTTAATCTGATTAAAGATAAATGGTCACTTAGCAGAGACACTTCAATCAATTATATTGGGAAATTTATTAAAAACTAATTATTTTTATCTTCGATCCAAGGAATTATTTCTGTAACAATACCCTCCTCTCTCAAATCTTTAATTTCGTTATAAGAAGCTTTGCCATATATCCCTTTTGTTTTTTTTTTATTTTTATAATGAATAGATCGTGCTTCATAAGCAAAGTTTTCTCCAACATAATGAAAATTATTTTTAATAAATTTTTGGTATTCTTTTATTTTTTTATTTACTTCTTTCAGTTTAATATTCTTTTGCTCATCTTTTTTTGATTTAGATCTATTAATTAATCTGGGTGCCATTAAAGTTTTTTCTACTTTAATAGAACCACAATTATGACAATTTAAAAAATTTTTTTTAACCAATCTTTCATACTCCATAGATGAAGCGAACCAACTATCAAAGGATATATTACAATCTTGGCAGAATAGTCTGTATTTAATCATAATTATTTAATTAATAATTCTCTCAAAAAATTCAATGTATTAACTTCTATAATCTCCATTAATTTCAATATACTTTTTTGTAAAATCCATTGTGTAAGCTAAAAAACTTTTATTTCCATTTGCAATATCAATGTTAAGGTTAATATATCTATTTCGCATGTATTCCTTTGCTTCATCCTCATTGTAATTACTGTAAACTTTTCCATTTTGAACTACAGGTAAATCTCCAAATTTTATTGATATCTTCTCAAAGTTTAATGAAGTTCCTGATTTACCTATTGCCATGATTATTCTACCCCAGTTTGGGTCTTCACCTGCAAAAGCAGTTTTAACCAATGGTGAATTAGCAATAGAAAAAGCAATTTTTTTAGCATCATTTTCTGTTTTTGCATTTTGAACTTTTATTTCAATAAATTTTGATGCTCCCTCTCCATCAGAAACTACTCTTTTTGCTAAATTTAAGAGAACTTTATTTAGAGATGAATCAAAATCTTTAATCTTTTCATCGTTCATATTTTTTATTGTTGTATGCTTTACTTTTCCTGTCGAAAAAATTGAAATCATATCATTAGTACTAGTGTCCCCGTCACAACTAATTGCATTAAAAGTATTTACTATATTCTTTTTAAGTAACTTTTTTAAAACAAGGTTAGATAAATTGGCATCAGTAAAAATGTAACCCAATGTAGTGGCCATATTAGGTTGTATCATACCAGAGCCTTTTGCTATTCCATATATTTTAATTTTACTATTACCAATCAAACACTCTTCCATAGCCATTTTAGGTTCTGTATCGGTAGTTAAAATACCTAAAGCAGCTTTCATCCAAATATATTTGTTTTGAGTGTATTTAATACCTTTTATCAAATTTGAAATTTTACTTTTTATTTTATCTTCAGGGAATGTTTCTCCTATAGTACCAGTACATCCAAATAAAATTTCTTTTGGTTTTATCTTTTTTGGATGATCTTCGTCTTCTTTTTGTTTTTCTGATAATTTTTCAGAAGTAGTTTCAGCGATTTTTTCTAAACTTCTAAATCCCTGTTTTCCTGTGAAGCAATTTGCATTTCTTGTATTAACAATTAATGAATATATTTTTTTGGTTTTCTGATTTAAATTCCATTTTATATTTTCAGATACAATTTTAGACTGAGTATAAACTGATGCATAATTTGCCCCTTCTCTAAAATAAAACATTACCAAATCATCTCTTGGATTTTGATACAAGTTAGCAGTTATAGTAGATACAGATACACCATCAATATGATCTAAATCTTGAAATTCCATCATTTTTGAGTTTTTCGATTTTGATGAAAAAAAATTAGTAAAATTTATGCCCATGATATTTAAAATAATTATTTAATACTTATATTAAAAGTTATAAGTAAATAACAGATCAAAAACTAATGCTAAATCCTTTTAAACTCATATCAAAATTAATAAAATCCAGTAATCAAAGAGAGCTAGATAGGATAGAAAAAATTGTTGCTAAGATTAATTCTCTTGAAGAAATAGCCAAAAATTTACAAGACTCTGATTTTCCAAAAAAAACTTTAGAATTTAAAGAAAAAATTAAAAATGGAAAAAAATTAGATGAAATTTTACCTGAAGCATTTTCTCTAGTCAGAGAAGCATCAAGAAGAATAAGAAATGAGAGACACTTTGATGTTCAAATAATAGGAGGCATTGTTTTACATGAAGCAAAAATAGCTGAAATGAAGACCGGTGAAGGAAAAACATTAACCATAACTTTAGCTGCATACTTAAATGCACTTCAAGAAAAAGGTGTACATATCGTGACTGTTAATGATTACTTAGCAAAGAGGGATTCTGAAGATATGGGTCTAATTTATAATTTCTTAGGTTTGAAGTCTGGTTTTATAAATAATGATCAAAACGACCATGAAAGAAAAAAAAATTATAATTATGACATAACTTATGCAACTAATAGTGAACTCGGTTTTGATTATCTGAGAGATAATATGAAATATTCTAGAGATGAAATGGTTCAAAGAGAACATTTCTTTTCCATTGTTGATGAAATTGACTCATGTTTAATTGATGAAGCTAGAACACCATTGGTAATTTCGGGGGCGGCTGAGGATAAACAGAGTCAATACCTCGCTGTTGATAAATTAATAAAAAATTTAAACGCAAAAGATTATGAAATAGATGAAAAAGATAAAAATATTTTACTTACTAATGAGGGAATAAATAATATAGAAAAAATTTTTTCTAAAGCAGGAATTTTAAAGAATAATAATTTTTATGATCCAGAAAATCTGGGCTTAGTTCATTATGTAAATCAAGCACTCAGAGCTAATCATTTATTTGAAAAAGGAAAAGACTATATAATTAAAGATAACAGTTTAAAAATAATTGATGAACTTACTGGAAGAATTCTTGAAGGGAGAAGATTTGGTGATGGCTTACATCAAGCTTTAGAAGCTAAAGAAAAAATTGAAATTCAGACAGAAAACCAGACATTGGCATCAATTACTTATCAAAATTATTTTAAACTTTATAAAAAAATTTCAGGTTGTACTGGAACTGCTTTAACAGAATCTGAAGAATTTTATGAAATTTATAATTTACAAGTGATTGCTATTCCAACAAATAATAAAATGATAAGAAAAGATTTTAATGATCAAATTTTTAGAACTGAAGTAGAAAAAAATAAAACAATAATAAAAAAAATTAGTGAGTGCCATCAAAAAGGCCAGCCAATTTTAGTTTTTACATCTAGTATTAATAAATCAGAGATTTATTCAGACCTTTTGAAAAAGGAAAAAATTAAACACCTTGTGTTGAATGCAAAAAATCATGAAAATGAAGCTGAGATAATTGCTAACGCTGGTAAAGAAGGTTCTATAATAATTACAACAAGTATCTCGGGTAGAGGTGTTGATATTCAACTAGGTGGAAAAAAAGGGTCTTTGCCTGGTAATGATTTAAAAAAGAATAAGGATAAAATAAAAGCTCTTGGTGGATTATTTGTTATAGGAACAGAGAGAATGGAGTCTAGAAGAGTGGATAATCAAGCTCGTGGAAGATCTGGACGTCAAGGTGATGAAGGTAGTTCTATCTTTTATGTAAGTCTAGAAGATGACTTAATGAGAATTTTTGGATCAGAGTCAATGAATAATGTCTTGGAAAAATTAGGTCTTAAAGACGGAGAAAGCATTGATCACCCTTGGATTAATAAAGCTTTAGAAAGAGCACAACAAAAGGTTGAGGCTAGAAATTTCGATATAAGAAAAACTTTGATAAAATTTGATAACGTTTTAAATGACCAAAGGCACGTTATTTTTCATCAAAGAAAGGAGGCAATGGATAATGATCAAATCTTTGATTACCCTGAAAAATTTTTAGGAGAAATTATTGATGATTTAATCAATCTTAGAACTATAAAAAAATCAAATCCGAAAAATAATGATTTTGAAAATAAACTAAAACTAATCTTAGGTAAAAACTTTGATAAAAATGAATTTCAAAATCTTATAGAACTTAAAAATGATGATTTGAAAGCAAAGATCGTTAATATATTTGAGGATACACGAAATGAAAGAATAAAATTTTTAGGAGAAGATCAGGCAAAGGAAATTGAAAAAAGAATTTTTTTACAGTCAATTGATTTAAACTGGAAGTCACATATACAATATTTAGAACAATTAAGACAAGTTGTTGGACTAAGATCTTATGGACAAAGAGATCCACTTGTAGAATATAAAAGAGAAGCTTTTGATTTATTTGAAAATCTATTAAATAAATTAAAATTAGATTATTTAACTATATTAATGAATTTAAAAATAGTTGAGAAATCTAATAATGAAAATATTAATAATGAAAATATTGTTAATAATCCTAAATGTTTATTAATCGTTAAAAAAAATCAAAAAATATCAAGAAATGATAGATGTGAAGTCACTGGCAAAAAATTTAAAAACTGTTGTGGAGCTTTATAATATATAAATTAAACAAATAAAAAAAATTAAAATTATTATAGTTAAAGGTAATAAAAATTTTTTAAACTTAATAATTTGATTAAAACTATTACCAGAGGTCTTTAAAGAGCTTAAATTATCCAAATTATCTATAAATCCTTTAGTTCTTCCAATTCTTAAAAATTTGTTTTTTCTGTCATTAAAAATTTCCTCATCTGACATCATCTTAAAATTTTCTAAGTTTTTTTTTAAGGAACTTCTTAAATTTTCTAAAATTAATTTTTTGTCTCTATGCGCTCCACCCACAGGTTCATATATAATTTCATCAACAATCTCGAGTTCAAGTAAATCTTTAGCAGAAAGTTTCATCGCTTTCGCTGCATCAAGCATCTTTTTTGGATCCCTCCATAAAATTGTTGCGCACCCCTCAGGTGATATCACTGAGTATATTGCATTTTGTAACATAATAACTTTACTTGATGAAGCTAGAGCAATTGCTCCTCCTGAACCTCCTTCACCTATTATAATTGAAAAAGTTGGTACTTTTAATTTCATACAGCACTCAATTGATTTTGCTATAGCTTCTGCTTGACCTCTTTCTTCGGCTCCAACTCCAGGGTAAGCACCTGGTGTATCTATAAATGTAATAACAGGTATTTTATAACGATCTGCAAGTTCCATTAATCTTATTGTTTTTCTATATCCTTCTGGTCTCATCATCCCAAAGTTTCTCTTAATTCTACTGTCAAGGTCGTCTCCTTTTTCTTGACCTATTACTAAAACTGACTCATTATTAAACTTTGCAAACCCTGCCAAAACTGACTTGTCCTCACCATAATTTCTATCTCCAGATAATAAAATAAAATCCTCAAATAGATGATCAATAAAAAATTTCGATTTAGGTCTATCCTCATGTCTTGCAACCATAGTGGTTTGCCAAGCATCCAAATTCTTATAAATAGATTTAAGCTTCTCATCTAGTTCATTTTGTGTTTTAGAAATTTTTTGAGTATCAACCTCAGAAAGTCCACTTTCATTAAAAGGGTCCTTAAGTTTTTCTATTTCAATCTCTAAATTTTTAATTTCAGTCTCGAAGTTTAGATAATTTTTCATTTGAATTTAAATTATTACATAAGTATGAAAAATAACAACAAAATGTCAATGCTTCTAAAAATTATTTGACTTCGTTTTACTAGGGTTTTACAAAAGGTCTATGACTACAAATTATGTAACTGTTAAAAATCTTAAAGTGTCAAAAAATTTACTTTCATTCATAAATGATGAATTGCTAAAAGATCTTGATATTCCTAAAGATAAATTTTGGTCTCAATTTGATCAGATAGTACATAGTTTAGCACCCAAAAACAAAGAATTATTAAAAGTAAGAGACTCTTTACAAAAAGAAATAGATGATTGGCATATTAAAAACCAAGGAAACAAAATTAAAATTGAAGATTATAAAAAGTTTCTTAAAAAGATTGGATATTTAAAAGATGAGGGCCCTGATTTTAAAATTGAAACAGAAAATGTTGATGAAGAAATTTCTAAAATTGCTGGGCCCCAGCTAGTGGTGCCGATAATGAATGCAAGATATACACTAAATGCTGCAAACGCTCGATGGGTAAGTTTATATGACAGTTTATATGGCACAAATATTATTGAGTCAGACGAAGGTGGTAGTGAAAGATATGATCCTTTAAGAGGTCAAGAAGTAATAAAATATGTGAGAGAGTTTTTTGACAAATTTATCCCAATAAAAGGAACTAGTTGGAAGAATATTGCTTCATTAAAGGTTGTAAATAAAAATCTAATTATATTAAAGGATGATTATGAATATAAATTGATAGATGAAAATAAATTTGTAGGTCATAGGGGTGACTCGAAAAAACCTAGTGCAATAATAATCAAGAATAACAATCTTCATTTTGAAATAATTATCAATCCTAAGGCATTTAGTGCAGCTCATGACATAGCTGGAATTAGTGATGTTATAGCTGAGTCAGCTATTACAACTATTTGTGATAATGAAGATAGTGTAGCTGCGGTAGATGCAGAAGATAAGGTTGTTTGTTATAAAAATTGGTTAGGACTAATGAAAGGTGATTTAAAAATCCAATTTGAAAAAAATGGTAAAAATTTAGAAAGAAAATTAAACCCGGACAGAAGTTATATTTCTAAAGATGGAAAAGAGTTAAAATTACATGGTAGAAGTTTATTGTTAATAAGAAATGTTGGTCACTTAATGACAAATCCATCTATAATTTTAGAAGATGGAGGTGAAATTCCTGAAGGAATTATGGATGCATTTATAACGACGGCTGCTGCACTTCATGATTTTAAAAGAAAAAAAAATTCTAAAAATAGTTCAATTTATATTGTTAAACCAAAAATGCACGGACCTGAAGAAACAGCTTTCACAGATTTAATTTTTTCCAAAGTTGAAGAGGTTTTAGGATTAAAAAAATATACTTGCAAAATTGGAATTATGGATGAAGAGAGAAGAACGTCCGCAAATTTAAAAGAATGTATTAGAACTCTAAAAAATCGAGTGTTTTTCATTAATACAGGTTTCCTGGACAGAACTGGAGATGAAATGCATACCTCTATGGAAGCAGGAGCAATGATTAAAAAGGGAGATATGAAATCATCTAAATGGATACAAGCTTACGAAAACAATAATGTTGACATCGGATTAAAATGTGGTTTTTTTGGTAAGGCTCAGATTGGAAAAGGAATGTGGGCTATGCCAGATAAGATGAAAGAAATGATGACGGATAAAATTAATCATTTAAAAGCTGGTGCGAATTGTGCATGGGTACCATCTCCTACTGCTGCTTCGTTACACACACTTCATTACCATCAAATAAATATTTTTGATGAACAGCAAAAAATTATGAAACGTGAAAAAGCAAAACTTGATGATCTCTTAACTATTCCAATAGCAGATAGAACAAATTGGTCAGTAAGTGAAATTAACAAAGAAATATCAAATTCTGCACAAACTTTATTAGGTTATGTCGTGAGATGGATTGATCAAGGTGTTGGTTGTTCTAAGGTTCCAGATATAAATAATATTGGACTTATGGAAGATAGAGCAACACTAAGAATTTCATCACAACATATTGCAAACTGGATACATCACGGGATAACAACAAAAATACAAGTAATGGAGATCATGAAAGAGATGGCAAAAGTTGTAGATAAACAAAATAAAAATGATAAAAGCTACGTAAATATGAGTAATGATTTTGATAGATCAGCAGCATTCAAAACTGCATGTGATTTAATCTTTAAAGGTAGAGCACAACCATCTGGTTATACTGAGCCGCTTTTGCATGCCAATAGATTAAAAAAAAAATTAATCTAAAGTTGGATTAATCTTAGATCTATTTTTGAAAGCAGAAAATAAAGTCCCATCATCTAAACTTTCTATTTCACCACCAACTGGTAAGCCCTGTGCTAACTTTGTAACTTTAGTTTTAGTATTTTTAAGACTATCTTGAATATAATATGCGGTTGTTTGGCCTTCAACAGTTGCACTTGTTGCAAGTATAACCTCTTCAATATTGTCCCTGATAACCCTTTCTACTAAAGAGTTAATTAAAAGATCTTCTTTTCTTTGTCCAGCAGATGAGATAGTTCCACCCAAGATATGAAAATAGCCCTGAAAAATATTTGAATTTTCAATTGACCATTGATCAGCAATATCTTCTACTACGCATATTTTTGTATATTTATCTTTAATATTCTCACAATTTATACATCCTGATGAAATAGATTTTAGTGAACCGCACGAGCTACATCTTGTTACATTTTTATAAACCTGAGCTAATGTACTTGCCATAGGTTTAACTAATTCATTGCGATTATTAATTAATTTTAATACAATACGTTTTGCAGATTTTGGTCCGAGTCCTGGAAGCTTTGAAATTAATTTTATTAAATCATCTATCTCATTAATATTTTTCATTACTTAAAGTGGCCATTTAAAACCAGGAATACCAAACCCACCTGTAGCTTTTGAAATTTCTTCATTTGTTTTAGTTTTAAGTTGTGATTTAGCGTTATTATGTGCTGCCACAATTAAGTCTTCTACTATTGATTTTTCTTCATTTAATAATTGATCTGATATCTCAATTTTTTGCATTTCACCATTTCCATCTAAGACTATTTTTACAGAATTTGAACCAGAGATACCTTCAACTCTAATTTTTTTTATATTTTCTTGGCTCTCTTTCATTTTAGCCTCAAGTTCTTTTGCTTTATCTAATATTTTATTGAAATCTGTCATTCTTTTTTCTTTAATACTTCAATTAGATTTGCATCAGGAAATTTATTTAAGACATTCCTATATAATTCACTTTCTTTTACTTTGTTAAAAACCTCATTTTTAGTATTTTGTTCTTTTTCTTTTATCGACATTGCACCTTTAGTCCTGCTTAAAGTTATAATCCATCGTTGCCCAGTCCACTCAAAAAGTTTTAAAGATAAATCTTTTACAAAATTTTTATCAAGATTGTCATTAAAAGATATTTCAAGAATATTATTTTCAAAACTTACTAAATTTACATTTTTTTCTAATTCATATTTAAGTCTCATCTCTTTATTTTTAGTACAAACCTCTATAAGATCTTCAAACGAACTTATTATATTTTTGCTATCAGCTTTAATTTCAGTTTGTAATTGAGGTTTAATTTTTGTTTTTTGACTTACGTTTTTGATTTGACTCACAGGTTCATTTTTTAATTCAGATGCAATATCGTTCTTTTCAATTATTTTTGTTATATCATTTTTATTATTATCATTTTTTGTATTAATTGAACTTAGATGCATTAATCTTATTAAGAACATTTCGATTGAAAGATTTTGATTAGAAACTATGTCTAATTCATCAAGTGTCCTTAAAGTCAATTGCCAAAATAATATCAAAACTTGATCATCTACATTGCTGGTTATTTCTTTAATTCTTATAAACTCTTCATCATTCAAAGAAAAATTTGTACTCTCTAGCGTAAGTGACTTAATATTTTTAAAATAATAGACTAATTCTAAAAAATCATTTATGAAAACTTTTGGTTCTAGGCCTTGATCATAAATTTTTCTATAACTTTCTATAACTTTTTTTTCTTCTGCTTTTAAAACTAATTCAAATAAATCAATTAATTGTGATTTATCAAAATAACCAAAAATTTTTTGTGCATCCTTAAGTTCAAGAACTTTATCATTATTTAGAGTTAATAAAGCTCTATCAAGTAAAGACAATGCATCTCTGACTGAACCCTCTGATATCTTGACAATTAATTTCAAGGCATCATCCGAAATTTTTCCATTTTCTTTTTCTTTAACTTTTTTTATAAATTCAAATAATTCTGATGATCTAATTCTCGATAAATCGAATCTTTGACATCTAGAAACTACAGTAATAGGAATTTTTTTTATTTCTGTTGTAGCAAATATAAATTTAAGATATTCTGGAGGTTCTTCTAAAGTTTTAAGTAGGGCATTAAAGGCTTGTTTACTCAACATATGAACCTCATCTATAATAAAAATTTTATATTTAGATGAAGTTGGTCCATATCTTGAAAATTCAATTAAATCCCTAACATCGTCAACACCTGTTTTACTAGCAGCATCCATTTCAAGAACATCTATATGGCTTGAATTAGTAATAGCATCACAATTGGTACACTCTTTTTTACATTCATTTTCAATTCCATTTAAACAATTTAGAGACTTAGCAACTATTCTAGCAATCGTCGTCTTTCCTATCCCCCTAATTCCAGTAAATAAATAAGCATTCGGTATTTTGTCTGCTTTAATTGAATTTATAATTGTTTCAGCAACCACTTCTTGACCAATTAGATCACCAAAATTCTGTGGTCTATATTTCAATGCTAAAACTTTAGAGTTTTTATTCATTATTAAATCCTTAGGAGACTAGAACCTGAATAACTGTCTTTACGACTGCTTCCGTTAAGATCTGATCGGGTTCAAGCAGCACCCACCTCTAGCCTCCAAACGCTATTATAACAGTAATGATTTCCAATCTTCAAGAAAAGATTGAATTTTATTTTTCTCTTTGTTTGTCTGCCTCAAAAACACCTAGAACGTGAAAATCTTGACAGTGTAATCCTAATTCTTCTAAAGATTTTTGAATTTTTGGATCTTCTATATGTCCATCCAAGTCACATAAAAAAAAGAAAGAGTCGAATGTATTTTTTTCTGGATAACTTTGTAGTTTTGTTAAGTTGACACCATTAATAGCAAATCCCCCTAGAGATTGATATAATGCAGCTGGTTTACTTTTTAATTTAAACAAAAAGGATGTAATATATTTATTTTCACTAAATTCTGGCTGAGAAATATTTTTTCCCATAACTAAAAATCTAGTTAGATTTCCTTTTTCATTTTCGATATTCTTACTAATTGTTTGTAAGTTATAAGTTGTAGCACTTAAAGATGAGGCTATTGCAGCTTTTGTTTTATCTTTTTCTTGTGAAATCATCTCGGCAGAACCAGCAGTATCAGCTCTAACATGTTCTATCAAATTATAAGATTTTATGAATTTTGAACACTGGGACAGTGCTTGTCCATGAGAATAAACATTTTTAATATCTGAAATTTTCGCTCCCGGAATACCAAGTAAATTATGCTCAATTTTTTGAAAATACTCTGAATAAATGTTTAATCTATATTTAAAAATCAAATATTCAATACCTATATTACCAGTTATTCTATTTGACTCTGGTATTATCATTTTTGATTCTGGATCTTGTGATGCTTTTAAAAAACATTCATCAAAAGTTTTACAAGGAATTATTTCAGCTTTTGGCTCAATTGATAAAGCAGCCAAATGAGAATATGCTCCAAAAGAACCTTGAAAATAAATTTTACTCATTAGTGTTTATATTCCATAATTTTTTTTATAGCCATATAATCCTCTTTAGTATCTACCCCGATTGGACTTGATTTTGCAAGACCAACATTGATTTTTATATTATTATCCAGTGCTCTCAGCTGCTCAAGTTTATTTTTTATTTCATTAGAAGATTGATTTAGAAAAACAAAATTTTTGAGTACATCAATTTTATAACAGTAAATTCCTAAATGGTGGTAAACATTTTTTTCAAGTTCAGTTAATTTTCGTTTAAAATTTATTGCTTGTGGAAATGAAGAATCAACTAAGTTTTCTTTTGTGATTACCTTAACAATATTTTTATTGTCATATAATTTTTTATCTGAAATATTTGCAGCTAATGTACCTAGATGAGATTTTGTTTTAATCATTAATTTGTTAAGATTTCTAATATCCTCAATATTCATTAATGGTTCATCTCCTTGAAGATTCATTACTAACTCAATGCTTTGTTTATTAAGTTTCTTGAAAGCCTCATATATTCTATCAGTACCTGTTTTATGATTGCTGCTAGTCAAAATTGCCTGACCACCATTTGATTTTACATCATCAATTATTTCTTGATCCTCTGCTGCCACTACTACCTCCCCAATATTTGCAATCTCTGCCTTTTTTACAACATGGGAAATTATAGATAGACCATTAATTTTAAGTAATGGTTTTCCTGGCAATCTAGTTGCTGATAATCTCGATGGTATTATTACTAATGTTTTCATTCTTTTTTAAGTTAGAATTAGATTATAAACAGAGGCAAAATTGTACATATAAATATAAGCAATTTTTTATTTATAATGTTATACGTTCAAAATAAATTTTTATAAAATGGATTCTTTTGAAATAAATAAAATAGTTGCTGCTGTTTTGATGGTAGCTCTTCTAGTTATAGGATTAAGTAAGGTTTCAGATATAGTATTTCATGTAGAAAAACCAAAAACACCGGGTTATAGTGTTGAAATAGAACAAGCTCAAAGCGCTGTCATGACATCCAATGATGTTACAGAAAAAATTATTGATATATCAGCTCTTATGGCCTTGGGTGACGTAGCAAGTGGAGAGAAAATTTTTAAAAAATGTGCTGCATGCCACTCTATTGTAAAAGGAGGAAAAAATAAAATTGGCCCAGCACTGTATAATGTAGTTGGTAGACAAGTTGGAGCTGTAAATGATTATAAGTATTCTAAAGCTTTAATAGGTTATAAAAAAGCTTGGACGTTCGAGGAGTTAAATGGCTATCTAATAAAACCTGCTAAGTGGATTAAAGGAACAAAAATGGCTTTTGCAGGACTAAGAAAAGAAAAAGATAGAGCCTCTGTCATTAAATATTTAAATCAGAATTCAGATAACCCTCTTTCCTTACCCTAACTTTCCAAAACAATATAGTAAAATACTTTTTTGAACATGAACTCTATTTAGTGCTTGTTGCCAAACTTTTGATTTATTACTAAAAAAAACTTTTTCATCTACCTCTGACCCTCTTGGTAAACAATGAAGAAATATACAATCTTTTTTTGCATGACTTATTAAGTTTTCTGTTATTTTAAATTTTTTGAAATCTGATAATTTTTTTCTTTTATTTACTTTATCATTTAAAGAAATTACTTTATCTGAAAAAATTACATCACAATTTGATACTGCTTTTTTTGCATAATTAAAAATATAAACCTTTTTTTTATTTTTTTTTACCCAGTCTAATACAAACTTTTTGGGCTTATAATTTCTAGGACAGCCAATATTTAATTTAAAATTAAACTTTACTGATGCTGCGATAAGACTATTTAAGACATTATTTGAATCACCAATCCAAGCAATATTTAATCTTGATATTGGTTTTTTTTTTATTTCTTCTACAGTAAAAATATCACTTAAGACCTGAGAAGCATGTGAGCTCGGAGATAAACCATTAATTATTGGAATTGATAGATATTTTTTAAATTTCTCAATTTTTTCATCTTTGTCGGTTCTAAGCATAAATCCATCACCATAAGTTGATAAAATTTTTGCTGTATCCTCTAGAGTTTCACCCCCTTCACCTAAGTGGAGTTCATTAGATCTCAAAGTTAATGTTCCACCTCCTAGTTGTTTAATTGCTAAATAAAAACTTAGTCTTGTTCTTAAACTTGATTTTTCAAACATCTGTATTAATAGTTTGCCTCTGAGAGGGGCCCCCTTATCTACTTCTAAAGTATTTAGTTTTTTTCTCTTATTTTTTCTTTTTTTTGCATCAACTAAAATTTTTCTTAAATCTTTTGAAGAAATATCTTTTAGATTAATAAAATGTTTCATTTATTTATATTTTGAGCAAACTTTATCAATAATTTTTAAAGCTTGTTTTATCTCATTTTTTTTAACATTAAGAGGAGGTAAAATTCTTACCACATTTTCAGAAGCTCTTATTGTCAGTAATTTATTTTGCATTAAATGATGAATAAATTCAGACTGGTCTTTATATAATTGCAAACCAATTAAATAACCTCTTCCTCTTACCTCTTTTATTATTTTTGGAAATTTTTTTTTCAAAATATTTAATTCACTAATAAAAAAATTCGAATTTTTTTTAACCTCGTCTAAAAAACTTTTTTTTGAAATGATATCCATCACAATACTACCGATTTTAGTTTGTAAAGGTTGTCCGCCAAAAGTACTGCCATGAATGCCTGGTTCGACGGCTTTAGCTATTTTTTTTGTCATTAAAACTGCACCTATAGGATATCCACCCGCTAATCCTTTAGCTACTGGTACAATATCCGGTTTAATTTTTGCATGTTCAAATGCAAAAAATTTACCTGTTCTTGAACATCCGGTCTGTATTTCGTCTATTATCAAAAGGATCTTTTTTTTATCACAGAACTTTCTCAAACCTTTCAAACACCAATTAGGAATAAGTTTTATTCCACCCTCGCCCATTATTGGCTCAACCATAATTGCAGCAGTCTTATTTGAAATAGCTTTTTTTAATGTCTTATGATCACCAAAATTAAAATGATCAAAACCAGCCACCTTTGGTCCAAAACCTTCTGTCATTTTTTTACTTCCACTTGCATATATGGCTGCAATAGTTCTTCCATGAAATGAATTTTTTATGCAAAGAATTCTATTTTTTTGAGGCTTTCCTATTGAATAAAAATATCTTCTAGCTAACTTAATAGATAATTCTGTGGCTTCCGCACCTGAATTTTGAAACATTACATAGTCAGCAAAAGTTCTTTTTACAAGTTTTCTTGCTAATTCCTCTCCCTCTTTTATTTCAAAAGCATTACTTACATGCCAAAGCTTTTTTGATTGACTGTTAATTTCTTTAACCAACCTAGGATGAGCATGTCCCAAACAATTTACTGCAATACCCTGAACAAAATCTAAATATTTTGTTCCATTATAGCCATAAAGGTAACTACCTTTGCCTTTTTGAAATGAAATTTTTTTTCTATTATAATTTTTTGCTAAATAACTCATAATTTTTTTTACCTGAAGATTTGTATAAACAAAAACATTTAATACAAGTTAGGATTGAATGATTAAGAAAATAATTTTCTTTATTTTTTGTTGATAACTCATGATAATTACTTGTTTATTTCAAATAAATATCAGTATATTGTGTATTTATAAATTTAAAATACATTATATAGTATATTTTTATGAGTTGGACAGAAGAAAAAGTAACTAAGCTGAAAGAACTCTGGGGCAAAGGAAATACAGCTAGCCAAATAGCTGAAATAATCGGTGGTATTAGCCGAAATGCAGTAATAGGTAAAGCTCACAGACTCAACTTATCCGCTAAAATTAAGACTAGAACCGCAACGTCAAATAAAAGTTTTGAAAACTCCATTAATGATAAAAATTTTAAGCAAAAAAAAATAAGAGGAAGTCGATTTAAATCTTTAATAATTGAAAAAGACTTTGAACCTGAGCAGCCAAAACAACTGGAGGAATTAACTGATAATGATTGTAAGTATCCAATAGGCCACCCAAATGAACCTGATTTTTATTTTTGTGGAAGAACTTCACTTAAAGACTTTAGCTATTGCAAGCTTCATCTGCTATATAGTTATCAAAGTCGTGAAAATAAAAATAATAAAAAAGATGACTCTATTAGCAAGGAAGAGATTCCAGATTTTATAGAAGAGAAAATTAAATCAGCGTAACTCAATTTACTAATTTTTTTTTGAAAATTGTCCACCATCTCTCCACATATAAGAATATTTTTTAACCTCTTCATAAAAATATTTTTTACTTGGAAGACCAATATCTGAATTAGTTTTATATTTTCCTGACAATATATTATCGTACTTTAAAAGTCTCAATTGATCAGTTGTTAACAATGGTTTAGGTAACAATTGAAAAAAGTTTGCAGTCAAATTAGCAAAAAAGAATGGTAGGTTGATTAATATTCTTTTTTTTCCAATTAAATTAAGAAGTTTTTTCAATATTTCTTTGAAGGTTAATGTCTCAGGTCCAACACATTCAATTATATTTGAATATATTTTTTTGGAAATAACACTATAGATAATATCTGTTAAATCAGAACAATGTATAGGCATAAACTTTGTTTTGCCTGAATAATAAAGAGGAAAAATTGGAATTAGATTTAATAAAGTCATAAAATTAGTAGTAAAATTATCATCAACAGAATATACTATTGAGGGTCTTAAAATTGTTGCTGTCGGATAATTTTTTAAAATATTTATCTCACCATTTAATTTACTTATTGCGTATTCAGAGTCTTTTGCTTGATTTATACCTAGTGCGGATAAATGCACAAACTGTTTTAAATTATATTCTTTACAAAGTTTTGCTAAAAAGGAGGGAAATACTGAGTGTATATTTTTAAATGAATTTCCGCCTTTTTTTTCATACAAAATACCAATTAGATTAATACAAATATTTGCATTTTTAAAAAGATTTCTAATTTTTTTTTCATCAAAAATACTGGACTCAATAATATCGATATATCCCACATTAGCTTGAGTTTTGATTATATAGCTTTTTTGATGAATATTTCTTGTTACAACAGTAATTCTATAATTATTTTTTGCTAACTTTCTAATAAGATTTCTACCAATTTGGCCACTTCCACCAAAAATTAGACAATTTTTTTCTTTCATATATATATGTTTAAAAATGAATATTGATATTAAACTTCACCAAAATGATTTACCAGATGATCTTAAATTAGGCAATGTTATAGCAGTAGATGGTGAGTTCATGGGGCTTAATATAAGACGTGACCCTCTTTGCCTCATCCAGATATCTACAGGAAATTCAGATGCACATATAGTACAATTAAACAGGAAAAACTATAAAGCACCAAATTTAGTTAAAATATTAGCAGATAATAAGATAACTAAAATTTTTCACTATGGAAGAGCAGACATCGCACACATAAAGTATTACTTAAAAACTGAAACACTTAATATTTTGGATACAAAAATTGCATCGAAACTTGCTCGTTCATATTCAGACAGTCATTCTTTAAAACATTTGATTAAAGAATTTATCAACATCGATATAAGTAAACAGTTTCAAAACTCGGACTTTGGAGGAAAATTAACAAATGCACAACTGAAATACTGCGCTAATGACGTTATATATCTACATGAAATCCATAAAAAATTACACGAAATCTTGGAGAGAGAGAATAGAATAAATTTATATAAAGATTGTTTAAAGTTTTTAAAAACAAGAGTAGATCTTGACCTTGCATTATTTAAAGAAGATATCTGGGCACACTAATATGAGACTAAATTTTAAAAAGATTGGAAAGAAAGTAATAGAGTTAGAAATTAATGCATTAAAAAAAACAAAAAATACAATAGGAAATTCATTTAATGAAGCTGTTGAGGCTATAAGTAGATGTCAATCAAAAGTGATATTATGTGGTGTTGGAAAAAGTGGTTTGATAGCCTCAAAAATTTCTTCAACCTTGTCATCTGTAGGTACACCTTCTTTTACAATTTCAGCTAGTGATAGTTCTCATGGAGACTTAGGTTCAATATCAAAAAAAGATATTCTAATTCTTATAAGTTATTCAGGAAATACAGATGAACTTAAAAATATAATCCAATATGCTAATCGTTATAGAATTAAATTGATTGGTATAATGTCAAAAAAAAATTCTTTATTATATAAAAATTCCAATATTAAATTACTTATACCTGAGGTGAAAGAATCTGGGTATGGAATTGTCCCAACATCAAGTACTACATCACAATTAGCAATGGGTGATGCTATAGCTATTTCTTTAATGCAACAAAAAAAATTCGGAAAATTGGATTTTAAAAAATTTCATCCATCTGGAAACTTAGCAAAGAAGCTTAGAACAGTTGAAGATTTAATGTTGACCAAAAAAAAGATTCCTTTTATTGATGAAAACGCATCTTTAGAAAAAACTATTAGATCAATTAATTCAAAAAAACTTGGGGTAGTTATTGTGAGAAATAAAAAAAAGGAAACTACTGGAATATTTACCGACGGAGATATAAAAAGAGCCATACAAAAAAATAAAAATATCAAAGTTTCAAAAATAAAACTATTAATGACTAGAAATCCAATATCTATTAATAAAGACTTATTGGCAGCAAAAGCTATGGAGATAATGAACAGACTTAAAATTACTAGTTTATGTGTACATAATGAGTCGAATAATAAGAAGACTATTGGAATACTTCATATTCACAATTTATTAAGTGCTGACATATTATAATTAATGAGTAAAAAAACCTTTATTCAAATTTTTTTAGTAATCTTTTTAATTCTAACTAGCTATTTTGTTTTTATTAAATACTTTGATCAGTCAAAAACTGCAGTTAATTCAAACTTGAATAACGTAAAAGTTAATAGTGAAATAGAGAATACAAATAATAAACAAGACTTAATTGAAAATGTTAAATATAAATCAAATAATGCTAAAGGAGATGTTTATGAACTAATTGCTGATTATGGTGAATCCAAATTAGAAAATCCTAATTTAATGTTTTTGACAAATGTACAAGGTAAAATTCTTTTTAAAAATGAAAATAAATCAAATATTATTTTAACATCTAAATTTGCGAGATTTAATACTGTGACTTTTGAAACTACTTTTATAAAAGATGTAAAAATTACAAGAAAAAATGAAGTTATTACTGGAAATGAATTATATTTAGTTTTAGATCATGAAGAAGAGAGTTCAAATATTACACAGTCTATTTCTAAAGAAAAAAATTTAATTAGGATGTCTAAAAATATTTTGTTTAAAAAACCTGGATATTCAGCAAGAGCTGATATATTTGAAATTGATTTAACTACAAAAAATACAAAAATTTATATGAATAATAATTCAAACAAAGTTTCAGTCACAGGACTAATAAGATAAATCTATGTCTGTCATTAAAAAATTTAGAATAACAAAAATAAAAAATAGCAAACCGTTAATATCTTTAAATAAAATATCTTTATCATTTAAAAAAAATCATCTAATTCTTGATAATCTATCTTTAAACATATCAAAAGGACAAATAATTGGGTTGCTAGGGCCAAACGGAGCAGGAAAAAGTAGCTTAATGAATTTAATAACAGGATCTATAAAACCAAATTTTGGTAGTATAATTATAAACAACGAGGATATAACTCAATATCCAATATATGCACGAACAAAAAAGTTTAAAATTTCCTTTGTCCCACAAATTGGTGGTTTTTTTTCTGACCTTACTGCCGAAGATAATTTAAAAGCTATAGCAGAAATTTTATTACCTGACCCAAAAAAAAGAAAATTAAAAATAGAAGAACTTATTACTAAATTTGAATTAGACGCAGTTAGAAAAGTTGAGGCAAAATTTTTAAGTGGTGGAATGAAAAGAAGACTTGTTATAAGTATGTCTTTGTTAGGTGACCCTGAAATATTATTAATGGATGAACCTTTGGCAGCATTAGATCCTCAAACTATACAAATGCTACAATCAATAATTATAAAATTACAATCAGAGTATAATTTAACAATTTTAATCACCGATCATCAGGCAAGAGATCTTCTTGTTGTTTGTGATAAAGCAGTAATTCTATCCAATTCAAAAATAGTAGCTGAGGGAACACCAAATCAATTAATTCAAAATGAAAATGCTACGAAACATTATTTTGGAGCAAATTTTAAGTTCAAATAGATAAAGTAACATTAGGTGAAAAAATTAATCTTAATCAACAAAGAATTAAGTATATTTAAAAAGAAATCTATCAAAGTTGAAGGAGATAAATCTTTAAGTATTAGATTTATAATATTATCATCTTTGAGTACCGGTAAATCTCTTGCTTCAAATATACTTAAATCCGAAGACACTATGAGTGTAATGAATATTTTAAAAAAACTAGGAATAAAAATAAAATTAAACAATAATAATTGTGAAGTTAAAGGTAAAGGATTGTTTGGATATAAATTTAAGAAAAATTTAGTACTAAACGCAGGAAATTCAGGCACTACTGCAAGACTATTGTTATCCACATTAATTGACTCGAATTACACAATTAAAATTACTGGAGATAAGTCTCTTAAAAAAAGAGATATGAATAGAGTGATAAAACCCTTAAAACAATTTGGTGCAAAAATAAAAAGCAATAAAGGTAAACTTCCAATTTTTATAACCGGAACAAAATTATTGAAACCAATTCAATATAAAGAAAATCTTGGATCTGCACAGTCCAAATCTGCTGTTCTTATAGCTGCACTTAAAACTAAAGGTCAAACAAAATTATATTGTCTACCTTCGAGGAATCATACAGAGCTGATGTTTAAAAATATTCTAAAAGTTCCAATTAAAATAAAAAAAAGATCAAATGACGAAATAATTCAAGTTAATGGATTAAATGAATTCAAATCATTTAATTACAGAATTCCAGGGGATATATCTTCGGCCTCATTTTTTATAGTTCTCACATTACTATCTAAAAATAAAACCTTAATAATTAAGAATGTAAATGTTAACCCTTCAAGAACTGGTATAATAAAGATTTTAAATAGAATGGGAGCTAAAATAAAGATATTTAATTTAAAAATTTATAAAGGTGAAAAAGTTGCTGATATTTTTGTAAGATCTAATCAAAATTTAAAACCCATAAATCTTGAACCAAAGCTAAATAGCTCAGCTATCGATGAATTTTTATTAATTTTTTTAGTAGCAGGTACATGTAAAGGTATGAGCTCTTTTAAAAAACTCTCTGAATTAAACAAAAAAGAGTCAAAAAGATTAGATTGGGGAATTAAAATTTTAAATCAGATAGGTATAAAGACAAAAAAAATAAAAAATCAAGGTATAAAAATTTGGGGTAAACAAAATTTAAATTTAAATAAAACTTATGTAATCAAAAATTACTTAAAAGATCATAGAGTTTTTATGACAGCTACCATTGCTGGTCTGGCTTTAGGTGGTAATTGGAAAATTTACGATCCTAACTCTTTTAAAACTTCATTTCCATCATTCTTAAAAATTTTGAGAGATTTGGGCGCTAAAATTGAAATTAGGTAAATAAGTTATAAAATATATACTTTTTAGCCAAATCAACAGAAAATTCAAACTTGATTAATAGTGTAAATTTAATTAAAAGGGCATGTTTTTAAAATATTAAAAAAAAGACTTTTAAACTTAATGGAAATTTATAAAGATTTATCAAACCCCGCTTCAAAAGAATTTGAGCAGCTTTTAAACAGCCAATTATCAAAAAATAATATTGAAGAGGGAAAAATTATTGAAGGCAAGATTAATAAGATCACAGAAAAATTTGTTTTTTTGTTTATTGAAGGTTTAAAAAGTGAGCCAGTTTTAGATATTAATGAACTAAAAAGTATCGGATGGGCTGATAAGATTAAAATAGGTGAAAAAATCTCTGTCTTGCTTGAAAGAATTGAAGATAAAAATGGTGAAGTATTAGTTTCGGCAAGCAAGGCTCAAAAATTAAAAGGTTGGGACAAATTAGTTGAAGCCTATGAAAAGAATGAACCTATCATGGGAAAAATAACTTCAAAGTGTAAAGGTGGCTGTATAGTAGAACATATAGAAACAAAATCTTTAATGTTTTTACCAGGTTCACAAATAAGTGATAAGCCTTTGAAAGATATTAGTCACCTCATGAATGAGCCACAAAAATTTGCTTTGATTAAATTAGATAAAGTAAGAGGTAATGCTTGTGTTTCTAGGAGAGAAATTATTTCATCATTCAAAAAAGAGGATAAAGCAAAAATTATAGATAAATATAAAGTTGGTGATATTATTAAAGGAGCGGAAGTTAAAGGTTATAGCTCTTTTGGGTGTTTTTTCAACGTTAATGGTGAGCTGGACGTATTGGTCCATCTTCAGGAAATAAGTTATAGTAGAGTTAACCATCCAGATGAAGTTTTTAATATTGGTGAAAAACACGACTTGAAGGTAATTACTGTTGATAAAGAAAAACTACAAGTTGGTTGTTCAGTTAAACAATTGTCACCAGATCCTTTTGAACACATAGAAAATTACAAACTTGATAAAATTTATAAAGTAAAAGTTTCTAAGATAATGGACTTTGGAGCATTCTGTGAATTAGAACCTGGGCTCACAACACTTCTTCACTCAAGTGAATTAAGTTGGACTAAAAAAAGTGCTTCAGCAAAAAAAATGTTTAAGGTCGGTGATGAGATAGATTGTGTAATTACTGAAATTGATAAAGAAAAAAGAAGAGTAGCTATTTCACATAGATTAACTAAAGAAAATCCTTTTGAAGTAATAGAAAAAAAATTTCCTGTTGGGTCAATTGTTGAAGGTGAAGTTGTGAATAAAAATGAATACTCATTGTTTATAAAAGTAGAAAATTTAGAAGTGGATGCTTTTTTACATTGTAATGACTTAACTTATTTAAATAATGGGGAAGAAGAGCTTAATAGATTCAAAAAAGGTGATAAATTGAAGGTAGCTATTCTTGAGGTTAAAGTTTCAGAGCAAAAAGTAAGAGTTGGTTTGAAACAAACACAAAAAGATCCGTTTGATTGGTTTAAAGACAAAAAAGTTAATCAAACTATTACAGTAAAAATTATTTCATCAGATAATAAAGGTTTAATAGTAAGGCCAGAGGGATGCGAAATGGATTTCCAAATCAAAAAATCTCAAATAGCAATAAATGCTGCTGATGCAAGACCTTCAAGATTTACTGGTGGAGAGAGAATTGACTGCGCAATTTCAGATTTAAATATAGAAAAAAGAAAGGTCGTTTTAAGTATAAAACTCTTAGAAGAGATTGAAAAAAAAGAAGCTTTAGACAAATATGGGGCAGAAGGATCTGGAAAAAATTTACCATTTTCTTCTTTATCAGAAGATCTAAAAAAAAAGAAAAAAGATTAATAAAAAAAATTTAAATTGGCTATTGTAAAATCAAAGGTCTTAAAAAAACTTTCTAAAAATTATCCAAATTTTTTGAAAAAAGATTTAGAAAAAATCACTAATTGTATTCTCACTGAAATTAGAGCTACACTTAAAAGAGGAGAGAGAGTTGAGCTTAGAGGATTTGGTGTTTTTTCAACAAATACTCAAAAAGCTAGAATTTCTCGTAATCCTAAAACTGGTGAAAAAGTAAATACCCCAGAAAAAAAAACAATTCACTTCAAAATGGCAAAAGATTTGTTTAAAAAATTAAATAATGAAAAAGAATAAAATATTTGTAGCATGTGATAGCACGAATGTTTCAAAAATTAGAGAAATAATTAAAGAAACTAAAAATTCTAAAATTAAGATTGGTTATAAATTTGGTTTAGAGTTTTTGAACTCAAAAAATGGTAGATCGTTTGTTTCAAAGTTAAATAACAAAATTATTTTTGCTGACCTTAAAATTCATGATATTCCCAATACTTGCGTATCTGCAATAAGGGCTCTAAAAGATCTTAGAATTAATTATTTAACTATCCATGTTAGCTCTGGACTTGAAGCCTTAAAAGCTACAAAAAAAATCGCAGGTAAATTAAAAATAGTTGGAGTCACAGTTCTTACTTCACTTGATTACAAATCTCTAAAACAAATAGGATTCAATAAAAATGTTAAAAGATTAGTTTTACATCAGGCAAAACTAGCATCTAAAGCAAACTTAGATGCTATAGTGTGTAGTGCACAAGAGGTACCAATTGTAAAAAAAGTATTTAAAAAAGAGATTATTACTCCTGGAATTAGATTTGACACTCTTACCAATGACCAAAAAAGAATTTTGAGCCCAAAAAGAGCTTTTGAAAATGGAAGTGATTGGTTGGTTATAGGTAGACCAATAACCAAAGGTAATATTAAAAGGAATATTCAAAAGTTAATCGATCATCTGAATAAATGATCAAAGATTGTAAAATATGTGGGGTCACTGACTCAGAAACTCTTAAGTATATAATCAATCATCCTTTTCCAGCTAAGTATATAGGATTTATATGTAATTATAAAAAAAGTCCTAGATATCTTAAGTTTGATAAATTGAAAAAATTAATTAATGTTAATAAAAAAAAAAGTAAATTCGTAGCAGTTTTAGTTAACCCTGATAGAAAAATATTAGAAAAAATTCAACATCTAAAATTTGACTACTATCAAATTTATGACTGTAGCCCTGATGAAATCAAAAAAATAAAAGAAAGATATAAGAAAAAAATTATATCTGCATTTACTATTAAAAATGCCCTAGATGTAGAAAAATATAAGCTTTATAAGAATATAAGTGATATTTTTTTATTTGATAGTAAAGGATATGAAAAAAGTATGTCTTTTAAACACTCATTAATTAAGAATATTAAATTTAATAAAAAGGTGATGTTAGCTGGTAATATTCAGTACGATGATGAACTTGAAAAATATAAAAAAATAGCAGATATTATTGATATTTCTGGAGGCTTAGAAACTTCAGGGTTAAAAGATATTTCCAAAATAGAAATTTTCTTAAATAAAATTAAAAAATTATATTAATGAAACTAAAGAAAAAAATTCCTCTAATTGACCAACATGATAAATTTGGATTTTGGGGTGGTAAGTTTGGAGGCAGTTTTATACCTGAAACTCTAAAAAAACCTGTTGAAGATTTAACTAAGGAATTTGCAAAGCTTAGAAAAGATAAGAAATTTATAAAAAAAAGAGATTTTTATTTCAAAAATTATATAGGTTCACCAACCTCTTTTATTAAATTGGAAAATTTGACTGACCATTTAGAAGGAGCTCAAATATGGGCAAAAATAGTTTCTGAGGCTAATGGTGGAGCTCATAAGATCTATAATGCAACTGTCCATGCCTTAATATGTAAAGCTATGGGAAAAAAATATATTATTGGAGATACTGGAGCTGGATATGCTGGTAAAATGCTCAGTATGGCAGCTAAAAAATTTGGCCTAAAGTGTAAAATTTTTATGGGAGCCAAGGATATCAAAAGACAAAAGCCCAACTGTGATGCTATAAGAAAAAATGGTGCAGAAATTATTCCTGTTTTCTCTGGGAGTCAGACCTTAGTAGATGCAGTTAGTGAATGTATGAGATACTGGGTATCAAATTGTGATAATACCCATATGTGTGTAGGTTCAACAGTTGGTCCAAACATTTTTGTTAAAATTTGTGGATGGAGTACCACTCAAATTTCTAGGGAATTGAAATTTCAAATTAAAAAAGAATTTAAAAAGATTCCAAAAAGAGTGAAATTAATTAATTGTGTAGGTGGTGGAAGCTCAGCTTATGGATTTTGGAGTGAATTTATTGATATTGATAGAAAGCAAGTAGAATTAATTGGTGTCGAAGCTGGAGGACCAAAAAATTCTAAACTTCATGCTGCACCATTAAGTAGGAATGCAAAAATTGGAATTCTGCATGGGGCTGCTTCTTATGTTTGCCAGAATAATGAAGGTCAAATTAGTGAGACTGAGTCAATTAGTGCTGGACTAGATTATCCTGGCGTGAGTCCAATACATTGTTTTTTAAAAGATACACAAAGAGCGAGATACACTTTTGCAACAGATGAAGAGGCTTTAAATGCTTACAAATTAATTACCAAATTTGAAAAGTTAAATCCAAGCCTTGAACCAAGTCACGCATTTGCAGAAGCTATTAAAATTGCTCCAAAATTAGATAAAAATACAATTATAATTGTTAATTCTTGTGGAGATGCAAAAAAAGATAGAGACATCTTAAAACAAAAATTAGGAAAAAGAAAATGATCAACTCGCTCATTAACGAAACATTTAAAAATACTAGGAAAGAAAGAAGGCCAGCACTGTTAACTTATACTGTTGCCGGTGATAATACAAAAAAAAAATCCTTAGAGATATTAAAATCAATTTCAAATTATGCAGATATTTGTGAGATAGGATTTCCTCATAATACGCCAATTGCTGATGGTGGCCAGATTCAAACTAGTGCTTATCGAGCTATAAAAAATGGGATTAAGATAAATGATGTCTTTTCTATTGTTAAGGAATTTAAAAAAATAAAAAAGGATAAGCCAGTTATTTTAATGGGATATTATAATATGATTTATCAGTATAATGAAAATAAATTTATCGATAAATGTAAAAAATCTAAAGTTGATGGACTAATAGTCGTAGATTTTCCTTTTCCAGAAAATAAAATTTTTTCTTTAAAATGTAAAAAAAGAAAAATTAATTTTATTCAATTAATTTCGCCTACAACTTCAAAAATTAGGTTAAAAAAAATAATAAAAAATTCTCATGATATGATTTATTATATTAGTATGCTTTCTACAACCGGAGGAAAACTTAAAGTTTCATCAAATCAAATTTTAAAGGAATATTCAAAAATTAAAAATTATAATAAATCTAAAAATGTTGTAATTGGATTCGGTATTACTGAAAAAACTATTAAATCCTTAAAAAAAGCTGATGGACTTGTAGTTGGAAGTGCTATTTGTAAAGAAATAACCAATTCTATTAAAAAGAGACAAAATATAGTCAAAAATGTTACTAATGTAGTTAAAAAATTAAGAAATAAAATTAAATGAACTGGATTACTAAAATAATAAAAGCTAGTGAAAAAATCAAATCTGTTATTCACAAAAGAGCTACAAAAGAAGACATTGCAAACAGTGATTGGACATCTTGCTGTAGAGGGCCGATTTTAAAAAAAGATTTAGAAAAGAATCTTTGGGTTTGCCCTGATTGTAATAAGCACCACAGAATTAGCCCCACACAAAGGTTTGATATTTTATTTGGTAAAAATAATTATGAAATATTTCAAACACCTATTCCAAAAGATGATCCTTTAAATTGGTATGATTCAAAATCTTACAAAGACCGACTTAAAAAAGCTAGAAAGAAAACTAAAATGGATTGTGGTATGATGGTAGTTTGTGGATCAATTCAAAACATTAAGATTACTGCTGTGGCATCTGATTTTGATTTTTTAGGAGCATCAATGGCTGCCGCTGAAGGGGAAGCTTTTTTGTATGGCATTCAATATGCAATTGAAAATCAAACACCATTTTTATGTGTCAGTGCTGGGGGAGGCATGAGAATGATGGAAGGCTTAATTTCGTTATCCCAAATGACCAGAACTACGCTTGCAATTAATGAACTAAAGAAAAAAAATCTCCCTTACTTAGTCTGTATTACTGATCCTACTGCAGGTGGTATTACAGCCTCATACGCAATGTTAGGTGATATTCATTTAGCTGAACCTGGTGCTTTAATTGCTTTCGCTGGTGCGAGGGTTATACAAGGAACTGTAAAAGAAGAGCTACCCGAAGGTTTTCAAAAGAGCGAATATGTTGAAAAAACTGGTTTTGTAGACATAATTGTTGAAAGAAAAGATTTAGCTGAAAAAATCGGAACTTTATTATCAATATTGTTAAAGAAAAATTCTGCTATAAGCACTGAAGAAAATGAAACTACAGAAAATACTCAGTCGCTTTCAAAGGTTGCATCCTAAGGAAATAGATCTAAGTTTAGATCGTATTTTAGAACTTTGTAAAAAGTTAGGAAAACCTCAAAACAAAATTAAGGCAATTTCTGTAGTTGGAACCAACGGTAAAAATTCCACAATTCAAGCTACATACGCGATCCTAAAGGAAGCAAATTTTAAATGTAATGTTTTTACTAGCCCACATATTCAAAAAATTAATGAAAGATTTGTATTTAATAATAAAGAGTTAAGAGATGATGAGTTGGCCGATTTATTAGAAGAAGTTGAAAAAATTAATGAAAATCAACCAATTACTGTATTTGAAATGTTATCAGCTTGCTTCTTTTATAAAGCAGCTCAGTATCCAAATAATATTAATCTATTGGAAAGTGGCTTGTTCCATCGTTTTGACGCCGTAAATATACTAGATGCTAATCTTGCAAGTATAGTAACTTCCATAAGTAAGGATCACCTCGACTGGCTTCCAAAAGATAAGCAAACAATTGAACAAATTGTGTTTGAAAAAACATCTACACTTTTAAATTCAAATATTATTGTAGCTAAACAAAATACTAAAGAGACAATGGATTGTATTAAAAAAACTATCTCTCAAAATAAATCTAATAAAGTATTTTTTAATGATGATTTTAGTTACTCAGTTAATGAAAATGATTTCTTCTACTATGAAGATAAACTAGGTGGATTAAAACTTCCAATGCCTAATGTGATTGGTCAATATCAATTAGAAAACATATCAACTGCAATAGCAACCTTAAGAATGTTGAATATTGATATCAAGGATGAACATATTCAAAGAGGAATTACCAAAATATCTAGCTTAGCAAGACTTCAAGAAATTAAATTTGGTAAATTAAAAAAGTTAGTTAAAAATAATAAATTGATAGTTGATGGAAGCCATAATGAGGGAGGTGCTAAAGCATTAAATGAATATCTTCAAAGTTTAGATTGCAACAAACATGTTATTATTGGAATGATGGCAAACAAGGAGCATGAAAAATATATTAGTTATTTTAACGATGTTTCATCCATAACTACTGTAGATATAAAAACTCAACCAAACTCTATTAGTGGCAAAGACTTAAAAAAAAAATTTAAAATTATGTTCAATGTTCAATATCAACCAAGTATCGAGCAAGCTATCAAATCAATAAATTTAGAAGATGGTGATATATTATTAATTACAGGATCTTTATATGGGGCAGCTGAAGTATTAAGCTTAAATTAGATATTTTTTTCTAAGAACTCTTTCATATTGCTCTCTGGAACTCCTCCAACTTTTCTATCTACCTCGATACCTTTTTTATAGATAATTACAGTTGGTACACCTCTAATTCCTGCAACACTACCAGTGTTAATACCGCCATCTTCAATGTCTGCATAATAAAAACTAGCTTTGTCTTTATATTCAATTGCTAACTTATCCATGACAGGTTTTAATACTTTACAAGGTCCACACCACGCAGCACTGAATTGAATAACTGATATATCTTCATTTTTGATTTTATTATCAAAATCTTCATCTTTAAAATCTACAAGCATATTAATGATATAATTGATTAAAATTTTTTTTCAATGGTCAAAAAAAAATTTAGTTAATTAAATTATGCATCTGAATATTTTCGCTCTAAATTCATCACATAATCATTAATTCCATCTAAAAATTTCAATTTTTCATCAATTGTTTTAAATGAAAACATCTTGTCTTCATTTTCTCTTATTTCGTCACACTCTGAATAAAAAGCTGAAACTGTCCACCATTTTTCCTTGTTAGTGCTTAAAATCCTTGATGCTATTCTTCTTTTAATTTTCTTATGAATTTCTTTTGGTAAAATTTCTGGAGCTTCATTATATATAAGGCTGTGACCGAATGTTACCAACCTATCATCTTTAAATTTATCTAATAAAGATAATCTTTCTTTCCAATCTGATGAATGAAACTTTTGAAACAAGGGTACATCTTTATTAAATGTATTAAAACCCCCTGAATAAATTGTCTCCTCCGGTTCAGCATCTTCTTGTGATGCTGTTTCCATTTTTTCCTCTGCTGCCTCTTTTAAAATGTTACATATATCTTGAGAAAATTTTTCATTAGATTTCATCATTTCTGCTCTTTTATTCAATAAATTAACCCCGATTTTTTTATATGGATCCACTTTTAAACCTAAGCTTTTATCTAGGATTATTGGAGCTTTATTGGATTTTATTGTTTTATAAAAACGAGGTGATTTTTTCATTTCTTTCTTTAAATCTTGATAATTAAGTTTTTGGAGTTCTTCTATATTTGCAGATAAATTTACTACTTGACCCCATTTATAAACTGGATGCATACATGAATTTGGGTGTAAAGGTGCAACTAAAAACAAATAATTTTTACCAAAAAAATTTTCATTAATAGTAAAAATCTTTTCTTGTTTAATTATATTTTCAACAACAACTTTGCTTTTAGTCTTTAAGTACTCATGCCATAAATCTGGTTGTTTATTTTTTAATAGACCCAAAACATTTACGGTTAACTGACTATCAAATAGAGCTCCATGAGCCCCTGAAGAATCAAAACCATTTAGTCTTGCTAGAGACTCTAATTTCATAGATTTATTTCCTTTGGGATTTAACTCTGTTTTTAAAACATTTTCATCGATAGCAAATGCTGCTTTGATCATGTTTAAAGCATCATGCCTTGAATTACCCTCTGTGTTAATAAGGTAGGGTTTTCTAAGAGATTTAAAAAACTCTCTCCTTAGAATTTCATCGTCAAACCCAGTGCTTGAAAAACCCATAAACGTTGCAGGTGACCATTCTCTGAATTTTTTTTCAACTTGGCCAATCATTTGATAATGACTTAGGTTGCCCTTAGTTATCATATCAACATTTGATTTATTTATACATAATGCTGTTGCGGATGGAACTCGGTCTTGTGGCATCCTACATCTGGCTGTAAATCTTTCTTTTTCATTAAAATTTTCGTCTAGTAAAATAGCACCAATTTCTATCATGGTGGCCCAATCTAATTGGGCTGAATCTGTCTCAATGTCCCAAATTACGTAATTCAATTTGACATCCTTTTTGAGTAATATTGCTCGACTTTATCTAAAAATTGATTTTGATAATTTACTAATCTTTCACCTTCAACTACAAATCTTTGAAAAATATTCTCTTTGGTACATAAAAGAATTACTACCTGAGTAATATTCGAACCATGAACTTTATTATGAGCTAATGAGTATGCAGCGCATTGCAAATAGTAATCATCAATCCATTCATCTTTTTTTGGTTTATTGCTTTGTTTAAAATCTATAATTGTTTCTTTATTTTCGTAAATACCAATGCAGTCTGCAGCACCTGCATATTTTCTAGGATAATATAAAGTTGCTTCACATCCCCAGATTTCACTTAATTTATTTCTGATCCCACTTTCTATAATCTGATCAGCCATCATTTTTTCACGAGTATTGTCTCCAAGTAATTCCATATTCAATTTTCCTAACAAAAATTTTTCTAAATAATCATGCATAGAGCTTCCACGACATGTTGCTTCTTTTGAAATAATTTCTGCTTGTTTATGGCCAACTCTATTTTTCCATTCAGCCAGTTTTGCTTTTTTTTCTTCAGATTCAGTTGCTTTTAAAATTGTTGTAACAGAGGGAAGTTTTTCCTCGTTTACAGAATAGTGTCTTGATCCTTGTATGATTGATCTCGTAGATTTTGGATAAATAAATTTATTATTCCACTGCATAAATTTTCTTATAATCTTAGTTTTGGAAAAAAGAAATTAATTTTTAAATTGTTTATTTCTTTCAACAAATTTTTCTACATTTTCAGTTTGAACAGCCTTCTCAACCTGTTCGGGATCTTTTATATTTTCTAGAGTTCTGCTTATTGATCTTGCATCGGTACCAAACTTATCTACTACAATCATGGCTTCTTCTAATTTTTTTCTTAGTGTAATTATATTATCAAAATGTTTCCCAAATCTAGTAGTGATAGTCTTAAGATGATTATATATTTCTGTCGCTCCCTTTTGTACTTTTAATGATTGAAAACCCATATGTAAAGATTGCAAATAAGCTGAAAGAGTATTGGGTCCACAAATTACTATTTTATATTTTTTCATTAATTCTTGAGTTAATAATTCTTTAGAGCTCGGATCTTGGTATTCGGTTAACTCTTTATAGAGGCTTTCTGTTGGAGCATAAACTATCGCGAAATCAGTTGTCTTAGGTGGAACTATATATTTTTCCATTACATTTTTTGCTTTAGTTCTAAAAGCACTTGCTAATTTTATTCTAGCATCGGCAACTGCTTTTTTATCATCTACATCATAAGCATCAGTAATTGCCTTAAATTTTTCAACTGGAAAATGAGAATCTACTGGAACCAAAACATCTCCTTGAAGTTTAATTGCAAATTCTACATTTTCACTTGTATCTTCTTTCATCTTAACATTTGTCATGAATTGAGATGCTGGTAACAAATCTTTGATTAAAGCGTCCAAAGAATATTCTGCAAGTGTTCCATATTTTTTTACACCAGCTAAAATTTTAGTAATCCCCTCCTGGCTTTGATTTAATAATTTTACTTGTTGATTAAAATTTCCAACCTTTTCATCTACCTTAGTTAAAGCTTCTGTCATGTCTTTAGTTACACCGGTCGATAGTGCATTAAATGAAGTTGACATTGAGCCCAGAGATGTATTGATTGTAGTGTTTAAGCTATCTTTCAATCGAACTATTTGGGCATTTAAATTTGCTATTTCCTCAGCCTCTTTGTTATCACCCCTCAGTTTAGAATTAATATTTAGATATAAAATTGTTAGAGTTGCTACTAGCATTAAAATTAAAATAGTTAATAAAATTGTGTCCATGATTCGTAAGTTGTATTATAAGGTTTTTTTATGGAATTATATCTAATTTTAAAAATTATATTTGTAATAGGGATTTTATTAACTCTTTACGCAATACTAAGGAATTTAGATATTATCAAAATAATCCTTATTTATTTTAAGGATAAATTATTTAGAAAGTAACTGGGTTAATTTTTTTAATCCCCTTTTTTTCGAATTTTTTTTTGATGTAAAAATGCATGCTTGAGACTTTAGAATTTCACCATCCTTTAAAACTCTCAAATTATTAGCCTTTAATGTTTCACCTGTAGAACTAATATCAGTAATTAATTCTGCAGATCCGGTAAAAGGATATGCTTCTGTTGCCCCAAGACTACTAACCAACCTGAATTGGGTAACACCTTTTGAAAATAAAAATTCTTTTGTTAAATTTGGATATTTAGTTGCAACTCTTAATCTTTTTTTTTTTTTATCTCTAAATTCAAATGCAATTTCCTCAAGATCAGCTATTGTTTGAACATCAATCCATGGGTCAGGAATAGCAATAACCAAATTAGCCTTTCCAAAGTTATATCTTTTTACAACATTAATCTTTTTTTGATTATTGATCTTACTCTCTTTATATAAATCGAATCCTGAAAAACCAATATCTAAGGAATTTTCACCTAGTCTCTCTATAATTTCTCTTGCGTGTAAGTATAAAATTTTGATGTTTGTTTTATTTTTAATTGAACCAATTAACTCTCTTTCTCCTCTCTCTGAAATAAGATTTAATTTTTTTTTTTTAAAAATATTTAAAACATCTTTTCTCAATCTTCCTTTACTTGGAATGCCAATATTTATAATATTCTCCATAATCAAAAATCTAAGTTTAAGGCAGCTCCTACTGCCGGTATTTGTGTTGTGGCACCAAGATCAGAGATTAATTGATCATATCTTCCCCCATTTATTATATTCTTAATTTTATTATTATATTTAATATCAATTTTGAAAACCATTCCTGTATAATATTCAAGCTGTCTTCCAAAAGAAGCTGAAAAAATTACATTAAGCTTTGAAACTCTATTGTTTAATAGAGGAAAATATTTTTGATCTACCACAAGATTAATTTGATATTTTTTGAAAAATTTATTTAACTCTTGAGCAGCTTTGTTAATTGGGCATTTAATTTTTAAAAATTCTTTTATAATTTTAGATACATTTTTCCCTCTACTCGCACGTCTTGGATCTTTAATTTTATTATTAAATCTAATCAAAATTTCTTCTATAGATCGTCCGGCTATTATTGATGATTTATCTTCCTTCAACATTTTCAAATAACGTTTTTTATCAATTTCAACAATAGTTGGATCTACATCTGAATTTGTCTCTAATCTTTTTAATAAATCATTAAAATAATCTTCTCTCCAAAAATGTCTATAAAGTCTTAATTTCCACCTTTTTGGGATATCTAATTTTGATATTAAAAGATTAAAAATTTCTACATTTCCAAGTGTCAATTTTCCTGATGTATATTTTATTTTTTTTAATGACTTTAAAGACGTATTTATTATTTCTTTATCATCAATTTTTTCATTTTTTGAGCCAATAATTTCAAATCCTATTTGATCCCTAATTATTGAGTCTTTTTTATTATTTGATTTTCTATAGGCCTGACCGCTGTAAGATATTTTTTCCTTTCCTTTAAAATTATTTTCTAAATATCTAAGGCACGAAACTATAGTTAAATCAGGACGTAAACAGAGCTCATTTCCATTTTGATCAGTAAATGAAAAAATAAATTTTCTAAAATTCTCACCTGATCTTTGTACAATATGGTTTGTTTCAATTACCGATGGTAATTCAGTATATTTGAATCCTTTAGCCTTAACAGACTTAAGTATTTTTTCAGATAAGTTTTTTGATTTCATTTATCAAATTTAATTTAGGAATTGTTTGACTATTTTTACCCTTAACACCTTTAAGGTTTTTAATAGTTACCGTATTATCTTTAAATTCGTTTTCTCCACAAATAATCGCAATAGATAATTCACGCTTATTTGCTAAATCAAGCTGTTTTCCAAGATTTTTTTTTGTACTTAGAAATACTTCAGCATTAATATTGTTTTCTCTCAATAAATCTACAATTTCATAATAATTTTTTAAATATTTTTTTTCCATTACACAGACTAAAACAGGTTTTTGGTCCTCAACTTTAATTTGATTTAATTGAATTAATGCAAATAGCAATCTATCAACTCCAAAACTAATCCCTGTTCCAGGAACATCAACTCCTCTAAATCTTGAAATAAGTTTAGAGTATGCTCCCCCTGAGCATATACTTCCAATATCGACTTCTTTACCATTGTTATTCCTTACTTTAAAATTTAAGTTAGTTTCTACAATAAAGTCTGAGTAATAAGCCAACCCCCTCACAATTGTAAAATTAGACCTGACTTGCTTTGAATTAATCCCATAACCAAGCACCTCAAAGACATCCTCTAATTCTTTTATTCCTTCTTGAGACAGTGGGTTTTTTAAATTTTGTTTTAATTTTCTTAAATCTTTTATTTTTAAAAAATTTAGTATTTCTCCTGATTGTTCATCACTTAGATCGGCTCCTTTTGTGACAGCTCCACTTTGATCTTTTCTCTCTTTTTTAAGTAAATCTTCAACCCCTTTTAAACCAAATCCTGGTTTATCAAGTTTATCAATTGCTCTAATAACTTTAGTTTTTTTTTCTTCAGATATCTTTAAATCATCAATTAAACCCTGAACTATTTTTCTATTACTTACATTGATTGTAAACTGATCTTTTTTTAAACCACAATCTGAAAGTGTTCTTGATATTAAATTACAAAGCTCTGCATTAGCTTGAGCAGGATTAACATTTCCAACAATATCAAAATCTGCTTGAAGAAATTCCCTATACCTACCATTTCCAGCCTTCTCATTTCTAAAAACATTCTGAATTTGATAACGTTTAAATATTGATGGAAGCTGTTGATTGTTTTGAGCATAGAATCTTGCAAGTGGGCTTGAAAGATCATATCTGAGAGTTACATTTTTATCTCCATCTTTAAATGAGAATACATTAGACATAAGATTAGCCTCATCTTCTGCAAGAAAAGATCCTATATTCTCACTAATTTCAAATGAGGGAGTTTCTAGAGCTTCTGCTCCAAACTTAATAAAGTTTTTTTCTATGACTTTTAATATCTTCTTTTTAAGAAGAATTTTTTTCCCCCATCTATCTTCAAATCCTGAAGGTAATCCAGGAACTAATTTATTTTCTTTATTCATTTTTTTTGGTACCCGGGCTGAGAATCGAACTCAAACTTAAAGTTCCACAAACTTTCGTGCTAACCGTTACACCACCCAGGCATTCTTTGTTTTTATATTATTTTTGTGTGGATTAAAATTATATTATAAATAAATAGCCTATAGGCTATGGAAACAGATTGTATGAAATCTGTTTGAAGTTACATTAAATTTTAAATTTATACTCATGGGCTTCTTTTAGACAAAAATCTAAATTATTCAACCCATAAAAGAAATGATATATTTCAACTTGTTAAAGTAAGTCCTTAAGGGTTCTTCAAACTAATCTATTTTTTTTAAATTCACTGCAGACGGGCCTTTAGGACCATCCTCTAGCGTAAATTCTAGCTTATCTCCTTCATTGAGAAATCTCATGCCAGCAGCTTTTACGGCACTTGCATGAACAAATGCATCTTTTTCTTTATCTTCTCTTTCAATGAACCCAAATCCCTTTTTGCTATTGAACCACTTGACTGTTCCTTTTAACGTACTCATCTTATTTTTAGTCCTTTTATTATTTATTATTAATAGAAGTTAATTTTTTTTTATAGGAATTCAAGATATTTTGATGGTGCCTCGGGAAGGATTCGCACCTCCGACACAAGCCTTTTCAGGGCTCTGCTCTACTCCTGAGCTACCGAGGCAAAAATTTAACCTCTAAAAATTATTCTGCCTTTAGTAAGGTCATAAGGTGTCATCTCTACTGTCACATTATCACCTTGTAGTACTCTAATTCTATTCTTTCTTAATTTGCCTGCAGTATGGGCAGTAACAACATGACCGTTCTCTAGCTGAACTCTAAACATAGCATTTGGTAACAAGTCAGTAACTTTACCTTTAAACTCAAGCAAATCTTGTTTTGACAAATTTATTTTCTCCTAATTCTTTTTTTTACGGATTGAGCATGTCCCACCAACCCTTCATAATTCGCAAGAGTTATAACTGATGGTCCAAGACTTTCAATACCCTTTTTTGATAAGTTTATATATGAAATTCTTTTATAAAATTCGTTTACACTTACTCCGCTTGAATATTTTGCTGAACCATTTGTGGGTAATATATGATTTGAGCCAATATTATAATCTGTCATCGCCATAACCGCATATTTTCCAAGACAAATAGATCCTGAGTTTTTAATTTTTGGTGCAAGTGATTTGTAATTCTTAATATTCAGCTCTAGATGTTCTGGAGATATTTGGTTAACTACATCAATTATTTTTTTATCAGTCTTAATGTAAATTAGAATTCCATTACTCATTAAACTTTTTTTAGCAACTGACACCCTTGGAATTTCTTTTAATTGTCTAGATATTTCAATTTTAACTTTGTTAATTAATTGTCTATCTTTTGAAATTAGTATACATTGGGCAAGTTTATCATGTTCTGCCTGGCCGATTAAATCACTTGCTACCCACTCAGGATTAGAAAACTTATCACATACTACTGTTATCTCAGAGGGACCAGCTGTCATTCCTTCGATTCCAACATCCCCAAAAACTTCTTTTTTAGCTGCAGCAACATAAGCGTTACCAGGCCCTACAATTTTATTTACTTTTTTAATTTTTTTAGTCCCGAAAGCTGCGGCTGCAATAGCTGATGGACCACCTATTGAATAAATCTCTTTAATTTTACATTTATGGGCCGCATATAGAACTGCTGGATTTTGTTTTCCTTTATATCCAGGGTTAATCATTATAATCCTTTTGACCCCTGCAACAATTGCAGGTATTGCACTCATTAAAACACTAGATGGATACGAAGCAGTTGAACCAGGAACATATAATGCTACTGACTCTAATGGAATATATTTATACTCCAATTTATTTTTTAAAGCGTCCAAATGAGATATATTCTTAAATTTTTGAAGTGAATGAAATTTGTGAATTCTATCATAAGCTAAATCTATTGCATTTTTAACTTCTTTGTTTAAACCTCTTATTAGTTCGTTAATTTGTTTAGAACTAGGTTTAATAGTGTTGCTTTGATTAAATTTTTTTTCATATTTCAATAAAGCTCTATCTCCATTCTTCTTTACATCTTTAACAATATTTGAGACAGAAACTAAACTAGAGTTAATCTTTTTTTTTCTTCGTAAAAGTAAATTTTCTAAAGTTTTGTCAAAATTTTTGTTATTATAATCTAATATTTTCATACATCTTTTATTTCATTTTGGTCTTCTAGTCTTACTTCAATTGTTTCAGTAGTTAAAGCGATGTGAGAATTATTATTAAAAATAATGTTAATTTCATAATCATTTTTATTTTTGAGATAATCTATGGCTATCAATTCCAATGATAATTCATTATTTTTTTGATTAATATTTTTAGATTTTACTTTATCAACAAAATCAAATCTACAAATACTATTTATCTTCTTGTCTTCTTGATTTGTCTCAATTTTAGTTCGCTCTATTGATAGTAAAAAAACTTTGTTTGATGCAAGATATTTTATATCCGCTACTTTCACCTTGGCACCAGCAGTACATGCAGAAATCATTTTTAAACCCTCATTGTCTGTTGCAATAATTTTTGCTAAAAATTTCTTATCCATTAGTTAATTCTTCTGATATTGGCTCCAACCATTTTTAATTTTTTTTCTATATTTTCATAACCACGATCTAAGTGATAAATCCTATTTATTATAGATTTTCCCTTAGTGGTCAAAGCTGCTAAGATTAGTGAAACCGAGGCTCGTAAATCAGTTGCCATTAACTCTGCGGAAGCAAAATTTATATTACCTTCAACTATTGCTTCATTTCCATTAATTGAGATTTGAGCACCCATTCTATTTAACTCTGCCACATGCATGAATCTATTTTCAAAAATATTTTCTTTAATTGAGGATTTTTTATTAGCTTTACAAAGTAATACCATAATTTGAGCTTGTAGATCTGTTGGAAAACCTGGGTATGGAGCAGTTTTAATGTTAATGCTTTTTATTTTTTTATTACCAATTATTTTTATTTCATTTTTTTTTGTAAAAACTTTAGCTCCAATTTTTCTTAAAATATTTATTTCTGTTTGAATTACTTTAGGAATTATATTTTTAATTTTCAAATTACCTTCTGTAATTGCCGCTGCAATTAGATATGTCCCTGCTTCAATTCTATCAAACATAATTGGATATGTTATTTGATTAATTTGACTTACACCTTCTATTTTAATTGAACGTTTCGTGATCCATTTTATTTTACATCCAGATTTAATCAAAAAATTAACTAAATCTTTTATTTCCGGTTCAATGGCACAATTTTTTAAAATTGTTATACCCTTAGCAAAACTTGCTGCAATTATTAAATTTTCTGTAGCACCTACAGATATTTTTGAAAAACGAATTTTTGACCCTATCAAACCTTTTGGTGCATTAGCATGTACATAACCTTGGATAATTTTATACTTCACTCCAAGTTTAGACAATGCCTTTAAATGAATATCAACAGGTCTTGAACCAATTGCACACCCACCAGGTAGCGAAACTTTTGCGTTACCAAATTTTGCCAATAAGGGGCCAAGAACTAATATTCCAGCTCTCATTGTTTTTACTAAATTATATGATGCAAAATTTTTACTTTGTTTTGAATTATTAATAATTAAGTTTTTTTTTCTTAATTTAATCTTTGAACCTAGAGATTTTAATAAACTTATCATTGTTTCTATATCCTTAACTTTTGGAAGATTTTTTAAATATATTTTTTTACTTGATAGTAATGTGGCCGCAAGAATAGGTAATGAAGCATTTTTAGATCCTGAAATTTTAATTTGTCCTCTAAGCTTACTTATTCCAAAAACTTCAAGTTTTTGCATGATTAAACTTTTGGTAATGTTACTCCAGTTTGCCCCATATACTTTCCATTTCTATCTGCATAAGTAACTTCTGGTTTTTCATTTCCTTTTAAAAAAATAAACTGGGCTACACCTTCATTAGCGTAAATTTTTGCAGGTAAAGGTGTGGTGTTTGAAAACTCTAAAGTTACATAACCTTCCCATCCTGGTTCCAATGGTGTTACATTTACAATAATACCACACCTCGCATATGTTGATTTACCAAGACAAATAACCAAAACATCATTTGGAATTTTAAACTTCTCCATAGTTCTAGCTAAGACAAATGAATTAGGAGGTATGATACATTCAGATGTATTTTTTGTTACAAAATTTGTTGGTTTAAAGTTTTTTGGATCAACTATTTCTGAATTTACATTGGTAAATATTTTAAATTCATCTGAGACTCGAGCATCATATCCAAAGGAAGATAGCCCGTAAGAAATGCTATTTCCTCTAATTTGTTTTTCTTCAAAAGGAGAAATCATATTTTGTTCTTTGGACATTTTCCTAATCCATTTGTCTGATAATACTGACATTATTTATTTTTTCTTTTTATTTTTTTTTGGAATTTTTTTCGTTTTTTTAAATTTTTTTTAAGAGCATAACTTAACCTCTCATTTTTATTTTTAAAATTCATTCTTTGTCTGGATTTGTCAAAAAATCTAAAGAGATTGGCTTAGAGGGATCTAATGACTTAGGTTTTAATTCGTCTTTTAAATTTCCCTCTTTAGCTTCACGTTTTTTTTTTCTTTCTGCTAATTTTTTCTCTCTTTTGGCTTGTTTCTCCATTAACTTTGCACTCTTGGTAGATTTATAATCATAATGAATGCCAGCTAAAGACATAGGTCCTGAATATTCATAATATTTTTCCTCAAGAATATTATTATTTTTGTCTACAGTTATTTTTGTATAAATTTTCATGAATATAATTTTGCAAATTATTTATAACCTAATAAAATAATATGGCAATAATTAGCAAATTTAGCTTTTTAGTTGAATAGCTCCTATAGTTTTAATGGAAAAACAAGTCATTGGTAATGATTAGTTCCCTGGTCAGTACAGGGTGGGAGCACCACTAATTTTTATAAAAAAATCTTCTTAAAAAAATTGTTGTCATCACTAAACTAAAAAAAGCTAAAATTGGAATATAAATATCTGGTGAAAAAATTATATCTTGAATACCAGGAATTTCTGAATTTTTCTCAATAACTCTATCTATACCACTTCCAATAGAGACAACTAAGAAAACTTGTGGGATTATACCTATTAAAGATGCGAGAAAAAAATTACTCACCTTGACATTAAAAATTGTTGGCAAAAGACAGCTCAGTTGCCAAGGAACTCCTCCTATAAAACGATATATCAATAAATATATAAACTCAGACTTTTTAAATTTATTCGTAAGATTTTTAAATTTATTTAAAAATTTATCTCTAATTAATTCTTTTAAAAAAAAATTTCCAAAGATATACAAGAAAGTTGCTCCTATACTTAAACCTAAAACAACAACTGTAGTTCCTATCCATTTACCAAAAATAAAACCTCCAAGAAGTGCTATTGGTGAACCAAAGCCTAAAAATGGAAATACCCATAATATTGTTAAAAATAAAAAAATAATTGATATTAAAAATAAATTTGACTTTTTAAGATCTAAAAAAAATAATCTATTCTCTTTAATAAAATCATAAGATGTAATCTCTTGAAGACTAAATTTTGAAAAAAATAAAAATAAAAATGTGGATAATAAAATTATGTAAAATATACCTATAAATAATTTAATTTTTTTAGCTTTTTCCATTATTAATTATCGTATTTTTAAAATCTTCTATTTGCTATTTATATATTTAATTACTATAAAGAGCCAAATTTAATAAATATTAAACCACAATTATGAAGAGAACATATCAACCTTCCAAAATCAAAAGAGCAAGAAAACATGGTTTTAGATCGAAAATGAGGACTAAAGGTGGTAAAAAACTTTTAGCTAGAAGAAGAGCAAGAGGAAGAAAGTCACTAACAGTTTCTGGTTAAATTAATGAGAAGCAAAATAATTGCTCTTTCAAAGAATAAAGAATTTAAAACACTTCTAAAAAAGAAAAAAACATCTAACAAGTATGCAACTATCTATTTTGGCTATTTAGATAATAAAAATAATAAAAAATTAAATATAAGCTTCGTTACTAAAAAAAGTTTAGGTAATGCTGTAAAAAGAAATAAAGTTAAAAGAAGGCTTAGAAATATAATGAATGATTTAGTAAAAAATATTTCAATTAACCTAAATTTTTCTTTTCTTGTTATTGCTAAGTCAACCATGTTAAATAGTGAATTTAAAAATATAAAAGAAACCTTATTTCAGGAATTTAAAAAAATTAAATAATGAATATTTTTGTAAATATTTTAATCAAATTAGTTAAAGGATATAGATTTTTAATAAGTCCTTTACTGGGCGACTCTTGTAGATATTTTCCAACTTGTTCTGACTATACTATTGAGGCACTAAGAGAGTATGGCTTAATAAAAGGAATTTTCTTAAGCTTTAGAAGAATTTTATCCTGTCAACCATGGGGGAAGGGTGGAATCGATCCTGTAAAAAAACCTTTGAAAGTAAAGAAAAATGGAATCTAAAAATGTCATAGCTGCGATTTCGCTGTCTACAGCAGTGATTGTTTTATATTCTTTGTTTTTTTTACCAGATAAAACAACAACAACAAAAAATTTAGTTGAAAAAAATAAAATTGAACAAAGTAGTGACACTCCAACTCTAGAACAAAAGGAAACCTCAATACAGATTTCAAGAGAAGATGCCTTAGAAAAAAATCAAAGGGTCAAATTTGAAAATCAAAGTATCTATGGATCTATTTCTTTAAAAGGAGCATCTATCGATGATTTAACATTTAAAAATTATAATACTGATCTCAATAGTAATGAAAAAGTAACTCTTCTAGGTCCAAGAAATATTGAAGAGGGTTACTTAATTGAAAGTGGATTTGTTACGTCTGATAAAAATATTGATATTCCAAATTCAGATACAACTTGGTCATTAAATAGTAGTAATAGTTTAACTGAACAATCTCCAATTAAATTATCATGGACCAACAACCAGGGAATTAGATTTGAAAAAGAAATATCTTTAGATGATGAGTACTTGTTTACGGTTAAACAAAGAGTTATAAATCCAACAAATAAGAAATATGATTTTTATTCATACGGTCAAATAATAAGAAATAAGGTTCCAGAAATATCTAATTTCTATATTTTGCATGAAGGTTTAATTGCTACTTTAGATGACGAGTTAATTGAGGAAGATTACGATGATATCCAAGAAAAAAAATTTACCAAAACTGCTAAAAAAGGATGGCTGGGAATAGGAGACAAATATTGGATAACCTCATTAATACCTCCAAAAGGTAAAGAGTTTAAAACTACTTTTGACTATAAAAAAAAATTTAGAGCTAACTTTATCAGCACTGAGCCTATTGAATTAAACAGTAAAAGTAAAATTGAAGAAAAATTACAAATAATTGTTGCTGCTAAAAGAGTAGATGTAATTGATGGTTATGCTGAATCTCTAGGGATTGATAAATTTGATTTGGTTATTGATTGGGGTTTTTTATATTTCATCACAAAACCACTTTTCTTTGGAATAGATTATTTCTTTAAACTTTTAGGAAATTATGGTTTAGCAATCATAGCCATTACAATTTGTATTCGTTTGGCTTTTTTTCCATTAGCTAACTTTTCATTTAGAAGTATGGCAAAAATGAAAGCTCTCCAACCAGAAATGGTCAGACTTAAAGAACTCTATAAGAATGATAAAATGAAATTACAACAAGAAATGATGGCGCTTTATAAAAAAGAAAAAGTAAACCCAATGTCTGGGTGTCTTCCTATCTTGGTGCAGATACCTGTATTTTTTGCTTTGTATAAAGTTTTGTTTGTAACAATCGAAATGAGACAAATGCCATTTTATGGGTGGATTCATGATTTAAGTGAGAGAGATCCAACAAGTTTATTTAATTTATTTGGTTTATTACCTTATGATGTGCCTTCATTTCTAGTGATTGGTGCATGGCCTGTTGCAATGGGAGTATCCATGTGGATACAACAAAAACTTAACCCTGCACCCACAGATGCAATGCAGGCAAAAATATTTGCTTTTTTCCCTCTTTTCTTGACTGTTATACTCGCACCCTTCCCTAGTGGTTTGGTAATCTACTGGACTGTAAATAATATTTTAACTATGGCTCAACAAGTATTCATAATGAAAAGAACAACTATTAAAACCTCAACTTAAAATTTTTGTTTTAACAAATTTAAATTAATGGAACTTAACAAAATACTACCAGAAAAAGGACCACCAATAAATGAGGTAATGAAATATATAGATAAGTACAAAAATGATCTTATTGTAATCAAGTATGGGGGAAATGTTTTAATAGATAGAGATATATTCAATAATTTTATATTAGATATAAGCATATTAAATAAATTAGGACTATCGATTGTAGTAGTCCATGGAGGAGGCCCAAGAATTAAAAGAGAATTGGATAAATCTAAAATTCAATCAAAATTTATAAGAGGATTAAGAGTAACAACTAGAGAAATAATAAATATAGTTGAGTCAGTTTTGATTGACTTTAATGAAGATATAGTAAATTCTTTAAAAAAAAAGGGAACTGATGCGGTTTCTATTCACACAAAGAGTAATAATATAATTGAAGTAAAGCCAGAAATAGAAGATTTAGGTTTTGTTGGTATACCAAACAAGGTAAATGTTAAAATTTTATTAGACTTAATAAAACAAAACAAAGTTCCTATTGTCTCACCACTAGGCGTGGATAAAAATAATAGAATAAATAATATAAATGGTGATACTGCTGCTATGGCAGTTGCAAAGTCTCTTAAATCCAGAAGATTGCTTTTGATGACAAACGTAGATGGTGTTTTAGACAAAAATAAAAAACTCGTTGCTGAAATATCTTCATCTCAGATTTTAGAAATGGTAAAAAATGAAACTATTACAGAAGGCATGATACCAAAAATAAATGCTTGCTTAAACGCCGTTAATAATGGAGTAACAGCTGTTGGAATAATCAACGGTACAAAACAACATTCATGTTTATGGGAAATATTCTCAGATAAAGGTTCTGGCACCTTAATAAGAAAATGAATTTAAAACAAAAAAAATATCTTCTACTTGACCTTGATGGTGTTTGCTACGGTAAACACAATAATTATACTTTAGAGCGAGTATTTGGACAAGTATCGGCGCGAATGACAAAATTTATTTCTGAAAAACTTAAAATTGATGAAATTAAAGCTAAAGAACTGCAAACAAATTACTTTTACAAATATAATACTTCTTTACGGGGATTAATGATACATGACGGAATATCACCAGATGAATTTTTGTCTTACGTTCATAAAATAGACCTATCATTTATGAAAGCGGATAAAATTATGAGAAATGAACTTGAGCAACTTGATATGGAAAAGTTTATTTTCACAAATGGTAGTGCTGAACATGCAGAAAATATTTTAACTCATCTTGGTGTTTTTGATTTATTTGGAAGAGATAAAGTATTTGATATTAAAGATGCAAGATTTGTCCCTAAACCTGAAGCAGAAACTTTTGATTTGATGGTCAAAAAATTTAACATAAATCCAAAAGAAACAATTTACATTGAGGATATTGCTAAAAATCTCAGTATTGGGCATAAAAGAGGATGTACAACTGTTTGGTTAATTAATGATGAGCATTTTGGAAAGATGGATTCTGATAAAAATTATATTTCCCATAAAATTGAAAATCTATCTTTATTTCTTAAAGAAATAAGGTTATTAAAAAGTCAGTAAATTATGTCTATAGAAAAAATTATAAATGATGCTTGGGAAAATAAAGATCAAGTAAATCTAGATTCCAAAAAAGGTCTTAAAGATGCTATCAATCAAGTAATTAATGATTTGGATTGTGGAATTTCAAGAGTAGCTGAAAAAATTAATGGAGTATGGGTGACCCATCAATATTTAAAAAAAGCAATAATGTTAAGTTTTAGAATATATCCAATGGAAAGTCTAAATGGTCCATATAGTAGTTGGTATGATAAAGCTCACTTATTAAAAGGTAAAACTGCTGGATGGTCAAAGCAGGACCATGAAAAAGCTGGTTTTAGAATGGTTCCAAACTCGCCAGTAAGGAAAGGTTCATTTGTTGGAAAAAATGCTGTCTTGATGCCATGTTATGTAAACATTGGTGCATATATTGATGAAGGGACAATGATAGATACATTTGCAAGGGCAGGCAGTTGTTGTCAAATAGGAAAAAACTGCCATATTTCTGCTGGCTCAGGTGTTGGTGGAGTTTTAGAACCAGCGCAAGCCTTACCAACAATAATTGAGGACAATGTCTTTTTAGGGGCAATGTCAGAGATTGTAGAAGGAGTAATTGTTGGTGAAGGTTCTGTTATAAGTATGGGGATGTATATTGGACAATCAACAAAAATAGTTGATCGAAAAACAGGAGAAGTATCGTATGGAAAGATTCCACCTTATTCAGTTGTAGTACCTGGTTCGCTTCCTGATAAAAGTAATTCATCAGCACCTTCATTGTATTGTGCAGTTATTATTAAACAAGTTGATGAAAAAACAAGATCTAAAACATCTGTAAACGACCTCTTAAGAGATTAGGTATGAAGACTTTAAATGAGTTACAACTAGCTAGAGAGCTAATAAAATTTCCATCTATCACACCAGTTGATGCTGGTGTTATCAAATTCTTGGAAAAGAAACTTTCAAAACTTGGTTTCAAAACAAAAATATTAGAATTTAAAGAAAAGGGGTTTAAACCAGTTAAAAATTTATATGCAAGATTGGGAACTAAAAGGCCTAATTTTTGTTACGCTGGGCACTTAGATGTTGTTCCTCCAGGGCCTATTAAAGATTGGACAATAAATCCATTTAGGCCAACTATAAAAAAAGGTCATTTAATTGGAAGAGGTGCAAATGATATGAAAAGTTCTATTGCAGCTTTTGTTTCTGCTGTAAGCGCTTTTTTATCAGAAAATAAAAATTTTAATGGATCAATTAGTTTATTAATTACTGGAGATGAGGAAGGCGATGCAGTGAATGGCACAAAAAAAGTTGTTGAATATTTAAAAAAAAGAAAGGAGAAAATTAATTTTTGCCTAGTAGGTGAGCCAACTAATCCAAATAAATTAGGTGAGATGATTAAAATTGGTCGGAGAGGGAGTTTAACTGGCAAATTAACTGTATTTGGATTGCAAGGACATGTAGCATATCCTCATAGAGCAAACAATCCCTCAACCATAATTGTTAAAATTTTAAAAGAATTAAAAGATATTAAATTTGATAGAGGCACAAAAGATTTTCAGCCAACTAATTTGGAAGTAACTAAAATTAATATCAATAATACTGCTGATAATGTTATTCCTGGATCAGCAAAAGCTACTTTTAATATAAGATTCAACAATAGACATACTTCAAGTTCTATTAAAAAAAGACTTAATAAAATTTTTAATAAAATAATTAAAATAAATAAATCAAAATTTAAAATTGATTATAAAGTTTCTGGTGAGGCTTTTTTAACTAAACCAAACAGAACAACATATATGATTCAAGAAATCATTAAAAAAATTACAAAAATAAAGCCAAAATTATCTACTACCGGTGGAACATCGGATTTAAGGTTTATAAAAAAAATATCACCTGGTTTAGAATTTGGACTAGTTGGAAAAACTATGCATAGAGTTGATGAGGCTGTATCTTTAAAAGACTTAAAAAATCTTACTAAAATTTATCAAAATATTTTACAAAGATATTTTAAGTGAAAACTGGTTTAATAACATCTGATACTTTCCAAAATCATGATACCGGACCGGGGCACCCTGAACAAATAGCTAGAGTGTCAGTAATTAATGAAAACTTGAAAAGATTAAATAATAAAAATATTTTATGGAAAAAACCATCAATGATTACAGATAATATCATTAAAGATGTTCATGATACCAATTATATAAATTTGGTTAAAAATTCTTTTCCATCTAAAGGCTTTTCTTCACTTGATGGGGATACTATTATTTCACCAGGAAGTAAGGAGGCTACATTTGATGCGGCAGGTTCAATTATTGCAGCTATTGACGGTATTCAAAATAATGAGATAAAAAATGCATTTGCAAATGTACGCCCGCCAGGCCATCATTGTAATCAGAATAAATCAGCTGGTTTCTGTATTTTAAATAATATTGCAATTGGAGCCAAATATTTATTAAACAAATATAAATATAAAAAAGTTGCTATTATTGATTTTGACGTTCATCATGGTAATGGAACTCAGGATATTTTTTATGAAAATGAAAATGTCTTATTTATTTCAACACATCAATATCCCTATTACCCTGGAACAGGATCTGAAAATGAAAAAGGTAAATTTAATAATATTTTTAATATACCTTTACCTGCTGGCACAAATTCAGAGGAATATTTAAACGCTTTTGAATTTGCTTTGAAAAAATTGAGAGAATTTAAGCCTGAATTTGTTCTTATTAGTGCTGGATTTGACTCTCATGCCAAGGATCCACTAGCGCAATTCAAACTTGAAACAGAAGATTTTTACATCATTACAAAAAGAATATTAGAAACTTCTAAAATATTTTGTAAAGGTAAAGTTGTTTCAATACTTGAGGGTGGGTATGACCTACAAGCTCTTCAAGATAGTGCTAGGAGACACGTTGATGCATTAATAGAATTCAATTGATAAATATCTAATTAATTATAAATAATTCATATGAAATTATATAAAATTAAAAAATCAAAAATTGATAACAAAGGTCGAGGTCTTTACGCAACCAAAAATATTAAAGAAGGAACAAAAATTATTAATTACAAAGGTAAAATAGTAACTAATAAACAAGTTGATGAATCAAAAAAATATGACAATGATAAACCAATTTATTTATTTACATTAAATAAAAGATATTCACTAGATGGCGATTTTTCATGGAATATAGCTGGATTAATTAATCACAGTTGTGATCCTAACTCTCAATATGATGGTAAAGGTTTAAAAATATGGATAACTTCAATAAAAAATATTAAAAAAGGAGATGAATTTACTTGTGATTATGGATTTGGTTTTGATAAAGATTTCAAACAATTTCCTTGCAAGTGTGGAGCTAAAAATTGTTGTGGTTATATAGTAAGAGAAGAGTCCAGATGGCGAATTGGTAAAAAATTTTCAATGGCAACTAAAAAAAAATTAATAAATAACTCTCATTAAATATAATCCTTCTGGTGGTGCTGGTGGAGCACACAATGATCTTTTTTTTGAATTCATTATATTTTCAAATTTTTTAATTGACCATTTTTTTTCTCCAAGATATTTTAAACAACCAACCATTGATCGAACCTGTTGTTGTAGAAAAGATTGAGATATAAATTCAATTTCTATCTTTTCTTTTCTAAAATTTATTTTTACCGATTTCATAGTCTTTATTGGACTTTTGGCTCTACAAGTGGATTTCCTAAAAGTACTAAAATCTTTAGTCCCAATTAATTTTTTTGCACCCTTTTTCATTAAATTTAAATCAAGATCTTTCATGATATGCCAGCCTCTATTTTGATCTAACACAGGACCACTAATTCGATTTATAATCACGTATTTATAAACTCTTAATTTAGCTGAAAACCTTGCATGAAAATCATCATTTCTTTTTTTGATCTTCAGTATTGCTACTCCTTCGTTATTCAAAAAGTGGTTAATAGATTTTAAAAACTTATCGAGTTGATTAATTTCATCAATACAATCAAAATGAGCAGATTGTTCTTTTGCATGAACACCGACATCTAGTCTTCCTGCTCCATATATTGTAATTTTTTCTCTTAAAATTTTTTTAATTTTATCTTGAATAAGTCCCTGAATAGTTTTCCCTTTTTTTTGAATTTGCCATCCTCTAAAATTAGTACCCACAAATTCAATTAATATTTGATATCTAAACATAAAATAATCTTGAACCTTTTTTAATTTGAGAACCAAGCATAAATTCACCAATTCTCTGAGGTTTTTTTCCTTGTCTTTGGATTTTAAGAATCTTGATGGATTGATTTTTGTTACAAGCGATTTCCAACTGATCTGAAATTACCTCACCAACTTTACCAATACCATTACCAATTTCAGCTTTTAAAACTTTATATCTTTCACCATTGAAACTAAAAAAAGCACCAGGATCTGGGAAAAGGCCATTTATTTTTCCCATGATTTTAGGTGCATCACTATTCCAATTAATTTGGGATTCCTTCTTATCAATTTTAGTTGCATAAGTTGCTTTAGAATGATCTTGTTCAACAAACTTTGCTTTATCATCAAGTATATCATCTACATTGTCTAAAATTTTTTCTGCTGCGAGAGTAGATAGTTTTTCTGAAATTTCTTCAGCATTCTGACTCTGATCAATCTTTATCTTATAAATATTACTAACTGGTCCAAAATCTAATTCTTCTGAAATTTTCATCATACTTATACCAGTCTCATTATCTAGATTCATGATTGATCTTTGAATTGGTGCTGCTCCTCGCCATTTTGGAAGTATAGAGGCGTGAATATTTACAAAACCTTTTTTGGTTAAATTTAAAAAACTTTTTGGAATAATTTGACCATAGGCAACAACTATTGCAAGGTCAGCTTCTAATTCTTTTAAAAATCTATATTCCTCATCATTATTTTTTAAAGTTAAAGGACATCTAAAATCTAAATTTAAAATTTCAGAAATACCTTGAACTGGAGACTTATTAATCTTTTGACCTCGATTAGATTTTTGTGGAGGTTGTGTATAGACCGCTGAAATTGAATAACCATTTTGATATAAAGATTTTAATATAGGAACTGAAAAATATGGTGTACCCATAAAGATAATTTTTCTAGCCATCTTTAAACAACAATTCTGTCTGGATTTTTTTTAACTTTTGAAATTTTTTTAATGATAAAATCTTTTTTTAATTTTGATAAATGATCAATAATCAATTTTCCATCTAAGTGATTTATTTCATGTTGAACACATGTCGATAAAAGTCCATCACATTTAAGAATTTTTTTTTCTCCTTTTTTATCAATGTAATCAACTTCACATATTTTAGGTCTTTCAATTTCAATAAACGTTTCAGGTATTGAAAGACATCCTTCTTCGTAAACTGATGTTTCACTACTTAAATTTCTAATCACTGGATTTACTAAGGCAATAGGTTGTTTTTTTTCATCTTTATTTGAAACATCGACAACTAAGATTCTTTTTAGTATCCCTACTTGAACAGCAGCAAGACCAATTCCATTTGAATTGTACATTGTTTCAAATAAATCATCTATTAGTTTTTTTTCATTAACTCCTACTTTTTCAATTGGATCAGAAATTTTTTTTAAGATTTCATCAGGAACTGTAATAATTTCTCTAATAGACATAAATAAACAATTAAACTAATTTTTAAACTTTTAAAGGAAGAACTTTTAATAAAATTTTGTTTCTAATAAAATCAATATTTAATTGATTTAAAACTCTAATAACAAAATAAATGGTATCATCATCAATTCTTTCAATTTTATCTTGACCAATAACTTCAATAATTCTTAACAAAATTGCCCCTTTTTCATTATTATTAACCATCACCTGCATATCAGATGGTATCTCTGATTCATTAGGTTGAAAAAGATCTACATATTTTTTTGAAATTTCTATACCATCAAATTGTAAAGATTCTAAAAATATTTGGTCCTTTTTAGATAAAGAATATTTCTTATCTTTTTTAATTTTTTTTAAAAAATTATTAACATCTTTTTCTATTTTAGATTTTGAATAATCCCCATTAAAATAATTTAAAAGTTTTGACTGATGTAAGATATCATTATTTACTTTGATACTATTCTCTGTTTCATCTTTGATTTTAATATTAGTATAATAAAAACTTGTTAAATTATCGGGGACATCAGTAGGATTAATTTTCTCCAAAAACTTTTTAAGTTCTGTATCAAATGCATTATTTAAATTATCCTTTTTAAATAAACCTTTTAAAATTTTTAATAATTTTAATTTTTCTATCATTTCAGATTCTAAAAGAGCCTTTTGGTAAATCAAAGCTCTAGCCTCAATTTTAGATAAAGACTTATAAGAACTTTCAGCATTTAAAAGTTGATTAATACTAAATTGAAATCTTTTGTATATTTCAAATAAATCTTTTTCTGGATAATCTTTATTATTTGTTGCTTTTTCTAATAATAAAATTTTTTCTAACTCTGAGCTTTCAATTTGTTGAAATGAACTTAATAAATTCGTGGATGAAAGATATTTCCATATTATTTTACTTGTTGACTCATTTGGTTCAAAAGTAAAATTGGGATTCGTTATATGAGCTAAATGAAAATCTAAAATAGAATCCTCAGATATTTTTTCATTTATTTTAGAGGTATAGCCAAATAAAAAATTTATTTTTTTCTCAAAATATTTATCTTCAAATCCCAATTCCTTTTTTAAATCAAATATTAATTGAGCTTCATCTTTCTTATTTAAATAAATTAGACAATAAATATTGAATTTAGACAAATACTCATCATCAATTGAATGTGTATTTTTTTGAAATAAATTACATGCTTTTTCAATATTAGACTCTGACAAATATTTGTTGACTAAATATTTTGTTAATTCTGGATGTAAATTAAAAATTTGATTTTTAATTAAATATTCTTCTATTAAATCTAAATCTGAATTTTTTATGAGCCAATCTGATTTAAAACGTAAGAACTCTTTTTCTGTAATATTTTTTTCAGGGAAATGAGAATTAGTTAGTAAGGAAATATTCATTATTTCTGAAGCATCTTTTGAAAGTTTAATTGAATTTAGTTTAGAAAAAAGTTTCTTTAGTTGATCTCCATTTGAATTGGACCACATATTAATATCTAGGTCATAATCATCTGGATCATATAAACCATATATTTTTACTTTTCTTGAAACTAATTTTTCATCAAGTTCTATTGAATTAATTTCTTTTTGAGATTGCATTTTATAAATATTTGTTTCACCCTGTATTTCATTATTTTTATTTTGATTATTTGTTTCTTCATTAACCTTAAGATTATTTTCAATTTCTTTTTTATCTATACTCCAAATATCCAATGGTTTTTCTTCAGCTCGAACTATCGATCCTAAAATCAAAATCACGAGAATAAAGAGATTTTTTTTATTTAATAATTTTAAAATTTTCATTTGGAATTATTTTTTCAATTTCTTTTTTTGGTGCAGGAAAATCTATTTTATTAAGTAAAAAAACAATTCCAAGAATTATAACTAAAACTAAAGCCGATTTTATTATCAAACCAAGAATAGTCATTCTCGAACTTGTTTTTTTAATAAATTGCATATAGTTTTAGTTAATTTCAAATTAAGACATATTTGTGTTTTTTCAATAGAGAACTTATGGAATCAAAAAAAAATATTGTTTTTTTAGGGATGATGGGGTCAGGAAAGACTTCGATTGGTAAATTAGTTTCCAAACAACTTAAACTAAACTTTTTTGACATAGATAATGTCATAGAAAATAAAATGAAAATGAAAATTTCAGAAATATTTCTAAATAAAGGTGAGGAGTATTTTAGACTGATTGAAGAAAAGATAACTTTAAATACGTTAAAAAAAAAGGGTATTGTTATTTCTTTAGGTGGAGGGGGTTTTTTAAATAAAAATATAAGAAAAGAAGTTTTAATGAATCATATATCTTTTTGGTTAAATTGTGATAGTAAAGTTTTGATTAATAGAATTAGGAATAGCTTAAAAAGACCCTTGGCTTTTAATGTTAGTAGAGAAGAACTTTTAATTTTAATTAAAAAACGTTCTAACATCTATTCAAAAGCATTGTATAAAGTTAATTGTAATAATTTAACTAAAACAGAAATAGTTAACAAAATATTAAAAATCGATGAAATCTACAAAGATAAAAATTAATACTAAGACTCAAAAATATCCAATAATAATTGGTTCAAATTTGATTTCAAAGTTGAATATTATAATTAAAGAAAATTCAATTCGATTTAATAAGTGCTTTTTAATTATAGATAAGAATATTCCAAAAAATCAAATTAATAAAATTAAAAAATCTTTTAAAAATAAGGAAACAATTATCTATTTTATTGATGCTAATGAAAAAAATAAAAATCAAAGAATAGCGAATAAAATTCTTGATAAATTGTTATTGAAAGATTTTTCAAGAGAAGATTGTTTAATTTCTGTTGGAGGAGGTATTACAGGTGATTTGGGTGGTTTTGTTGCAAGCCTTTTTAAAAGAGGTATGCAATTCATTAATCTACCTACAACTTTATTAGCTCAAGTTGATTCATGTATTGGAGGAAAGACAGGTGTTAATACTAAATACGGTAAGAATCTTATTGGAACTTTTTATCAACCTAAGTTAGTAATTAGTGATAGCAACTTTTTGAAAACTTTACCTCCCAGAGAAATAATATGTGGTTATGGTGAGATATTAAAACATTCCCTAATTGCAAACAAAAATTTTTATAAATATTTGAATATAAATATTTCTAGTATTTTAAAATTAGAGTCACCTTTCATTGAAAAGGTAATAACTGAAAGTTGTAGAATTAAAAAAAAAGTAGTTGAAAAAGATGAAAAAGAAAAAAACTTTAGAAAAATATTAAATTTTGGTCATACATTTGCCCATGCCTATGAGGCAACTCTTGGTTATTCAAAGAAGTTAAATCACGGAGAAGCTGTATTGTTGGGAATGAAATCAGCATTAAATTTTAGTTTAAAAGAAAAATTATTAGAAAATCATGAATATAAGTCAATAATTAATCATATTAAGATTTCAAAATTACCGAATGATCTAAAAAAAAAATTTTCCACAAAACATTTGAATAAAATAATTTCCTTTATGCAAAAAGATAAAAAAAATACTTCCGATAAGATAAATCTTATACTATTAAAAAGAATAGGCACACCTGAAATAAATAAGAACTATAGTAAAAAAAATTTGAAATTATTTTTAAAAAAAGAATTAGTGAATTAAAATTTGTAAAGAATGTATGAAATCTTTTAATTCTTTATGCAAAATTTTATGTATTTTTTTGTAACTTTCAACTTTATTCATTTTTTTTAATTCATTTGATTTAATCGATAGCTTTAAATGAAATTTATTTATTTGATTTCCAGGATGATTTTTATGAAGAAATGACTTATCTTCAATTAATATATTTTCAATAATAATTCTATCTCCTAGTTTTTTTTTAACTATAATTATTAATTCGTTAATATTCATTTATAATATATATATCATATCATGAAGAATATTTGTGATTGGAATAATTGTAAAGAAATAGGTGAATATAAAGCACCTATTGAGAAAGATAATAGCAAAAAATTTAGAATGTTGTGTTTGGAACATGTTAAAGAGTTTAATAAAAACTGGAATTATTTTGCTGGTATGAATGATGAACAAGTTATTAATTTTTTAAAATCAGATATGCTATGGCACAAACCTACCCAAAGTTTTAGTTCTTCGGATAATTTTTTCAAAGTCTTATGGAATAACACACTTAAAGACGAATTAGATAAAGATAAATTTAAAGGTACTTTTAACCATATGCGTCAATTTAATTTTGATCATAAGGATATAAAAGCTTTTGGTATTTTAGGTATTTCTGTGGGGTTAAAATGGCAAAAAGTTCAAGAAAAATTCAAAGTCCTTGTCAAAAAATTTCACCCTGATATGAATTCTGGAAATAAAAAATATGAGGAAAAACTAAAATTGATTACTTTAGCTTATACTCAATTAAAAAATACTTATAAAGAAAAAATTGACAAATAATTTAAATATTCAGCCTGATATTAAGGTATCAATTAAACAGACTTTTGGGATCGACTCTGAAATGGAGGTAGATGCTTTCTCAAAAAAAAATGAGTATGTACCTGAAATAGATAAAAACTATAAATTCGATAAAGATACTACCTTGGCAATTATTTCAGGTTTTGCATTTAACAAAAGAGTTTTGATACAAGGATATCATGGAACAGGTAAATCAACCCATATAGAACAAATAGCTGCCAGACTAAACTGGCCGTGTATCAGAGTTAATCTCGACAGCCACATTAGTAGAATTGACCTAATAGGAAAAGATGCAATAGTCTTAAAAGACGGTAAGCAAATAACAAAATTTAATGAGGGAATTTTACCTTGGTCGATTCAAAACCCAATTGCTTTAGTCTTCGATGAATATGACGCTGGTAGGCCTGACGTTATGTTTGTCATTCAAAGGGTTCTTGAGGCAGAAGGTAATTTCACACTTCTCGATAAAAATAGAGTTATTAACCAAAATAAATTTTTTAGATTATTTGCTACCTCAAATACAATAGGTTTAGGGGATACAACTGGTTTGTATCATGGAACTCAACAAATAAATCAAGGACAAATGGACAGATGGAATATAGTTACTACACTTAATTATCTTAGTTTAGAAAAGGAAATGGAAATAATTTTGGCTAAAAATAAAAATCTTAATAATCAAAAAGGTAAAGAAAAAGTTTCTAACATGATTAAAGTTGCATCTTTAACAAGAAAAGGTTTTGCTGCAGGTGATATTTCAACAGTGATGAGTCCGAGAACAGTATTGCATTGGGCAGAAAATGTAGAAATATTCAAAGATATTGGGTATGCGTTTAGAGTCACATTTTTAAATAAATGTGATGATATCGAAAAAAATACTATTGCTGAATATTATCAAAGATGTTTTGGAGAAGATTTACCAGAGTCTTTAGTAAATGTTCAGATATAAATGGGTAACAAAACTAAAGAAAATAACTTTAAAGAAAGACTCAGAGAGGCTTTAGTTTCTACAGAAAGAGTTATTTCCGATGATATTGAATATAAAAAAAATGTAAATCAAGATAAGAACCTAATAAAATTTGAGTCAATTGATTTAGAGGACTTAAGCTCAAGAAGTGATTTTATAAAAGCAAGAGCCAACTCAGACTCTTCAGCTTTAAAGAAAAAATTCTCTAATAAAGAAATTTTTAAAAAAAATTTACCTTTAAATTCTTCATGTAAGTCACTCTATACAATTGCTGAAAGAATTAGATATGAATCACTAGGATCAAAAATGCTTAAAGGAATTAAAAAAAATTTAAATGAAAATTATAATCAACAACTTGACTCAAAAAGAAAAGATAAACTCAAAAATAAAGATGATGTTTCAGTTGTTGAAGCATTCGAAATTTATATGCTTAAAAATTTTCATAATCTAAAACTTAATTCTTTAACAAATGAAATTCTAAGTTTTTGGGTAAAAGATTTTGATAAAGCAATTGAAGAGCATATCGAATTTTTAAGAGATAACTTAGAGTTTCAAGATAAATACTCCTCTAAATTTTCAGAAATTTTGCAAAAGATGGAAATATTTGAAAATGATCAAAACGAGGAAGCTAAGGAAGAAAATCAAGCAGACGACAAAAACAATCCATCTAACGATGACCAAGAAAGTAGTTCAGAGGATAAGGAAGACCAAAATAAAGACCAAGAAAATGAGGCTAGCTTAGACTCAAATTTTAATATTGATGATTATGAATTAAATGAAGAACTTATTGATACAGACTCTACCAAAGAGAATAATGAACAGGTTATCCATAAAAAGAATATTAGTGATTTAAGCCTAGAATATAAAATTTTTACAAGTCTTTTTGATGAGACTATCAAAGCGGAGAATTTAGAAAACTTTGATGAAGCTATAAAATTAAGAAAAACTTTAGATCAGCAGTTAATAGGTTTTCAAGATGTTATTACAAAACTTGCTAATAAACTCCAGAGACAATTATTAGCAAAACAAAATCGTTCTTGGGAATTTGATTTAGAGGAAGGTTTATTAGATAGTTCAAAATTAACTAGAATTATTATGGATCCTTATAATTCTTTATCATTCAAAAAAGAAAAAGATTTAGACTTTAAAGATACTGTAGTAACATTACTTATAGATAATTCCGGATCCATGAGAGGGAGGCCAATCACTATAGCAGCAATTTGCGCAGATATTTTATCTAGAACCTTGGAAAGATGTTCGGTTAAAGTTGAAATATTAGGTTTTACTACAAAAAATTGGAAAGGTGGTGCTAATAGGGAAGAATGGAACAAAAAAGGTAAGCCAAAAAAACCTGGAAGATTAAATGATTTAAGACACATCGTTTATAAAAGTGCCGATACTCAATGGAGACAAGCAAAAAATAATTTAGGATTAATGCTTAAAGAAGGATTGTTGAAGGAAAATATAGACGGAGAAGCAATATTGTGGGCATTTAATAGATTAAAAAAAAGGAAAGAGGAAAGAAAGATACTAATGGTTATTTCTGATGGTGCTCCCGTCGATGACTCTACATTGTCAGTAAATTCTGGGGATTTTTTAGAGAAACATTTAAAAAAGGTAGTTAAATTCATTGAAGACAAGACAGAAACCGAAATTTTAGCTGTAGGAATTGGCCACGATGTTTCGAGATACTATAATAAGGCAATTAAAATTACAGATGTAAATGAATTAGGAGATGTGATGATATCTCAGTTAAGTTCACTATTTGATAATAAAAAAAGATTACATTAAATCTTATTAAAGTCTTCATTCTTCCACGAAATAACAACTTCTGCCCCGCCTCTAGTCTTTGAATTTCTACAATTAATCGATGCAAAATTCTTTTCAAGTAAATTTTTTCCTATAAATATTCCAAGACCTAAGCCAGATTTTTTATCATTTAATTTGTTATCAGAATTTAAATATGGTTCCCCTATTTTTGATAAAATATCATTAGGATAACCATTTCCATCATCTTCTATTATAACCTCAATTTTCTCATTGTTGCTTTTAAGTGTTATAAATACTTTTTTAAAGCTAAATTTATTAGCATTTCCAATAAAATTTCTTAATCCATAAACTATTTCTGCTGACTTCGTCATTTTTTTCAAATTTGTGTCTTGATCAAAATTTAAAACAAAATTTTTAGAACTTGTTTCTTTAAAAGACAAAACTATTTCATTTAAATAATCTCTAAAACTAAAATTTTCATCAATAAATTCATCTTCATGATTTGGGTTCAAGGTTAATCTAGTAAGGATTTGATTGCATCTCTCTACCTGACTTGATAACAGCTCTATATCTTGAGATAAATCTTTTTGATCTTTGAACTGTTCTTTTAACTCTTGAGAAATTATTTTTATAGTAGACAATGGAGTCCCCAGAGAATGGGCTGCTGCTGCAGCTTGACCACCTAAAGATAACATTTCATGTTCTTTTGCCATTACTTCCTCCATTTTATTTAATGCTTCTTTTCTTAATCTTGATTGTGAACCAAAAATGATTGCAAAACAATTTAAAAAAATTAACGCAATAACTAAAGCTATAGGAATTGAATAATAATAATATGGGCTTACATGAAAATGATCGTTCAAAGGTGAAGGTAAGTCCTTAGAAAAAAAAGTTAATATTACAATTATCAATGATGTTACTAAAATTAATAACACATTTGTTCTCAAACCTAAATTTGATGATGCAAAGACACTTGGAATAATCAAAAAAATTACAAATGGATTAACTATTCCACCAGTTAAGTAAATTAGTACCCCAAGTTGAAATATATCAATCAATAAAAAGATTAAGCTAGATCTATCTGATAATTGGGTTTTGTCGTAAATAAATATTAAATAGAGATTTGTTATGATTCCAATCAAAATAGTAATATTTGCTGAAATAAAATCAAATTCAAATCCAAAATAAAAATAAATAAAATTTACAGAAATAAACTGACCAATTACACCAATCCATCTAAGTGTGATATATGTTGATTTTTTTAAAGAATAGTATTTAGAAGTCTCAAAAAACTTCATTTTTAAATGTCAAGATTTTGAACATTTATTGCATTAGAAATGATAAAATCTTTTCTTAGAGCAACATCGTTTCCCATTAAAGTATGAATTAAGCTTTGGTCTTTTCTTAAATCTTTTGAGTATTGTACCTGTAATAAATTTCTTTTTTCTGGGTCAAGAGTTGTGCTCCAAAGCTCTTCGGGGTTCATTTCACCTAGTCCTTTAAATCTTTGAATATTCATTTTTGATTTTTCTAAATCAAAAAGTTTATAAAATTCTTTTGATCCTTTTTTGATTTTTTTTAATTCATTGTTATTTTTTAATATATAATTCTCAAGATCTTTTTCATCTTTAATATAAATTCCTTTAGAACCTTTATTAATCTTAAATAAAGGTGGTTGAGCTAAATAGACATTTCCATTTTCAATCAACTTATTAAAGGGTTTATTATTAAAAAATGTTAAAAGAAGTGCTCTTATATGGGAACCATCAACATCAGCATCTGTCATAATTATTATTTTTCCATATCTCAAATCTTTTAAATCAATTTCTTGGACTTTTGGATCCAGTCCTAGAGCATTAATCAAAGTTACAATCTCATTTGAAGAAATCATTTTTGCCAAAGCTTTTGTTCTTTGATCGGTGCCATTTCCATTTTTTTTAACTTGCAAATCCTCAACGTAGGTATTTAATATTTTACCCCTTAAAGGCAAAACCGCTTGATAAGATCTATTTCTTCCTTGTTTTGCGGATCCACCAGCTGAGTCACCTTCAACTATAAATAATTCAGTGCCTTCTTGTTTCCCTATTTGACAATCAGCTAATTTTCCAGGAAGACCACTTAATTCAAGTGCTCCTTTTCTTCTTACATTCTCTCTTGCTTTTCTAGCTACATCTCTTGCAAGAGCTGCTTGCATTATTTTAGTTAAAATGATTTTCGATATTGAGGGATTTTGATCAAACCAAATTGATAATTTTTCATTGATTATAGTCTCGACAATCATTCTTATTTCAGAAGAAACTAGTTTATCTTTTGTTTGAGATGAAAATTTAGGATCAGGTATCTTTACAGAAAGTACACAAGTAAGCCCTTCTTTAATATCATCACCTGAAATAGTTAACTTGCTTTTTTTAAGAAGATTATTTTCATTAGCATACTTATTAATAATTCTTGTTAATGCACTCCTAAATCCCAACAAATGTGTTCCACCATCTTTTTGAAAAATATTATTTGTGTAAGGAAAAACATCTTCTGAATAGCTTCCATTCCATTTGAGAGAACACTCAAGTTCTACATTATCCTTTTTTCCTTCAATATAAATTGGTTTTTTAAATAAATCATTTCCATTTTTATTCTTTAGTTTTTCTCTATTACTATCTAAAAATTCCACAAATTCGAGAACTCCACCATCAAATTTAAACTCTATATTTTTCTCTTTTTTTTGGGAAGAATCTTTCAAAATTATTTTAATACCTTTATTTAAAAAGGCTAACTCTCTCATTTTTTTGATAATTATATTTGGATTAAATTTTATAGACGAAAAAATTTTCTTTGAGGGTAAAAAGTTAATTTTTGTTCCTGTTTCTTTTGACTTACCAATAACTTTAAGAGGTGATTTAGCTTCTCCATTATTAAACTCCATGTAGTACTTTTTTCCATCTCTATTAATTTCTAATTTTAATTTTTCTGATAAAGCATTTACAACAGAAACACCTACTCCATGAAGGCCTCCAGAAACTTTATAGGAATCATGATCAAATTTACCTCCTGCATGTAATTGAGTCATTATAACCTCAGCTGCAGATTTTTTTTCTCCTTTATGCATATCAATTGGAATTCCTCTACCATCATCACTTACAGTAACCGTTTGATCTGAATTAACACTCACAAAAATATTTTTACAATAACCTGCTAGAGCTTCATCGATAGAATTATCTACTACCTCATAAACCATATGGTGTAAGCCAGTTCCATCGTCTGTATCTCCTATATACATACCTGGTCTTTTTCTAACAGCTTCGAGTCCTTTAAGTACTTTTATAGAATCGGCTTGATAAGATGAGTTTTTAGTCATTAATAATTATATAAGAAAATATTATTATATCATTATGTTAATAAATTGAAAGTTATATATAGATTAAATATTCACAGATAAAAATGATAAAAAAAATTTACATATATTTCATTAATATTGTAGTCATTAATTTAATCAAAATATTAGTTTTTCTCAAAAATAAAATTAGAAGAATTAGAAAGATCGAATTTGAATATTTTTCTGGTAAATTCAAACTTTATCATAACAAATATTATTTCATAATCTTTGGTAAAGATAAATTTATATCAAGAGAAACTTATATTAATGGACCTCATGATTATCATTTATTCAAAAAATCGAACATTATGTTAAATAAAAAAATAAGTTACTTAATTGATGTGGGATCAAATTTAGGTACTTTTTGTATACCGCCGATCAAAGATGGTTTGTTAAAAAAATGTATAGCAATAGAGCCTATCAAAAAAATTTATGATATTTTAAATATTAATATTACTCTAAATGAAGTCAGTGATAAAATAATCACCTATGATTATGTGATTTCAGATAAATTGAAGGAGAGACTTTCTGTATCTATAAATAAAAATAATTTTGGAGATAATAAATTTAGAGTCAATTCTAAAAAGAAAGATAAATTTAAAATTGTTAAATTAAATCATTTTATAAAAAGATTTAATTTAAAAAGATTATTAATCAAAATAGATGTGCAAGGATTTGAAGATAAAGTTCTAATAAGTGGTAATAAATTTATATTAAAAAAAGTGCCTTTAATTATAGAATTCGACACCAATTTTATGAAGAAAAAGAACTCAAAAAAAATAACTATACTATTAAAAAAAAATTATAAGTATTTATCTGTTCTTGATAACAAATATCCAAAAAAAGATAAGATTGAAAACTTTGAAAAACTTTTTATTAATTCAGGTAAGACAAGACATTTCAATTGTTTGATATTTTAATTTTAGATTTTGGTGGAGAGAATGGGATTCGAACCCATGAAAGAGTTTCCCCTTTACACACTTTCCAAGCGTGCGCCTTCAACCACTCGGCCACCTCTCCATTTATTTAAAAAAATTTCTCAACTTTAATGAATTAATTAAAAAAACTAAATAAGTAAAATTTGTTTTTACATTGAAGAAATTTTTAATTTTAAAAAAAAAACTATCTTTATTCAAACTTGCCCTAAATTCTTTTGGATTTGTGCTTAATTTATTATTTCTAACCTCTCTATTAATCTTAGATAATTTACGGTTTATGTTAAAAACTGTAAGAGATTCAAAGCTTTGAATAGAATAGATATATTTACTTAGTGAAAATTTTTGTTTTTTAATTCCTGGATACCTCGTGTTGATGTCATCAATTAACTTTTTTGAATAATTTATAAAAGAATATTTGCTAGGATTATACCACTTATCTCTAATATAACTTGTATGAACATCTTCAGTAATAAGGATACCACCATCTTTTACATTCGGAACACAATTGTTAACAGTAGTTATTTGTTGATGATTTGTATGTCCTCCGTCATCTAATATAACATCTACCTTCCCATACTTTTGAAAAAATTTTTTCCAGAATTTATTGCTACTTTGATCGCCTAAGATTATATCAAATCCATACTTTTCAAATCTTTTTATATCTGGATTTAAATCTATTCCTATTATTTTTGCCTTTTTACCAAAAAAATTTCTCCACATAAACAATGAACCTCCTGAAAAGACACCTATTTCAACAAATATAATTTTTTTATTTCTAAATTTTTTTAATAAAGTGTCATAAATTGGGAAATAATTAATATACTTTAATGAAAAATATTTACTTTTCTTAAATGCTTTAAAAGTTAATGTATTTTTATAATTCAATTTTTTTTATATAAAATGTTATATTTATTATTTTCTACTATAATTGTTATTTAATATGAACAAAATATATCAAGAATTAGAAATTTTAACAATTACATATAAATCTGATCATATCATCAAAAAATGCTTATCAAACATTGATGAGAATTTTAAAGTTACAATAGTTGAGAATTCAAATAATAATGACTTTAAAGAGGGAATGGAAAAAAGAAAAAACACAAGGTGTATTTTAACAGGGGCAAATCTAGGCTTTGGCTCCGCTTTTAACATTGGAGCAAAACAAATTGATTCTAAATATATATTTCATATAAATCCTGATGTTTTAGTTGAAACCGAAATTATTTTTAAAATGTATGAAATAGCAAAAGGTATAAGTGATCTGGGCATTATATCAGCTAGGGAAACAAATAAAATTTCAGAAATTAAAAAAGAAATTAAAAAAGATTATATAGAAGTTGATCATGTCAAAGGGTTTGTAATGTTAATAAATAATTTAAATTGTAAATATTCGGAATATTTTGATGAAAATTTTTTTTTATATCTTGAGGAAATTGACCTTTGTAAAAGATTGAAATTACTTGACAAAAAAATTTGTCTAGCTCCTAATATTTATGTCAAACATTTTGCAGGTAAATCGCACGACCCAAGTTATTCAGAAAAAATGGAAATTCAAAGAAATTGGCATTATATGTGGTCACTATTTTATTTTAATAAGAAACACAAGAATATTTTATATGCTTTTAAAATAACAATTGGAAAATTTATTTCAGCTTTTTTAAAAATGATAATTTTTTTTGTTATTAATAAAAAAAAACATTTGATTTATAAGCATCGTTTTTTAGGGTTATTAAATGGATACCTTAATAAAAAATCAAAATTTAGAATTTAATTTACTTTTCAATTTTAAAATGAGGAAAACATAATATAAATTTATCATTTTTTTTTGGTCTTAATTTTTTTACTCTAGCCTTTATTTCATTGTAAAAATTCCAAGCTAAAGGCAATATATATAAATCGTTATTTATCTTTTTTAATAAATTCCCTGATTTAATTGGTATTTTGCTTCCAGGACAATATTTATTTTGTTTAAATTTATTATCATCAATAACGAAGTCTAAATTAATTTTTGAAAAATTTAAAAATGTATTAGCTTTAGCTGCTGCTCCATACCCAATAATAATTTCTTTTTTCTTAATCTCTTTTATTTTTTTTTGAATTTTTTTAATATTTACAGAACAGTAATTTCCCCATTTTTTATAAAATGAATAATTCAAATAAGACTCATTTATAAGAAGTTTTTTTATTTTGTTGGAACTTGCACTGGGTTTTATAACAAATAGATAACTGGTTCCATGTATAGATTTCTTTACGACATCATGTAATGTTAGTTTGGCTCTTTTAGTAAGTTGATTCATACTATTTATATTAAAAAAATTTATATGCTCATGATATACTGTATCAAATTCTTTATTTTTACACATATCTGCTTGGCTAGTCTGAATTATTAAAGTGCTTTTATCATGCATAAGTTTTTTTATATCAAGTAATAAATTATAGGGGTTTGGATTATGAGCAAAAGAATTTTGAAAGATGATCAAATCAAATTTTTTATTAATTTTTTTTACAATTTTTTTGTTAAAAAAATCACAATATATCTTATGTTTTTTTGAAGAAATCTTAAAAATATTTTTTGCTGGATCAATACCAAACGTTTTGAAATTATTTCTTTTAAATACATCTAATTGTGAACCATCATTACATCCTATATCGAGAATATTTTTAAAAACAAACTTAGAGGATTTTTTAATACAAAAATTATAAAATTCTTCCATGTAGTTTAAATAAGTCTTCGTAGTCCCACTTAGATAATCATAGTTTTTGTAAATTTTTTTTGGGTCTACTGCAATAGACAATTGAAGATGAGAACAATTAAGACATGCATTAACTTTTAACTCATACTTTTTTTCTTCAGTTTTTAAGTTTTTTAAATATGAATTAGCTAAAGGTTGTTTATTTAAATTGAGTACATTTCTCAATTTATTAGATCCACAAGCTAAACAATTATTTATTTTTATGAAAGCCAACGTTTATTTTTTAAACTCCATTCAACTACTTCTTCTATTCTTTTACTTAGCTTTATTTTTGGTTCCCACCCAAGTGATTTTAATAATTTTGGACTTAGAGAATATCTTAAATCATGTCCTGGACGGGATGTATGATTATCAATTAATTCGTATATCAATTCTTTTTTTTGAACTTTGGCGATGATTTGAGCTAAAGTAAGATTATCAATTTCTTCAGGGCCTACTAAATTGAATTTAGGACATTTAGCGTTACCAAAATCTCCTCTATGAACGTAGTTATTTAAATTTAATATAAACATTAAACCATCAGCTACATCTTGAGCATGAATATAATGTCTACTACCCGCTTGAGTTTTTTCCTCATTTGCATGAATTAATACTTTCTGTTGATCTCTTACTCTTTGAATTGTCATGGGTATAAATTTTTCTGGATGCTGTCTTTCTCCAAAAACATTCATTGTGTGAGTGATATAAATAGGTAATTTATAAGTATTTTCGTAGGCAACACAAAATTCCTCTGCCGAGGCTTTGCTTGCACTATAAGGATTGGTAGAGTTGTATCTATCATATTCGCTGTAAGATACTCCTTCAGGAGCATTACCAAATATCTCATCAGTAGAAAAATAAACAAATTTCTCTAATTTTTTCTGTCTTCTTGCAAAATCTAATAAATTTACAGTCCCTACAACATTATCTTGAACGAATTCCATTGGAAAAGAGATTGATCTATCAACGTGACTGGCTGCTGCCAAATGCAATATTATATCTGGTATTCCAATGGCAGACTCGATTTGAGAATTAATTTCTGCTTTTAAGTCATGAAATACTATTTTTAATCTTTTTTTATCTTTATCAGAAAACTGATTCAGAATTTCATTTAACCTATTTAAATTTCCAGAGATATCTAATCTATCAATAGTGACTATCTCCCAATCAGTATTTTTAATAATATGGGCTATAATGTGGTGAGCTATGAAGCCTGCTCCCCCAGTAATTAATACCTTTTTCATTTTAATTGATTTTTACGTTTATTTTGACCTTTTTATTGTTATTTTATCCTAAAGTCAAAAATTACATCATAAATTATTTATATGAGAATTGTTTTAGTAATACCCTATCGAGGCATTGGTGATTTGATTTTTCATGTACCTTTAATAAGAGGTTTAAGTCAAAAATATAAAGCAAATATAAATGTTCTCACTAACAGAGTGAATAAGGCAAAAGATTTGCTAAAAAATGAACCGTCAATAAAAAAAATTGAATACATAAGTTTTCAACGAGAAAATCAAATTAAAAATTCTTTTATTTTTTTTAAAAAAATTAATTCCTTTAATTGTGATATTTGTATTTTAACTGCTCCAACAAAAAGATTGATTATTCCATTAATTTTTTCAAATGCAAAAAATAAGATATATTTTAAAAAAGATAAAACTAGAGATTTGTCAAAATATATTATTAAACAATCAAAAGTAGAAATAGGAGACATTAAATTTATAAATAATTATTTTTTAAAATTCAAATCAAGTAAAATACTAAATAAAAATATTTTCATCAGTATTGACTCCAGGCACGATTCAAATGATTGGAGCCAGGCTTATTATATTAGATTAATTAAAAAAATATTAAGAAAAAAGAAATTTAAAAGAATTTACGTAAATTTTGATCCATCTAAAGTTGAAGCATTCAAAGATATATTAAAGTCATTTAAAGACATTAGAAAAATCATGTTTACTTATTCAATAAAGTTTAATCAAATTATCAATCTGATGAACACGTGTTCATATATTATTGGAAATGAATCTGGACCAATCTGTATAGGTGCTGCACTTAAAAAAAAAGTAATGAGCATTTATTATCCAAAACATACAAATAAATCAAGCAAAACTATTTATAATAAGGTAAAGTTTTTTAATTCAGACATAGTTTCCCCAAAAAATATTACTTCAAATATTTTGAAAAATTTAAAATAGTTACTTTTCTTTATTAATCTTTAATACGCCAATAAATGCTTCTTGGGGAATTTCTACTCTTCCAAATTGTTTAGATCTCACCTTCCCCTTTTTTTGTTTTTCAAGTAATTTTCTTTTTCTATCTGTAGCTCCTCCACCATGAATTTTAGTTAGTACATCTTTTTTAAAACCTTTAATTGTTTCTCTTGCAATAATTTTACCCCCAATAGCTGCTTGCACTGGTATCATAAAATTATGTCTAGGTATTAGATCTTTTAATTTCTCACATACTTCTCTGCCAGTCTTTTGGGCAAAATCTTTGTGTATCATCATTGCTAGAGCGTCAACTGGTTCACTATTAACTAATATCCCAAGTTTAACTAAATCTCCCTCTCTATGTTCTATTATTTCATAATCAAAGCTTGCGTAGCCACTTGTCATTGATTTGATACGATCATTAAAATCAAAAACAACTTCATTCAATGGAAGTTCATAGCTTATAACTGCTCTGTTACCTGAATAATTTAAATCTTTTTGAATTCCCCTTTTATCCTGACATAATTTAATTATGGATCCCAAATATTCATCTGGTGTTATTATTGTTGCTTTAATCCATGGTTCTTCAATATAATTTATTGAAGTTGGATCTGGAAGACTTGATGGATTTTGTAAATCAACAACACCTCCATTATTTAGACTTACTTTATAAACAACACCTGGTGTTGTTGTGAGTAAATTTACATCAAACTCCCTTTCTAATCTTTCAGTAGTAATTTCAAGATGTAGTAATCCCAAAAATCCACACCTAAAACCTAGTCCCAAGGCTGTAGAGGACTCAGCCTCAAATGAAAAACTAGCATCATTTAATTGTAATTTAGCTAACCCATCTTTCAATTTTTGATATTCAGAGCTGTCAACTGGAAACAGTCCACAAAAAACTACTGGGTTACTAGGTTTAAATCCTGGTAAGGGATTTAATTTTGGCTTTGATGCGTCACAAATTGTATCACCTACCTTAGTTTCTGACAAAACTTTAATACCTGTTGTAATAAAACCGATCTCACCAGAATTCAATTCATTTATATCTTTAGCCTTTGGAGTAAAAACTCCAACTTTTTCAACAATATAATCTTGATCAGTAGAGATCATTTTAATTTTCATATTTTTAATTATTTTGCCATTGATCACTCTAACTAAAATTACTACCCCAAGATAAGTATCATACCAACTATCAACCAATAAACATTTTAGATCCTCTTTTGGATTACCCTCTGGACCAGGCAACTGATTTATAATTTGCTCTAAAATTTCCTCTATCCCCTCACCAGTTTTTCCTGAGCATGGAATTGCATTTTCTGTGTCTATTCCAATTACTTCCTCTATTTGTTTATTTGTTCTGTCTAAATCTGAAGCTGGTAAATCTATCTTATTTAATACTGGGATGATTTCATGATCGATGTCTAGTGCTTGATAAACATTAGCCAATGTTTGAGCTTCAACACCTTGCGTACTATCCACAATTAATATTGATCCCTCACATGCATAAAGAGACCGACTCACTTCATAACTAAAATCAACATGTCCCGGTGTATCTATTATATTCAAAATATAGTCTTTTCCATTTTTAGCTTTATAATTTAGTTTTACTGTTTGAGCTTTTATAGTTATGCCCCTTTCTCTTTCAATATCCATTGAGTCTAAAACCTGTGCTTTCATCTCTCTTTCAGTTAAACCACCACATTTATGAATTATCCTATCGGCAATTGTAGATTTACCATGGTCAATATGTGCAATAATTGCAAAGTTTCTTATGTTATCAATAGTGTTCATTTAATTTTTAGGAACGAATTTTAGCACCAGTTTTGTTTTCAACTGTCTTAATTATCAAATTATTAATACTTTCTAAGTCATTATCGTTTAATGTTTTTTCAAACGACTGAATTGTTATACTTATAGCTATAGATTTTTTGTTTTCAGGAATATTGTCTCCCTCATAAACATCAAAAACTTTAATATTACTTAATAAACTTAAGTGTACACTTGATACAGCATTTATTAAATCTTGAGCATTTACGTCCTTATTAACAATAAATGCAAAATCTCTTTCAGATTTTTGATAATCTGAAAAAGTAAATTTTGATTTCTGATCTTTTAAAGTTTTTTTAGAAAACTTTAAATTATCGATAAAAATTTCAAAACCAACTAGAGACTCTGTTTTAATATCAATTTTCTTTGTAATATTAGGATGAATCTCACCAAAATATGCAGCTACTTGTTCATCTCCTTTATGTAAGAATAATCTACCTGATTTTCCAGGATGATAATAATTAGGGGTTACATTATCTATAAAAAATTTATTAGAATTATAACCTACTTCAATTAATGTTTGAACTACATCTCTTTTAACATCAAATACATCTACATTTCTCTCTTTTTCAATCCAAGATAATCTAGATTTTTTTCCTGCTGATAAACCACAAACTACTGTATTTTGATCACCTGGATTTGAACCTGTAAAAATTGGGCCTATTTCAAATAATGATAAATCTTTAAAGCCTCTATCAAGATTTTTATTCATGTACATAATCAAATTTGAGTATATAGAATTTCTTAAAACACCTAAATCAGAACTTAAAGGGTTTACAATTTTAATTTCTTTTTTTAAATCTTTAAAATAATCATTATAATTTGAGTCTGTAAAAGACCAGGTGATTGCTTCAAAATAACCTTTTGATGCAATAGACCTTTGTAAAAAATGAAATAATTTTTGAGATTTACTTAAAGTAGATTTTTTTCTTTTTTTTATTGGATCTATAGTTTTAATATTATCATAACCACTTATTCTTACTAATTCTTCAACAATATCTACTTCTTGCAAAATATCTGGTCTCCATGATGGAATGGTTAATCTTAAATTCTTTTTATTCTTTTTAGATTTAAAACCAAGATCATCCAAAATTTTAATCATTTTTTTTGTAGAAATTTTAAAACCAGATATTTTTTCGAAAAGTTCTAAATGGAATATAATATTCCTAGTTTTATATTTTCCAATTTTTTGAATGTCTATTTTACTAATCTCACCCCCACAAATTTCTTTAATTAATTGTCCAGCCTTATTCAACCCATTTTCAATTGATAATGGATCAACTCCTCTTTCAAATCTGAATTTTGCATCTGTATCAAGATTTAATTTTTTTGCTGTATTTCTTATTAAGCCTGGTTCAAAATGAGCTGACTCTAATAATATATTTTTTGTATCAAATTCTGTACCCGATCTTATTCCTCCAATAATACCGCCCAATCCCAAGACACCTTTATCATCACAGATCACACACATACCGTTTTCTAGTTTATAATTTTTATTATCTAGAGCTGTAAATTTCTCTCCAGATTTAGAGTTTCGAACTACGATGCCTTTTTCTATTTTATCAGCATCATACGCATGTAATGGACGATTAGTATCTAGCATTACGTAATTTGTAATATCAACTATTGCCGAGATTGGTTTTTGGCCAACTGAAATTAATTTATCTTTAAGCCACTTAGGACTCTCTGTATTCTTTACATTTTTAATTAAACAACTTCCAAAAATACTACAACCTTGATTCTTTTCTCTATTTATTTGAACTTTTAGGGTCTGTTTCATTTTTGATTTAATTTTTTTTTCTTTTAGATCTATTAATTTGCCAAAACCTGAAGCAGCAAGATCTCTGGCTATTCCTCTAACTCCCAAACAATCTGGCCTATTTGGTGTTATCGATAAATCAATTAGAGTAGATTTTGATTTAGAAAAATAACTCTTACCAATATTTTTTTTGTATTTTGTTGATAATTCAATTATTCCATCACTTTCATCAGATAAATTTAGCTCCGACTCAGAACAAAGCATTCCATAAGAAGTGACTCCTCTAATTTTGGCAGCTACTAACTTTGTTTTAGACTTAGGAATAACTGCACCAGGAGGTGCATATACTGTAATTAATCCCTCTCGTGCATTAGCTGCTCCACATACAACTTTTTTAGTCTCTTTATCTCCAACATAAACCTCACAAACTTTAAGTCGATCTGCATTTGGGTGTTCTTCGGTTTTAATAATTTTTGCTATTTTAAATGACACATTATCACTGGTAATGTCTCCTAAACTCTCAACCTCTAATCCTATATTAGTTAATTGTTCTAAAAGATTTTTTTCTTTCAAGTTAGTTTTTAGATGATCTTTTAACCAATCAAATGTAATTTTCATCTACTTAGACCTCTATAATTGGTTGGAACATCCAAAGGATCAAATCCAAAGTGATTTAACCATCTATAATCGCAATCAAAGAAAGATCTCAGATCATTAATCCCATATTTTAACATAGCCAATCTATCTATTCCGATGCCAAATGCATACCCTTGAAAGTTTTTAGGGTTTATTTTTACATTTTTAAGAACGTTTGGATGTACCATTCCACATCCTAAAATTTCTAACCACTTATCACCTTCACCCACAATTATTTTTCCATCTTTCATTTCATAACCTATGTCAACTTCTGCAGATGGTTCTGTGAAAGGAAAATGGCTTGGTCTAAACCTCATTTTAATTTTATCTACTTCAAAAAATTCTTTTATAAAATAATTAAGACATCCTTTTAGATGACCCATATTAATATTTTTATCTATATGAAGACCTTCTACTTGATGAAACATGGGCGCATGAGTTTGATCACTGTCCGACCTATAAGTTCTTCCAGGCGCAATAATCTTGAAGGGTGGTTTATCTTTAAGCATAGTTCTAATTTGAACTGGTGAAGTATGTGTGCGTAAAAGTATTTGCTTCTTTTCATCTAAATAGAAAGTATCATGCATATCTCTAGCTGGGTGATTGTCTGGTGTATTTAACGCTGTAAAATTATTATATTCATTTTCTACATCTGGGCCCTCCTCAACACTAAAACCTATTTCAGAAAAAATAGATGATATTTCATCAATTGTTTGTGAAACTGGATGAATTTTCCCTCTAACAAATGATCTCTCAGGTAAAGTTATATCGACTTTTTCTTTCTCTAATTTTTTATTTATTTCTAAATTTTCGACTTTATCTATTTTTAAATTGATCAAATTCTGTAGTTCATCTTTAATAACATTTAAATCTGATGCAAATTGTTTTCTTTCTGACTCAGCAATTATTCCAATTTTTTTAAACTGTAATGAAATTAGACCATTTTTACCAAATAGTTCTGATTTGATTTTGTTTATTTCAGAAAGATCTGAACTCTCTTTAAGTTTTGAGAGAAATTCATCTTTTATTTTTTTTAGTTCAGACATTTTTACAGATTATTTCTTCAGCGAAATAAAACAATAGTGAAGATTAATTTAAAGCAGATTGTGCTTTTTGGACAATATTTTTAAAGGCTTCTGGGCTATCATACGCTATCTCAGCTAGAATTTTTCTATCAATCTTTATCCCACATTTATTTAAACCATTAATAAACTTAGAATATGTCAATCCTTCAGATCGTACACCCGCGTTTATTCTTTGTATCCAAAGAGATTTAAAATCTCTTTTTTTATTTCTACGATCTCTATAAGCATATTGCATAGCTTTTTCCATCGCCTGCTTTGCAACTCTAATTGTATTTTTCCTTCGGCCCCACTGACCTTTTACGGATTTTAGAACTTTTTTGTGTTTTGCTCGACTTGTAACACCTCTTTTTACTCTTGCCATTTTAACCTCTTAAACTATATGGCATATACGATTTTACAATTTTTCCATCTTGTTTTGACATCGTAGTTGTGCCTCTCAATTTCCTAATTTGCGAATTTGTTCTTTTAATCATACCATGTCTTTTCCCAGCTTGAGCCATCATAACTTTACCCTTAGCTGATATTTTAAATCTTTTTTTAGCTGAGCTTTTTGTTTTAAGTTTTGGCATAATTGAGCGAGTTTATACAAAGAATGTTGAAAATTTACAACCTATATTAAGACTTATAAGGGCTGAATGACCATAATCATTTGCTTACCATCGAATTTAGGGTGTAATTCAACCTTTCCAATATCTTTCATGTCCTCTTTGATTTTAGTCATTAATTCATTACCTAAATGTGAATGTTGAAGTTCACGGCCTTTAAATCTTATTGTGAATTTTACTTTATCCCCTTTAGCAATAAATTTTTTTGCATTTTTAACTTTAAATTCATAGTCATGTGTCTCAGTTACAGGTCTCATTTTTATTTCTTTTAGTGCAATAATTTTTTGTTTTTTCTTTGCCAAGTTAGCTTTTTTTTGAGCATCATATTTAAATTTTCCCATATCCATAATTTTACAGACTGGAGGATTAGCGTTTGGAGCAATCTCTATCAAATCAAGTCCTTGGCTCTTAGCTTTGGAGATAGCTTCGTTTGTGTTTATTACACCAAGATTTTCACCATCACTGGCTATTACTTGCACCTCTGGAGATGAAATTCTATTATTAGATCTTGGTCCTCGATCTTTAGTTCTTCTTTGAAAATAATTTTGTTTAAAATCTGCCACTTATTTTGAGGACACTTTATTTAAAGCAGAAAATGTTTTTAAAAATTTATCTAGTTCCATATTTTCTTGTTTATTAGTATCCAATCTTCTAATAGTTACTGAGTTACTGTCAACTTCTTTTTTACCACAAATTAATAAAACAGGGACTTTTGCAAGAGAATGTTCTCTAATTTTATAATTCAAGTTATGATTTTTTAAATCTACTAATGAGCTCATACCAGCCGATTTAATTTTTTCAGATACTTTAACTGCATAATCTTCAAAGTCTTCTGAGATTGGTATTACAACTGTTTGTAATGGTGAAATCCAAAATGGAAATTTTCCAGCGTAATTTTCAATTAAAATTCCAATGAATCTTTCAAGAGAACCAAATAAAGCTCTATGTAACATAACAGGAACTTTTTTTGTTCCATCTTTATCAATGTATGAAGCATCCAATCTTCCAGGTAAATTGAAATCGACTTGTAAAGTTCCACATTGCCAATCTCTACCAATTGCATCTCTTAAAACAAACTCAATTTTTGGACCGTAAAAAGCACCTTCGCCTTTATTAATGCTATATTCTAATTTTGATGCTTTAACTGCTTTTAATAATGAAGCTTCAGCTTTATCCCAAACTTTATCATCACCAACTCTCACCTCTGGTCGATCTGCATATTTTAGAACTACATTTTCGAAACCTAAATCTTTATAAATATCTAAGATTAAATTTGTAACGATTAAACATTCACTGGTGATTTGATCCTCAGTACAAAAGATATGAGCATCATCTTGAGTAAAGGCTCTTACTCTTAAAAGCCCATGAAGTGCTCCTGATGGCTCATATCGATGAACTTTTCCAAACTCTGTTATCCGTAGAGGCAAATCTCTATAGCTTTTTAAACCTTGATTAAAAACTTGGATATGGCCTGGACAATTCATTGGCTTAATTGCAAAAACTTTTTCATCTGGAGTTTCTGAAGTATACATGTTTCCTCCATATTTTTCCCAATGACCAGATTTTTCCCACAACAATCTATCTAATACCTCGGGGGTGTTAACTTCCCTATATCCAGCAGTATCCTGTCTAGCTCGCATATAATTTATTAATTTCTGAAATAAAGACCAGCCCTTTTCATGCCAAAAGACAGAGCCGGGGCTTTCTTCTCTAAAATGAAATAAGTTCATTTCCTTACCAAGTTTTCTATGATCTCTTTTTTCTGCTTCTTCTATCCTCTTTAAATATTCATCTAAATCTTTTTGGGATGCCCAGCTAGTACCATAAATTCTTTGAAGCATCTCATTATTGGAGTCACCACGCCAGTAAGCTCCCGAAACTTTTGTTAATTTGAAGGCTTTACCAATTTTACTGGAAGAGGTTAGATGTGGGCCTCTACACAAATCATGCCAAGTATCGCCATGATGATACACAGAAAGTTCCTCGTTTTTTGGAATACTTTCAATTATTTCAGCTTTATATTTTTCACCAATTTTTTTAAAATGTTTAATTGCTTTGTCTCTTTCCCAAACTTCTCTTCTTGTTTTTACATCCTTATCAATTATCTCTGACATTCTTTTTTCTATCTTCTTAAGATCATCTTCTGTAAAAGGTTCTTTTCTAGCAAAATCATAAAAAAAACCATTTTCTATTACCGGTCCAATTGTAACTTGAGTACCTGGGTATAATTCTTGAACAGCCATAGCCATAATATGTGCAGTGTCATGTCTTATGACTTCTAATCCTTCAGGATCTTTTGCTGTAAAAATTTTGACTGAGCAATCGTTATTTATTGAAAAATATAAATCTTTTAACTCTTCATCTACGCTCATTATTAATGCTTGTTTTGCTAACGATTTGCTAATTTTTTCAGCTACTTCTATTCCAGTAACTTTATTTGGAAAGTCTAAGCTGTTTCCATCTGGTAGTGTAATAGTTGGCATTTAATTTACTAATCTTTTATACTCTGAATAAGTAGAAAAACACATTTTTTCAACATTAAATTTCTTAATAATGTTTTTTCTTCCCTCTTTTCCCATTAATTTAAGTGATGACTCATCCATCGTAATTGCTTGAATAATTTTTTTACTTAAAGAATTAACATCTCCAGCTTCAAATAAAAAACCAGTTTTTTCATTTATTATTGTTTCGTTTGAACCTCCTATATTGCTCGCAATAATCAATTTTTCCATAGATTGTGCCTCCACTGCAACCCTCCCAAAAGCTTCTGGCTCTATCGAGGGTGATATGACAATATCCGAGACTTTATATGCTAAAGCCATATCTTTACATTGATCTATAAATTTTATTTGATTAGTTAAACGATGTTGTTCAGTAATACGGATCAATTTTTTTTTATATAAATCTCTCCCTTGATGACTTCCTAATATAACAAGATGAAAAGCTTCATAGCCTAATTCAACTTTTATTAAATTAATTGCTTCTATAAGCATTTCCTGCCCTTTCCAGGAAGTAAGTCTACCAGGTACTAAAATAATTTTTTTTTCTTTATTAATCTCCCATTTTGTAAGAAGTTTTTTTTCATCCTCCTCTAATTTTGAGGATGGATCAAAATAATCCACATTTATACCTCTGAATATTACAAGAAATTTTTTTTTAAGTGTTAAAAGTTCAGAATAATTTTCTTTAATATGTGAAAAAATAAAATTCGACCCGGCAATTATCAAATCAGATCTAACCATGACAGAGTTGTAAAATTTTTTTAATTTACCACTAAAATTATAAGTACCATGAAATGTTGTTACAAATTTTCTTCTAGTCAATTTTGTTGCTAAAAGACATGACCATGCTGGTGCACGACTTCTAGCATGAACTATTGTAATATTAAAAAATAAAATTATACCAATTAGAATGATTGAATTAAAAAATATTAGTATAGGATTTTTACTTTGAACTGGTAGCCTAATTAATTTTACTTTTTTTTTATCTATAAACTTAGTTAACTCACCGCCACTAGTAACAATAAAAGATTTACAATTATTTTCTGGTAGATAATGTGCAATATCATAACAGCCTGTTTCTGCTCCCCCATATCCTAATTTTGGTATTACCTGTAAAACATTTATATTAGACGACATAAGATAAGATTATATAATAATAGATAAAACTAATAAACTTTAATGACGAAATTTAACTATTATAAATTAAGAAAAGCTAGGAAGATAAGATATCTAAAACTGTATCAAAAAAACCGTGACTATATTGTTTTTTTACATGGATTTATGTCTGATTTAGATGGCAATAAACCAAAATCATTTTTAAAATTTGCTAAAAAGAATAAATTAGGCTTTTTAGCATTAGAATATTCTGGCCATGGAAAATCATCTGGTAAATTTACAAAAGGTAATATTTCTAAGTGGACTAAAGAAACGAGTATTTTAATTAAAAAAATAGTTAAAACAAATAAAATAATCTTTATTGGTTCTAGTATGGGTGCATGGATAGCATTAAACCAATTCAAAATTTTTAAAAAACAGATTAAAGGTTTCTTGGGTATTGGTTCAGCACCAGAATTTCTAGAGAATTTAATGTGGAATAAATTTTCAAAAAAAATGAAAGCTGAGGCAATAAAAAATGGGATTTATAATTTAAAACATGGAGACTATATTTATCCAATAACTCTTCAATTAATAAAAGATGGAAGAAAAAATAGGGTTTTGAATAAAAAAATAAATTATAAAATAAATATTACAATGGTCCACGGTCAAAAAGATGAGGTTGTTCCAGTTTCTTACTCAAAAAAAGTGTTAAAAATTTTTAAAAATAGTAAAAAAAAGTTAGTAATTATTAAAAATGGTGATCACAGTCTATCTTCACCTAAACACTTAGTGATGTTAAAAAAAGAATTAAAATTAATTATTAACTAACTTCTTTTACTTTAGAATTTAAAGTGATCGGATTTTTGAGTTTATCTAACATTTCTTTTGGACAAACTTGAACAAAATTTTTTATTTCATCCTCAAAATTTGAAATTAAACTTTTTGATAATAAGGACCTAGTTTCACTTGAATGTTCAAGAATCAAATTCTTTAAAAAATTTTTCCAATATGAAGTTTCAACGTTTTGCCAGACAACTGAATCAGAATTTACTTTTTTTTCAAAATCTTTTTGTTTATCATAAATAAAAGCCATACCACCTGTCATACCAGCTGCAAAGTTATCACCAACTTGCCCAAGAATTATTACAGTGCCTCCAGTCATATATTCACAGCCATTTGAGTCACATCCCTCTATAACCGTTATTGCACCAGAATTTCTTACTGCAAATCTATCTCCTGCTTGACCAGCAGCAAAAAGTTTGCCTGATGTTGCCCCATAAAGGACGGTATTTCCAATAATTGTATTTTCATTTGAAACTAAATTACTTTCATCAGAAAGTTTTATAGAAATAGTTGCTCCTGATAGTCCTTTACCAACATAATCATTTGCATCTCCTTTAAGGTTAAGTTTTAATCCTTTAGATGAAAAAGCTCCAAAAGATTGTCCTGCAGAACCTTTGAAATTTAATGTGAGAAAATTTTCATTTAATTTTTCATAACCATATTTCCTATAAAGAAGGTGGGAAATTCTAGTACCTACAGCTCTATTGGTATTCTGAATAATAAATTCTTTTTCAATCTTTTCTGAGTTATTAAGTGATTTTTCAATTTCAGGCCAAATCTCTTGGTCTAATGTATCTGGCACCTTATTAATTTCAGGTATCTCACAATATCTTTTATTTCTACCAGGATCAGCTTGGACAAATAACGGGTTTAAATCTAGGTCATCTAAATTAGGTGAACCTTTGTTTACTTGCATTAATAAATCAGTTCTTCCAATAACATCATTTAATGATTTAAAGCCTAGCTTAGCTAAAATCTCTCTGACTTCAGAAGCAATAAATGTAAATAAGTTTACTATTTTGTCTGGTGTGCCAGTAAATCTCTCTCTTAATTTTTCATCTTGTGAACATACACCAACTGGGCAGGTATTTGAGTGACACTGTCTTACCATGATACATCCCATTGCAACTAAAGCTGTTGTTGCAACTCCATATTCTTCTGCTCCCATCATAGCTGCGATAACAACATCTCTTCCTGTTTTTATTCCACCGTCTGTTCTCAAAGTTATTTTATGTCTTAAGTTGTTTAATGTAAGAACTTGATTAGCCTCTGTTAGACCCATCTCCCATGGTATACCTACATATTTAACACTAGATTGGGGTGTTGCACCTGTTCCACCGTTATGCCCTGAAATTAAAATAATATCTGCTTTAGCTTTAGCTACTCCAGCTGCAATAGTCCCAATGCCCGAAGAAGCAACTAACTTAACACCAACTCTTGCTTTAGGATTTATTTGTTTAAGATCATAAATAAGTTGTGCAAGATCCTCTATTGAATAAATATCATGATGTGGTGGGGGTGAAATTAAAGTAACCCCTGGTGTAGAATGTCTTAATTTAGCTATTTCCTCAGTTACTTTAAAGCCTGGTAGTTGTCCTCCTTCTCCTGGTTTTGCACCTTGAGCCATTTTTATTTCTATTTCATTACAATTATTTAAGTAGTTTACAGTTACACCAAATCTTGCAGATGCGATTTGTTTAACTCTTGAATTCGCACTATCTCCTCCATCCATAATCTTAAATCTCTCTGCATCCTCACCACCTTCTCCACTGCAAGAGGCTCCTTTGATTCTATTCATACCAATAGCTAAGGTTTCATGTGCTTCTTTAGATAGGGCTCCATGAGACATACTCCCACTTCCAAATCTTTTGAGTATTTTTTCTATAGGTTCTACTTCAGATAATTCTATCGAAGGGCCAATTTTCTTTTTCCTAAAATCAATTAAATCCCTCAAATTTATTGGAGGTAAATTATATATTCCTTCAGCATATTTTTTATACGCTGAATAAGAATTTGAACCTACGGCACTTTGTAATAAATGTATTAATTTGCCTTGATATTGATGAGTTTCACCATTCTTTCTATATCTATAAATACCTCCGATAGGTAAAACTGTATCTGTACTTTCAAATGCCTCTTTATGAATCTGACGTATTTTTTTTTCAATTCCTATCAGACCAATCCCAGAGATTTTAGAAACTACGCCAGGAAAATAATCATTAACAATAGTCCTGCTCAATCCAACTGTCTCAAAATTACATCCTCCTCTATAAGAACTAAGAACAGATATACCCATTTTAGACATTATCTTTAAAAGACCTGCATTTATTGATTTTATATATCTATGTACACAATCATCAAAACTGTACTGCCCAAATAACTTTTTTTCATATCTTTGATATAAGCTGTCAAAAGCTAGATAAGGATTAACCGTTGTAGCTCCTACTCCGATCAATGTAGCAAATGCGTGCGTATCTAGTGACTCACCTGATTGAACATTTATTGACACATATCCTCTTAACTTTTTATCAATAAGAAAAGTATTAATTGCTCCCACACACAGAAGCATTGGCATTGGTATTTTTTTTGATGATAGATCTTTATCACTTAAAATTATTTGTGATACACCTTGTCTAACAGCAATTTCAGCTTCTTTTTGAATTCTTTTAATAGCAAGTGTTAAATTTTCATCATCAGAAAATGTACAATCAATTGATAAAGAGTTTTTTCCAAAATAGTTTATGAATTTATTAAATTGAGAATTTGACAAAATTGGGCTGTTTAAAACATAAATATTCTCTTTAGTCAGCGTACCAAAATCTAGAATATTTCCTAAGTTTCCAAATCTAGTTTTCAAACTCATAACTTTATTTTCTCTTAAGGAATCAATTGGAGGATTGGTTACTTGACTAAAATTTTGTCTAAAAAAATGATAAAGAGGCCTGTATTTGTCTGATAATACTGCTAGTGGTGTGTCATCTCCCATTGAACCAGTTGCCTCTTTTGCATCTTCTGCCATTGGATGTAAGATTAATTCTAAATCTTCTAAACTTATTCCAAAGGTATGCTGTCTTCTTCTTAAGTCTTCCCCTGCAAAATTATGCTTCTCTTTAGCAATAAAGATTTTTTCATCTAAATCAATAATTTGTGAGTTAAAATGTTTAAATTCTTTTGCTAAAAAATCTTTAATTTGATTGTTTAAAAAAACTTTTCCTTTTTCAATTCTTACTCCAATAATTTCGCCTGGTCCTAATCTTCCTTTGGATAAGATCTTTTTTTCATTCAGCTTTATCATCCCAGTTTCTGATCCAGCAAAAAGTAGTTTATCTTTGGTGATTGCATACCTAAGAGGTCTCAGGCCATTTCGATCATTTGCAGCTATAACCCATTCATTATCAGTGGCTGCGATCGCTGCAGGTCCATCCCAGGGCTCCATAGTACTGTTTAAGAAATTAAATAACTGCTGATGATTTCTTGATAGAGTTTTATTTTTTTTCGACCATGCATCTGGAACTAACATTAATTTAGCTAAAGGAGCCGGTTGACCTGACTTATTTAATAATTCAAAAACGTTATCTAGCGCAGCTGAATCTGAAACTCCTTGAGAAATTACAGGTTTTAAATTTTCTACATTCTCAAATAAAGGACTACTCATCTCTTCTTCATGAACTTTCATCCAGTTTTTATTTCCTTTATAAGTGTTTATCTCTCCATTATGAGCTATTGCCCTAAATGGTTGAGCTAAACTCCAGCTAGGAGCAGTATTTGTAGAAAACCTTTGATGAAAAATAGCGTATCTTGAAATAAATCTCTCATCTTTTAAATCTAAATAGAAATCTGAAATTGCTTCAGCTAAAAACATTCCTTTATAAATTATTGATTTAGAACTCATAGAACATACATAAAAATTATTTAAAGATAGTCTATTAGCTGAGTTTTCTATTTTTTTTCTAGTTTCATAAATTTTTCTTTCAAGTTCTTTATCAAGTAAATTTGGATTATTTGACTTAAATAAAACTTGGATAATCTCTGGCATTGTTTGTAAAGCTTTTTCACCTAAAACTTTTGGGTTTACAGGAACTTGTCTCCATCCATAAATATTAAAATCATTTCTGGTTAATTCACTTTCAACTATAGTTTTAGAGCTTTCTTGAGAAGAATAATCATTTTTAGGTAAAAAAATCATTCCAACACAAATTTCAGAATTATCATGGTGATGTCCTGTAACTTGAATTTTTTCTATAAAAAAATCTTTTGGTATCTCTAAATGTATCCCTGCTCCATCACCTGTTTTTCCATCTGCATCTACTGCACCACGATGCCAAACAGCTTTGAGAGCCTCGATTCCATACTCAACAACTGATCTTGATTTTTTTCCCTCTGTAGAAGCAATCAGACCTACTCCACAAGCATCATGTTCCATCTCATGAGAATAAACATAATTTTTAGAGAGAAGTTCCAGATTATTTTTATAATTTTTCATTAAGCTACTTGTGTTTTTTTTATTGCAATATTTTCAAGATATTTTTTCATTGATGAGGCCGCATCTCTTCCATCTTTGATAGCCCAAACAACTAATGATGCTCCTCGAACTATGTCTCCTGCAGCAAAAACACCATTTAAATTTGTTTCCATAGTATCAAAATCTGTCTTAATAGTTCCCCACTTAGTAACCTGTAATTCTTGTGCATCAAATAATAGTGGTAAATTTTCTGGGTCAAAGCCTAAAGCTTTAATAACCATGTCTGCTTTAATTTCAAACTCTGAACCCTCTTTAATTTCTGGTCTTCTTCTTCCAGAGTCATCTGGCTTACCCAATTTGATTTGATCAACTATTAGTTTTTCAATTTTATTTTTTCCTTTAAATTCTTTGGGACTTGATAACCAAACAAATTCAACTCCTTCTTCTTCTGCGTTAGCAACTTCTCTAACAGATCCTGGCATATTTTCTTTATCTCTTCTATAAAGACATTTAACAGATTTAGCTTTCTGTCTTATTGAAGTTCTAACACAATCCATAGCAGTATCTCCACCACCTATTACTACAACATCTTTACCTTCTGCATTCAATATTCCTTTATCAAAAAGTTCAACTTCATCACCTAAACCTTTTTTATTTGAAGCTGTCAAAAATTCCATTGCAGGGAAAATATGATCTAAGTCATTTCCTGGCAACTTAATTTCTCTAGGTTTATAAACTCCAGTGGCAATTAAAATTGCATCATGTTTTTTTCTAAGTTGATCTAGGTTGGTGTCTTTTCCTATTTCAAAATTTTGTACAAATTCAATACCACCATCTTTTAATAGTTTTGTTCTTCTTTCAACAACATGTTTCTCTAATTTAAAATTAGGAATTCCATAAATTAATAATCCCCCTGCACGATCATATCGATCATAAACTGTAATTTTATATCCATCTTTTCTTAATTGTTCTGCAGCAGCAAGCCCAGCTGGCCCAGCTCCTATTATGCCAACACTTTGATCTTTTTCATATTTTACTTCTATCGGTTTAACCCATCCTTGTTCCCAGGCATTGTCGGTAATATATTTTTCCATCGAACCAATAGTTACAGTTCCATGGCCTGATTGTTCTATAACACAATTACCCTCACACAATCTGTCTTGTGGGCATATTCTTCCACATACTTCAGGCATATTGTTTGTGCTTTGTGATAACTCATAGGCCTCTTTTAATCTTCCCTCCGCAGTTAACTTTAACCAATCTGGTATATTATTACTGAGTGGGCAGTGGATTTGACAGAATGGTACTCCGCATTGTGAACATCTGCTTGATTGTTCTTGGGCCTTTTGATTTATAAATTCATCATAAATTTCATTGAAATCTTCTTTTCTGGTGCCTACCTCTCTTTTAGGTGGAGTTTGTTGACCTATTTTCACAAACTTTAACATTTTATCAGTCATTTTTTTTTAAATTTAAGGCAAAATATACATTGTTTTTATTAGTAAAAGAATTATTTAGGTCAGTATATATGACCTAAATAAATAAATTGATAGCCATTTATATAAGAATTCCAATTTTTGCATACCTATTATGAGTAAATCGAATTGTTTAAAATCAATATTTTTTAAGTTACGACACTTATATGTTTCAAGAATTTATAGAAATCCTTATTCTATCCGCGGTTCAAGGAATATCTGAATTTTTACCAATTAGTTCCTCTGCACACTTAATTTTAGTTTCTAATTTCTATGATTTAAAAACAGGATCTTTATTAATAGATATAAGTTTACATTTAGGTTCTTTATTTGCGATTATATTTTATTTCAGAAAAGACCTACTAGATTTAAAGAATAATAAAAAACTTTTACAACTCATTTTACTTGGATCTATACCTTTAATCATTTTTGGATACTTACTCCACTCAACTGAACTTATTTATCTACTCAGAAATTTAAAAGTTATAGCATGGACAACATTATTCTTTGGAATAGTTTTGTTTTTTGCTGATCAGCAAAAGATCTATAAAAATATATCTATAAATTTAAATATTAAATCTATAATATTTATTGGTCTATTTCAAATCCTAGCATTAATTCCTGGTGTAAGTAGAGCAGGTATTGCTTTAACTGCAGCAAGGTTTTTAAAATTTAATAGAGTTGATTCAAGTAAAATTTCATTTTTCTTATCTATACCTGCTTTAGCAGGGGCAAGTTTTCTTGGGCTTAAAGATGCAGCTAATCAATCACTTGAAATAAATTATCTTATTATACTTTCTGTTATTTTATCTTTTTTATTTTCATATATTACAGTCAAGTTTTTTTTAAGGTATATAAATAAATTCTCTTTAAATATTTTTGTTATCTACAGAATTTTAATCGCTTTAATATTATTTTTAATAATATATTTTTAAGTTGTCTTCTTCATCAAAGGTAAAAGTTGCGATAACAAAACTCCACACATAATAAAAAAACATCCTAATATATTATCAATATCTAATATTTGATTAAGCAAAAACCAAGCAGCAATCGTTGCGAATACACCCTCTAAAGAAAAGATAATTGCAGCTGGAGCTGGTGAAATACGTCTTTGAGCATAAATCTGTAATACAAATGCAAATCCTCCAGACAAAATCCCAGCGTACAAAATAGAGTCAATTTCTTTTAAAATATTATTTAAAATAAATTCTTCATAAATTGAACCAACTATAAAAGACAGTATTGCAACAATTAATGTTTGTAAAGCACCTATTGTTAGGGGAAGATTATACTTAGTAACAATCATACCAGTAAAGATAATGTGAGTACTCCAAAATAAAGCACCTAATAATACCAGACTGTCTCCGAGTCTTACAGTTGCATCATAAAAATTTGTAAGTAAATATCCTCCAATTAAACATAAAACGACTGAGGGCCATACGCTCCAATGAATCGATTTTTTTCTAAATAAAAACACTATAATTGGCACCATAGGTACATAAAAAATTGTGAAGAAAGCAGCGTTTGCTACATCTGTATGAAGTAAAGCAACCTGTTGTAACGCTGAACCTAAAAAAAGTGATATGCCAATTAGGGTAGAGAGTATTACGAAAGTTTTAAAATCTAATTCAAATTCAGATCTAAATTTTTTAGTTTCAAATAAAAATGCTAAAGGAAGTATTGCTAGGAAACCAACAAAAAATCTTACAGCGTTAAATGTGAATGGACCAATATCATCCATTCCAGTATCCTGAGCAATAAAAGTTGTTCCCCATATAAATGTGCATAATAAAGCGCTAAATAAAGAAACAGTTTTGGTCATAAATTTATTTAAACAGCTAACTTATAGGCAAAGTTTTTACCTAAATTTTCTTTTAGTTCATTGTTGAATCGAGCTGCCTCCGCGCCATCAATAATTCTATGATCATAAGATAAAGACAAAGGTAACATTGTTCTACTTACAAATTTTCCATCTATAAATACTTGTTTTTTTTCTGCTTTACCTACTCCTAAAATTGCAACCTCAGGATAATTTATAATTGGAGTAAAAAAAGATCCTCCTATCCCCCCTAGGCTTGTTATAGTCATAGAGCCTCCAAATAAATCTTTTTTATCAATTTTTAGATCTCTACATTGCTGACTTATTTTTTTCAATTCTGTACTTATTAAAGAAATATTTTTATTATCTGCATTTCTCAATTTAGGAACCATCAAACCATGCGGAGTATCTACTGCTACGCCAACATGATAATATCTTTTAACAGTCATTTTACCGTTTTCAATTTCATCGATTGAGGTATTAAAATTTGGGAATTTTTTTAATGATGCTGTTAATGCTTTTACAATAAAAGCTAATGGAGTAATTTTTTTTTTCTCACCAGTATATACGTCCGTAAGAGAAGTTCTAAATTCCTCTAATTCGGTTATATCAGCTTCATCATGATTGGTTACATGAGGAATTTTTGTCCAGGAGTTTATTAAATATTTAGATGATAACTTTTTTACTCTAGGGATATCTTTAATATCTACTTCTCCGAAATCTGAATGAGAATATTCTAGTTCAATCTTTTGCTTAGTTGTAGTTTGATCTTTGAAACTTTTATAAGATTTAGTTGCAACAAATAACTTCACATCACTTTCAGTAACCCTACCTTGTCTTTCGCTACCAGGAACTTTATTAATATTTACTCCAAGTTCTCTCGCAAATTTTCTTACTTTTGGTGATGCTGAAGCTTTTGCAGAAAAATCTTTGACTATTATATTTTCAGTTGCATTACCTTTTTTAACTTCATTTTTTTTTATTTTTTTTGATGATTGATTTTTTGTTAATTCCTGAGCACTTGTTTCTTTTGTTTCTTTCTCACTTTCAATTTCAATAATTTTATCACCTTCTGATACCTTGTCTCCAATTTTAACATTTAAAGAGATTACAGTTCCATCATCAGATGATGGTATTTCCACACTTGATTTATCACTTTCAATAGTAATTAATGGGTCGTTCTTTTTTATTTTTTGACCGTTTTTAATTAAAACTTCAATTACTTCCACATCTTTAAATTCACCAATATTTGGAACTTTTATATCTTTCTTTGACATTATAATTTTGTAGGCATTGGTTTATCTTTATCAATTTGATATTTCTTTATTGCCTCTTGAGCATATTTAGAAGCAATTAATTGCTCTTTAGCTAAAACACTTAGTCCATATGTAACAACATGCTCTTTATCAACCTCAAAAAACTTCCTCAAATTTTTTCTTGTATCACTTCGACCAAATCCATCTGTTCCTAACGAGTAAAAGCTCTTGTTAATATAAGGTCTAATTTGGTCTGAGTTCATTCTCATATAATCTGATGCAGCTAAAATTGGACCTTCAGTTTCGCCTAAACAGCTTTCAACATAAGATTTTTTTGGTTCTTTTTCAGGATTTAATAAATTATATCTTTCAACCTCTAAGCCATCTCTTCTTAATTCGTTAAAACTAGTTACACTCCAAACTTCACTATCAATTTGATATTCTTTTTGTAGGATTTCAGCACCAGCTATCATTTCTCTTAAAATTGTGCCTGATCCTAGAAATTGAATTTTAGTTTTTTTATATTTGTTAAATTCTTTGATTTTATACATTCCTTTTAAAATGCCTTCTTCACATGATTTTTCAGCTGGCATAGCAGGATGAGGGTAATTTTCGTTCATTGTTGTGATATAATAAAAAATATTTTCTTTCTTCTCATGCATTCTTTTCAATCCTTCTCTAAAGATTGTTGCTAATTCATAATGAAATGTTGGATCATAAGACTTACAATTTGGAATTGTTGATGCCATTAAATGACTATGTCCATCTTGATGCTGCAAACCCTCTCCTGCTAGTGTTGTTCTCCCAGCAGTAGCACCAATTAAAAATCCTCTTGATTGACTGTCTGCTCCTGCCCAAGCAAAGTCACCTATTCTCTGAAAACCAAACATTGAGTAAAAAAGATAGATAGGGATCATTTCAATATCATGATTTGTGTAAGAAGTACCTGCAGCAATCCATGAAGACATGGCACCTGCCTCATTAATTCCCTCCTCCAAAACTTGTCCACTTTTTTCTTCTCGATATGAACTTAATTGTGCTGAATCCTCAGGTTCATATTTTTGTCCTTCATGAGCATAAATACCAATTTTTTGAAAAAAACCTTCCATACCAAATGTTCTCGCCTCATCAGGAATAATTGGAACTAATCTTGAGGCAACATTTTTATCTCTCAGAAGATTAGTAAGCATTCTTACTAATGCCATCGTGGTAGACATTTCTTTTTTACCTGTTGATTCTTTCATATTGTCAAAAATATTTTTTGGAGGAGCTTTAATGGGTTTTGCATAAGTAGTTCTCTCTGGGATAAATCCTCCCAATTGAAGTCTTCTTTCTTTTATATATTTTATTTCAGGTGAGTTTTCGTCTGGCTTATAATATTCAATATTTTGCACTTGTTTATCAGTTAGAGGAACATCAAACCTATCTCTGTAATACATCAAATCATCTATATCTAACTTTTTAGTTTGATGGGTTGTATTTACACTTTCACCACTTTTTCCCATTCCATAACCCTTTATAGTCTTGGCAATCACAACTGTTGGGCTTCCAATATTTTTTGAGGCTTTATCATAAGCTGCAAAAACTTTATGAGGATCATGTCCCCCTCTATTTAATCTCCATATATCTTTATCTGAGAGGCTTGAAACTAATTCTTTAGTTTCAGGATATTTGCCAAAAAACTTTTCTCTAACATAAGCCCCATCTCTTGCTTTCATTGCTTGATATTCACCATCAACAGTTTCATTCATAGTTTTAATTAAATGGCCAGTTTTATCATTAGCCAATAAAGGATCCCAATAAGAGCCCCAGATTACTTTGATAACATTCCATCCAGCCCCTCTAAAAATACCCTCTAACTCCTGAATTATTTTACCATTTCCTCTAACTGGTCCGTCAAGTCTTTGGAGATTACAATTCACAACGAAGATTAGATTATCTAATTTTTCTCTAGCTGCTAAACCAATTGCACCCAAAGATTCTGGTTCATCCATTTCACCATCTCCAAGAAATGCCCAAACTTTTCTTCCTTCATCTTTAATTAATCCTCTATTAATTAAATATTTCATATATCTAGCTTGATAAATTGCTAACATTGAACCTAAACCCATAGAGACTGTTGGAAATTGCCAAAAGTTTGGCATTAACCAAGGATGAGGATAAGAAGATAGACCACCAGGATTAACCTCTTGTCTAAAACTATCTAATTGTTTTTCATTTAGCCTTCCCTCTAAAAAGGCTCTAGCATACATGCCAGGCGCACTATGTCCCTGAAAATAGATAAGATCACCACCAAATTTATTATTTTTAGCTCTCCAAAAATGGTTCATACCTATATCATATAGAGTGGCTGCAGAGGCAAAAGTTCCTATATGACCTCCTAACTCAGGAAATTTTTTATTTGCTCTTACCACCATTGCGGCGGCATTCCATCTAATTAATGATCTAATTCTTCTTTCTACATTTTGATCTCCATTAGATTTTTTTTCTTCACTAAATGGGATGGTATTTATGTAGGGAGTATTTTGAGTATAAGGAATATTTGCTCCCTCTTTATATGCTTTGTTTATTAATTCTTTAATTAAATAATGTGCTCTTTGATTTCCATCTTTTTCTATTACTGCTGAAAGGGACTCTATCCATTCATTAGTTTCGAGTGGATCGATGTCAACTTTGTTTACAACTTGAGTTATTTCTGATTTTTTTTCCTCAACTTTTACCGCTTCTCTCTGTTTTTTTTTCAATGAGATTTCTGCCTCTTTTATTAAATTTTCAGTATTTTTAGGAACTGTTTCTTTTGTAGATGTAGGTTTGTCTTTACTAGATACTAAAAGTAAAAGATCACCTTTAGAAACTTTATCACCAATCTTTACCTCTACTTTATCGATTGTACCTTCAATTGTAGAAGGGATTTCAACACTCGATTTATCACTTTCGATCGTTACTATTGGATCATTCTTACTAATTTTTTGCCCCTCTTTTACTAGAAGTTCAATTACCTCTACATCTTGAAACTCTCCAATATCAGGAACTAATAGTTTTTCTGTCATCTATTTAAGTCTTATACACCATAAAAACCTTGTAAATTGTAAAATTTAACACATTCTGCACAATTTTTTGACACTCTTTTAATTCAACATGTAAGAATGTTAAAAAAGTTATTTAAAACTCTTATTCAACCAAAAGTTAGTGCTTATAAAGATGCTAAAATTTGGATACAAAAAATTTTGTTAGAAAAGAAATACGGGAAAATTAACTCTTAAACTTTCTCTACACATAAAGCTATACCCATCCCACCACCAATGCAAAGTGTTGCACAACCTTTTTTTTTATTTTGTTTTTTCATTTCATGAATAAGAGTAACTAATATTCTTGCTCCAGATGCACCAATAGGGTGCCCTAAAGCTATAGCCCCCCCATTTACATTTACTTTTTCTTTATCTATATTTAGTTGATTTATAACTGCAATACTTTGAGCAGCAAAAGCTTCATTAATTTCAAACAGATCAACTTCATTCAAATCCCATTTTGCTTTTTTAACTGCCTCCCTTACAGCTTCAATAGGTCCTAAACCCATTAATGAAGGATCAACTCCAACTGAAGCCCAAGATACTATCTTAGCTAAAGGTTCAATAGATCTTTTTTCTGCCTCATGTAAAGTTGTTAATAGAAGTGCTGCAGCTCCATCATTAATACCAGAAGAGTTACCTGGCGTAACAGTTCCATTTTTTTTAAAAGCACTTTTCAATTTTTGTAAATCGGCTAGTCTTATTTCTGACCTAGGATGCTCATCTTTATCTAGAATACTGTTATTATTGTTTATTGTTATTAATTCTGAATTAAATCTTTTACTTTTTAAAGCTATTTTTGTTTTTTTTTGAGAATTGAATGCAAACTCATCTTGTTGTTGTCTATTTATACTGAATTTTTTTGCAATATTTTCTGCTGTTACACCCATGTGATAATTATTAAATGCATCAATCAATCCGTCACTAATCATTGTATCTAGTAATTTTTCTTTTAAGATTTTTTTTTCGTGTCTGTAAAAAATTGAGTGAGGCGCACTAGACATATTTTCCTGTCCTCCAGAGATTACATTTGTTAATTCTCCTAATTTAATTGATTGATAGCCTGAAATAACGGCTCTAAGTCCAGATCCACATACCTGATTAACTAAATAAGCTGGTTTTGAAACAGGTATACCAGAATTTATAGCAGCTTGTCTTGCAGGATTTTGACCACATCCAGCAGTTAATACTTGACCCATAATTACTTCATCAATTTCCTCATTATGAAATCTAGATTTTTTTATCACTTCACTTATTACTATTGAACCAAGCTGATCTGGCCTTAAATCTCTTAGTGAGCCCATAAAAGTACCGATTGGTGTTCTTACTGCCTCAATAATAACTACTTCTTTAATTTTATTACTCATTTAATTTCAAATTGTTTTATAATTAAAATACACTAAAAAATAATATACTATAATAAATAAAATTAAAGATGCGCCTGTAGCTCAACTGGATAGAGCGCTTGGCTACGGACCAGGAGGTTCTGGGTTCGACTCCTAGCAGGCGCACCATAAAATGAGGAATTAATATGTTAAAATGGTTTATGAATACTTCTCTTCAAGTGTCAGTAATTTATTTTTTTATAATCATTTTTATTATTTTATTAATTTTGACTTTTATACTATAAAAAAATATGTCTGAAAAATTTGAACAAATTAGTTTAAAACAAGGTTTTATGAAACATAATGGTGGCGTTATGTTTAGAAATATTTCTGAAACAGAATATGAATTTAAATCAACAATAAATGAAAACCATTTAAATGCTGCAGGTATTACTCATGGAGGATATTTATCAGCCTTAGTAGATGCTGGTGCAGGTACTGCAGCTCATAGATCCACAGATAATGCACCTTGTGTAACAATTTCTTTGGACTTAAAATTTATTGGATCATCTAAAGCCGGAGATGAAATTATTGGTCATGTAAAAATTTTAAAAAAAACAAGCACATTGGTTTTTTTATTTTGTGAGTTAAGATGTAATAATAAAATTATTACTTCAGCTAGTGGTGTTTGGAAAATTTTAAAAATAAATAGTTAAATGAGAACTTTTTATCCTCCGATTCGGTCATGTTTTAGTCTATTTTTGTTCTTTAAGACTAACTACATCTAGTAGGTAAAAAAAAAATTATACCAATGATAGAAAATGACTAAAAACAAAATTACTGCAGTTTTGGGTCCTACAAATACAGGAAAAACTCATTTAGCTATAGAAACCATGATGTCTTTTGATAGTGGAATGATTGGTTTTCCATTAAGATTACTTGCAAGAGAAGTTTACGACAAAGTAATCAAAAAAACTAGTTTAGACAAAGTTGCTTTGATTACGGGTGAAGAAAAAATTATACCAACTAATGCAAAGTATTTTTTATGTACTGTTGAGTCAATGCCTATTGATAAGCAACTAGATTTTGTTGCTATTGATGAAATTCAAATGTGTGCAGATCATGAACGTGGTCATATTTTTACAGATCGATTACTCAATATGAGAGGTGAAAAATTAACTATGTTTATGGGTTCTTATACAATTAAAAATATTATTTCTAAATTAGATGGTGACATTGAATTTGTTAATAGAAATAGACTGTCCAATCTCACGTATGCTGGTCATAAAAAAATCTCAAGAATAAATAGAAAGACAGCAATTATAGCTTTCTCTACAGAAGAGGTTTATGCCATTGCTGAGTTAATTAGAAGACAAAAGGGAGGGGCTGCCATAGTTATGGGTTCTTTAAGCCCAAAAACTAGAAATGCCCAAGTTAATTTATATCAATCTGGAGATGTAGATTTTTTAGTAGCCACAGACGCTATTGGTATGGGAATTAATATGGATATAGATCACGTTTATTTCTCTAATCTTAAAAAATTCGATGGAAAAAAATTAAGAAAATTAAATTTATCAGAAATTGGACAAATAGCTGGTCGTGCAGGTAGATATCTTAATGATGGCAACTTTGGAATTACCGGTCAATGCAAAGAGATAAATAATGAAGAAGTTGAATTATTAGAAAATCATAAATTTGAAGAAATCAAAACACTTTTTTGGAGAAATTCAAATTTAAATTTTGATAACTCTTCAGTCCTAATTAAATCTTTAGATGAAAAACCAAGTAGAAGTTGGCTTAGAAAAATACACGAGTGTATTGATGAAAAAGCTTTAAAATATTTTTTAAGAGATAAAAATTTAGAAAAAATTGAATTAAATAGAGAAAAATTAAGTCTTTTGTGGGAATGCTGTCAGATACCAGATTTTGTAAAAAAAACCTATGGTCACCACTACGAAGTAATAAGCAGTGTATTCACCTATCTAAGTAGCCATAAAGCCAAAATAACAGACGATTATATGCGCCTTAAACTCATCAAATTAGATAAATTAGAGGGAAATGTTGATTCTTTATCAAATAGAATTGCAAATGTAAGGACTTGGTCTTATGTTTCAAATAAAAATAACTGGGTAGAAAATCAAAACTATTGGGTAGAAAAGACAAAATTACTGGAAGACAAACTCTCAGATAGGCTTCATGAAGAACTTTCTAAAACATTTATTGATAAAAGAGCGAGTGTTCTAGCTAGAGGTTTAAAACAAGATATGGAATTTAATACTAAAATTTTAAAGAACAACGAAGTAATGATAGATGAACAGTTTATCGGTAGAATTAATGGTTTAAAACTAGAATTAGATTTAAAAAAAGGTGCACTGGAAACTGATATAAAATCACTTAAAAAGGCTGCTAGACAAACTATAGGTCCAGAACTTCAAAAAAGAGTTCAAGCTATTATAGATTCAGGTTCCATAGAGCTACATGATGATTTTAAGATTTATTGGAACAAATCATCAATAGGTAGAATAACACCTGGAAGAGATTACTTAAATCCTAATCTAGAATTATTAGTTGACGATATTTTGGACACAAATCAAAGACAAAAATTAACTAATTTTTTAGAAATATGGTTAAAGAATAAAATAGACACAATTCTCAAAAGTCTAATTGATTTAAAAAATTTAAAAGAAAAAAATTCCTCAGTGAAAGCTTTATCATATCAACTTTATGAAAATAACGGAGTTTTAAAAAGAGAGAATGTCACTGATTACCTAAAAAATTTAGGTCAAAACGAAAGAAAAATTTTGAGAGATCTGGGAGTAAAATTTGGAAGATATCATGTTTTTTTATTTAAATTAATTAAACCAGAAGCAGTTTTATTTAGAACCTTACTTTGGAAAAATTATCATCAGAAATATTTCAATTTAAAACCACCAACTTTTGGATTAAATTTTTTGAATGATAACAAAATTAAAAATAAAAGTTTTATGCTTCTATGTGGATTTGAAAAATTTGAAAATTTTTTTATAAGAATTGATATTTTAGAAAGGTTATTTGTTCAAATCATAAATTCAAATCCTGAAAAAAATAAAGAAATAAAAATGAAACCTGAAATGCTTAATTTATTAGGTTGTAGTAAGGATAACTTTAAAAATCTTTTAAAAAATATGAATTATATAATTATTGAAAAAAATAATGAAATTTTTTTCAAATATAAACGAGAAATGAAAAATAAAAAAAAATTCATTAAAAAAAATTTAAAAGAAAACCCGTTTGGTATTTTGAAAGATTTAAATTTAAATTAGTATGATATTTTTTAAAAAAGATAAGATTGATAAACCTGATGATGATTTGATTAAAATTACAGCTTTATTGATTCATGCGGCAAAAATTGATGAGAATTATACAAAAAAAGAGGAAGAAATAATAAAAAAAGCAATTTTAAAAATTGGAGCTACAAATGAAAATATAGACAATTTATTGTATCAGGCTAATAAAATAGAGGAAAATTCTAATCAAATTTTAGATTTTACAAAAGAAGTTAAGAATATAGATAATAAAAAAAAGATTCAAATTATTGAAACCTTATGGCAAATAATTTACTCAAATAATGAAGCAGATATGTATGAAACAAGTTTGATGAGACGACTTGCTGGTTTATTGTATATTGACAATAAAATTATGGGAGATATCAAAGATAAAATCAAAAAAGAAAATTCATAGTGACCTACATAGTTAATGACAAATGTATAAAATGTAAATTAATGGATTGTGTTGACGTGTGTCCAGTAGATTGTTTTTATGAGGGTAAAAATATGCTTGTAATTAAACCGGATGAGTGTATAGATTGTGGCGTTTGTGAGCCAGAGTGTCCAGTTGATGCTATTAAAGCTGATACTGAGTCAGGAAGCGAAAAATGGTTAGAAATCAATAAACAGTATTCTGAAATCTGGCCAAATATTAGTGAAAAAAAAGATCCACCATCGGATCATGAAAAATATAAAGATGAGCAAAATAAGTTTGAAAAATATTTTAAAGAAAACCTTTAAAAAACAAAAAAAAAAAGTAAGTAAAAAAAAAAAAATTCTAAGTAAGAAACCAAAGAAAGTAGTTGTAACAAAAATCAAGAAATCATTAACAAAAAAAATAATCAAAAAAAGCACTAGTAAATTAGATACAAAAACAGATAATCTTAGAATTCCCAAAAGCAATGAATTAAAGCCAGAAATTAAAAAAGTCAAAAAACAAGACACAGAAAAAAGACAATATAAAATTAAAGATTATGTAGTTTATCCTAAACACGGCGTTGGTCAGATTACAGAATTTAAAAAAATTAATATTGGTGGAATTGATGTTGAAACCTATGTAATTAAATTTGAGAAAGATAAAGCTAATGGTATGGTCCCAGTCAACAAACAATCACATCTTCGGGCTTTAGCAACTATAAATCAAGTTAATAAATGTATCTCAATACTAAAAAGTAAACCTAAAATAAGAAGATCTATGTGGAGTAGGCGTGCTCAAGAATATGAGGCAAAAATTTCCTCTGGTAAAATTTATGAACTCGCAGAGGTAGTAAGAGATTTAAATAAAGGTGACGATTTAATGGTTGATCAATCTTACAGTGAAAGACAATTGTTCGAAAAGGCTTATGAAAGAATATTGGCTGAATTTCAAATTATATTAAATATTTCATTAGAAGATACCCAAAAAAAATTAGATAAAGCTCTCAAAAGAAATTTAAGTCCACAACCTGCCACTCAACAACAAATAACAAAAAATCCTTCACCTAATTTAAGTAATGAAGAACCTATTTCAGACAGTGAAGAAGTTCTAGAAGAATAAAAAAAAACGCCTCTCACACGAATATCGTTATGAGAAGCGTTTTAATTAAAGAATACTAAGTTATTATCTTCTTCTTCTTTTCTTAGCTTTTTTCTTAGCTTTTTTCTTAGCCTTCTTTGCTTTTTTTCTTCTTTTAGGCATCTTTAGCTCCCTTTTTAGTTAAACGAATCAAAATGATTCGTTATTAACTTATTTTTATTTTTTTATGTACGTTATGTCAATTCTTTAATTAAAATTAAAATCTTAAAAAAAAAAATTGAAAATAAAAAAATTTTTAAAATTTTAAAGTGTAAAAAAGTTAATGTTTATGCGCTTTATAATCAAATATTATACTTTATTAATAAAGTTTTTCTAAATCTTCTTTATATTTATTTAAGATTTTTTTTCTTTTAAGTTTTAAAGTTGGTGTTAACATTCCATTTTCAATTGTAAATTCTTCTGTAATTAATTTAAATTTCTTAACTTTTTCAACTGAAGATAAACTTTTATTTAAATTTTCAAGAAAAAATTTAATTTTTTTTTCATTGTCACCTCTTTCACCCACAATCAAAGCAACTAAATATGTTTTTTTATCTCCATAAACAAAACTTTGTTTGATCTTTTGATTAAGACAAATCAAATTTTCAATTTTTGAAGGTGAAATATTATCACCACCAAGATTAACGATAATTTCTTTCTTTCTATCAGTTATTCTTAAATTTCCTTCTTCCGTAATCTCTCCTATATCTCCAGTATGTAACCAACCATTTTTTAAAATATTATCTGTCTCTTTTTTTTTGTTCCAATAACCAAGCATCACATTTTCACCTTTAACTAAGATTTCTCCATCTCCAGCGATTTTTATTTTATTTGTTTTAAAAGGTGGTCCAACAGTCTCTATCTTTATATTTTCAGGAATATTACAGCTTACAACTGGTGAAGCCTCTGTTAAACCATATCCTTGTAGGGTAGGTAAACCTATAGAATTTAAAAATTCCCCAATTTTTTGATCTAAAGCACCTCCACCTGAAACAAAGGCTTTTAACTTACCTCCAAATTGAATTTTGATTTTTTTTCTTACCAAAATTTCGCAAAAAATATTAATAATCTTCTCTTTAAAACTTAGTTTCTCCTTATTTAAAGTTTTCTTTCCAAGTTTAATGGTACTCTCAATCAATTTTTTCTTTAATCCTTTTTGTTTTGAAAAATTTAGAGAAATTTTATTATATAAATTCTGATAAAATCTTGGTACTGCAGTCATAATAGTGGGATTAGCAACTAACATGTTGGGCAATAATTTTTCTAAGCTTTCAGCATAAAAAACTTTTGCCCCAAGTAAGATTTGAACATATTGAACTGTATGTTCATATGAATGAGACAATGGAAGCCAAGTTAAAAAAACTGGTAAATCTTTTTCAACTAAAGTTTCTAAAATTTCTTGTGCTCCCTCACAATTTGATAAAATTCCTCCATGACTTAACATCACACCCTTTGGATTGCCAGTTGTACCAGAAGTATAAATAATGCAAGCTAAATCCCTTCTTGTAATTTTTTTATTATAATGCTCAAAGTTTATTTCTTGTTTAGAAGAATTTATTAGAATGTTTTCAATACTTTCAATTTTTTGACTGAAATTTTCAATTGATAAAACTATTGTCTCATTTGAAATAAATTTTTCTATTTTTTTAAACTGAATATAGTTTGAAACAATACACAAACTGGGTTTACAATCATTTAATATATATTCGTAATCCTTATCAGAATAAGTTGTAAACAATGGAACAGTAATTCCTCCAGCATTCATAATTGCTATGTCTGATATAAGCCACTCTGGACGATTTTCTGACAACAAAATACATCTATCACCTTTTGATAAATTTTTTTTCAAATACTCTGACAAAACTGAGATATTATTTTTAACTTGTTCCCAGGTTAAAAAATTATTTTTCTCAGTTTTTAACCATTTTAAAAATGGCTGACTTTTTTTAGATTTTTTTTCATAATACTTTATAAAAAAAAGTTCTACTAAACTGTTAATCTCATTTAGTTTCATAATTTGGTGGGCGAAGAGAGAATCGAACTCTCACTTCTTGCGAAACACGATTTTGAGTCGTGCGCGTCTACCAGTTCCGCCATTCGCCCTTAATTGTTTAATAATATAATAAATAGTATAAGAACTAAAATTATATTAAAACCAAAAAATGTTAAATGCTCTTTACAAAAAATGTTTAAATTTAGCTTCTCATAAAAGTTCTAAATATTACTTAGCTTTAGTTTCTTTTATAGAAAGTTCTTTTTTTCCAATTCCACCAGATATAATGATAATTCCAATGGTCATTGCAAAAAAAAGTGATTTCATCAAAATTTTCATTATTACAACATTATTTTCAGTTTTAGGTGGAATTTTGGGATATTTGATTGGAGCATTTTTTTTTGATGTAGGAATGCAAATAATGAGTTTATACAATTATGAAGATAAATTAATTATTCTCAAAAATAATTTAATTCAAAAGGAGGGTTTTTATGCATGGCTCGGAATTCTTTTTTTAGCTGGCTTCACACCTCTGCCCTACAAAGTTTTTACAATTGCTAGTGGTCTAATTGGTTTTAATATTTTAATTTTCATATTAATAAGTTTAATTTCTCGTGGGTTGCGTTTTTATATAATTTCATATTTGTCATATAAATTTGGAGATATATTTTCACAATTTATGAACAAACATGGTTCTAAGTGGTTCACAGTAACTGGAATATTAGTTGTTTTAATTGGAGTTATAATTTATCTGATAATTTGATCTAATGTATAATTTAAAAAAAGAAATTTATTTTAAAATAATTTTTATTATAAGTATACTTTCTCTAACTTCAGCATATTTTATTGAGTATATTCTTGGATATCAACCTTGTAATCTATGTTTGATCGAAAGGATCCCATATGGATTAGGTATACTTTTGGTAATTCTTTATTATATTTTAAAAAAAAGTGAACAATTCATAGTTTTATTATTAATTATAATATTTACTTTCTCTTTAATAATCTCATTTTATCATTTTGGAATTGAACAAGGCTTTTTTAAAGAGTCTCCTGTCTGTAAAATCATTAGTAATTCAGATATTTTATCAAAAGAAGAATTATTGAAACAATTACAAGTAAAAACTGTCAGCTGTAAAGATGTGACATTTAGAGTTTTTGGATTTTCACTCACGACCCTTAATATAATCATAAGTATAATTATGTTAATTTTATCAATTAAAATCTTTAGAAAAAATGAAAAATTCAAAAAATAGAATTGAAGAATTTATAAGAGTTGACCATGCGGGAGAAAGGGGAGCTGTTAAGATCTACGAGGGTCAACTATTAGCTTTAAATACAATTATTAAAGATGAAAGTTTAAAAAAAACAATAGAAGAAATGAAAGTTCATGAAAAGGAACATTGTCAGTTTTTTGAAAATGAAATTAAAAAAAGAAATATAAAGCCAACTAAACTTTTACCATTATGGGATCTATTAGGAGTAAGCTTAGGTTTTGGTTCAACTCTACTAGGAAAAAAAGCTGCTATGTTATGTACTGCATCTGTTGAAGAAGTTATTGACGAACATTATCAAAATCAAATTGATTACTTAGGAAATGATGAAAAAGTTTTAAAAAAAAAAATTGTTAAATTTAGAGAAGATGAATTACATCACAAAGATATAGCCTATAAAAAAGGTGCAACTAAGAAAGGACTATATTCAATAATGGACAAAATTATCAAAACGGGTTCAAAAATAGCTATAAATATTTCAGAAAAGATATAATTTTTAAGATTCTAGCTCTACATCCCAATACAAATAGTCCATCCAACTTTTATGTAAGTAATTTGGAGGAAAGTTTTTTCCATTACGGTGCAAATCCTCTGTAGAAGGTTGATATGGATATTGAGCAATATTCATGCCTGATGCTTTTAAAAGTTTTCCACCTTTTTTAACATTACAAGCCGAACAAGCAGTCACAACATTGTCCCAGTGTGTTTCACCACCTTTAGATCTTGGTAACAAGTGATCAAATGTTAGTTCTTCTTTACTTCCACAATACTGACACGAAAACTTATCTCTTAAAAAAACGTTAAATCTTGTAAAGCTTGGTTTTGATTGTGGAACTATGTAATCTTTTAAAGCTATAACACTTGGTAATTGCATATTAAATGAAGGACTCCTGACAACTCTTTCATAATTACTAACAATTATCACTCTATCTAAAAACACTGATTTGACAGTGTCTTGCCAAGACCATAATGATAAAGGGTAATAGCTTAATGGTCTGTAATCAGCATTTAAGACTAATGCAGGACATTTTTCTAAAGAAACTTCTTGTTCAAAAAAATTATTCATAACAAAGTTTAACTTAAATAAAAATATATTTCAATAAGAGCAATAATTAAATTTTTTTTAAAATATAATTTAAAGCTATACTTGATGCTTCAATGGGAATATTGTGATCACAATTTTTGATTAAATGAGTTTCTACTTCTACTTTATTTCTAATTAAAAAATCTTTTGCTTCTAACATATGGTAAGGTGGGACAACTTGATCCATTTCACCATGAATTAACAAAACACTTGTAGTCACATTTTTTCTCAATTTAAGATTTTCTTGACTGATAATTTTACCAGAAAATCCAACAATAGAATTATACTTCTGATCTGATGTCAAACCCAAATTAAGTGACATCATACATCCTTGGCTAAAGCCTGATAAACAGATCTGATTATTTAATAAATTAAATTTACTTTTTACTTCATCAATAAATTGATTTAATTTTTTTTCTGCCTTAATGGATTGCTCAAGAATATAATTAGGATCGTCTTTTGTTAAATCAAACCATTGAAACCCAGAGGGATTAATCGGACATGTTTCGTGACCGTTAGGGCATATAAAAATTGAGTTGGGTAGATATCTTTTCCAATTTAAAGATAACATACTTATATCTTTTCCATCACCACCGTAACCATGAAGTAGAATAATTGCATTCTTAATCTCAGCATTATTTTCAGGTTTTATAATCGTAGAGTCTAGACAAAATGTCATACTTGGTGATTTATGTTTTTTTATTTTTAAAACATCCTACAATAGTTTAATGATTTCTGGAATATTAGTAAAAGTATTATCAATAACTCTCTTAATCGCTGTAGGAATAGTTTTAATACTTGGCATAGGTACTTTATTTAAAGGAGGAGAAACAAGCAAAAAATATTCTAACAAATTAATGCAATTAAGAGTTTTGTTACAATTCATAGCAATAATTGCTCTTGTAAGTTTTGCGTATTTTTTTAAAGACTAGTTATAATTGCTTAACCATTTTATAAATTTTTTATCCTCAAAATTTATTGAACCTATAATTCTTGCAAATTCAAATCCTTCTTTATTAAACAAAATCGATGTCGGGATGCCTCTAAGACCCAATTTTTTTGCTAAGGTCACTGGAGAGTCAAAATATATCTCAATATTTTTAATTTGTAATTCTTTAAAAAAGATTAAAGATTTTTCTTTACTATCTTGACCAACATTAATTGGAAATATTTTTAAATTATTTAGTTCTTTGTGAGTAAGAAGTGAGTCTAAAGATGGCATTTCTTCTTTACAAGGAGCACACCAGGTTGCCCAAAAATTCAATAAAATCAAATTTCCTTTGAAGTCACTTAAATTTAATTCCTCATTTTTAACGTCTAAAAACGTTAAACCATCATATTTTTTTAGTTCTTTATTAATAAAAACATTTTTTATGTCTTTTGTTTCATTAGCAAAAGAACTAGACATTAAAAAAATAAGTATTATTAAAATTCTCATGTTAAAAAGATATAATTAATTACCATGACAAAAAATAAAAACAACAAGACAATATGGAATACTAGAATTAAGAATAATAGTTCATTATTATTCCAAAAAACTACAAATTCTATTGATATTGATAAAAGACTTTATAAGGAAGACATATTAGGATCTATTGCGCATGTTGAAATGCTATTTAAACAAAAGATAATTTCTTTTAAGATTAAAAATAAAATTATTTACGGTCTAAATAAAATTAAAAAAGAAATTGATAATAAAAAGTTTGATTTTAATACAAAATATGAAGATATTCATATGAATATCGAAAATAGACTTTTTGAATTAATTGGTGAAGAAGCAGGATATACTCATACAGCAAGATCAAGAAATGATCAGGTAATTACTGATTTTAAAATTTGGATAAAGTCAGCTACTAATAAAATAAATTCTATACTCGATACTATAATTGGAAGTTCATTAAAGTTAGCAGAAAAAAATATAGAAACAATTATGCCTGGTTTTACTCATCTAAAAAATGCTCAAGCAGTTTCATTCGCACATTACTTAATGGCATATGTTGAGATGTTTCATAGAGATAAAAAAAGGTTCAATAATAATTTACAAAGTTTAAACGAAAATCCTTTAGGGGTTGCTGCCATTGCAGGCACTTCTTTTAATATAGATAGAAATTACACAACAAAAAAACTTGGCTTTGAAAGACCCTCCAATAATTCTATAGATACTGTCTCGGATAGAGATTTTGTGTTAGACTTCTTGTACAGTGTTTCAGTTTGCTCAATGCATTTGTCTAGAATTTCAGAAGAACTAATTATCTGGAATTCAGAGGGTTTTAATTTAATAAATTTATCAGATAAAGTAGTTACAGGTTCATCAATTATGCCTCAAAAAAAAAATCCTGACCTATTAGAATATTTAAGAGGAAAGTCTGGAAGCACCTATGGTAATCTATTTTCTATGCTCACAATCTTAAAAGGACTTCCTTTATCATATTTCAAAGATCTTCAAGACGATAAAGAAATTGTTTTTAATTCATATGATACATTATTGAACTGCTTAAAAATATTTAATGAAATTCTTAAAAATGTTAGTCCAAACAAAAGAAGAATGTTGGAATTAGCAAGCTCTGGTTATATAGTTGCAACAGATTTAGCTGACTATCTTGTTAAAAATCACTCAATGTCATTTAGAAATGCTTATAAAAAAACGGCAGCATTAGTAAATTTTGCTGAAAAGAAAAAGAAAAATCTTAATGAATTAAATCTTGAGGAATTCAATGAAATTATACCAAAATTAACTAATGATGTTTTTAAAGTCCTAGATTTAAAGAATTCTGTTAATTCTAAAAAATCATATGGTGGAACATCTTTTAGTAATATTAAAAAGATGATAGTGAAATATAAAAAACAAAAATGATTAAAAAAATTATTTTTACTTTAATATTATCTTGTGTGGTAATCTCATGTGGAAAAAAAAGTGATCCAATATACAAAGAATCTAGAAAAGAGACTAAAATTCAAAATATTTATATACTTTAATGAGATATATTAATAATAAACTTAGAATTGAAAATGTTGGGTTAGATAAAATTGCAAAAAACTATGGAACACCCTCATATGTCTATTCCTACAGTCAATTAAAAAAAAATATAATCGATTTTGAAAAAAATTTTAAGTCGTTCTCACCATTGATATGTTTTGCTATTAAATCAAATACAAATGTAAATTTGATTAAAGAAATTAAAAAGTTTGGTTTAGGAGCTGATGTTGTTTCTGCGGGTGAACTTATGATGGCTCTCAAAGCAGGTATAAATCCAAAAAAGATTGTTTTTTCTGGTGTAGGTAAAACATCAAAAGAAATAGCCTACGCTATTGAAAAAAAAATACTTCTCATAAATGCAGAGTCACATAGTGAAATTAATGAAATTGAAAGAATTGCAAAAATAAAAAAAAAGAAAGTAAACATCGGAATAAGACTAAATCCCAATACAGACGCTAAAACTCTAAGTCAAATTTCTACTGGAAAAAAAGAAAATAAATTTGGAGTCAATGGTAAAACATTTGTCGAACTGGTAAAATTTTGTAAAAAATCTAATAATATAGTTCTAAAATGTCTTAGTGTTCATATTGGAAGTCAAATCTTAGATCATAAGCCTTACGAAAAAATGCTTAATATATTAAGTAAAATTTTAAATAAAATAAAATACAATTTTGAGTATATTGATTTAGGTGGGGGTATGGGAATTTCCTATAATAATAGTGATAACAAACTTAATTTTGAAAAATATAATATTGCAATAAAAAAATTCTTAAAAAAACATCAATCAAAAATTATATTTGAACCAGGAAGAAGTATTATCGGTAACACAGGTATTTTACTTACTAAAGTAGTTTATATTAAAAATAGCGAGAGAAAAAATTTTATTGTTTTAGACTCAGCAATGAATGATCTTATAAGACCTGCTTTGTATGGTGCAAAACATAAGATATTACCCTTTTTAAAGAAAAGAAAAAATTCAAATAAAATTTATGAGTTTGTTGGACCTATTTGCGAAACTACAGATAAATTTAGTACTTTAAAAAAATTTCAGGAATTAAAGGAAAAAGATCTTATCGCTATTTGTGATGTAGGAGCATACGGAATGTCCTTAAGTTCAAATTACAATGTAAGACCTAAAGCTATAGAATTATTAATAAAAGGAACTAAAATTAGAGTTATAAGAAAAAGACAAAACCTAAAAGATTTAATGTAACTTTAAATAGTAATGTTTAGAGATAAAATATTTTCAATTTTCTTTTTTGTTGGAATAATAATTATTTCATTGATTTTCATACCTTCATTTTTTTTACCACAAAAATATGTTTTAATAGGAGGTAAATTAATGGGTTACTGGACTCAGATTTGTTTGAAATTTTTTTTGTCAATTAAAATAGTAGTAAAAGGGAAAGAAAATATTATTAAAAATGATAAATTTTTTATAGCTTCGTCACATCAATCAATGTTTGAAACATTTTATCTACAAACTATTTTTAACTCACCAGTATTTATTCTAAAAAAAGAATTGCTATTAGTTCCTATTTTTGGATGGTATTTAAAAAAAATTGGATCTATTTCAATAAAAAGAAATAAAGTATCAAAAGATAATTTAGATTTTTTTAAAAACATTTCTAGAATAATCGTAAATTCTAATCGACCACTGATAATTTTTCCTCAAGGTACAAGAGTTTTGCCTAATGAAAGACCACCATTCAAAAAAGGTGTGTTTCGAATTTATGATAATTTGAATATTTCGTGCCAACCAGTTGCAATTAATTCTGGTTACGTTTGGCCCAAGAAAGGACAAAAACATAGTAACAAAACTATTACTATTTCTATTTTAAAACCTATAACTCCTGGAATTTCAAAAGATAAATTTATTGAGATGTTAGAAAATGAGATTTATTCTGAACTCAACTTATTAAATTAACCTTTCATTGGCATTACTACAAATATACTATCAAAATCACCTGGATCTTTGATTAACACAGGTGAACCAGAATCATTAAAAAATAATTCTATTTTTTCTCCATCAATTTGTGAAGCAACATCAATTAAATACTTAGAATTAAAACTAATTTCTAAGTCATGATCAAATTTTACAGATATAGTTTCCTTGCCATCTCCACTATTTGTATTATTGACTGATAAATTTAAAGTTTCTTTTGATAAATTAAACTTTACTCCATCTTTTTTGTCTAATGAGACTGAGGCAACTCTATCAACAGAGTCTAAAAAAATTTTTAAATCAATGTCTAGTTTCTTTTGGTTATTTTTTGGTATAACTTGAATATAGTTAGGAAACTTCCCATCGATCAACTTAGAAATTAAAATACTTTTATTCAACTCAAACTTTATTTTTGATTTAATATTTGAAATCTTAATTAATCCATCATAATTGTCCAATAAAGAACATAATTGAAATATTGTTTTTTTAGGCAATATTACAGGATCAAATTCTATTTTTTTATCTAACCTTATTTTTGATATAGACATTCTGTGACTATCTGTTGCAACAGCAGTCAAATAATTTTTATCCTCAACCTCTGTTTGATGAATATATATCCCACTTAGATAGTGTCTCGTTTCGTCATTAGATACAGAAAACTTACATTTATTTAATAGTTTTAAAAGTTGCTTTGATTTAATTGAGAATTCATTCTCACTAAAATTCTCATCAGTAAGAGGAAACTCAGAAGAACTTATACAATTAAGATTAAAATTTGATTTCTCAGACTCAAGGTGTAATTTGCTAGAATCTGTTAGAGTTAAATTAATTTTTTTCCCAGACGAAAACTTTCTTACAATATCGTACATTATCGATGATGTTGTTGTAGTTTTTCCCTCCTCTAAAACTTCAATGTTATCTATCTGATGAATAAAAATTAAATCTAAATCAGTTGCTGTTATTGTTAATCTAGATTCTTTGGCTTCTAAAAGTATATTTGATAGTATTGGAAGAGTACTTCTTTTTTCTATAACACCTTGGCAGTAGCTTAATGCCTGTTGGAGGTCTTGTTGGTTTACGTTAAATTTCATTATCCTTATTATTATATAATATCTGATTTTTTAATTTATTAATATTATCAACCATTTCATTGTCATTATCTTTTAATTTTTCAATAGTCTTTACTGAATGGATTATTGTAGTGTGATCTCTATTTGAAAATTCCCGACCAATTTCAGGCAATGATTTAGAGGTCAAAATTTTTGTAAGATATATCGCAACTTGTCTTGGCCTTACTAAATATCTGGATCTTCTAGAAGATAACATCTCATTTTTACTAATTTTGTAATATTTACATACTATTGTTTGTATCAAATCAATTGTTACTTTGTTTTCTGCTAAATTTAATAAATCTTTTAATACTATTTTTGTTTCTGTTAAATTTGGCATTTTATTATAAACTCTAAAAAAAGAGACTATTCGATTAATTGCACCAACTAATTCTCTTACACTTGTATTTATTTCCGTGCTGATAAAATTTTGTATTTCTTTGGTTATGGGTGTTTTTAATTGATCGGGGTATAAGTTTTTTAATTCCTCAGTTTTCATTTCAACAATTTTTTTTCTAAGTTCATAATCAGGTTTTTGAATGTCAACAACCAACCCACCAGAAAATCTTGATTTAATTCTTTCTTGTATTCTCGTCAATTTATTTGGGGCTCTGTCTGCAGAGAGAATTATTTGGGAACCTTTGTCTAATAAAGCATTAAAGGTATGAAAAAATTCTTCCTGCATGGCTTCCTTACCATTCATAAACTGAATATCATCAATTAGTAAAATATCTGTATTTCTAAAATACTCTTTAAATTTAACCATATCGTTAGCTTTTATTGATTTGACAAACTGGTACATAAATCGTTCTGCTGAAATAAACATGACTTTTTTATTTTTTTTCAACTCAAAACCAATTGAATTTAAAAGATGAGTTTTTCCCATTCCAACACCGCCATATATGTATAGCGGGTTATAATATGATATATTTTCTGATACTTTAAGAGAGGCTTCAAAGGCCAATTTATTACTTGAACTTGTTATAAAATTATCAAATCTTTTATTTGGATCTATACGGCTATATTGAAGATGAGAGTCCTTAATAAAAGAAATGTTCTCAATATTGTCTAGATTTTTTACATGAATTTCATTTTGAGTATTTTTTGAGTTTTGTTCAATTATTTTAAACTCTATTCTGATAATTTGTTTTCTGTAATTTCTTATGGATTGTAAAATCTGATCTAAATACCTTGATGTTATCCAATCGCGGATAAATCTTGTTGGAACAGATAATAATAAATAATTGTTAAATTCCTCTACAAAATCAATTTTTTTTAACCAACTGTCATATATGTCTGAGCCTAATTTATTTCTCATTTCTTGTTGAATTAAAGTCCAATCAAGTTTTTCAGAGTCTATTTTATTTAAATTTTTTTTTGTATAAGTGTTATTCATTTATATGAGGAGTTATTAGTTAGAACCAATACAAAATTATTGCAAGGAGTATATTGATTATGGTTAAAAAAAATTAAATCAGGGATTGTGTAAAAATTTTTTAATTAGTAAAAAAAATTAAATATAATTTTTGTAAATAAAATTTTTAATTGAATAATGTTTCATTATTTATTTACTAAATCAAAATATTGTATTTTAAAAAAAAATTAGTACAGATTTTGTAGACCCTGAAGTTGTATCTGAGTAACAACCTGTGGTATTAAACGTTTAAATTGATGCTATCCTTTTAGTAAATCTTGAAACGTTTCTTGCAGCATTTTGTTTTTTTACTATTCCTGTTTTTGCTACCTTCATTAACTCGGAATTCAACTTAGGTAAGAATTTTAAGGCTTCTGATTTTTTTTTGCTGTCTATCAACAAATTCATTTTCTTAATTGCGTTCTTGTATCTGCTCTTTCTAGCTTTATTTACAGCTGTCTGTTTTGAAATCCTTCTTATTCTCTTAATTGCAGATTTAGTATTTGCCATTCGCAGGGGTATAACTTGAGAATTTATAATGGTCAATCAAATAATTTCTTATTTTTGGCAATTATTACAATAGAAGGTAGATCTATTTGAAATAACTTTTTTTTTAATTATTCCTCGACATTCTAATCTTTTACAATTTAAACCTTCTCTTTCATAAACTTTGAATTCTTTTTGAAAATTACCACTGTTACCTGATACTCCCTTGAAATCTCTTATACTTGATCCACCTTTTTTAATTGCATCTAAAAGAATTTTCTTTGAATTAATTATGATACTTTTACACTTATCTTTTTTTAACAACCGAGCTTGTAAATCAGGATTAATTTTACTTAAGAATAAAATTTCACTTGCATAAATATTGCCAATACCAGATACAAAATTTTGATCCAATAAAAAATTTTTAATATTTTTTTTTTTATCTTTTAAAAAAGAACAAACGTAATTTAAATCAAATTTTAAATTAAAAGGTTCTGGTCCTAATTTTGAGAATCTTTGTTTTAACAAGTTAGGGTTATTAATAATTTCAATGAAACCAAATCTCCTAGGATCATTATAAACTAGCCTTAAATCTTCAAAAATTATCTCTATGTGATTATGTTTTTTTGGTAAAGAGGTATAACTATAAAAACTTGTATTAGTAAATATATTCTTTTTGTTTTTTTCAATTAAATGAATAGTTCCTGACATTCCAAGATGGAATATACAAAAACTATTATTTGATAAATGTAAGATTAAATATTTAGAAAATCTATCAACTTTGATTATTGTTTGTTTTTTCAAAAAACTTTTTAAATTTAGAGGAATTTTAAATCTTAAATTTCTATTTCTTATTATTACTTTTTTTACCTTTTTTTGTTTAATTTTTTTATGTAGCGACTGTCTTACAACTTCTACTTCTGGTAATTCTGGCATTTAATACTATATTCAATATATATTTAATTTTATGCAACAATATCTTCAAAATAAGAAAGGGCTAGTAGAAAGTGTTTTTGATCAGGTTTATGACAGGTATGATCTGATGAACGACTTCATGTCGCTAGGCGTACATCGGTTATGGAAAAAACATTTGATAAGCATGATGAATCCTTCATTAAACCATAAATTAATTGATGTCGCTTGTGGAACAGGAGATATAGCAAAACTTTTTTTAAATTATATCAAAAAAGATACACAAGTTACTTGTGTTGATCCTAATAAAAAAATGATCCAAAAAGCTAGAGAAAAACTAGTTAAATTTAAAAATTTAAACTGGGTAATTGCTCCAGCTGAGAAATTACCAGTTTCAGAAAGTTTATTTGACTTTTATACCATTAGTTTTGGTTTAAGAAATACTAAAGATTTAGATAAAACATTATCTGAGGCTTTTAGAGTTTTAAAACCTGGTGGACGTTATCTCTGTCTCGAGTTTTCAAAAATACAAAATACAAATTTAGATTTATTTTATAAAAATTATTCAAAATTAATACCTTCCATAGGGAAAATCATTGCTGGTGATAGTGAACCTTACAAATACTTAGTTAAAAGTATCGAAAATTTTATAAATCAAGATGAATTAATCAATTTAATGGAAAAAAATGGTTTTAAAAAATGTAAATATAGAAATTTATCAGGTGGAATAGTTTCTATACACAGCGGATGGAAAATTTAATGTTTAAAAAAATTATTACTCTATTTAAACTTGGTAGAAAAGTAGCCAAATCGGATATATTAAACATAACTTCCAAATTTAAGAAGCCACCAATTATAATTAAGATCTTATTTAAAATTTTATCTTTTTCTTTTTCAGCAAAGAAGCAAGATAATATAAAGAAAGATGAGGGTGAAAGACTATCTGATTCCCTAGAGTCAATGGGAACAACTTTTATAAAGCTTGGTCAATTTTTAGCTACTAGACCGGATATAATTGGAGAAGATCTTTCAAAGAAACTTGAAAATCTTCAAGATAAATTACCACCATTTTCATTAGTTGATGCAAAAAAAATTATAAAAAATGATCTAGGTGATGATACCTATAACTCTATTATAAATTTAAGTGAACCAGTAGCAGCGGCATCTATAGCCCAAGTTCATAAAGCTCAAATTAATGATGACGGAACATTGAAAGATGTGGCAATTAAAATTTTAAGACCTGATATAAAAAAAATATTTAACGAAGAAATAGATGCAATTATGTTGTTTGCTTTTTTAGTAGAATCTTTCATCAAAAAAACTAAAAGACTTAAATTAGTAGAAGTTGTCTTTTTATTAAAAGAAATTACGAATCTTGAAATGGATCTCAGATTTGAAGCTGCTGCAGCAAATGAGTATGCTGAAAACACTAAAAATGATGTTGGTTTTAGAGTTCCCCAAATATACTGGAATTTTACAAGTGAAAATGTAATGACCCTTGATTGGGTTGATGGGGTCTCTATAAGAGAAACAGACGAACTTAAAAAAAGAACCTTTAATACTGAAAAAATTGCTGAGGATATAATTCAGAACTTTCTTCGACATGCTGTCAGAGATGGTTTTTTTCACGCAGATATGCACCAAGGAAATATATTTATAGATAATAATGGCCATATTGTTCCAATTGATTTTGGAATAATGGGAAGACTTGATAAAATGAGCAAAAGGTTTTTAGCTGAAATATTATTTGGTTTTATACAAAGAGACTATAAAAAGGTTGCAGAAGTACACTTAATTGCTGGATTAGTTCCTAATAATGTCCCAATTGATGACCTCGCCCAAGCATTGAGATCAATTGGTGAACCAATTTTTGGTCAAGCAGTTAAAGATATTTCTGGTGGAAAATTGTTAAAACAACTTTTTGATGTTACTGAAAAATTTAATATGCAAACTCAACCCCAGCTTTTAATGTTACAAAAAACAATGGTTGTCGTAGAAGGGGTAGCAAGAAAATTAAATCCAAATACAAATATTTGGACAACATCAAAACCTATTCTTGAAAGCTGGCTTAAAGAAACTAAAGATCCAATGACAACTCTTAATGAAACACTTAAGAATACCTCAGAAGTTATAAAAAGATTACCTGAATTCCCTGAAATTATGGATAAGGCAAATCAAGCACTTACTTATTTAGCTAGTGGGCAAATTCCACAGAATTCAAATTCTTATACAGCTTTAAATACCAAAAAAACAGAAATGATAGCTTTTAGAAACCAATCTATTATTGGTTTATTAATCCTTGTAATTTTTGGTCTATTAGTATTTTAATTCATTCGATGAAAGATTTAACAAACAAAAAAATTTTGTTTATAATTTGTGGTGGAATATCTGCATACAAAAGTCTTGATATAGTAAGATTATTCAAGAAAAATAATGCAGAGATCAAAACTATTCTAACCAAAAGTGCTAAAGAATTTGTAACCCCTTTATCTGTTGCTTCTTTATCTCAAGGAAAAGTCTACGATAATCTTTTTAGTTTAGAAAATGAGTCGGAAATGGATCATATTAAGTTATCAAGATGGGCAGATGTTATTCTAGTAGTCCCAACCACAGCAAATACTATTTCAAAATTAAGTCAGGGCACATCTGAAGATTTAGCATCCACAGTTATTTTAGCTTCTAACAAACAAGTATTTTTAGCTCCAGCAATGAATGTGAGAATGTGGGAACATCAATCAACAAGAAACAATCTAAAAATTTTGAAAAATTACGGCTACAAACTTATTGGCCCTGTAACAGGTGATATGGCTTGTGGTGAATATGGTGAGGGAAAAATGTCTGAGCCTGCAGATATTTTCGAGAGAATATATAATTTTTTGAATAATCAAACAAAAAATAGAAGAGTTAAAGCTTTAGTCACTGCAGGGCCAACTAAAGAATACATTGATCCCGTAAGATTTATAACAAATAAATCAAGCGGAAAACAGGGATACGAAATAGCAAAATCTTTGTCTAAAAGAGGTTTTAATACTACACTAATATCTGGACCGACAAATTTAGAAATTGACGATGATATAAATTTAATTAAGGTTGAAACTACTGAAGAAATGTTCAAAGCTACTCAACAAAATTTACCAACCGATATAGCTGTATTTACTGCAGCTGTAGCTGATTATAAAATAAGTGAACAAAGTGTAGATAAAATAAAAAAAAAAAAAAGTATGACCTTAAATTTAGAGGAAAATATAGACATATTGAACTATGTTTCAAATCACAATTCTATGAGGCCAAAATTAGTAATTGGCTTTTCCGCTGAAACAAATGATCTAAATAAAAACGCAATCTCTAAACTCAAGAATAAAAATTGTGACTGGATTATAGGTAATGATGTATCTAAAAAAAATATTGGTTTTGACTCTGACTACAATGAAGTAATTATTTATTTTAGAGACTCTGAAAATAAAAAGGAAAAACTTTCGTTTAAAAAAAAGTCTGAGATATCTGAGGAGATTGTAGATAGAATTGTTAGACAAATTAATTAATGGTGAAAGTATTAATAAAAAAATTAAATCCTAAAGTAAAACTACCTGAATATAAAACAAACGGTGCTTCTGGAATGGACCTTGTAGCATTTATAGAAGAACCTATAAATCTTAAATCTAGAAGATCCTTTCTTATACCTACTGGATTATCTATTGCTTTTCCAAAAGATTATGAAATTCAAATTAGACCGAGATCTGGGCTAGCTGCAAAAAATAACATAAGTGTCTTAAACACTCCCGGAACTATAGATAGTGATTACAGAGGAGAGATAAAAGTTATTATTTACAATCATGGTAATAAAGACTTTATTATTAATAACGGTGATCGTATTGCACAAATTGTGCTTTCTCCAATTATTAAAATTGAGTTTGAGGAAACTAACAATTTACCTGAAACAGTAAGAGGTGAAGATGGATTTGGATCAACGGGGAAATGAATTTTAATTTAAATAAAAAACAAATTGAGAGATTTTCAAGACAAATTATTCTTAAAAATATCGGTACTTTAGGTCAAAAAAAGATCATCCAATCTAAAGTATTAATTATTGGCATGGGAGGCTTAGGATGTCCAGCTGCAGAGTTTTTAACTAGAGCAGGAGTAGGAACTTTAGGAATTATTGACTCTGATAACGTTGAATTATCAAATATTCATCGTCAAAGTCTTTATGACATAAATGATTTAAAAAAATCAAAAGTTATTATAGCTAAAAAAAAATTAAAAAAAATCAATTCAAAAACAAATGTAAGATGTCACAAAATAAGACTTAATAAAGGTAATTATAACAAAATAATAAAGAAATACGATTATATTGTAGATGGATCTGATAATTTTAAGACTAAATTTTTGATAAACGATTTTTGTAAAGCATCTAAAAAATTTTTAGTTACTGGTGCTATAAGTAAATTTAATGGGCATATTTTCACATTTGATTTTAAAAATAAAAAGACACCATGTATTAAAAGTTTTTTTCAAGAAAATAAAATTTCAGATGACATATTAAATTGTGAATATGAAGGAATTTTAGGTACAGTAGCTGGTGTTATTGGCACCTTTCAAGCTAATGAAGTTTTAAAAAAAATTTTGAATATCGGTAAAAATCTTAATGGTCAAATCCTTATTTTAGATTTATTAAATCTAAATTTCAGAAAAGTTAAATTTAATAAAATTAAAAATATTTAATTAATGATTTTCAAAAATTTTATAATTATTTTATTTTCTATTTTTTTTTTTTCAACTGCCATTGCTAAAGATCTTTTTCTTTCATTAAAAAAAAATAAAGTAAATGTAAGATATGGCCCAAATTTAAATTCTCCAATTAAATATATCTACAAAAAAATACATTTACCTATTAAACAAATAGATAAAAAAGAAAATTTTAGAAGGGTAATTGATTTCAAAAATAATAGTGGGTGGATTCATATATCTCAATTAAAAAAGGTTAACTCTCTAATTCCTCTTAACGATAAAATTATATTTAAAAAACCCTCAAAATTTTCGAAACCTTTGGCTACAGTAAAAAGAGGAAGAGTATTAATTGTTCAAAAATGTATTAATAATTGGTGCAAAATAAAAAGTGGTGGATTCAGGGGTTGGATAAGTAATACCCATATTTGGGGAAGATCAGAATAACTTAGGAAAATTAATTATTTTTGTTGTGCACAAACATCTTTGATAACAGGTGTGTTAGCACAGTCTAAGCATTTTGTTTTTTGAACAATACAACCATCATCAAGAACTTGTATATCAACTACCTTGCTACACTTCGAGCAAGTTGATGAAATTGTTAATCCACATTTTTTACAATTATAGTTTTCTATTTGCATGACTAAGAGGTATTTAAATTAGAAAAAATTTCAAGTAAAAACTGTGAGAATAATTATCATTAGCGTATTTTTTTTGAGAATAATTATTATTCTCAAATTTTATCTAAAAAAGTTAAAAGCTTAATTACTTTGATTTACTTGCCCACCATTTGTCTAAGATAAAGTACCAAACTGAATTAGCGATTGGTTCAACAATTGCATCTTTCAACGCTATAGAAAAAGACACATCTGCAACCAACATCAAAACTGTAATGGCGATTGCAAAATGTCCAATTGTATAAATAACTGTTCTTAAGATTGAGCCTTTGTTATTGCTGTATATATTTCCAGCTGCTTTAAATATGCCGCTAGTTATTTCCATTTAATTTTTGAAAGGACTTTCAAGAACACATGCTACCAAATGTATTCTTGCCTGTTCACCACCATTAAAAAAATTATGATATTTAGTATTATTTGTTATCCAAACTTTACCATCAGCTGGAAGATGTTTTGCAATATTCTCTATCACCATCGAACAACCTTTATTAGTTATAATTGGTACATGAAGCCTACACTCAGGATCTTTATGCCAACTTAAGGTTGATCTTGGTTCTTTTAATAAAAGTCTAACTCTTCCTAATTTATATTTTTTACTTAATATTTCGAATACTTCCTTAAAATAAGTTTTTTCAAACTCTGGAACTAATTGAGTATATTTAGACTCATCTATATCTACATCTCTTGAAACTTCTTTTCCAGTATCATCAGCAATTGTCCAGTATTTGCCCCTTATATTATTACCTTTAATAGAGTTTTCATCATTTGGAATTTGATTTATTGGTATTGCACCAAAATGTGTCACTCCTGGTGAGTTGAACTTTTTATTTTTCAGTATTTTATATAAATCTGACCTTAGTCTTGAAATATCAAAATTTAAATTAGGTACTTCATAAAAATCTTCAAAAGTAGTTTTTTCCATATTTTTTCTAGTAATCTATTTTAATTTTGTCTTAAATCAAATCTATCAGCATTCATTACTTTTACCCATGCTATTATAAAGTCACTTATAAATTTATTTTGTGAGTCCTCACACGCATAAACTTCAGCTAAAGCTCTTAGTTGTGAATTTGATCCAAAGATAAGATCAACTCTTGTACCTTTCCATTTTGTTTTTTTCGTCTTTCTGTCTATTCCAACAAATGTTTGCTCTGATTTATCAGTTTCTTTCCATGTTGTATTCATGTCTAATAAATTTGTGAAATAATCATTCGTTAATACGCCAGGTTTTTTTGTGAAAACTCCGTGTATTGAATTATCAAAATTGGTATTTAAAACTCTCATTCCACCCATCAATACTGTCATTTCAGGAGCAGTAAGACCCATTAATTGTGCTTTATCAATTAGCTTTTCTTCAGCTGATACAATTGATTTACCACCATTTAGATAATTTCTAAAACCATCTGCTTGAGGTTCTAATAATCCAAATGAATTCACATCTGTTTGTTCTTGTCTTGCATCTCCTCTACCAGGAGAAAATGGAACTTTTACTTTATGTCCAGCTTTTTTAGCAGCCATTTCGACACCCACTCCTCCAGCTAAAACAATTAAATCAGCCATTGAAATTGTTTTCTTTTTATTATCAAATTGTTTCTTAATTTTCTTTAACACAGAGATAACTTTTGAAAGATTAGAGGGATTATTAACTTTCCAATTTTTTTGTGGCTCTAACATTATTCTTGCTCCATTAGCACCACCTCTTTTGTCAGAACCTCTAAAAGTTGAAGCTGAAGCCCAAGCAGTAGAAACTAAGTCAGAAACTGATAGTTTGGATTTTGATATTTTTAATTTTAGATCATTAATATCTTTTGATTTTAATTTGTATTTTGGTTTATCAATTGGATCCTGCCAGATTAATTGTTCTTTAGGAACATCACTGCCAAGATAACAAACTCTTGGCCCCATATCTCTGTGAGTTAACTTAAACCACGCCCTAGCAAATGCGTCATGAAATTCTTTTGGATTTTTATGAAAGTGTTTTGTAATAGGCCCATAACTTGGATCAACTTTCATAGAAATGTCTGTTGTTTGCATCATTGGAGGGTGGAGAACATTTTTATCATGTGCATCAGGAACCATTTTTATCTTTTGTCCATTTTTCTTTGGCGTCCATTGATGAGCACCAGCAGGACTTTTTGTAAGCTCCCATTCGTGATCATAAAGACAGTCCAAATAACCCATATCCCATTGAATTGGGTTTTGTGTCCAAGCACCTTCTATACCGCTACTGATTGTATCAACACCTTTTCCAGATTTGTATCCACTATTCCATCCGGTTGACTGATCTTGGATTCTTGAAGCTTCAGGGTCAGGACCCTTGTGTGACTCAGGTGCTGCTCCATGTGATTTTCCAAATGTATGTCCACCAGCCACTAGTGCTGCTGTTTCATAATCATTCATTGCCATTCTACCGAATGTTTCTCTAATATCATGTGCTGCAAGTTTTGGATCTGGATTTGCATCTGGACCTTGTGGATTAACATATATCAAACCCATGTGTGAAGCACCAAGTGGTTGTTCTAAATCTCTTTTTTCAGTATATCTTTCTACACCTAACATTTCTTTTTCTGATCCCCAGTAAATATCATCTTCTGGTTCCCAAATATCAGTTCTACCAGCACCAAAACCAAATGTTTTAAATCCCATTGAGTCTAATGCAACATTACCTACTAGAATAAATAAATCTGCCCATGAAATCTTATTTCCATATTTTTTTTTTATTGGCCAAAGAAGTAATCTTGCCTTGTCTAAATTGACGTTATCTGGCCAAGAATTAAGTGGTGCAAATCGTTGATTTCCTGTTCCAGCTCCACCTCTTCCATCGCCAGTTCTGTATGTGCCAGCTGCGTGCCAAGCTAATCTGATGAACAAAGGTCCATAATGACCATAATCAGCTGGCCACCATTCTTGGGAATCTGTCATTAATTTTTTTAAATCTTTTTTAAGAGCCTTATAATTAAGTTTTTTAAATTCTTTAGAGTAGTTAAATTTCTTATTCATCGGATTTGATAAATTAGAATGTTGACTAAGTATTTTAAGATTTAGACTATTTGGCCAAAAATCTCTTACAGATTGACCTCTTCCTGCAGAAAATTTTGCAGGTGTTCCAGCTCCTGTAAAAGGACATTTGCTTAATTGTTCGGTTTTAAAAGACTTATTTTTAAAATTTTCAGTGCTCATTTAGTTCCCCATAAGTATTTTTTTAAGATATTGGTAGTTTATAATGATTCTAAAAAAGTGTCAATTGGTTTAAAATGCCGCTAAATTGATTACTAGATCAGTCTTCTAGCTTAACTAGAACTTCAACTGACTTTATTTTTTTTCCATTAATTTTTTTTAAAATATTTATTGGTCCTACATCTGAATTCTCTAAATCAATTAACTTCTCCTCTTTTAAGTCATAAAAATGATGATGATCGGAAATATTGGTATCAAAATAAGTTTGGTTAGAATTAATAGGTATTTGCTTTAAGTAACCTTTTTTTTCAAAAGCGTGAACAGTGTTATATACTGTAGCTAAAGATATTTTGTTATTCAGTTGATTTTTTATTTTAAGTGCAAGATCATTTATGGTAAAATGATATGTTTTTTCTGTGTTAAATAGCACTTCACAAATTTGAAGTCTTTGTTTAGTGGGTCTCAATCCAGAATTTCTCAATTTATCAACGTATTTCACTATAATTTGTATTGTTAGTTATAATTGTTCTAAACTAGCATTATAAGTATATTATATCTAGATAAAATCAAGTAAATAAGAATACTCAATTTTATGAAAAAAAATTCATTCTCATATGATGAGCTTATCAACTGTGGAAATGGTAAATTATTTGGTTCAGGTAATGCAAAGTTACCTCTTCCACCTATGCTCATGTTTGATAGGATTACAGAAATTAACGATAATAAGGGGGCTTTTAAGAAAGGTGAATTAAAAGCTGAATTAGATATTAAAAAAAACCTGTGGTTTTTTGATTGTCATTTTAAAGAGGACCCTGTCATGCCTGGATGTCTTGGGTTGGATGCTATGTGGCAATTAGTAGGTTTCTATTTAGGCTGGATTGGAAATCCAGGAAAAGGAAGGGCTTTAGGTGTTGGAACTGTGAAATTTACAGGTGAAGTTTTGCAAAATGTAAAATTAGTAAGATATGAAATTGATATGAAAAAAATTATGTCTCCAGGAGGTACTACAGTGGGTCTTGCTAATGGTGTAGTTTTAGCAGATGATAAAAAAATTTACTCTGCAGATAGTTTAAAAGTAGGTTTATTTAAGTAATGAGAAGAGTGGTTATTACAGGATTGGGAGTGGTATCTTGCTTAGGCAATAATCAAGAAGAAGTGCACCAATCTCTTTTAAATTCAAAATCAGGAATATCATTCAGTGAGGAATACAAAGAGCATAACCTAAGGAGTCATATTCATGGTAAACCAAAAATAAAACTTGAAGATCACATCGATCGAAAAACAATAAGATTTATGGGTTCAGGTTCAGCTTACAATTATATAGCAATGAAAGAAGCTATAGCCGATTCGGGGCTTGAAGAAAAAGAAGTAAGTAATTTTAAAACAGGAATTGTTATGGGTTCAGGAGGACCTTCGATTGAAAATGTAATTCTCGCAGCAGATAAAACTAGAGCTAAAACCCCTAAATTAATGGGACCATTTATTGTTCCTAGAACAATGGCAAGCACAGCATCTGCAACACTAGCAGTACCTTTTAAAATTAAAGGGACTAATTATACAATGAGTTCTGCTTGTGCAACAAGTGGACACTGTATTGGAAATTCAATGGAATTAATTCAAATGGGTAAACAAGAAATTGTTTTTGCAGGAGGTAGCGAAGAAATACATTGGGCAATGACTGCAATGTTTGATGCTATGACCGCATTATCCTCAAAATATAATGATACGCCTGCAACAGCATCAAGAGCTTATGATAAAACTAGAGATGGTTTTGTAATAGCAGGTGGTGGTGGTGTATTAGTGCTTGAAGAGTATGAGCATGCCAAAGCAAGAGGAGCTAAAATATACGCAGAATTAACTGGTTATGGAGCAACTTCAGATGGATACGATATGGTTGCGCCATCTGGAGAAGGGGCTGTAAGATGTATGCAAATGGCAATGGCTACTACTAAAAGTAAAATTGATTATATAAATACTCATGGAACATCTACACCTGTGGGAGATATTACTGAATTAAATGCTGTCAAAAATACCTTTGGAGATAATATTCCAAAAATAAGTTCAACTAAATCATTATCAGGTCATCCTTTAGGAGCTGCATCAGTGCATGAAGCAATTTATTGTTTAATTATGATGAAGAATAGTTTTATTGCTGGATCAGCTAACATAAGTGAGATAGATGATGAGGCTAAAAAATTTCCAATAGTTGCAAAAACAGAAACAGGGGTAAATTTAAATACTGTAATGTCTAATAGTTTTGGTTTTGGTGGAACTAACGCTGCTTTAATTTTTGAAAAGGTTTAATTATGAGTTTAATGAAAGGTAAAAAAGGATTAATCATGGGGGTTGCCAATGAAAGATCTATAGCTTGGGGTATTTCACAAAAACTAGCAGAGGCTGGAGCTGAGCTTGCATTCACATATTTGGGTGATGCTTTAAAAAAAAGAGTTATCCCTTTAGCTGAAAAATTAAACTCTAAGATTACATTCAGCTGTGATGTTGAAAAAAAAGAGGAAGTAATAAAACTTTTTAAAGATATTAAATCTCAATGGGGTGAAATAGATTTTGTAGTTCACGCAGTAGCCTTTTCAGATAAATCAGAATTATCAGGTGAATACTTAAATACAACTAGAGAAAACTTTTTAAGAAGCATGTTGATCTCATGTTTTTCATTTACTGAAGTTGCTAAAGAAGCATCTAAGATAATGAATCATAGTGGAAGTCTTCTAACTCTAACTTACGAGTCTACTAAAGCTATCCCAAATTATAATGTAATGGGTGTTTGTAAATCAGCTTTAGAGGCTAGTGTAAAATACTTAGCTCGAGATTTAGGAACTAAAGGTATGCGGGTTAATGCTATTAGTGCTGGACCTATTAAAACATTAGCTGCTTCAGCTATTGGTGATGCAAAATTTTTATATAAATGGAATGAAGACCATTCTTTCCTTAAAAGAAATGTAGATATTCATGATGTAGGAAATTCAGCATTATATTTGCTAAGTGATCTTGCAAACGGTGTTACTGGTGAAATTCATTATGTCGATGCTGGATATAATAAAGTTGGAATGCCAGATCCTAAAAACATTTTTAATCTCTAAAAAGTTTTTTCAAAAACCCATATTCGACCAATTGTCTTTGTCATTATATCTATCAAGTTCTTTTTTTGAAATTGGTCTAAAAAGAACCCATATTACTACAATTAACAGTAATAAAATTATCCAAGTTTCCATTAGCAAGATTTAACCTCAAAATAATTTTTTTTCAATGCGACTTAATCCACTGCTTGTTTCATAGAAAGTTTTACTTTACCTCTATCGAAACCAATTACTTTTACTTTAACTTCATCACCTTCTTTGACAACATCAGTAACTTTAGCAACTCTTTTATCTGCTAATTCAGAAATATGAACAAGACCATCTTGTTTTCCTAAAAAGTTAACAAATGCACCAAATTCCATAATCTTCATTACTTTACCTAAATAAATTTTATTCATTTCAGCTTTTGCAGTAATATCTTTGATCATTTGCATAGCAATGTTTCTAGCCTCTTCGTCGGGAGCAGCAACTGTTACAACTCCTTCGTCATTCACATCAACTTTAGCACCTGATTTTTCAACTATTTCTCTAATGGTTGCTCCACCTTTTCCAATAACGGCAGCAATGTCTTTTTTATCAACAGTTACTTGTTCCATTTTTGGAGTATGTTTTCCAACATCGGATCTTGACTCACCTAAAGCTTTATTCATTTCACCTAAAATATGAATTCTTCCATCTTTAGCTTGTTTTAAAGCCTGCTCCATGATTTCAAAAGTAATACCAGTAATTTTAATATCCATTTGAAGTGAGGTAATTCCATCTTTAGTTCCGGCAACTTTAAAGTCCATATCTCCTAAGTGATCTTCGTCGCCTAAAATATCTGATAAAACACTAAATTTATCACCCTCTTTAATTAAACCCATCGCAATACCAGCAACTGGCTCTTTTATTGGAACACCGGCATCCATTAATGCTAAAGACGCTCCACAAACAGTAGCCATTGAAGAAGATCCATTAGACTCTGTAATCTCTGATACGATTCTAAATGTATATGGAAATGTCTCTTTTGATGGTAGCGAAGAATTAATTGCTCTCCAAGCTAGTTTACCGTGACCAATCTCACGTCTACCAGTTCCAATTCTTCCAGTTTCACCGACTGAGAAAGGGGGGAAATTATAATGAAGCATAAATCTTTCTCTATGCTGTCCATCCAAACTTTCTAATCTCTGTTCATCATCAGAAGTTCCTAAAGTAGTAACAACTATTGCTTGAGTTTCACCTCTAGTAAATAATGCAGATCCATGAGTTCTTGGTAAGACACCCACTTCACATGAAATAGCTCTTACATCAGATAAACCTCTGCCGTCAATTCTATTTTTATTTTTAAGAATGTCAGTTCTTACAATAGATTTTTCTAAACTTTTTAATTGGCTATTTACATCAAGATCAGTGTAGTTTTCGTCTTCTTCATAAAGTTTTTTTGCTTCATCTGTAATTTCTGAAATTTGATTTGATCTATCTTGTTTATCTTTAGTTGCAAAAGCTTTTTTAAGATCATCTGTAAATGTTGATTCTAGTTTTTTCTTAATTTCAGATAAATCTTTTTTCTCAACATTCCATTCTGGTTTTCTACATTCTTTTGCTAGATCTTCTATCGTTTGGATTACTGGAACAAATCCTTCATGTCCAAACTTAACTGCGTTTAACATTTCTTCTTCTGATAAGCCATTAGCTTCTGACTCAACCATCAGAACAGCATCTTTGGTACCTGCAACGACTAAATCTAAGCTTGAATTCTCTAATTCAGCTTTTGATGGGTTCAGAATATACTTGCCATCAACAAAGCCAACTCTAGATGCCCCTACAGGACCCATAAATGGCATTCCTGAAATAGCTAATGCTGCTGATGAAGCAATGATTGCTAGAATATCAGGTTGGTTTTCTTTATCATAAGAAATTACTGTTGGTAATAATTGTACCTCATTTTTAAATTCGTCTGGAAACAATGGCCTTATGGGTCTATCAATTAATCTAGAGATTAACGTTTCACTCTCAGTTGGTCTTGCCTCTCTTTTAAAATATCCTCCAGGAATTTTTCCACCTGCATAATATTTTTCTTGATAGTTAACCGACAAAGGAAAATAATCCATATCTGGATTTACTTTCTTTGCTCCTACTACTGTTGCTAAAATAACTGTTTCACCGGATGTTGCTATTATTGCTCCGTCTGCTTGTCTTGCTACTTTGCCTGTTTCTAAACTTATCTTCTTCCCTGCTACTTCGATTTCCTTCTTATATACTTTAAACATTTCATTTCCATTTCGTTTCGTTCGTTTCGTTCCATTTCGTTCTATCTATCTTGATCTTTTATTTTCTTAAATTCAATTTCGACAGTACATTTTTGTAAGAATCCATTTTATTTTTTTTTAGATATTCTAACAATTTCTTTCTTCTATTGACCGCCCTCAACAATCCAACAGATGAATGTTTATCCTTTTTGAATTGTTTAATGTGTTTAGAGAGAGTTTCAATCTTATCTGTTAGCAAAGCAACTTGAACCTCTGAAGATCCTGTATCTTTATCATGCATTGCTAATTCATGTGCTTTTTTACTCATTTCTTTTTTTTCCTATTTATTTGTTTGCTTAATTAAGTTTTCTATTTTTTCCGCATACTCAAAAGACTCGTCTTTTCTAAAAAGTAATTTTGGTAGAAATTTCATAACCACTTTTTGTGATAAAATTTTTCTAATTAAAAATGAATATTCTTTTAGAGTTTTAATACTTTCTTCCGCATCTTTGCCTCCTAGTGGAAGCACATATGCCTTAGCAATTTTTAAATCTTGACTCATCCTTACCTCAGTAACAGTTATTGTATTCGTTTCTAAATTTGGGACCTTAGCCTCATTTCTTATAAAAATCATGCTTAAAGACTGTTTAATCATCTCTCCAACTCTAAGCTGTCTTTGAGTTATGGGTTTACCTATTCTATCAGCCATTATATCGACCTCTCTTTTGATGTTAGGTTAAAAGCCTCTATTGTATCGTTTTTTTGAAAATCTATATAATCTTTCACTGTAATTCCACATTCTTGGCCATTAATTACCTGTTTTACTTGGTTTTTTTCTCTAAATATAGACCCAATTTTCCCTGTAAAAATTATAGCACCATCTCTAATTACTCTAACTTCTGATGATGATGTAATTTCACCTTCTGTTACCTTTGAACCAGCTACTTTGCCAGCTCCTGAGACTTTAAATATTTCTAAAATTTGTGCTGTTCCTATAATTGTTTCCTGAACATCTGGAGTTAATAATCCTGACATCTTTTGTTTAATATAATCCAATACTTCATAAATAATATTATAAGTTGAAATTTTTATTTTTTCATTTTCAGCAAGTTTTTTAGCTTCTTTACTTGGTTTAACATTAAATGCTATTAAAACTGCGTTTGAAGCTTTAGCTAAAGTAACATCAGTTTCAGTTATCATTCCTATATCAGCTAGAATTATCTTTGGTTTCACTTCATCATGTTTGATTTGACCTATAGCATTTTTAATTGCCTCAGATGATCCGTGAACATCAGATTTAATAATTAAATTTAATTCTTCACTAGATTTGTCAGAAAATGCTGACTCTTGAGTTGCAAATGTTAAAGGATTTTTTCCTTTCTTGCTTTCTTGTGCTCTATTTTCACTTAAAGTTTTAGCTTCTTTTTCATTATCCAAGACAATAAAATCATCTCCTGCTTTTGCAGCACCATTAATTCCTAAAATTTCTACAGGTGTTGAGGGTAAGGCTTGATCTATATTTTGTCCTTTATCATTAATTATTGCTCTTATTTTTCCCCATCTTAACCCACTAACAAAAAAATCACCTTTTTTTAATGTTCCTGTAGTTACAATTATTGTAGCAACTGGTCCTCTTCCAACATCAATTTTTGACTCTAAAACTATGCCTGTAGCCTTAGATTCAAAATCCGTTTTAAGATCTAAAATTTCAGCTTGAAGAACGATTGACTCTAATAGTCTATCTAGATTTTTTTTTGCCTTGGCTGATATTTCTACCATTAAAGTATCACCGGACAGATCTTCCGCTATTAATTCATGCTCCAATAACTGGTTTTTAATTTTTTGGGGATCGGCATCTGGTAGATCACATTTGTTAATGGCAACAACAATTGGAACTTTTGCAGCTTTTGCATGTTTAATAGACTCAACAGTCTGTGGTTTTACGCCATCGTCAGCAGCAACTACTAATACTACAATATCAGTAAGTTTAGATCCTCTCGCTCTCATTTCAGTAAATGCTGCATGACCGGGAGTATCTATAAAAGTTAATTTGTTATTTTTAGACTCAATTTGATAAGCTCCTATGTGCTGTGTAATTCCACCAAACTCTCCTGATACTACATTCGCACTCCTTAAAACATCAAGCACTGAAGTTTTTCCATGGTCAACGTGACCCATTACTGTAACTATTGGTGGTCTATTTTTTAAGTTTTCTGCTCTTGAAGCTTTTATCTTTTGAATTATTTCTTCTGCTTTTTCTTCTCTCCAGGTATGCTTGTAACTTTAGGAGAACAAAAAATTTTGACTTTAGAGGATTTTGCTGACTTGGCTTCTGACGAACTTACAGGTGGATATGATATTGTTAAAGGGGAGCGTATTAAAATTCAAGGTTTTCTTGAAGATTTTGCTTTATCCAAAGACGAAGCTGATGAACTTATTATGTCTGCAAGAAACATTATCTATAAAGATTGAGGTATGAGCTATGGAAAAAAAAACAAAATTATCAATATCTGGCTCAGCCA